>CAVAGJ010000006.1:0-95293 GCA_963588145.1 Coriobacteriaceae bacterium
TTGCGAGATCAGCAGGCTGGCGTTTGTGTGGCGTAAACTATGCAGACACAAATCCAGTGGGAGATTGTTTTGCTTCAGAATCAGTTTGAAACGATAGGTAAATGTGCAAGGGTTCATTGGTTTCCCGTTGGGTTGGCGGAACAGGTAGTCATCTTCGGATACGGTTTCATTGGCTGTCTGTTTCCTATCCCATTCACATTCTTTCCGCCAGGCTTTGAGTAACTGGCACATTTCTTTGCTCAAATACACCATGCGGTCGCCACTGGCTGTTTTCGGGTCCTTGGTAATGGATTCTTGGTGGCTCAATTTTACCACGCCGCGCTGCACATGAATCGTCCGCTTGTGCCAGTTAATATCACTCCATTTTAACCCGCAGGCTTCACCCCGCCGTAACCCGGTAGCAAGCACCAGCTTGAAATAGGTTTCGTATTTCATACTCTGACCTTCAAGGGCAGCAATCAGCTTCTTTACGGTTTTCTCATCAGCTACGGGCCGCTCTTTCTTCTGTCCTTTCGGTTTGTAGCATCGCCATGCTGGATTATGGGTAATGTAGCCCTCATCTACAGCGGCCGAAAGGACGCTGCACAGCGTGTTATGTAGTCCTTCGACCGACTTCTCGGAAAGATTTCCCCTGCCGTCCAACCGTGGGCTGTGACGCATTTCTTCGTAAAAATCGCGGATAACTTCTTTGCGCAGGCCGGTCAATTTGTAATTTCCAAGCACAGGCAAAATTCGGCGGATGTCCTGTTGGTCACGCCGGAAGGTGGATTCTGCCAGCTTTTTGGGGCCTACGTCTGCAATCCAGTGGTCGATGTATTTTGCCAGGGTGATGCTGCGATTGATCGGCGCGGGGGTGTGCTGAACTTCTCGCTCAAATAAGACGGCTTGTTCTTTCACCCACTTCTCAGCTTGTTTAGAGGTATACTCTTTGGGTGGTTTAACAGTTTTCTGCACAGATTTTAGTCGGTTACCCTCGTAGTCATACCCGCGAGAAACCACAATCAAGTAACTGTTGCTGCCGCGTTTTCTAATAGATGCCATAACTTTTGACGCTCCTTTGTATGTTTTGTTGACCTGTGGTACTACAAAGCATACCGACAACTGCGACAGAAAGCTATCACCATACCCAACAATCTTTTGCCCAAATATCTGCGTATTACTGACAAAACGGCACCGCCATTCCTGACGGTGCCGTTATCATTTAGCCAGCTTTTTGGTTCTGCTTTTTCTTGCTTTGTCCTTCCATAAATGCGATATAACACGGGCTTTGACTATTTAGCATGTCCTGCATCAAGTCCGCGGCCTGGTGCTTGACCATGTCCTGCGGGTGGCAATAGGTGCGTTCCAGAAAAGCTGTGTCAGCATGACCCAGCAGGGAGGCCGCTACCTGTTTGCTCATACCCTCTTGCAGAATGTAGGTGGCATAATAGTGCCGCAGGGTGTGCAGGTGGTAGTAATCGGGTAAACCACACTTTTCGTATAGCTTACGCAAGTGCCGGGTGAATGTATCGGGATGTGGAACCTTGCCGTTTAAGTTGGTGAAAATCGGCTGCTCTCGGCTTGGAAAACCGTTATAAGTGATTTGTGTGCTCCGAAGCTCCATCAGCAGTTCCCATACCTGGGATGGAATAACTACGATTCGTTCGCGGTGGCTTTTGGTGTCGCTCTCTACCACTTGCCCGGATGCGCAGCTGCGGGAGCGGCGGATCGTAAGTTCATAGATGCCGGTCAAGTCTTTCCATTGTAAGGCACACAGTTCTCCGCGGCGCAGCCCAGTCGTGAGAGCCATCGTGTAATAAGCACGATACAAAATAGGTTCTTCCCTAAGTGCTTGCATCAACTTGTTCATTTCGTACTTTTGCGGGATGTGCTGAACCTCCTTTTCAATATGCTTTTTCCGAACACGGTGCGCAGGGTTGAACGGGATGATGTCATTTTTCTTTGCATCTTCCAATACCGAGGAAACCGTTTCAAGGTACTTCTGCACAGTAGTTTCTTTAATGCAGTTCCCACCTCTACCAGGGCGATTGCGCAGTTCCTCACACATTTCCTCTAAGGTCATGGGCAGCAGTTTTGCAAGTGGGATACCACCAATCAGTGGATAGACGATTTCAAGGTTCCGACTATATCCGGCAAGCGTGGTAGCCTTAAAGAATGGAGCCTGTCGCTTCAGCCAGCTTTCGGCGTACTGCTCGAAGTGGGTCTGGTCGCTTTCTGCAATACCATACTTGAACTTTTTCTCGATGCGCTCGGCTTCGGCCATGACGTACTGCTGGATACCGCGTTTCGGAACACTGGACGGCACGGTAATGGTCTGGGCCTTCATGCGTTTCTGCCCGTTGACCTTGTAGCCGTTACAAACAGTGATTTTGAATTTCCGTTCAGATTTTTTCTTAATGTAAGCCATTGTACCTCCTATCAGCGCTGCCGAGAACGATCTCGACGGCGATTATGATTTGTATGTTGTTCTTGGTTTTCACGATCAATGCGATTTGATTCCTGAGTCCGTTGGATACGCTTGATTGCACCCTCAGCAATCTTATCCTCTTTGCGGAGTTCCGCAATCTTACAGGTAAGCATTGCACGGCGGTCTGCCAGTTCTGGCGGAGCGTTCTTCCTACGCATCTGCTTTGAAATTTCAGCCCGCTGTGCGGTAAGGGCTTCTATCTGCCGGGATAAGCCCTTGCGGTAGTCCACGATTGCCTGTACGGATAAAAATTTATGATCGTGAACAAATGCGTGTTCTGCAAGGATTCTTTCAGTATCTTTCCAGATGCGTTCCAGTTCCGGGCGGCTGATGCGAGGCTGTTGCTTCTTGGGGAGAATGCCCAGCTGATAACAGTAGTACAGGTACAAGCGGTGCATCTGAGACTCGCCAAAGAACACATCAAAGAAAATTTCGAGGATGCTTTTCCCCACGTAGTTGTTTTTGGGTCGATACCGTTTCGGCGTGTACTGCCGAGGTGGATGTTTCAGCTCATACAGCCTTGGTCCGTACAGCAAGTAGTTTCCTCGAAGTCTGTCGTCTATGGCTGCGAGATCGTATTCTTCTCCCAGCCTATATAGGCGGACTGCTCGGTCGCCATCCCGCGCCCGGATGGTGGCATACTTGCGGTGCGGGTCAGCGCCGAAGATGTACCCTTGCCGATACAGCGCCCTGTGAAAATCCTCGGCAGTGCTGGCATCCTCACAGGCTTGGTCGATGGCTTCGCGCATCCGGGCGTACCGCGCGGGTTCTTTGGCTTTGGGCTGTTCCACCACCGACAGGCCGTACTCCCTGCACAGCTTGTCGGAGGCCTCCCGGAACTCGGCATACTGGCTACGGCGTTGCTCGTACTTCTTGCCGTCCACATAGGACACGGAATTGATGACAAAGTGGTTATGTAGATTATCCGTGTTCATGTGAGTGGCGACCAGTACTTGGAAACGCTTGCCCCAAACCTTGCGGGCCAGCGCAACGCCAATCTCATGGCACTGCTCCGGGGTGACCTCACCCTCGCGGAAACTCTGGTAAGCGTGGAGCGCTACCACGCCGTCCGTCTTGCCAAAGCGCTCCTGTACGGTCCGCATATCTTCCCACGCATGGTCCGCTCTGCAATGGATGCCGGTGACGAGCTGGGCGCTCTCGTTCAGCTTCGTCTTGGCATCGTTCTCTGCATAGTGGAGAGTCTGGGCAAGGGCATCGTATTCGGTCTTATCCGGGTTAGCCGCATAGTCAAGGACACGCTGCAGACTATCCTTGATGGTCCAAATCTTAGTGACCGCCAATGAGCAAATCCCTCATACGGTCAGTCTGGGCATTGATGGCTGCGCCATCTCGCACAGAACAGTTTTCTGCGATTTCATCGAGTCTATCCAACACATCAAATACCTCCGTGGGTGGATGCTCACCCGGTTCATATCCTAATGCCCTCTGGCGTAAATATTCCGAAAGTGACAAGCCACACTTTTTCGCCAACATCGTCACCTTTTTCTTTTCGGTGACGGTGACGCGGACGTTGATTCCAACGCTGCGCTTTCTCATGCGCCAACAACCTCACAGGGGTTCGGGGCTGGCCCCGTAGGGTTTGGCGGCGGGTTGCCTGTGGCAACACTTCGCCCATGCTTGCTTCCCTCAAGCGACCTTGGTGACGACAGTGACGATGGTGACGGTGTTCTTGGGATATCCCATTTGAACAGGTCAGATATATCAATATCATCGTCACTACCGTCACCATCGTCACGGTAGAAGTTCAGCAGCCGCATTTGGTTCTTCCGATGATGTTTGTACCGAATATTCTTCGGCTCAAACACCTTATCGAAATATTTGGCCATATTGTAAGTGAATTGGTTGGGTTTCACACCCTCAATATGCGCAGCTACAAGAAAATCAGAAGCGGTTCCCTGCCAAGTTCCTACACTTTCGATGTACTCTGCCGCCTTCCATAGGTAATCCGGCACAGCTTTAAGCTCTTGTTCCTCGGCAGTTTCTTCACTCTCCAGTGTCCAGATGCAGTTTTCTTCCCGCAAATGCAGCGTACGTTCGTCCATATCACGCCCCGTCAAAAGAAGATTGGCGGTCTGGCTCATCCGCTTGCGCTGCATGAGCCAGATTGTATCGGTTGCACCCATCAGGCCGGTGGAGCCGGAGATCTGGTCAAACGGGTCAGAGGAACCTTGCTTTCGCAGGTGGTGAATCAGCAAAATGCAGATTCCGTACTTATCAGCAAGTGCTTTCAACGTACCAACGTCCTTATAGTCGCTTGCATACATCCCGCTATTCTGGTCTGTAGTGCGAACCTTTTGCAAGGTGTCGATGACGACCAGCCCGACATCTGGGTGCTTATAGTAGAAATCAATAATTTGATCCTCCAACCCTTGCCCAATACCATAACATTCGGTTTGGAGTATCAACCGTTCGGGGGCATCTCCGCTACCGATAAGCTGAAACAGACGGCTTTGCAGTCGGTTAAACGTATCCTCTAACGAAAGATAAAGCACGGTGCGCGGTTCTATTTCCCTATTCCACACAGGATCGCCCTGTGCAATCTGCAAACACAACCACAGCGTCAGCCAGCTTTTGCCCGCCTTGCTGGGGCCAGCGAAAAGCGCGAGACCGGCTGGGAGCAGGCCAGGGATGATCCACTTAACGGGTGGCAGAGGTGTTGAGAGGAGTTCATCTGCGGATATTGCTTTTGGGAGTTTCATAAAAGGCATTTGCATCATCCTTTCTATTGAATAATGTCGTTGTTTTTTGCTGTTGCAAAAGGGGCAACAGGCGGCCTTACAGCCCCACAAACGCGCCAAACGGCGGTTCTTTTGCAACCTGCGTGTCCGTGTGCCCTGTGCTGCATCGGCTCCACACAGGGCGGATTTCGCGGAGCAAGCTGGGAAAGACGTATTTTGAGGCTGTAAAGTAGTGGAAAGTATACTGTTCTGATTCACTATAATTATTTGACTCGAAAATGTGAATCAGAACAGTATACTTTCGGGGGGGCCACGAGGGAATCTCGTATGGTTTAGTCGATTTTGTTTATTCATTTGTGAACATCCTTTCTAAAATCTTACTGTTGTATCACACAACATATCTGAATACACTTTCAGAGGAGAAAAAAGAGCCCGGAGGGCCTTACCGATTTTGGTAAGGCCCTCCGGGCTCTTTCTATATTTTCTCTGTTCTATCTGGTTGAGTGGGCACACTTTCTCCGCAAATCTTGATGAAAATTCAATAAAAATCAAATAATACGCATAGTAGCGTCAATCACACGGCTATATAAATAAGTAAAGAAAAGAAACCGTGTACATCAAAATAAATGCTGTGAAAATGTCCTATTTGCCGCTCGCCCCCAGACAGTGGGAACATAACAGGCAAGCCATGGCATTGGCCGTTCACTGACTCTGTAAGGATCTTCCTGATTACAACCCAGACTCGGTCACCCCATCTGATGCGTGGGGCAGCAGGAGTATCATTATAATTCTCCCATGTCGTGGGTTCTGGCCTGCCAAGACCATGCTACGCGCCCCACCGGGAGAGGAAAGTACCTGTTATGCTGTGTATTCAGTTGTAAAGGTGCTGGTACGGAGTGAATCCGTGGGGGATAGTATAATGCCGAAATGGACGAACTGTCAATATTAATTGATGATTTTTTACAAAATGCTAATAATTTGGGATTGAAGCTGATTCAAAATATGAGCTAACACTGTACTTACTCTTTAGAAGATGGCACCGCTATATCTTCCGATTCCGCACGGCGGGCGGCGATGTATTCTTTCAACTCATCGGTAAAAAGCTGGGCGGCGGCGGACAGGTAGCCGGAGCGCTTATATACGGTGGCTAAGGTGGTGCGCAGCGGTGGGTCGTTTACGGTAAAAAGGGCGGTATCCTCGCCGGGAAAATAGCGGGTGTGGGTGCCGGTCTCCGGTACAAAGGTAAAGCCTAAGCCGCTGGCCGCCATGTTGACAGCCGTGGTTACGTTGGAGGTACGCAGCAGGCAGGGTAGTTCCATATTATGACGGCTGAGCATGGTGTTGATGTACTCGGTAATATGCTGGCCGGGCTGGGTCAGGATAAAGGGCTGCTGGGCAAACCGCTGGATCGGCACGGCAGGGTGCGGATCGTTGGGGTATTCCCGCAAAAGATCCTGCACCAGCGGATTCTGGCGGCTGCCAACCAAGAAGATATACTCCTCTACGATCGGGATATACGACACATTGGCATAGGTGACCGGCAGGTTCATGATGCAGAAGTCCACCGTATCGTTCATCAGGGCGTTTTCCAGCTTGGAGGCCGAACCTTCAAACAGGCGGACCGAGATAAACGGGTGGCGCGCAAAAAACAGGGGAAGAAAATCCGGCAAGGTCACGCTGGAACGCCACAGCGGCATGCCGATCGTGATGGTGGCGCGTCCGGCAGTGCGTATTTCGGCGATCTTGGCACGCAGTACCCGTTCATCTTCCAGCGAGCGGGTTACATACTCATAGAAATACTGCCCTGCATCGGTGATTTTCAGCGTGCCCTGGCGGCGCTCAAACAGCTGCACGCCCAGTTCCTCCTCCAGTTTGCGCAGATATTTTGTCAGCGCGGGCTGGGAAATATACAGGCTTTCCGCCGCGCGGGAGATGCTTTTGCAGTCTGCAATCTGCAAAAAGTAGCTGTAATTTGGTAAAATCACACAAATTCACCGTCTTTCTGATTGCGCTATAACCAAATGGTTATCTTACTGGTTGCCGTTTTGATATTAGACATTTCCTATTTGTCATGGTATCATCGAATTACAGAAAAAACAAGGGGCTTTTACAAAAAACTGTAAAAAGTGCGCATGCCCTCTGATTGCAATCAACGTGAATCTCTGTCTAATTATAAGTAATTCGTTATACCGTGAATGGAGGATTTTACGATGAACCTGTTTGACGAAAAGTACCGCGAGCGTTTTGAAAAGCTCTCCACCACCAATGTTGCCGATGCTGAGGATGCCCTGGGCGTGAAGGGCGCTACCTACGGCATCCGCCCGATGCGTGAGTGCTGGGGCAAGGTCGTTGGCCGTGCCGTTACCGTGAAGATGGCCGCCGCAGGCGAGGTCAAGAACAAGCATCATCTGGGCATGACCGCCATCTCCCTGGCTGAGCCGGGCGACATCATCATCATCGACAACGGCGGCCGTCTGGATACCTCCTGCTGGGGCGGCATCCTGGCCAACAGCGCCAAGGCAAAGGGCGTTGGTGCTGTCATCGTGGACGGCGCTACCCGTGACCTGGATGATTGCATCGACATCAATTTCCCGGTTTACGCCCGCGGCACGGTTGTCTGGACTGCCCGCGGCCGTATCATGGAGCAGAGCACCAACGAGATGATTTCCTTCGGCGGTGTGCAGGTCCAGCCCGGCGACGTGGTCATGGGTGACCGCAGCGGCGTTGTGATCGTGCCCTGGAGCCACGTGGACGAGGTCCTGGAAAAGGCCGAGGAGCTGTACGAGAAAGAAGAGGCTATGGTCCGCGAGATCCTGGCCAGCGGCGATGTCCTGGGCGTTGACAACAAGTTCGGCTACGAAAAGATGCTGAAGTGATACAGAAGGGTGGATACATACAATGGAAGCTATCATTGAGAGATTGAGCAAGCTGGATGTTGCCAGCGTTTCCGATGCCATGGATAAGATCGGCGTTCCCTGCGGCCTGCTGGGCCTGCACCCGGTCGTGGCCGGCAAGCACATCTGCGGCCGCGCCTTTACGGTCCACTACGTTCCCAATGGTGTGGTTAAGGGCAATGTCGGCGACTTCCTGGATGACGTCAAACCCGGTGAAGTTGTCGTTATTGACAACGGCGGCCGTCTGCACTGCACTGTCTGGGGCGACATTATGACCTTTGTTGCCACCAAGAATGGCGTGGCCGGTACGATCATCGATGGCGTCTGCCGCGACATCCCCGGCATCAAGGAAAACGACTACCCCATCTTCACCAAGAGCACCTACATGGTGACCGGCAAGGACCGCGTGACCGTAGATTACGTGAACAAGCCTGTAGCCATCTCCAATGTGCAGGTCTGCCCCGGCGACATCATCCTGGCGGATGATACCGGCGTTATCTGCATCCCCGATGCCGTGGCCGAGCGCGCCTGCGAGATCGCAGAGAGCATCGAAGCTACCGAGCAGAAGATCATCGCAGAGGTCAAGGCTGGCAGCACCCTGAAGGAAGCCCGCGCTAAGCTGGGCTACCACAAGCTGCAGACTAAGGAAGCCAAGTAAACCAAGAGAATGGAGAAAGCAGGCAGCGATTATGATTGCATTATATCTGGATAAACTGAACCCCCACATGGAAAAAATGCTGCTGGAGCGGATGCCGCCGGAGGTGGATGTTCGTTTCCTGAACCCGACCACCGGCAAAAAGGGTGAGCTGGCAGACGCGGATGTTCTGATCGATACCACCTTCCAGGTGACGAAAGAAATCATCGATGCAGCCCCCAACCTGAAGCTGATCCAGCGCACCGGCATTGGCGTGGACATGGTGGATGTGGCTTACGCCAAGGAAAAGGGCATCCCCATCTCGGTTTGCCGCGGCTTCAACAGCGTTTCCGTGGCCGAGCTGGCGGTGCTGGATATGCTGGCCCTGTATCGCCGCCTGCCGTTCATGGATTCCACCATGAAGAATGGCGAGTGGCACACCTGGACCTACCGCCATGTCAGCTATGAGCTGACTGGCAAGACCGTTGGCGTGGTGGGTGCCGGTGCCATCGGCCGCAACGTCATCAAGCGCGTCAAAGCGTTTGATACCACTGTGCTCTACTATGATGTCTACCGCCTGCCCGAAGAAAAGGAAAAGGAACTGGGCATCACCTATGTGCCGCTGGATGAACTCATCCGCACGTCGGATGTTATCACCCTGCACCTTCCCCTGCTGCCGACGACCCGCGGCATGATTGGTGCCGAGCAGCTGCGTGCCATGAAGAAAACTGCTATCCTCATCAACACCGCCCGTGACCTGCTGGTGGATCTGGATGCCCTGGCCGATGCCCTGCTGGCCGGCGAGATCACCGGCGCGGCCATCGACGTGCTCGATCCGCTGACCGAGGCCAGCCCGCTGTATAAGGCCAAGGACACCAACCTTATCCTGACGCCCCACATCGGCGCTGCTACCTACGATAACTACGACCGCGTGTACAAACTCTGTGCCGCCAACCTCAAGCACTTGATGGCTGGTGAAGAGGCCGAAGGTTTGTTATAATGTAAGGGAGGAAACCATCATGGCAATCGGCTGCAAGATCGTAAAAGATTTTGAGCGCGCTACGCCCCAGCAGGTCGCTTTGTTCCGCGACATGCCCGTAGCCAACATTGATGATAACATGGGCCGCATCGCTGCCTTTGATGCCAACATCGTGCCGCTGGGCAAGGGCCAGCTTCTGGGTCCGGCCTTTACGGTGCGGGTACCCCAGGGCGATAACCTGATGTTCCACGCTGCCATGGACCTGGCCAAGCCGGGTGATGTCATCGTGATCGATGCAGGTGGCTTTGATAACCGCGCCATTTTCGGCGAGCTGATGGCAACCTACTGCAAGTCCCGCGGCATCGCAGGCATCGTCTGCAATGGTGCTGTGCGCGACAGTGCCGCCTTGGCGGAAATGGAAGATTTCCCCGTCTACGCCTGCGGCGTAACGCCGAATGGACCGTACAAAAACGGCCCTGGAGAGATCGGCGTTCCCGTTGTGATCGGCGGCAAGACCGTCTATCCCGGTGACATCATCGTAGGCGATGAGGACGGCGTTCTGGCTGTCCGTCCGGCCGATGCCGAAGCACTGGCCGCCGCGACCCAGGCCGTACAGGAAAAAGAAAACAAGATCATGGAGCACATTGTCCAGGACGGCACCTATATCCGCCCCTGGGTCGATGAAAAACTGAAAGAGATCGGCTGCGAGTACGTCTAAAGGACGGCAGCTGCGTCACCCAAACAAGCAGAGAAAAACGGAACGGAGGACCTTCCCATGTTAGTGCGTGAAAATGCAGAAAAATCCGGTTATGATTTTGGCAAGATGACGATCGGCCAGTGTATCGACCTGGCCCGCCGCCTGAACATGCGGGTGGGTGACGTAATTCTTGAGGAGACGGTGGAGTATACCGGCAAGACCCGAGAGGAAGTCGTTGCGGATATGGAGCGCACCTTTGAGCACAACATCAAGGCAGCCACCATCGGCCTGACCAGCGGCCACAGCAGCCTGCTGGGCGAGATCGGCCAGGACCTGAACGGCCGCGACGGCAACCCGCCGCAGGCGCATATCCTGGATGATGCTTTCGTCAACCGCATCGTTACCTGTACGCTGGCGGCCCAGGTCGGCAACCATACCATCGGCCTGCGCCCCTGCGCCGGTACCGGCGACTCCTGCCCTTATACCGGCTTTGTCATGGCGATCAAGGAATATTACCCGAAGGATACGGACCTTCAGGCGCGGATCATGGCGGTGATCTTGAAGATCGGCGGCATGTACCGCATTGGCAAATGCACGACCGGCTGCAACATGGAAGGCATCGGAGCAGGTGCCTGCGCCACATCGGCCGCGTTCGTGGAACTGGAAGGCGGTACGCCTGACCAGATGGAAACCGCTATGGTCCTTGCGATTTCGCCTACCATTGCTGTTCCCTGCACCCCGCGCGTATTGGTGCCCGGCTTGTGTGCCACCCACATTGGCGGCGGTATCCTGATCGCACGGCTGGCCAGCCGTCTGGCAATGCAGACCAGCATCCCCTCCACCGTTCCGGCTGATGTTATGATCGCCATGGCGGCCCAGTGCCACCTGGCATCGGCAGAACATGTGGTCCCCATCACGATCCAGTATATGGAACCCTTCTTCAAACGCGACGCACGTGTGGATGCCTATGTGGCAGATGCCGTCAAAGAGGACGAGCTGCGCCGCAAGGGCGAGATCATGCAAAAGGCGGGCAATGAGGCCCGCACCCTGGCCAATCGCTCAAACTCCATTACGGCACCCTTTGGTGATGCCGTTGTTGGCGGCAGCAGCGAGGGCGTAGGTTCCCCGACCAACTGCGGGCGGTTAGCCCATTATCTCGCAAAAGGCGAGATCAAAAAGGTCCGTGTGGAACTTTGCCCCGAACTGTTCGCGCGCCGGGCTATCAATATCCCCGGTGTGCTGATGGCAGCCGTCAACGGCTGCAGCACCAGCGATGCCGATGCCTACAAGGCCATCATGGAGGAAGTCGCCGCCAGGAAGATCGAAGTGGAGATCATCGAGGTGAACGAACCTCACGTACAGCGTGTCCACATTGAAGCTACGGAGCAGAACTCCTTTGTGGATACCCTGAACCGCGCCGGTGCCAGACTGGTGCTGCTGGATGCTTCGCCCAGCCGCGAGGAGGCCCTGGAATGGGCCAAAAAGCTGAACATTGTTGTGATCGACAACTGAATATATCCCAAAGGAGGACTTTGCCTGTGAAGGAATTCTCCTACACCCTGCGCTGTACGCAGGGAATCCACGGTAACCCTGCATTAAGCCTTGTACGTGAGGCTTCCCGTTACAGGAGCCGCATTACGGTGGCCAAAGGCACACACACTGCAAACGCGCGGATGCTCCGCCCTCTACTGGAGCTAAGCGCGGCCTGCGGCGACACCGTTCGTGTTCAGGTCGAAGGGGCTGACGAAGCCACGACCTTTGACGCGATAAACCGTTATTTTACCATCAACCTGTAAAGGAAACCAAATGTGCAGCGGCGTAAGCCGCACCAATAGAACGCAAACACCTATACGAAGGAGAAAAACGAAAAAAGGAGTTCTATTATGGACCTGCACCTTGTTATCTGCCTGGTCATCTTTGTCCTGGCAATCATTAGCTTCTGTCTGAATAAGCTGACCATGGGCACCACTGCCATGTTGGCTACCCTCGCATTTGTACTTACCGGCTGCCTGGAAGCTTCCAAGGCCGTCAGTTTCTTCGGCAACACCAGCGCCATCCTGGTTATGGCAATGGCAATTGTTTCCGCTGGCTTCAGCCGCACCCAGTTTGTGGATACGCTGGCCCGCCGCATCGGCGCGCTGGCCAAGGGCAACATCACCCGCATCTGCTTTGGCTATGTTGTGCTGGCTGCGATCCTGTCCCAGCTGGTTGCCAGCCCTACCACTGTTTTCTGCGTTATCGCTCCCCTGGTCGGCGCTACCGTTGACGGCCTGGGCCTGAGCCGTTCTAAGATCATGTTCCCTGTTGGCGTTACCTGCATTGCCACCTGCGGCATCCTGCCTATGGGTGCCGGTATCTCCTGCGTTGCTAAGATCAACACCTTCCTGGAAGCTGCCGAGCTGGATTATGTCTGCGAACTGACCGACATGACCAAGGTCCGCTTCCCCCTGCTGATCGCTACCGTCTTGTATTGCTCTTTCATCGCGCCGCGTTTCTGCCCGGATAAGCCGGAGACCGCCATCGTGGCCGCAACGGAACTCAAGAAAAAGGAACCCCTGCCCGCCCTGCAGGAAAAACTGGCCCTGGTCATCTTCTTCGGCTGCACCATCGCCCTGGTTTTTGCTAAGCAGATCGGCATCCCCGTTTACATCATCGCCATGACCGCCGCTATGCTGATGGTCCTGACCGGTGTCCTGAAACCCAAAGAGGCCACCGCTGCTATCCCCCTGTGGCTGTATTTCCTGATCGTTGGTTCTATGGCCATCAGTGCCGCCCTGGTCGATACCGGCGCTGGCGCTCTGCTGGGCGGTATCATCGCTGACTTTGGCCGTTCGCTCAACAGCGAATTCCTGCTGTACCTGCTGTTCTTCATGGCTCCGTTCCTGGTTACCCAGGTCATGCAGAACAATGCGACCGTGCCCGTATTCCTGCCCATCGTTATCGAGGCTTGCGTGGCACTGGGTGTCAACCCGGTCGGCCCCTGCATCGTTGTTTACGCAGGCATCCTTGGCTCCATCATGACCCCCATGGCTACCGCAACGGTCTCCCAGTACATGGGCGAGGGCGGTTACACCCTGGGCACTACGGTTAAAATGTCCATCCTGCCCAGTATCATGTTTGCGGTTGTCACGGTCGTCAGCGCCATGGTTGCTTTCCCGCTTTACTAAGTTCGCCATTCCCAGTATCAGTATTCCTCTTATCTCCCAAGTGGGCGCTGCGATACCAACGCCCCGCCGCTGTTTCCGGGCTCACAGCTCCCGGAAACAGCGGCCTTACTGGGGGAGATTGATACTGCCTTATAAAAGGAGTTTTCGTTATGACGAAAGAATTCTTCTGTACCAAGACGGCACCCGCCGTGGAAACAACGGCAGGCAAGGTGCGCGGCTACCGCTATGACGGCATCTATAACTTCCTGGGCATCCCCTACGGCACGGCAAAACGCTTCCGCGCCCCAGAGCCGCCAGCCCACTGGGACGGCTACCGCGATACCACGGTGCCCGGCTTCAACTGCCCGTCCATCGGCCATTCCCAGGCGGTGGATTGCTTCCCGCATAACTTCTGGCTGGAAAGCGAGGATTGCCTGAACCTGAATGTCTGGACCCCCTCGCTGGAAGAAAACGCCCACAAGCCGGTGGTTGTCTGGCTGCATGGCGGCGGTTTCGCCTACGGCTCGCCTTTCCGTCAGCCCGCTTATGAAGGCTCGGCCCTGGCACAGTTTGGCGATGTGGTCGTGGTCTCTATCACCAACCGCCTGAATATCTTCGGCTTCCTGGATCTTTCCGCCTACGGCGAGGAGTATAAAAATTCCGGCAACAACGGCATTGCTGACCTGGTGCTGGCCATGAAGTGGATTCAGAACAATATCGCCCGCTTCGGCGGCGACCCGGAAAATGTCACCATCTGCGGCCAGTCCGGCGGTGGCGGTAAAGTAGTCGCCCTGCTGCAATGCCCCGAAGCAGACGGTACTTTCCAGAAAGCGGTTGTGATGAGCGGTGTCGGCTTCAAGAGCTTGCTCTCCAAGGGCACTGAGGCAGTGCCCAGGGCCATGCTGGCCGAGCTGGGCAAGCCGCTGGATGACCTGACCCCGCTGGAAGCACTGCCCACGGCAGAACTGATCCGCTTGTATAAGTCTGTGCTGCCCAAGCTGAAGCAGCAGGGCATCAGCGTCAGCTTCGGCCCTGTTGCCAATGACTATTTTGACGGCCTGCCCTCCGACCAGCTGCCGGGCTTTACCTTCAGCCAGCACGCCAAGGAAATCCCCGTTATCATTGGCTCGACCTTTACCGAGATGAACCTTTGCGCAGCACTGCCCGATAAGTACAGCATGACCGATGCCGAGATGATGGACGTCCTGCGGGAGCGCTACGGCGAGGATACCGAAACGCTGGTAGAGCTGTTCCGCCAGTCTTACCCGGATAAAAAGATCCTGGACCTGGGCTACCTGGACGGCATGGTGCGCAAGGCGACCTATGACTTCCTGGATGAGCGTGTCCGCACCTGCAAAGCACCTACCTACGTATATATCTTCACGCCTGAGATCCAGTATAACGGCGGCATCCCGGCCTGGCATTCTTCTGATATGGCGTACCTGTTCCATAACATTGGCATTACGCCGGTCGCCAACTTTGAGGGCGCAGATCAGATCGAGGCGCAGTATGCAGGCATGTGGGTGAACTTCGCCCATAAGGGCGACCCCAACAATAACTACTTTGCCGAGACCTGGCGCCCTTACACTGCGCAGGACCATGCCGTCATGCGTATCGATGTGAAGAGCAGCGTCAGCAGCGATTACGACCGCGAGCTGATCTCCATCCTGATGAAAAAATACGCCAATGTCTTTACCGAAAACCGCCTGAAGCGGCCTTCCATGGTCGGCATTTAATAAACAGCCATAACTCCCCTTTTCACATACCCATAGTAACAGAAATGGCGGCTCGCTTCTTATCCAAGAATGGGCCGCCGTTTCTGTGCTTATTAGGGAGGAGAAATCAATATGAGTTTTGAATTAAAGGAAACCGTGTCCCTGCTGCTGATGATCTTTGCGGTGATCGCACTGGGCAATCTGCTGGGGCGCATCCGCATCCATGGCGTAGCCCTGGGCACAGCCGGTGTCTTTCTGGTAGGGCTTCTGTTCGGGCATCTGGGGGTCAGCATCCCGGCCAGCATCCAATCTATGGGTATTGCCATGTTTATGGCGGCGGTTGGTCTGAGCGCAGGCCCCGGCTTCCCGGAACGCATCAAGAAAAGCGGGCTGTCCTACTTTATCCTTTGCATCTGCGTGGCAGCCACCGGCGCGGCGGTCTGCAAAACGATCATCGCCGTTGTGGGGCTGGATGCACCGCTGGCCGTGGGTATTATGACCGGCGCGTTTACCACCTCCCCCGGCTTTGCCGCTGCCAAGGATGCCGTGGCGGCAGACGCAGCGGCAGTTGTGCAGGCGGCAGCGGGATACGGCATTGCCTACCCGGTGGGTGTTGTCTGTAAGGTGCTGTACATCCAGCTGCTGCCCCAACTTTTGCATGTGGATATGGCAAAAGAGCGCGAGCTGATCAAGCTGGATAAAAAAGACGATGATGCAGGTGCTATACAAAAACTGCTGCGCATCGATAAATTGGGCATGTTCCCGTTGGCGCTTGCCATCTGCGGCGGTATGCTGCTGGGCTCAGTACGGCTTGCCATCCCTGGGGGCAGCTTTTCGCTGGGCAGCACCGGCGGACCGCTGATCTGTGGCCTGGTGCTTGGCTGCCTGGGCCATATTGGGCCTGTGGATATGAAACTGTCCCCCAACCTGACGGCCTCCTGCAAAGAGATTGGCGTTTCGCTGTTCTTTGTGGGCGCAGGCACCGAGGGCGGCAAAGGCATCGCGGCTGTTTTGCAGCAGTATGGCATTGTGGCCGTGCTGTGCGGTTTCCTCTGTGCACTGATCCCGCTGACGATCGGTTACCTGCTGTTCCGCTTTGTCTTTAAGCTGCCCCTGCTGAACGGCCTGGCCGCCATGTCTGCCAGTATGACCTGCACCCCGTCGCTCGCTATGTTGACCCAGGTTGCCGGTACTGACGATGTAGCCGCTGCCTACGCCACGACCTATCCCATCGCCCTGATCGTGTTGGTTTTGGTGGTGCAACTGCTGCTGTAAAGTGGAAAAGATGACGCTGTACGAAAGACGAAGGCAGCTCGTTTCTTTGCTATATGAATGCCGAAAAACAACGATTGGAAATCTTGCATTGGAATTTGAGGTTTGCCGACATACGATTCAAAATGATCTAAGGGTGTTGGAATTGGAGTACCCAATTTACACAAAAAGTGGTGCAGGTGGAGGCGTTTATATTTATGAGATGAGCCGGAAATCCCAGCGATGGCTGAGTCTGCAACAAAAGGAATTGCAGCAAGAACTATGTGCCGATGTGGAATCTGAAAAGACATTGGTGCTGAAGTCGATTATTGCAGCGTTGTCTCCGTAGTAAAAAGCAGCTTGTGTAATTGAAGAATATGTCCCTAAACAGGAATAGCTGATGGTGGTTTCTGTTTGGGGACATATTTTAATAAATTATTGATAATCTTTCTTCCTTTATCGCAGCGAACAGGTGGACTCTTTCACGATAATCTCGTTTGGATAGGCTTTAGCTGTTTGTGAAATTGGAAAGTCAGATTATGAAAATCTAATGAGGGTGGAAAAAACTGATACACAAGTTGACAACGTAAGACCGAGCAAAAGCAAGATTGCTTTTGCCTGACTTATCGTATATAATTAAGGAATAAATTATGTGAAAGGTGGTTATGTGTATGGCCCCGATTACCCGTGAACAGGCGTTAGAAAATGCTTTGGCATCTTCCCGCATTGAGGGGTACGAAGTTACAGAACAGACTCGTATTGATTGCCGCCGCTTGATGGATGGTAAGGTAGATGCCCACACGTTGGCTGCCGAAATTTTGGCCCGCCGCAAAGCGCAGCGAGGATAACACTATGGCAAATTATGCTGTTGATTCTTTACACGATGGTTGTTATCCAGGCACTACCATATTGATAAACAAATTAGACATTCAGAATCAAGCGGATTTGGACGCTGTGGAAGGTACGATCGTTCCCGCCAAGGCGGCGCTGTGGGAAGCAGACCAGCAGGCAGAGAGTTTTGATTTTACACATTACTGTGCGATCCATCGCTTTTTGTTTGAGGATTTGTATGAATGGGCGGGGAAACCGCGCACTGTGGATATTTCGAAGAAAGGTACAAAGTTTTGTCCTGCTGTGCAAATCGGTAGTCTGGCAAAAGCGGTGTTTGCCAGACTAGCAGAGCAAAGCTATTTTATAGGATTGGATAAAGCACGCTTCATTAGTGCCATAGTAGACCTTTATGAGCGGACAAATGAACTTCATCCTTTCCGTGAAGGCAACGGTAGAACTCAACGCGTTTTCCTGTCTCAACTTGCCCGTCATGCAGGATATGCCCTCGATTTTGGTCGTGTTGATCCCGATGATTTGATGATTGCTACAATTCAAGCAGCGAGTGGGGTGGATGATTTTTTGAAAATTTTGTTTAATGACATGATTTCTGGCAAGTTGGGGTGATTACATAATGATTAACATTAACAATAAAGCATGGGATGAACTTAAATCGTTAGATATTCGAAGATTTCTTGAACGAAATGGCGAAGAAAATTTTTTCTTTGAGTTTAAATGTGATAATGAAGAACCCGGCAAATTAATGAAAGAGATATGTGCATTTGCAAATACATATGGGGGATATATCTTTCTTGGAATAGACGATGACAAGTCGATTAGTGGTTGCAAAAAGTGGACAGAGCAGCGAATACACACAACTATTCACGATTCAATTACTCCATCACCTATTTTTAGTGTACGGAGCTTCAATTTGAGTAGAAAGAAAATTTTTGTTATAAAAATAGAAGAAGGAACAAATCCCCCATATGTCACAAACAAAGGACAAATCTTTGAAAGATTGGGATCTGGCTCGTTCCCTATAAAGGATTCATATCGATTAACACAATTAAATGAAAAACGTCACGATTTAGTAGAAAAAGTGAAAAGCAAGATAGAGCTTCCGCTTTTAAAGATTACGAATACTTTTCCCCAGAACATTTGCGGATATATTGACTTTGGATTTTCTCTAACTTGCTCAAGTTCAAAGATTATAAACAAGGGTCATGCGGATTTGCAAAATGTTGCAAAACATCTTGAGGCGCGTTGCGGAAATAATTTTACTATTTCGCAAGTAGGAAATTCGTTTCATATATCGCTTTGGGAAACTCTAATAACAGGCTCTGATGGAAGCCAATCATTGGCTGCGGAAGGCATAAATACATTTCTTGAAATTATGTTTGACGGCAGTGCTCGAGGACGAATCATTCTTGTTAGTGATCTAAATAGTATGAAGGTTGATTTGTTTCCTATTGCTAATGCGTTGACAACCTTTGAGAAAATCTATTCTATATTAGGTTGTAATGACATTGAACATATATTTGTTACAGCACACAAATATCAGCGCTTAACCATTTTGAGACAATTTGTTCCCTATTACAATATATCCAATATGGGCGATGACGATTATGGATACGGAACGTATTTGCGAGATCACAAAAGGATGTACGGAGGAAACATGATTGTTACAAGTGGGCGCATCCCATACTGCGATTATTCATTAATAGATCGGCGGACATTTGATCAATACGATGCTAAATACAATAGAGAAAATCTGTTACATATTCTTTTTGCTAATGCTTATGTTAACATGGGGTACATTGATCCACCGAGTGGAATTGATCGATTGTTAGCAGATAAATCTTAAGTGCTTTTGCAGGGAAGCTTTTTATGCAAGCAGATATTGCTTAGTATACCAAACAAAAATCGTGCCGCACTACATATTGACCACCATTTGACCACTACTGTGCAGCTGCACCACAAAATGTCGAAAAAGCCTGTGGTGACAACCAACAATGGGCTTTTTCTTATTTTGGAGGCAACTGTGCAGAACTAACAAAATTTACGTTTCAACGTCTGTCTATACCGCCATGTCGTAGTTCTCCGACCCGGAAGGCCAGAGGTTCGAATCCTCCCGGTCGCACCAAGAAAAGACCTCGGTATAGTTCACCGAGGTCTTTTTTATCACCGTTTTTTGTTGAGGGCGGTTGAGAAAAGACGAATCACTTCTTGCGGAGTGGTTCGTCTTTTTCTTTTTTACTTACAATCGTCAGCTTATATGTAATATCGAAGGTCTCATAGATTGCGCCGCCTAAAAGACTCAATAACAGAATCACATCGGATAGGCTCATCCTGCATCACCTCTTCCCTACGGTGACGAGCAGTAGTATAACTGAATCGGGAAATGTTCGTCAACTAATGTAATAGCTTTAGGAGCACATCATCCGTAGCATCGGTGTACTGCCCTTTTGCCAGCTTCTCATTTCTCAGTTGATTTAAAGTGGTACGCATAAGGTGGATTTCTTCTGTTGTGAAAGTTGCTCTTTTATTGGCTGGGAGAGAATTGATTTTCAGTATCAGCTTTCCAACTTCTTGTGTGCTGCGACCATGTGTTTTTTCTTGATAGTAATAAGGTGCAATCGCTTTTAGCAGGATACTTTTGTTCGCGCGGGTCAGTTTAATTTTTCTCATCACAATCCAATTGCCTTTCCCAGTTTTTCTTGTGCCTTGCGCTTATTTTTGTCAAATGCGTGGGCATAAATGTCCAGTGTGGTGCTGGCCTGGGCATGACCTAACAGGCTGGCAACGGTGCGGACATCAACGCCTTGCGAGATCAGCAGGCTGGCGTTTGTGTGGCGTAAACTATGCAGACACAAATCCTGTGGGAGATTGTTTTGCTTCAGAATCAGCTTGAAACGATAGGTAAATGTGCAAGGGTTCATTGGCTTTCCATTAGGCTGGCGGAACAGGTAGTCATCTTCAGATACGGTTTCGTTGACTGTCTGTTCCCTATCCCATTCACATTCTTTCCGCCAGGATTTGAGTAACTGGCACATTTCTTTGCTCAAATACACCATGCGGTCACCACTGGCAGTTTTCGGGTCCTTAGTGATAGACTCTTGATGGCTCAATTTTACCACGCCGCGTTGCACATGAATCGTCCGCTTGTGCCAGTTAATATCACTCCATTTTAACCCGCAGGCTTCACCCCGCCGTAACCCGGTAGCCAGCACCAGCTTGAAATAGGTTTCGTATTTCATGCTTTGACCTTCAAGGACGGTAATCAGCTTCTTTACGGTTTTCTCATCAGCTACGGGGCGCTCTTTCTTCTGCTCTTTGGGTTTGTAACACCGCCACGCTGGATTATGGGTAATATAGCCTTCGTCCACAGCAGCTGAAAGAACGCTGCACAGTGTGTTGTGCAATCCCTCGACCGACTTCTCGGAAAGATTTCCCCTGCCATCCAAGCGCGGCGCGTGCCGCATTTCTTCGTAAAAATCGCGGATAACTTCTTTGCGAAGGCCGGTCAATTTGTAATTTCCAAGTACAGGCAAAATTCGGCGGATGTCCTGTTGGTCACGCCGGAAGGTGGATTCTGCCAGCTTTTTGGGGCCTACGTCTGCAATCCAGTGGTCGATGTATTTTGCCAGGGTGATGCTGCGATTGATCGGCGCGGGGGTGTGCTGAACTTCTCGCTCAAATAAGACGGCTTGTTCTTTCACCCACTTCTCAGCTTGTTTAGAGGTATACTCTTTGGGTGGTTTAACAGTTTTCTGCACAGATTTTAGTCGGTTACCCTCGTAGTCATACCCGCGAGATACCACAATTAGATAGCTATTACTGCCGCGTTTTCTAATTCACAATTTAGAAGTCAACGGGATCTCAAAATTAGAGAAGGGATAACATTTTGGTTTATGTCAAGGAAGAAAAGAAAGTAGAAAATTCGCGCCACGCTATTGACACGAGTAACTAATGCGGGTATTATAGTAGAAACGGAGGCAGAAGCGGCGATTGCCTGCATGTGTAAATACACAGCGCATGCTGGCTGCAGGGCAAGGAATGGGAGCAAAAGCAAATGGACGAAAAGGGGATAAACAGAAGTTTGCGGCCGACGGAATGTCTGACCTGTGCCCTGGATGCTGGAGAATTGTTACTGACATACGGGGCTGAGGTCAGCCGGGTGGAGGATACCATCCAGCGGTTGGAGCGTGTCTGCGGCTTTGAACAGGTGGATGTTTTTACGATTACATCTAGCATTGTAGCAACCGTGCGCCTGCCAAAGGGCGAAGACATCACCCAAAGCCGCCGCATCAAGGCACGTGTCACTAACTTAGGCAAGGTGGCGGAGATTAACGCCCTCTCCCGCCGGTTCTGCATCGGCGTCCTTACGCTGGCCGAGTTCCGCGATGCCGTGCAGGCCATCCGGGACGAGCGCCCGGCCCCGGCCTGGCAGGAATTACTTTTGTATATGGTCATCTCGTTTTCACTGTCCATCTTTTTTGGCGGAACACTGGCAGATGGCATTGCAGCGTCTCTTTCCGGCATGGTACTGTTTGCCATGATACGAATGAGCGCTACGCTGCAGATGAACAGCCTGCTGCAAACCGCCATTTGCAGTGCGGTCACAGCGCTGGCGGTACTGCTTCTGGTCAGCGCTGGCATCGGAGCCCACCCGGACAAAATCATGATTGGCAACATCATGCTGGTCATCCCCGGCATCCAGCTGACTACCTCGCTGCGGGATATGATCAACGGCGACACGATCAGCGGACTGCTGAACCTGAGCGAAGCGGTTCTGAAAGCAATCTCGGTGGCGCTGGGCTTTGCCTTGGTGCTGCTGGCGGGAGGTGTGTAAGGTTGCAGGCAGAAATTGTCCAAACGGTCATGGGTGTGGTCGGCTCTCTCGGCTTTGCCCTGCTGTTTAGTATACGCGGCACAAAACCGCTGGGATGCATTGCCTTAGGCAGCGGCATCGGCTGGGTCGTTTACCTGGTCAGTATAGCGGGCGGGCATGGCAAAGCCTTTGGCATGCTGGCATCCAGCCTGGTCATTGCCATTTGCAGCGAAGTAATGGCCCGCATTATCAAAACGCCGGTCATTTTACTACTGGTGCCAATGCTGATCCCGGAAATTCCCGGCGGCGACCTGTATTACACGATGTACAGCCTGATTGAGGGCGACTCCGCAAAATTTGCATCGCTGCTCCAACTGGTGCTGGCCGAAGCCGGTGCCATTGCGTTGGGCATTATCCTGGCCTCCTACGCGGCGGGCCTGATCAACAATGTCTACCGGCATGTGCACCCCTGCGCGCACAGCCCCCACGAGTAAGGAAAAGAGTATGGGCAAGAATGCAACCCGAAACGACGTAGCCAAGCTGGCGGGGGTCTCCCCCGCCGTGGTATCCTACGTCATCAATAAAACCAAGTTCGTCAGCGAGGAAAAGACCCAGGCGGTGATGGATGCCATCAAGGAACTGAATTACCAGCCCAACCTGTATGCCCGCAGCCTGAAGACCAATCGCTCGATGCAGATCGCCTTTGTTTGCGACAACCTGCGTAACGACTGGCTGGAAATTGCCGAGAAAAAGCTGGACAAGCTGGGGTACAATGTCTCCCACTGCTACAGCCGTGACGGTGATGATTTTATCCAATCGCTGATCTCCGGCCGGTACGATGCGGTGTTCATGCTGTCCAACCGTTACAAAGCAGAGCAGCTCAACCGCATTGCGGAGGCTGGCATCCCGGTGGTGCTGTACAAAACGCGGGAATACAGCCATCTGGAGCCGAATATTATCGCTGTTGCGCCCAACCTGTACAGTGGTGTGGAAAAGACCGTCAACTATCTGGTGTTCCGCGGGCATCGGCGCATTTTGTTTGTGCCGCCGCTGCGCTACAACATGCACATCAACCGCGGCTATCGTGAGCGCGGCTACCGTGACGCGCTGGAAGCCAATGGCATCCCCTACGATGAGCGGTACGTCTGCACCAACGCGGACACGATGGAGGGCGTGCTGTCCCATGTATTTGACATGGTTTTCAGCAAAAGCAAGGATGAGCGTGCGACCGCCATTATTGCGGGCAACGATTTCATTGCCGCATCCATTATGCAGTATGTGAAAAAGCTGGGCATGAAGATCCCCGAAGATCTGGCTGTGGTGGGCACCGACAATACCTATATTGCCGAGATGGTCTCCCCCACGCTGACCAGCATCGATTTTTCCAAGGAGGATTTTTCCCAGAAGCTGGTGGACACCTTGATGGCTTTGCTGCGCGGTGAGAAAGCGCAGGATCAGTTTATCCCGGTTTCCCTCTGTGTGCGGGAGAGCGCCTGATGCTGGCTGGCAGATAAATCCGTACAAAGAATCGGTACGGCATTTCTTACGATTCCCCCTTCTTCTTTCCCTATAAATACTACGGCAGGCGGCGGCCCCGCGGACTTCAGGACGGTCCAGGGACCGCTGCCTGTTTCTGTGTTTTCTGGCGAAAAGTTACGCACTTGACACGTGTAACCACAATATTGGCCGATTTTGGCTACAACTTGCACAAATCACGCGCTGTCTCCTTGTAAAAACAGCCGAAAACGCGCAGAACGGCAAAAAAATCACAAAAAGGTATTTACACGCGTAACTCGATGTGCTATCATACAGATAACGAAAACACGGACACCCAACCAAACGATCAGCAAAGGAGGTACAGATTTAAAAGAATTGTTTAAACCGAACCCCGAAAAAGCAGAGAAAGCTTTTTCTGAATAAAAGTTACACGAGACACTATAAAACACATGAAATGGACTGAATGAGGAAACAGTCCACGCTTGAAAGGAGCACAACACCATGGCTAAGAAAATCTACGAAGCCTGCCGCCGTCTTCTCACCACCTGCGCAAACTGCCAGCCAGATGAGAACATCCTGATCGTTACCGATACCGACAGCCTGGAGATCGGTATGGCCCTGTGGGATGCCGCCGAGGAGTTCCCCAAGAAGACGATGGTCATGATGGAACCCCGCAAGATGCACGGCGAAGAGCCCACCCCGCTGGTGGCCGCCGCTATGCTGAAAGCCGACGTCATCTTTCGCGCCACCAAGTTTAGCCTGTCCCACAGCCACGCACGCCGCGATGCATGCGCTGCCGGTGCCCGTGATCTGAACTGCTGCGATTACAGCATCGAGATGCTGGAGCACGGCGGCCTGTACACCGACTTTGAGGCTGACCGCAAATACGTTGACCAGCTGCTGAAGTCTATGGCCGACGGCGACCAGGTCCACATCACCTCTGAGGCCGGCACCGACTACTACGCCAGCATCAAGGGCCACAAGCTCTTCCCGCAGTACGGCATGGTCCGTAACCCCGGAGAGACCTGCTCTCCCCCGGACATCGAGATGGCTTCCGGTGCAATGCCCGGTACCGCCCACGGTAAGATCGTGGTTGACGGCAGCATTACCCACCCGGCCATGGGCGTCCTGAAAGAGCCCATCACGATCTACGTCGAGAACAGCTTCGTTACCAAGATTGAGGGCGGCGAGGAAGCTAAGCGCTTCGCCGAGGAGCTGGCCAAGGTCGGCGACCCCCGCATGTACCGCATCGGCGAGATCGGCATCGGCCTGAACCCCGACGCTTCCCTGTGCGGCCGTATGCTGGAGGACGAAGGCTGCAGCGGCTACGTACACTGCGCCCTGGGCAACAACGAGACCGACAACCAGGACTTCATCCTGCACATCGACATGATGTTTAAGGATCCCACCATCGAGCTGGATGGCAAGGTGATCTTCGACCACGGCGAAGTCGTTTTTGACTGATCCGCCCCAATCAAAACGAAATGAGGCAATAATCATGAGCGAAATGAACGATATTATCAAGAACGGCCAGCTGATGCCGGCCGACCTGACCGCCCAGATCCGTGAGAAGTACTACCACGTGGACGTTGATCCCTTCACCAAGAGCAAGCGCCTGTTCTTCGATAACTCCGGCGGTTCCTTCCGTCTGAAGGATGCCAGCGAAGCTTTCCGCAATGTCGATGACCTGCCCAACTGCGGCGGCCACGGCGGCGCAGCTTCCGATTATCTGGACAGCCTGCGCACCCAGGCCTGCAAGGACATCTCCACGATGTTCAACGCTGAGGGCGGCTGCATTGCCACCTCGATGACCGCTTCCATCATCGTCTTCGATGTTTCCGAGGCCATCATCGCCAACGTGCCCGGCACCAACGTCGTCACCACCGAGTTGGAGCATCCCTCCGCTTTCGATGGCTGCGCCGTTCCCGCTGAGAAGTACGGCAAAGAGCTGCGTGTTGCCAAGACCAACCCCCGCACTGGCACCATCGATCCGATGGATGTCGTCAAGCTGGTCGATAAGGACACCTGCCTGCTGAGCGTCATCATGACCTCCAACATCACCGGTGCCGTTCTGGATATTGAGACCATCGCTCGTGAAGCCCGTAAGATCAAGCCTGATCTGTTCATCATCTGCGACTCCGTCCAGCACACCCCCCACGGCCTGACCGATATGAAAGCCTGGGGCCTGGATTGCGTCAACTTTGCTCCCTACAAGTTCGGCGGCGCCCGCGGTTTGGGTGTTGGCTGGCTGAGCGACCGCGTCATGAACCTGCCCCACCGCAAGCTCATCCGCGAGAAGCAGAGCAACTGGGAAATGGGCGGCTGCGCCCCCGGCATGTACGCCATGCTGAGCGCCATCTTCAACTATGTCTGCTGGATCGGCGAACACTTCACCGACTCCAAAGACCGCCGCGACCTCTATGTGGAAGGCATGAACCGTATCATGCTGCACGAGCGTGCCCTGCTGTACCGCCTGCTGCACGGTTCTGACGAGGTCAAGGGCCTGCTGGACATCGAGGGCGTCAATGTAGCCGTTGAAATGCCCGACCTGACCCAGCGTGACCTGATCGTCCCCATCGTCTTTGACAAGCTCACCTGCGAGCAGGCCTCCCGTGCTTACGAGAAAGCCGGTGTGGTCGTCCACGAGCGTACCGACGCCAGCCTTTACTCTGCACGTCAGGTCAACTCCATCAACCAGCACGGCATCGTTCGTATCTCCCCGCTGCACTGCCATACCTACGCAGACATCGACGAGTTCCTGAAGATCACTGCCGAGATCGCAAAATAATAGCTTGCGGTAACAACCCACGAGCGTTCCCTTATCATTGAGAGGGGGTGTGCATGCAAGCATGCCCCCTCTTTCCTCTATAATGAAAGGATAGACTAACTATGAAAAAGACAATGGCTTGGATCATGGCCGCGGCCATGTGCCTTACCGCAACTGCCTGCGGCAGCTCGGCTTCCACCACTGCTTCTACCGCCGGTTCCACTGTCGCCGGCACCTCCGAATCTTCCAGTGTCGAAGGCGCTTTCAACCTGGGCTTGATCTGCCCGCTGTCCGGCTCTTCTGCCGTGTCCGGCCAGATCATGCAGAACGCCACCAAGATGGCCGTTGACGAGATCAACGCCGCCGGCGGCATCAACGGCACCATCCCCATCAACCTGGTTGCTGTGGACGATGAGGGTGTGCCCGCTACCTCCGTGACCGCCATGCAGAAGCTCGTCGAGCAGGACAAGGTCAACGCCGTTATCGGTGCCCAGGCATCCTCCTGCACGCTGGCCAACATGGAGATCACCAAGGCCGCCAAGATCCCCCAGATCACCCCGGCTTCCTCCAACGTCGCCGTTACCCAGAGCGGCAACGACTACATCTACCAGCTGACCGCTACCGATGAGCTGCACATGCGCAACGTCATGGGCTATATGGTCGATGAAAACAACGCCAAGACCTTCGCCATCCTGTACGAGTCTTCTGACTTCGGCACCGGCGGCTTCAAGATCGCCAGCACCGTCTGCGATGACTTCGGCTTGGAAATGGTGGACAGCGAAGTTTACAACGCTGGCGATACCGACTTCTCGGTGCCCCTGGGCAAGATCAAGCAGGCTGACCCTGACTTCGTCATCTTCTGGGGCTACCACACCGAGGTCGCCATGATCTGCCGCCAGATGCAGCAGTACGGCATCGACCTGCCCTGCATCGGCCAGGGCTACAACTCCCCCGAGCTGACCACCCTGGGCGGTGACGCTGTCAACGGCGTGATGATTTCCACCGCGTTCGACGCTGCCAACCCGGATGAAAAGGTCCAGGAGTTCGACTCCAAGTACAACGAGCTGTACGGCGGCGGCTACGACCAGAATGCCCCGCAGTCTTACGACGCTGTGTACATCATCAAGGACGCTGTCGAGCGCTGCATTGCCGACGGCAAGGACTACACCGACGGCGAGACCCTGAACAGCTACATTGCCAGCACCCAGTGGCAGGGCGCCACCGGCCTGACCACCTTTGATGAGAACGGTCGTATGGACAAGGACCTGCTGGTCATCGCTATCGAGGATGGCAAGCACGTCATCGTGAAGAACTACAAGTAATTTCTGAGAGCAGATGTATAAGAGAAGCGCTGGCGGGCGCCAGCCGCCCAAACCAGCGCTTCTCTTTTTCTTATTTACAAAACGGAGGTAGCACAAGATGCTGTTTCAACAGATATTGAACGGTCTGACAAACGGCAGCCTGTATGCGCTGATGGCGGTCGGTGTCACGATGGTGTACAAATCCCTCGGCATGCTGAACTTTGCCCACGGCGACATTATGATGGTCGGCACGTTTATCACCCTTACTTTTATTACCAAACTCGGTCTTCCCTTTTATGTGTCGGTGCCCCTGGGCATCATCTGCGCGGCGGGCCTCGGCTTCCTGCTGGAGCGCGTGATCCTGCGCAAGGTCAAGTTTTCTTCTTTCGTCAACCTGCTGATCGCAACGGTCGGCGTTTCCTACGTTCTGCGCAATGCATCCATGGTCATCTGGGGCACCAACCCGCAGCTGTTCCCCAGCATGTTCCCCTCTCAGCTGATCGAGATCGGCGAGTTCCGCATTACCCCGCAGTCCATCGGCATTATCATCATCTCGCTGGCCATCATCACCGGCCTGCATTTCTTCTTTACCAAAGTCAAGATCGGCAAGTGCATGCAGCTTGCCAACTCTGACCCCGAGGGCGCTGCCATGATGGGCGTCAACGTCACCTACATGCGCTTCCTCACCTTCGGTATCAGCGCGGCGCTGGCCTGCATCGCCGGTGTCATGATCGCCCCGCTGACCTACGCCCGCGTTGATATGAGTGCTACCATCGGTATGAAAGCCTTTGCCGCAGCCATCCTGGGCGGCATCGGCAACCTGTGGGGCGCGTTGCTAGGCGGCATCATCCTGGGCATCGTCGAGGCTGTAGGCTCCGCCTACATCTCCACCGCCTACCGTGATGCGTTCTCGTTCATCATCCTGTTCATTGTCCTGTTCGTCAAGCCCACCGGCCTGTTGAACAAGAAGATCGAAAACAAACTGTAAGGAGGGCTTACTCATGACGAAAACCAAGAAAAGCGCCGCTCTCCTGAAAATTCTGGTGATTGCAGCAATTCTCATTCTGCTGCCCATCGTCACCCCGAATATGTACATTATGCAGATCATCAACATGATCGGTATTTATATCATCCTGGGCATCGGCATCAATGTGCTGACCGGCTACACCGGCCAGCTGTCCCTGGGGCAGGCCGCGTTCTTCGGCATCGGCGCTTACACCGCCGCGCTGATGAACACCCGCGCCGGGCTGCAGTTTATCCCCTGCCTGCTGGGCTCCGTGGTCGTCACCGCCTTCTTCGGCGTGGTGCTGGCCATCCCGGCCCTGAAAGTCAAAGGCTCCTACCTGGCCCTGCTGACCATGGGCTTCGGCGAAGTGGTCCGCATCGTGATGATCAACTGGACCCCCGTTACCAACGGCACCGCCGGTGTGCTGGGCATCCAAAGCCCCGTGATCTTCGGCTTCTCCTTTGACACGCTGAAGAAATACTACTTCCTCATCCTCCTGTTTGTGCTGCTGGGCTTGGCTTACGAGAGCATCATCATCCGCACCCGCACTGGCCGCGCTTTTATCGCCATCCGCGAGGATAACGAAGCTGCTGAACTGACCGGCATCGATGTTACCTCCTACAAGATCAAGGCGTTCGTACTCAGTGCTGTGTACTGCGGCGTGGCTGGCTGCCTGTACGCCATGATGATCAAATACGTCAGCCCCGACACTTTCGTATCCAACACTTCCAGTGTTATCCTGTGGACCGCCATCGTTGGCGGCTTCGGCACCGTCATCGGCCCTGTGCTGGGCGGCATCATCATGCAGGTCCTGCCCGAAGCTTTGCGCTTCCTGGGTGACTGGCGGCTGGTCGTCTACGGCCTGATCCTGCTGGTAGTCATCCTGCGCTTCCCCGGCGGCCTGTATCCCTACATCAAGCGTTTTATCGACAGCCATAGTAAGAAACAGCCCCAAGCGGCTGGACAGAAAGAGGGGTGAGCAGAATGGCGATCCTGGAACTGAAAGACGTAACCAAAAAGTTCGGCGGCCTGACGGCTGTTGACGGCGTGAACCTGAAAGTGGAGGAAAACCAGATCTGCGCCCTGATCGGCCCCAACGGTGCCGGTAAGACCACCGTGTTCAACATGATTACCGGTGCCTACCAGGTCACCAGCGGCGATGTGGTTTTCAATGGTGAGAGCATCTGCGGCAAGAAACCGCACCAGATCGTGGAAAAGGGCGTTGCCCGTACTTTCCAGAACATCCGCCTGTTCAAATCCGCTACTGTGCTGGAAAACGTGATGACCGGCTTCCACTGCAAGACCAAGACCGGCATGTTCAACGTCATTTTCAACTACCGCAAGTGCATGCAGGAAGAAGCCGAGTGCCGCGAAAAGGCACTGGAGATCCTGCGCTTCCTGGGTCTTGAGGATGTCAAGGACCTGGAAGCCCGCAACATCCCCTACGGCCACCAGCGCCTGCTGGAGATCGGCCGCGCGCTGGCCACTTCCCCCAAGCTGCTACTCCTCGATGAGCCTGCCGCCGGCATGAACTCGCAGGAGAAGAAAGAGCTGGTCAACACCATCCGCAAGATCCGTGACACCTACCATCTGGCCGTTCTGCTGGTCGAGCATGATATGGAACTGGTCATGGGCATTTCCGAGAATATTACCGTCATCAACTTCGGCCGCCCCATTGCCTGCGGCACGGCCGAGGAGATCCAAAGCAACAACGATGTTATTGAAGCCTACTTGGGAAGGAGCGATGATGAATAATGGCTGAGAATATCATGAAGATCACCAACCTGTCTTCTTCCTACGGCAACATCAAAGCCCTGAAAAGCATCGATATCGAGATCAATAAGGGCGAGATTGTCTCGCTGCTGGGTGCCAACGGTGCCGGCAAGTCCACCCTGATGAAATCCATCCTGGGCATGGTTCATATCGATGAGGGCAGCATCCTGTACAAAGGCCAGGAACTGGTTGGCAAAAAGAGCCACGAGATCGTACCCATGGGCATTTCTCTGGTGCCCGAGGGCCGCAAGATCTTTATTGAACTGTCTGTCGAGAAAAACCTGGAGATTGGCACTTTCTTCCGCAAGCGCCCGCCGGAGCGGGACAAGGAACTGCTGGACATGGTCTACAAGGTATTCCCCCGCTTGTACGAGCGCCGTAACCAGCTGGGCGGCACCCTCTCCGGCGGCGAGCAGCAGATGCTTGCTGTAGGCCGTGCCATCATGTCTGACCCCGAACTGCTGATGCTGGACGAACCCTCCATGGGCCTGGCCCCGCTGGTCATCGCCGAGGTTTTCCAGGTCATCAAGAAAGTCAACGAGATGGGCATCACCGTCCTGTTGGTGGAACAGAACGCCAAGCAGGCTTTGAAGATCAGCGACCGTGCCTACCTGATGAACACCGGCAAGATCGTCGTGGCCGGTACCGGCGACGACTTCCTGAAGGGCGATGTGCTGACCAGCGTCTACCTGGGCGGCAAAAAGGAGTGACCCGCTATGAAACTGGAAAATATCAAGCTGAATCTGGACACCGAACTGGTGCTGAACGTGGGCGACCCAATCAGCAAAACCAATGCGCCCCGCTGCTACAACAAACTGTTTGAGCGGCTGAACATGAACGCCATCATGCTGCCCTGCGAGATCAAGAAAGGCGAACTGCCCCAGCTGCTGGAAGCCTGCCGCCTGATGGGCATCCACTACCTCTGCCCCACGATGCCCCATAAGGGCGACTTTGTGGATCTGCTGGACGATGTGGACGAGACCTCCAAGCTGTTCCACTCGGTCAACGCCATCCGCCTGGACGAGAACGGCAGCCACGGCTCCGGCATGGACGGCAAGGGTGCTGTCAAGGCCATGGAGGAGGGCGGTGCCAAGCTGAACGGCATCAACGCCCTGCTCTACGGCGCAGGCGGCATCAGCGGCGTGACTGCCTTTGAGCTGGCCCAGAGCGGCGTGAAAAAGCTGTACATCGCCAACCGCACCCCGGAAAAGGCCGAAAAGATCGCGCGGCTGGTCAACGAGCATACTGCCGCCACGGCGGAGGTCATCGGCACCGATGCGGCTGCCCTGGATAAGGCCGCCGAAAGCTGCGAACTGTTCGCCAACCTGACCCCGCTGGGCATGAAAGGCTTTGACAAAAAGCACGACTACCTGGGCTTCATCGACCGCATGCCCAAGACGGCCACCGTCTTTGACTGCGTCATCAACCCGCCTCTGTCCGAGACCATCACCGCCGCCCGCGCTGCCGGGCTGAACACCGTGCCCGGCATGCGGATGCTGGTGGCCCAGATGGACGTGATCTTCAAGTTCCTGTTCAACCAGACCGTCACCGGCGCGGACAAGCAGGCCTGCATTGAAGAACTGTGCAATTATCTGGGTGTACCCTCGAACTTTTGACTGCTGATTCAGGAGGTTATACGCTATGACTTTGGAAAACATCTCCAACATTGATGGGCTGTTCGCCGTCATCAATCAGTGTACCGGCAACGTGGAACTGATCTCTGACGAGGGCGACTGCATCAACCTGAAGTCCCGTCTGGCCCAGTACATGACCGTGGCCGGTGCTTTCTCCGATGGTTACATCCGCAGCCTGCGTCTGCGCGTCGAGAAAGATGAGGACAAAGTCCGCATCTTCGACTTCATCCTCAGCGGTGAAGCCGAAAAGTAATTTCTGCCATTCTCTCCATACGTTCTATATCGCAAAGCCCGCCGCGTCCTGCTCCCCCAGCAGGGTGCGGCGGGCTTTGTTAAAATTCTGGTGGGGGAAAACTGGAAGATTTCCAAAAGTTCAACTTGGCTTTGAATGCAACACTACAATATATTAGAAGTATGCCTATGATTATTTCTTTATGCGGTAGTTTGTGATTGACCACCATTTGACCACTACTGTGCAGAGACTTTGCAAAAAGCTGGAAAAGCCTGTTGTGACAACCAACAATGGTCTTCTTCTTGTGTGAACCAACTCGGTTTTTGTTGGTGACATAAGAGTACAACTTTTTAAACAAAACTTTTTTGAAAAAACACTTGACATTTCGGAGGACGGATGGTATTATAATAAACGTTCCGCGCCGGTAGCTCAGCTGGATAGAGTGTCTGACTACGAATCAGAAGGTCGGGGGTTCGAGTCCCTTCCGGCGCACCAAGAGCCTGTGACATAAAAGATGTCACAGGCTCTTTTCTTTGTTGTATCGCACAAAATCAGCAAAGTCGATGACCGATTTTCAAAGTGCGTTTTATAGAGATGTCCAACCGTTTTAAGGCGGTTGGACTTTTTTGTTGGGCGGTTTGGGGCAGTTTTTCCCTCCCCTGCTGCCCAGTTTTGCAGTTTTTCAGCAGAAATTCCAACTTTTTTCCGCTGTTTTCAGAATGTTTTCAATTTCCCCGCAGCCAATTTCCCGTTGGCTGCGGGGATTTTTTGTTTTCCCCGACAGTTTTCAGTTTGTTTTCAAGTTTTCCATTTTACACCAATTTAAGAAAGCGAGGAATTCTCATGAGCATCATTATCGGCATCGACCACGGTTACTACGCCATCAAGACAGCACACTGCTCGTTCCCGGCAGGGCTTACAAGCTACGGAGAACACGAACCCTACACCCGGCAAGGTCTTTTAGAACTTGCCGGGTGCTTTTTTGTTTGTGGTACCGGGCGGCAGCCTATCCAGCGCGACAAGACCGTGAACGACAACTATTACTTGCTGACGCTGGCGGCCATCGCAAAGGAAATTCAGCAGCGCGGCCTACCGCCCGAATGTTCGGTGCGGATTGCGGCGGGCCTGCCCTTGACCAGCTTTGGGCGCGACAAGCCGAAATTCAGAGACTACCTGTTCCGCACCCGCCAGCCTGTACATTATAGATTCGAGGGTGTGGAGTACAGCGTCACCATCGAAGAAGTTACCATCTTCCCTCAAGGCTATGCAGCCCTTATGACTGAAACCGGGCTGCTACAGGACGAGCCATCCATGCTCCTCATGGACCTTGGCGGCTGGACGGTGGACCTAATGCGGATCGACAACGCCATCCCGGTTGCCGATACCGCTCACAGCCTTGAACTTGGCATGATCCGCTGTGTGGATGACATCCGGGAACAGGTTCGCCGCGAAACTGGGCTGTCCCTCACGGATGCCCAAATTGAGAACATGCTGGCAGGCCAGCCCTGCACGGTCAGTGAAACAGTGCGGGATATTGTGAACAGTCAAGGCCGCACGTACACGGAACACCTGCTGTCCGCCACGATGGAAGCTGGATTTGACCTGCACGCGATCCCCGCCGTGCTGCTGGGCGGCGGCGCATCCGTGGTGAGCCGCCACCTTAGCCCCAAAGACGGCCTTTGTAAGACAATTTTCCTGCTGGACGACAAGGTGAACGCGGTCGGGTTCGAGCGCGCGTTGGCCGCTGTGTCGCGCCGTCAGAGCGAGGCGTGAAACAACCCCAGTACGTTTTCCGCCCCAACCTGAATGACCCGCAGCAGCGGCAGGCGTGGGCCATTCTGGAGCAGATTCCATCCGGCCAGCGCAAAGCATTTCTTGTGCAGGCCATCCTTGCCACCGAACAGGATGACAGGCTGGAGAAGATCATCCGCAAGGTCATGCAAGAAGAATTGCAGCAGCTTGACCTTACGACTGTTCCCCGCGAGCAGCCCACTAAGCCTGTTCCGCCTGCCGCCTTAGACTTCCTATCGTCACTTTAGAGGGGGTGATTCCCATGCAGTAAGATTTTGTTGGTTCTGGTTGCTTTTGCGAGAAAATCGGATGAATTATCGTTGGTTCTTGTGAATGGCTATGCCCCGGCCTTTGTGATATGATTGCCTTGCAAACAAAGAAAGGGGCGTTCCTATGAGCAAATTGACCGTAAACATCCCGGATGACCTGCACCAGAAAATCCGCGAGGAACTGGAAAAGCAAGGCATCACCACATCGCAGTTTATCGCGCAAGCCGTAACCAACTTTTTTGAAAAAGGAGAAACCAACATGGCAACACGCACTTTAGCATTTCAGGTATCCGAGGAACTTTTCCAGCGCGTCAAGGAGTACCTTGCCCGCTACGAGGAGATCCACCACCGCAGACTGAGCCAGAAAGAATTCGTCATCGGCCTGATCGAAGCCGAACTGGACGAAGCGGACGAGGAATTCGAGGCCGCAGAAGCTGCCGCCGCAACGGAAAACCCGGAAGTGGAACAGGCTGCGGAAGAAACCGAAACGGATGACCCCGCAGACGAGGATAACCTGACCACGGATGAAGATACCCTGGATGAGAGCGAAGCCGAACAGGCCGAGGATGACACCGAGCAGGACAAATCTTACGAGGAAGAATCCGCAGAAGATACCGAGGGACCCGACTCCGAAGAAGCTGAAGAAAGCGAAGATGCCACTGACCAGCAGGAGGTAGATGCTCAATACTGAAAATTACACATTTAACCCAAGGGGTAGCCTATAGTGGGCTGCCCCTTTTTTCGTTGTATCCTTGATTCAATTCATCGATATGTTTGCCGGGATCGGCGGTTTCCGAGAGGGGCTGACCCTTGCCGGTGATTTTGTCTGCGTTGGACACTGCGAGATCGACAAGTACGCCGACCGCAGCTACCGCGCCTTATTTGACACAGAGGGAGAGTGGTTCATTGAAGATGCTCGAAAAGCTGACCCCAGCACTATGCCCGACTTCCAGCTGCTCTGCGGCGGATTTCCATGCCAGACTTTCAGCATTGCCGGTTCACGCAAAGGATTCGGAGATCCAAGAGGCACTCTCTTCTTTGAGCTTGCCCGCCTGGCTGAAGCCCGGCACCCTGCGTATCTGCTGTTTGAAAACGTACCCGGCCTGCTGTCTCATGACGGCGGCCGGACGTTTGCAACGGTCCTCGATACACTGGACAGATTGGGGTATGGTGTGGAATGGCAATGTCTCAACAGCAAAGATTTTGCAGTCCCGCAATCCCGGAATCGGCTGTACATTATCGGATATCTTGATGCCAGATGTCGAGGAAAGGTATTTCCTTTCACCGAAGCAGCAGGAACAACTCTTATACAAAAATGCGGCGGTCACCAAGGTGAGCGCGTCTACTCCTCCGAAGGGCTGAGCCGCACCCTTGCTGCCAATCCGGGCGGCTTCGGTGGTAAGACCGGGCTGTATGAGATGCCCATCAAAAACGCCACCCGCACCGGCTACCAGATGGCAGGCATCGGAGACAGCATCGACCTGGGCTATGCCACGGTCAATTCCCGGCGCGGCCGCGTGGGCAAGCAGATTGCCCATACGCTGACCACCAGCTGCCGCCAGGGAACGATCGAAGTACGTCCCGGCGTTTTGTGCGGGGGCCGCATCCGCCGCCTGACTCCGCGCGAATGCCTGCGGTTGCAGGGCTGGGCAGATGACCGCATCGATGCGGTACTGGCCATCCAGAGTGACAACCAAGCCTATAAAGAGGCTGGGAACGGTGTCACGGTTAACGTCATCGAAGCCATTGGGCGGCGCATTGCTGCTATGGATGCAGAACTGCGGGGTGAGCCATGTGCCCCTTGATTTCAAGGACCAGTATTTTGGTTGCGAAATTGAGATGACCGGGCTGACCCGACAGCGCGCCGCACAGGTGCTGGCTGAACATTTTCAAACCAGCTTTAGCCATCACGGCGGTTACGATGCCTACCACGTCATGGACCCAGACGGCAAAGAATGGAAAATCGTCTACGATGGCAGCATCGACCCGGAGGTTCGCAGTCATAGAGCATTGGACATTGTCGAGGAATACTACTACAAAGTCGAGCTTAATTCACCGAAGCTGGAATACAGCGAGATGGGCAAGCTGCAAGAAGTTGTTCGTGTTCTGCGGCATGCGGGCGGGATGGTCAATACCAGTTGCGGGATGCACGTCCATGTGGATGCCAGTAAGCATACCCCGCAAAGCCTGAAAAATGTGCTTTCCATCATGTACGCCAAAGAAGATATCCTGTTTTCCGCGCTCCAGGTCAACGAAAACCGAGTAAACCGCTACTGCCAAAAGGTGGAAGAACCCATCCTTGCTGCGATCCGCAGTTTGCCGTCAGATGCCACAATGGAAGCGCTGAAAAGGCGCTGGTATCGAGGTCGGGACGGGAGTCACGACCATTACGATCAAAGCCGTTACCACGCACTGAATCTCCATTCTGTGTTTTACCACGGCACAGTGGAATGGCGGCTGTTCAACTCCACACTCCACGCAGGTGAGGTAAAAGCCAACATAATCCTGGCGCTGGCTATCTCGGCACAGGGCATTAATCAGAAATATACGCAGTTTCGGAAAACGCCCATCGGAGATAACCCGGCGTTTACCTTCCGCACCTTTCTGCTGCGCCTTGGGCTTATCGGCCCCGAATACAAGAATGTACGGGCGCACCTGCTGAAGAACCTGCCCGGAGATAAAGCTTGGCGGCACGACAAAAGCCTTTATCCCAGCAACCAACCCAGGTCTCACACAGATGAGGCCAGATAAGGAGAACCAATGCCCAGAAAAGAATATTTTGCCTATGGCTCGAACCTGAACTTCGGCCAGATGTCCTACCGTTGCCCCGAAGCGACCGTGGTAGGCACTGCCAAGCTGGATGGTTACGAACTTGCCTTTCGACGCGGCTACCTGACGATTCTGCCCAAAGAGGGTTCCACGGTAGAAGGCCTGATTTGGTCGATTACCGACCACGATGAATCTCAACTTAACTGCTACGAAGGATATCCGATGTTTTATGACAAGGAAACCATGATGGTCACGGATGCGAACAACACACCGCATGAAATTATGGTCTACACCATGAACGCGCCGTATCGCGACCAACTGCTTCCGGTCAGCAGCCGCTACAATGCTGTTGTCATGCAAGGCTGCAAGGATGCGGGAATCTCTCCTCAGCAATTTTATGATGCGGATGAAAAATACCGTAAAGCCTATAAGGCCAAAGCCGTTCACAACCCCACGAAACACTCTCTGGAACGGTAACCCCGCCCGCTGCACCCCGCAGCGGGCTTTTCTTTTTGCAAAAAAGGAGAACAGTATGAAAATGAAACACAAACTAAAACGCAGCCTGGCATTTCTGCTGGCTGGCGGGTTGGCGCTGACGAATCTCGGCACAGCACTGCCTGCCTTTGCCGAGGAAAGCCCTGCTACGCCGGAAACGGCAGCCAACGACAGTGCCGAGACAGAAGAAACTGCCGAAATCGCCCCGGACCTTGTACAGATCACCGAGAATCTCTATGCAGATTTGCCGGATGCATCCACCGGCAGCTACCTGGGCAGCATGGGCCTGCCCGTGGCCACCGGTGAGACGAAAATCAGCATTTCGGCCTGGACCACTGACCTATACGATGGCGAAGATGCCCACCTGGACGCAGATGCGCTTCAAGGAGATGAAGCCACTGCTGTCGCGGGCAAGGCAGATAGCACCGATTATGCCGTAGTTCCGCTGCTGGTGCAGACCGAATACCCGGAAAATGGCGCAACCTCGGAAATCATCCTGCCGGATGACGTTGAACTGTTGAGCTACACCTCTACAGATTCCACCCTTATCCCCGCAGATGAATCCGAACAGGGCAGTATCCTGCATCAGACATACACGGAGCAATCTGCGGCGGCAACCGGCTTCTATGTAAAAGCCACCACCGACTTTACTGCCCAGTTTGTCTACACAGTCCCGGATGGCAGCAGCCTGACCAAATCTGTTCATGTGCAGATTCAGGAAGATGCCGCACCCGCCCAGCTGTACGCGGACGTAGATGCAGGCATTGCCACCTACGCTTCTGCCCCGAACCCACCGTTTACTACCGGCAAGATCACCAGCATCGCCAAAGAGGGCGGCACCTGGCTGGTGTGGTTCAACGGTATCGAGGCGTACTGTTGCAGCCACGGACTGAACGGCCAGCCCAACGGATGCCCGACCTACAATTTTTCCCATGTATCCCGCCTTGAACCCGGCCAGTATACCCCCGGCAACCACTACGCCAACCAGGTCAACATTTGGGGCGGTCTCGGCCAGCTGAGCCTGGACATGCTGGAGAGCAAACCTGTCGTTATGAGCGCGGACGGCGAGCAGCCCGACCTCATCAGCGAGATCTACGATGACACCCAGCAGTGGATTATTGAGAACTACCCCGACAGCTATGCTGCAAAGACCTACGTTGCAGCCGCCGAAGAAATCGCCAGCGGTGTTTCCACACAGGCTGCCAACAACGGCTACTACACCTACATCTATAACCCGCCCGCAGGCTATGCGTGGCAGGTCATCGCGTTGGTCGGCGAGGAAATCACCGGCGAGGTGGAAGGCCCCGACATCCCGGAGGCCCCGGAGCCGAAGTATTTCTCGGCCCAGTGGAGCGCCCCGCCCCAGACAGCCAGCGGCAGCCTGGATCTGTCCTACACCGTGAACACCGACAAGTACCAGCTGGAGACCAAGGAAAAGGTGGACGGCGCGGTCATCACCGTAACGCCTAGCCAGACCAGCGGCAGCGTAGACGGCGGCAGCTGGCAGATGAGTCCTGCCGGGGCACAGACCATTACCACCAGCGGTCACACCCAGGACGACAGCTACCATCAGACCGGCGGAGATGGCTCGGCAAAATGGACCATCCACTACGAGGTCACCAAGACCAGCACCAGTACGCTCAGCGGTCAGGAAGGCCCCTACACCAGCCAGGCCGAAGCCAACGCCGCCGCAGAAGCAGCCAAAAATGCGGCTATCAACCAGCTGAAAAACGAAGCGCAGAATATGGTCAATAACGCCATCAATGCCGCCCGTTCCCAGCTGGCAAATATCACATTCTCGTATGACGAAATCACCATCCCGCACGGCTTTGACACCACGCCCGGCGCGCTGGGCAGCCACCAGACCATCACGGTTCCCGCCAACAGCTCCAACGACTACAAGATGGAAAATGACGAGTGGTCAGTGAAAATCACCATCGACAAAATCGACAGCGAGACCAAACAGCGGATTCGCGGAGACGCAGAATTTGCCATTTACGAGTGGGACACGGTTCTGCAACGCTACATCCCCACGGGCGGGTATAACCAGTACAAAGTCGAGCGTCAGGCAGATGGCACCTATAAGGTCATCAACCACAGTGACTATGCAAATGGCTCCGACAATGTGTACTTTACCCAGCGCAACGAAGGCTGTTTTGTTATCGTTGAAAAATGCGCTCCCAACGGGTACTACGGTGACTGGACGGATGTGACCGCACCCGGCACAGCTGGTTCTGTTCTCGGTAAGCGGGCCTATGCCCTTGAAATTACCAAGGCATTAGACGGCAAGACCATCCAGTTGGGTAATGCCGATTACAACGCCGACATTGGCACAGCCGATGTCGGCGGCACCCTCATCGATACCGGGGAGGGCATCGTTACTATCAGTTTCGGCGATCGCACCGCAGACAAAACCTATGTCACCGATCCCACCGGCATCGCCAACAACGAAGATTCCTACACCATGCATGCTGATTCCGACAAGCTCCAGAACGACCGTGTCCTTGGCAGCATTGTGCTGGACAAGGTCGATTTGGATGCCGCCCGGTACCTGACGGCAGGCAGCAACGGCGATACCACGCTCGAAGGCGCTGTGTACGACCTGTACGCCGCCGAGAACATCGAACACCCGGATGGTGTTTCTGGCATCGTGGACTACAGCAAAATCACGGATGCCAACGGCCAGCCCATTTGGCACACCACTGTCCTCACCAATGGCGGCTGGGATATGGATTACTTGCCAATTCTCCAGAAAGACCGCTTGGTTGCTTCCGCCCAGATCAAGGACGGCAAACTTGCATTTGCGAACCTTTACATGGGCCGCTACTACCTGGTCGAGCGTGCCACCTGGCTGGTGCTGCCCATTGATGGCAACGGCAAACTGTACACCACCGGCAAATATCCGCTCCTTAATAAAAAGCTGGAGCGCACCGGCCAGTACGCTGACCTTGCTGCCCAAAACGGCGAATACAGTGACTACATCTATAAAAATCAATATTCTGCTGTAGCCGAAAGCCGCCGACTGGACGGCAGTAAAGCCTGGGATGGTTACTACCTTTCTTACGCCAAAGGCTACCTTTGCGATGAAGTCAACCACTACAAAACGCTGACCTATGTGGACGAGTCCAGTTATTACATCCAGACTGAACAGGAAAGTCAGGATGAAGTGCTGAAATCCGGCTTTTCCCTGAACAAGCTGGTGTCCACCACCGGCCAGCCCGCCCCTGCGCTGAAGCTGGAGGGCGCGGGCTTTACGGTTTACCGCATCTCCAAGCTGAGCAAGGCGGTCCAGTTCAAGCGGAATCCGGACGGCAGCTACGATGCTGCCAGCATCCTGGCCGCCTACCGCAAGGACAACTACGATAACACCACCCCCAAGTACGATTTCACCCGCGAGGGCCAGGCCATCGCCAATATGTTCGAGAGTGACACTGATACGGTCAGCGCCTACAACAAGACCCTGACCGCAGATGGTGACTATGCCAACGGCAAAGGTAACGGCTGGGTCCCCACGGATCAGGATGCAGAATACAGGCTGGGAGAAATGTTCACCAATGATGAGGGCATCTTCCGCGTGGAGGGCCTACCCTATGGGCAATACCTTGTGGTCGAGACCACGATTCCCAAGGATGTGTTCCAGTGTGACCCGTTCATTGTGACGGTGGATGCCAGCAGCCCGCAGAGTCGCTTTACGGTTCCCGCAGGCAGCGTCACCACCGCCACCAACAACTACATGACCTTTAATATTCTGGATGAGGAACTTGAAGGTTATTTGCAGCTCATCAAAACCGACCTCGAAACCGGCAAGGCTGTCAAGATCGCCAATACAGCCTTTGCGCTGTACAAGTTGGACGAGAACGGTAACAAAACAAGGCTTTCCATGATCGACCCTGCCAGCGGCAGCGCCACCAAGAAAACGGATGTGTTCTACACGGATGCAGACGGTCTTATGAAAACGCCCGAAAAGCTACCCCTGGGCCGCTATCTCATCGAGGAATTGCAGGGGCCGGAGGGCTACTATAACGATCCCGCCTACTCGGTGGAGTTTGAAATCAAGAGCGACCGTGTCTGGCAAGTGGTCGGCAACGCTATGGATGACATGGACGAGTACATTGTCACCGAAAAATACTGCAATAAGGAAACTCTCGGCCAGCTCACGATCCGCAAGCTGGGCAGTGTCCTGACCGACTACCAAAACGGCCAGTTCATCTACACCCAGGACACCCTTGCAGGCGCGGTGTACGAGATCCACGCGGACGGCGACGTTGCCACGCCGGACCGTCAGGGCACTTGCTGGTACAAGAACGGCGACCTTGTGGCGACCGTCACCACCGGCGAAGATGGTCAGGTGGATGAGGTGAAATTCAGCCCCGCCAGAACACCCGCAACGTACGACTTCCTTACGGTCAGCCATGACGGCACCAAGGGCGAAGTCACCGTAACCTTGCCCCTGGGCAAGTACACCATTACCGAAGTACAGGCCCCGTATGGCTTTGTGCTGACCCAGCAGAGCTACACGGTAGAATTTGACTGGGATAACCAGAAAAATGACATCGTATTGGCAAAAACAATCGTCAGCCACGAGCAGGACGGCGACAAGGACTGTTCCTACAGCATTGTCAACGTCAAGGATGCTTCGGATGCCCATAAGGATGTGCAGATCCTTGTGTTCGAGAACGCCCGTGTACTGCCTGTGCCCGAAAAGCCCGGCGACAAGGTTGGAAAGATTGGCGTTGGTGTTTATAAAAAAGACCGTGAAGCGCTGGTTTATCTGCCGAGTGCTGTGTATGAACTGTACACAGTGGATGACATCTACACGGCAGACGGCACGAAACTGGTGGATGCAGGGACCAAGCTGGCCACCAGCACCCCCACCGATGAAAACGGCTTCACCTGGTTTGATGTGGATGTGCCGATTCGCGGTGAATACTACCTTGACCCGGCAGGGCCGCGCAGCACCAACCGCGAGAACAGCGGTCGCTACCAGATCGTAGAGATTACGGCTCCGGCAGGCTATTTGCTGGACGACACGCCCATTGACGTTACTTTCATCTACGAGGGTCAGCAAGTTGCCTGGCAGATTGTTGATGCTACCGTCACGAACCTGCGCACTACCGTGGATATTTCCAAACAAGACATCACCAACGGACAGGAACTGCCCGGTGCCCGGCTGGAAATTACGGATGCCGAGGGCAACGTGGTGGCAGGCTGGACTTCCGCCAAAACGCCCCACACTGTGCGCGGGCTGGAACTTGAAAAAGAATACACCCTGACCGAGCGCCGCGCCCCGGACACCTATGCCGAAGCCGAAAGCATTACGTTTAAGCTGGTGCAGACTGGCAGCGAGCAGACCAATGATGTGTTTGTAAAATCCGGCGACACCTGGGAAAAACCGGACGATGACACTGTGGTTATGCAGGATGCCCCGGCGCTTGACATTGACAAGACCGATGTCAGCGGCAATCTGCTGCCCGGTGCCACCCTGACTATCCGTGCCGAGGATGGCACGATTATCGACACCTGGGTGACAGATTACAAAACCCACCGTGTTCCGATTTCTGACGAGACCATTAAATTGTCGGATGAAGAAAACGAGAACGTCTACACCCTGGCCGAAGATGCCGCGCCTGATGGCTTTGAAATCACCAGCTCCGTGCAGTTCAAGGTTGTGTCTGAAGATGATGGCATTTTGTTGTATGTACGCGAAAAATCTGACGACGAATGGACGCGCGCAGATAAACGCCTTATCACAATGGTAGACAAAGCCAAGCCCACACCTTCGACTACCCCGACACCTGGCCCCACGCCGAATCCTACTCCAGAAACGCTCAAATCCACACCCCAGCCGACTCCGGTGCCTATGCCTGCGCCCACACCCACGATCCCCAAAACACAGGATGGCTTCCCGCTGCTGGCAATTGTCATCACGGCATTGGCCTCCGCAGCCGGTATTGTTTTCGTGATGATCAAGCGCCGTGACCCCGGTATCCTTGTCGATTTGGACGAGGATACCCAAGACGAGGAAAATGAAGAATGAAAGTCCTGATCGTTGAGCCGGGCAAGTACCCCCGCGAAGCCGACATCGAGCATACCCTACAGGCTGAACAAAAGATCGTGGGCGGCACGATTGAGGCCGTTTACCCCTGGCGGGACCGGGCCTGCATCGTCTGCAACGATGACGGCATCGCCCTGGGCCTGCCGCTGAACCGCATGCTGGGCGACTACGATGTCATCCACGGCACATTCTTCATCTGCGGCCTAAGTCGGGAAGATTTTGCCGACCTTACGCCCCAGCAGATCAAGCACTACGAGGAACTATACCACGACCCACAGGTATTCTTTATGATTGGCAACACCCTCTGCGTGGACCATGTCACGCCGGAAGAATACGATGCCATGATGGAAAAAACGCTCGACAAATTCGAGCCAACCCAATCTGAACAAAACAAGGAGAAGAAGCATGAAAACTGCCTTTGACACTGAAAATAGAGATATGACTCCGCGCTTTTACACCGCCGAAGCCGTCCTGCGCGGCCACCCGGACAAGCTGTGCGACCTTATCGCCGACACCGTCCTTGATGAATGTCTGCGATATGACCCCGCCAGCCGGGTGGCCTGCGAAGTCATGGCGACCCGTGGGCACATCATTGTGGCGGGTGAAATCACCACCACTGCCATGCCGGATGTGTTCAACATTGCCCGCGATACCCTGCGGGAAGTCGGTTATGACCCCAAGGAATACCAGATCGACAGCTTTATCCATGAGCAAAGTCCCGACATTGCCAGGGCGGTTGAACCGGAACTGGAAGAAGATGAGGACGATGACACCCTCGGTGCTGGTGATCAGGGCGTTATGGTGGGCTACGCCTGCGATGAAACGCCCGAATACATGCCCATGCCGGTGGTGGCCGCCCAGCGCCTTGCCGCGCTGCTGGAAGTCCTACGCCTGACGGATGCGTTCCCCGACATCGGGCCGGACGGCAAAGTCCAGGTCACCATGGAGTATGTGGGCGACATTCCCGCTCGTATCACCAAGGTGGTAGTGTCTGTGCAGCACAGCCCCGAAACCTGCTTGGAAGATCTGCGGGACATGCTGCGAGAAAAACTGTTTCCGCTGGCGTTCAAGGGCATGCCTGCGGACAACGTGGAACTGCTGCTAAACCCCAGCGGCCGCTTTATCCAAGGCGGCCCGGATGCCGATACCGGCCTGACCGGGCGCAAGCTCATGGTGGATACCTACGGCCCGTTTGTGCCCCACGGGGGTGGCGCGTTCAGCGGCAAAGACCCCAGCAAGGTGGACCGCAGCGGCGCTTACATGGCGCGTTTTATCGCCAAAAACCTTGTGGCGGCCCGCATCGCCCAGCGCTGTCAGGTCACGCTGGCGTATGCCATCGGCCAGGCCGAGCCGGTCATGGTGTCCGTGGACACTTTTGGCACCTGCAAAGTGTGCGAAGATGACTGTCTCGCCATGGCTGTGCGGTTGTCCTTTGATCTGACCCCGGCAGGCATCATCAAACAGCTGAACCTGCTGAATCCCATCTACGCCCGCACGGCCACCGGCGGGCACTTCGGCCGCGAAGCGTTCCCGTGGGAGACCATCGAGTCGATGAGCGAGTTCACGGCCTGCATCGAGTAATTGCCGAAGGTCAGCAAAGAACAGATTGCGGTCGCCAAAAAGATGACGGCCATTGAGTTTTTGCGCCGTTACCGCCCCGGTGCGCTGGAGAAAAGCAGTGCCCGCGGCGAATATCAGTTGGTGGCGCATGACAGCTTCAAGATCAACGGAGAATCCAGCGTCTGGCATTGGAAAAGCCGCAACATCGGTGGAAGGTCTGCACTCAAATACCTGATTTACGTTGAAAACGTCAGTTTTGTAGAAGCCGTGCAGATGCTGTGTGCAGAAAACCCGACCTACATCCCTGTAGCACATGAGGATGTAGAAAGAAAGCGCCTGCCGTTCAAACTGCCGCCGAAAGCCGCAGACAACAGCCGCGTGACCCGGTATCTGCTGGGGCGCGGCGTTTCGCTGCCGGTCATCCAGTATTGCATTGAGCAGAAGATTCTGTATGAGAGCGCAGGCTACCACAACTGTGTGTTCCTGGGGCGGGATGAGCAGGGTGTGCCGCAGTATGCCGCCTTGCGTGGCATCTATGACTACGGTAAGACGTTCAAAATCGAGCAAGCAGGCAGCGATAAACGCTGCGGGTTCTGCATCCCACCGGCTGGAAAAAGCCACACAGTGGCGGTGTTTGAAGCCGCCATCGATGCTATGGCGGAAATGACGCTGTGTGGTGGAAAAGCGGACAAGTACAGACTGTCTCTCGGCGGTATTTCTGCTACCGAGAAAGAACCACTGGCGTTGCAGGAATTTCTGCGCCGCCACCCGGAAGTGACGACCATAGAGCTGCGGCTGGATAACGACTCCCGCGGCCGTATGGCCAGCCAGTGCATCCAGAAAGTGTACGCCGAGCGCTACAAGGTGCTGGACCTGCCGCCGGAAATCGTGAATGGAGATTATGCAGATATGGCAAAAAACAAACTGATGGCAAGGATCGCCGCAGAACGTGCGGCGGCCTGTCGATAGAGAGAAATCACTATGAAAGCAAATAATCGTTCGCCCCCTCGCGGGGCATATAGGAGGTGCCGTTTATGGCTGTGTTTCGTATCCAAAAGACGGGCAATTACACGATCATGTCCAATCATCACTTAAACAACAAGGCCCTGTCGCTCAAAGCGAAGGGCCTTTTATCTTTGATGTTGTCCCTGCCGGACAGCTGGGACTATACCACCCGCGGGCTGGCGTCCATCTGCAAGGAGGGGGTGGACGGCATCTGCGCCACGGTGCGGGAACTAGAAGCTGCCGGGTACATTGTCCGCCGCCGCGTCCGCGATACAAGCGGCAAGGTGCGCGGTATGGAATACACCGTGTTTGAGCAGCCCCAGAAACCTGAACCGGAAAAGCCCGTCCTGGATGAGCCTGCACCGGAAAAACCTGAACCGGAAAAGCCTGTACAGGCAAAACCGGATACGGCAAAACCTGCACAGGAAAATCCCGCACAATTAAATACTAAAGAAAGTAATAACGAAAAGAACAATAACGTATCGAATCAAATCAGCGCAGCAGACCAGCGGGCACAGTGCCGTGCCCGGCTGCTGGAAAATATAGAGTATCCTATTTTGGCCCAAAACAACCCGATGGATACGATGCGATTGGATGAGTTGGTGGAATTAATGGTGGATGTTATCTGCTCCAAACGGAAAACCATCCACTTATCCGGCGAGGATATGCCTGCCGAGGTGGTGAGGTCTCGCTTCCTAAAATTGGAAGCTCCACACATCCAGTACGTCTTGGATTGCCTGAAGGACAACCCACCCCGCATCCGAAACATCAAGCAATACTTACTGGCGGCGCTTTACAATGCGCCCTTGACGATTGAAAACTACTATGCCGCACAGATCGACCATGACCTGTGCGGCGGAAAACGAGGTAACGTGTATGCAGATTAAATTTTATTCTTCTTTGACCGCAGATTTCTTCCCGAATGACCCTACGGACCTTGGCAGTAGCTACAAGGAATCCGAGGGTATCCCTTACATCGGCGAGGAACTGACCGGCTACCGGGACATCATCCGCAACGCCATCCAAGAGGATGTGAAGGATTTCAACGGCGACCTGATGCAGTATTACCACGAGGATGATTCTCTCCGCAGCAAGGTCATCCGCGCGGTTCCCGGTGTGGACGAGGTGAACGGCGAACTGGTCGGCTCCCTTTGCGTGGACACGAATGCCGAACTAACCGCCGAGGAACAGGCCAAACTTTGCGATTACATTTCCGGCCAGTACAGCGATGGCTGGGGCGAAGGCTTCGAACAGCGCGAGGTCGCCGTTGGCGATGGTAGCCTGTGCGTCCACTTCTGGCAGCCCACCGGCTTTGAACTGAAACGGGACATGTCGGAGCAAGAAAAAGCACCGGGCCGCCCCAAGATGCAGCTGGCTGGTCAGGACGGCAATATCTTCGCCATCATGGGCCGTGCATACCAGCTGCTGAAAGAGAACGGCCAGGAAGATAAGGCCAAAGTGATGCAGGGCCGCGTTATGGCCAGCCTTAGCTATGAGGCTGCCCTCAAGGTCATCTCCGAGTATGTGGAGACTGAGTTGTCTCCAAGCATGCCCGCCAAAGAACCCGTCAAGCGCGGCCGTGACAATGTTAGATGATCAGTACGAAAACACCGAATACTCGTCTGGTCATGAAAATCTATTCAACCCTTGCGGCTGAATTTTTAGGGCTTGAGCCGGGAATAGACCCCGACTTCAGCGACCTGATCATCCAGCATATCGACAGTGATGGGTTGAAACGCTACGCCAGTGAAATCAAAGATGCCGTTGATGCCGAAACACGAGAAGGCCGCTTTAATTTTATGTCGGCCTATCCATTCATCGACTCTCTAAGCAGCAAAGTCAGGTACGCCACACCCACCGTAGAGGAGCAAAACGGCCATCTCTATGGTTGCTTGAACGTCTATCTTGACGAACCGCTGAATGCAGACGAGCGGCAGCTGCTGCTCACTTATACCCAGCAGCAATACCAATCCGATTGGGGCCGAGACATTGCAGAGCAGGAAATCGAGGTAGAGGACGGCACCCTGCATCTTCATTTTGGTTCCGATGCGGACCTGAATGTCGAAGTTGGATTCGTTTCTATTGTCACCAAAGAAAATCTTGTCGAGAGGGATGATGCTATGGAACAGAAAAAATATGAGATTACCGACATTGCCCACCCCAACAACCCGAAGTGGCACCGCATTCGTGCCTTGGAATATATCGGCGAGGATGTCGAGCCTGGTGATTTGGGCGGCTTTGTAGAAAGCGAAGATAACCTCTCCCATGAGGATGCTTGCTGGATCTTCAATGATGCAATTGCCTGTGAAAACGCACAGGTCTCCGGCAATGCTGTGCTGAAAGACCAGGCCGTTGCCCGCGGCACAGCGCTGGTCAGCAACAATGCTGAGGTTGGCGGAAAGGCGATCGTGCAGGATTATGCCATCGTACTGGAAGGTTATGTGTCAGGAAAGGCCCGTATCTGCGGGAACGCGAAGCTGACAAAAGAACTCAATAGCGAGGGGGTGCCCGAAGTTTCCGGGGGCGCCTACGTTTACGGTACGCTCAGCGGAAGTGTGCATTGCTGCGGAGAGGCTATCATCCTGCCCGGCACTGAGTTGCGAAATCCGACCCCTGATTTGTTTATTCTGAACAGTGACAAAATTTACCTGGCACTGGGCGAAAACCGGCAGGATGTGTACCCGCAGCAGAAGCCGAAAGCAAAAGATATTGAACGATAAGACGAAAGGAAGATGCCCTTGACGAACACCCAGAACAAGCTCAACATTTTGAAGCCCAGCTTCGAGATGCCCGAACACTGCGGCGGCGACCGCTGGGCAATTTTGCACGGAGACTCCTTGCAAATCGTCCGGCAGTTTGAACCACACAGCTTTGATGCCATCATCACCGACCCGCCCTATGCCAGCGGCGGAGCCAACCAGAACACCAAAAACCGTACCACCAGTGAAAAGTACAGCAGCGTGCGCGGAGACCGCGCCCTGCCGGACTTTGATTCTGACCAGATGGACCAGCTGAGTTGGATGTTCTGGACGGCTTCGTGGCTGCAAGAAGCCCGCCGTGCTGCCAAGCCCGGCGCACCGGTCTGCGTCTTTATCGATTGGCGGCAGCTGCCCAGCATGATCCTGGCCCTGCAATGGGCAGGCTGGACCTGGCGCGGAATCGTGGATTGGGACAAGGTTGCCAGTCGGCCACAAAAGGGCCGTTTCCGCCAGCAAGTGGAATATGTAGTCTGGGGCTCCAACGGCAAGATGCCGGTGGACAGAAATGTTGGGTGCTTGCCGGGCGTGTATCGTTACCCCAACGCGCAGAACCGCATCCATGTCACGGAGAAGCCGTTGCAGCTCATGCGCGACCTCGTGCAGATCTGCGAACCGGGCGGGCGCATCCTCGACCCCTTTGCCGGGGCTGGCACCACCGTGCTGGCCGCTGCCATGGAAGGCTATGAGGCGGTCGGCATTGAAATGTCGGACACCTATTTCCAGCGCAGCACCGAACGAATGAAAACGGCTCTCACCGGGGCCTAAACTGACAAAAGTATACTGTTCTGATTCACTGAAAAATGTAGACTCGTAAAAGTGAATCAGTTCAGTATACTTTTCTATTTTAAGAAAGGAATTTACCGCTATGAAACGACCTTGGGCTTTTATCTGCGCCAGCGAAGGCGCAACAGCCAAGCATCTCCGCAATTATTGCCGGGAGGTGTATCTTTTGGGCTACCTGCCTATCTGCCCGAAATTGCAGGACGGACAGTATTTGATGCTGGAGGACCCCATCGAACGCAGCGAATATGCCGCTATTGTGCGAGATAAACTGCTCCGCTGCCCGATGCTGGTGGTATGCAGCAGAAACCAGGACGCGACCACCAACGCGCAGATCGGTTTGGCGCAGAAATATAACCGCATCGTTACGACCCTGGACGGTTTGAAGAAAGCCGTTTCTGAGGGTGACGACCTTGCCTCATGAACCGTTTTGATGGGGTGCCGTGTTTTGCAAGCATAGCGTTTGGATATCCAAACGCACTTTTGGGGTGATCCCCAAACCCCCGATATGCGCAGACGCGGTCATGTTATCCCGTTGCGGCTGAACGAGCGCGAGTACCGCCATCTTTGTGAACAGGTCAAAATAAGTGGATTTTCGCGCGAGGAATACCTGCGCTCCCTAATCTTGGGCAAAGAAATCCATCCGCGCCCCTGCACGCACCACGCGGAGCTTGTTCGGAAAGTTTCCGGACTCTGCAATAACGCGAACCAGCTTGCACACCGCGCCAACAGCACCGGCATGGCCGGGCAGCAAAGCGTGGACGAGATGACGCGCGTCGCCAAGGAAGTCTGGCGCGAGATAAAAGAAAACTACTAGGAGGCTCTATGAAAAATGGCTTACACATCCGTGATCCCTGTCCGCCGTCTGGATCGGGCGGTGAAGTATGTGATGAACAAGGAAAAGACCACGGCGGTATCCTTGCAGGACGCCCTCGACTATGCCGCCAACCGTGACAAAACGGAGCAATCCTGCTTTGAAAGCTCGTATGCCTGCACGCTGGAAACCGCCTTTGCCGATATGCGCCAAACCAAGGAACGCTGGCATAAGCTGGGCGGTGTGCAGGGGTATCACCTTGTGCAGAGCTTCGCCGTCGGCGAAGTGACGCCGGAACTTGCGCACCAAATCGCAAAGGAACTGACAGACCGTGTGCTGGGCGGGCGGTATGAATATGTCATCGGCACGCACCTGAACACCGGGCATATCCATTCGCATATTGTCTGGAATTCGGTCAGCTGCGTGGATGGCAAAAAGTATCGCAGCAACTATAAAAGCTATGTGACGGAAATTCGCGCGGTGTCAGATGAACTTTGCAGAACCCACAAGCTGTCCGTCATCGACACCGAAACCTCCCATCATGTGGCAAAGCCCTACGCCGAGTGGTTGGCGGAGAAAAACGGTCACCCCACATGGCGCACGGCTATTCGGCAGGATGTGGACGCTGCGATTGGGCAGAGCCTTACATGGCGGCAGTTTCTTAGCGCACTGGAACGCAAAGGGTATGAAGTCCGCATGGGGCGCAAGTACCCCGTCCTGCGTCCGCCCGGAAAAAAGCGCTTTGTTCGATTCAAAACGCTGGGCAAGCGGTACACACCCGAAGCAATCCAGACGCGCATTCTGTATCCACGAAGCTACCGTCCTTATGTGGAAAATCCACCAACAATCCAACGTGCTCGTCTGCGCGACAACGGCAAGCCCCGCTGCAAACTAACTGGGCTGCGGGCGCTGTACTACCGCTATCTGTACGAGTTGGGCGCACTTCCTCGCAAACCTCGCCGCCCCAGCTATGCCGTGCGGCAGGATGCTTACAAGTTGGATCAGCGAATTCGGCAGATGGAGTTTCTATCTAAGAACAACATTGACACGCTGGCACAGCTGGAAACTTACCGACTAGCCAAGCTGGGTGAAATTGTCCAACTCACGTCAGAAAGAAAATCGCTGTATAAAACAAACCCGAATAGTCCACGCATCCAGCAAATCAGCACAGCCATCAAGCAACTTCGCCAAGAAGAACGCCTCTGCCGAAAAATTGCAGAACATTCAATCGAGGTGCAGCAGCACCTCACCGAAGCCCGCCGTGACCGCGCCGCGCAGCGACAGCGCGAACAGGAACACGAGCGTGACCGCCGCCCCGAAATTGATTTGACACTATAATCACGAAAGGGAAGATGCCCATGAAATACCCCAACAAAGACTACATCGAACATCTTCGCCGCAAGTGCCCGCCCGGTACTCGGCTGCAACTCAGCTGCATGGAAGATGATTTCCCCGTGCCGCCTGGTTCTATGGGCACGGTGGAATGTATCGACGATGCCGGACAAATCCACATGAATTGGGACTGCGGGCGCAGTCTTGCCCTCATCCCCGGCGTGGACTCGTTCAGCCGCTTGCCCTCGCCCAAAGAAAAGGACGGTGATGCCAGATGAATTACGGTTCTGAACCTGCGGATCAAGTCGTCCGCTACTCGCTGGAGGGCGCAGAGTTTGCTCTGCGCATCTCCGGCACCGCTGCGAAAAACTTCTTTATTTTCGCCCAAGCCGTATTGCACGACAGCCAGAAAACCCACGGCAAAACACATCTAATTCGCCTTTTGAAGGAGCAAAAACCGCTGAAGTTTTTCACGGTAGACAAAGACCGTATGCACGATTTTGCCCGCGCCGCAAAAGCGCATGGTCTGCTGTTTTGCCCCATCCGCGACAAGATGGATCCCGACCACATTGAGATTGCCATTTTGCAAGACGATGCATCCAAGGCTAACCGCATCATTGAGAAATTGCAGTTGGATGTTGTCGACACCGGCACGGCAGAACTGGTCGATGCCGTGCAGCAGAATTTGAAAAATACAGCCCCCAACCACGAGGACACTCCCGCCGTGGATTTTCTGCAGGGCTCGGAGAACGACAGTCCGTCCGAGCCTTTCTCCGGCAACAGCAAATCTTTTGCAAACTCGCCGTCGCCGCGCGCCGATCAGCTTCGGGCCAAGGGTGAGCGCCCCAGCGTCCGCATGGAGCTGCGGGATATTACCACCTACCTGCGAAACCGGGCAGAGGTGCCCAAAGAACGTATGCCTAAGCTACCGGTAAAAATCCGGCGCAAAGAAAAGGTGCTGTAAATGTTTTCTGTTTGTTTTCAAATGCGGACTAGCTTTTACAGCGCTTTTGGGATATGTTGTAGGCAACAGGAGGTGCAAAAGCTATGACAGAACGCAAAGTTAAACTTGACCGTGCCAACAAAAGCATCCTGCTCCGGGCACTGGGCGATGTCTACTACGGCCAGCGCGCCCACGGCGGCAGCACCGAAGAAACGGGGCGGCTGATTTTGCGAGTGAACGATCTGCCCGCGGGCGGCAAGCTGACGCTGTCAGCGGCGGAGTACCGGCTGGCAAAAGCCGCCCTCAACCAACTGCGCACCCAGCGCTTGGCAGAGGGCGGTTATACCGATGCCGTGGATGACGCGCTGGCGCGGCTGCTCCACGCCCACACGCCGCTGCTGCTCTGGTGAAGAAGATGCAGAACTGGCAAGAGAACATTCCTATGACGAAAGACAAGTTTTGGAAGGTCATCGACAACGCCAGAGCCATAGTACCGGCGCTGGAAGGCAAAACGCTGCGGGAATCCCTGTACAAGCAGCTTTTGAAGCTGTCCCCGGATGAATTAGTCGGCTTCGACTGCGCATGGCAGGAATACCGTAGTATAGCAAACAGCCCACAGCTTATTGCTGCCGCCTGCATCATCAATGGCGGTACCTCGGATGACCGATTCGACTATTTCAAAAATTGGCTGATTCTGCAAGGACAATATGCCTTTCGTCAGGCGCTGCAAAACCCAGACACCCTTGCTGCACTCAGGATTCCGTTCGACGACACCGAATGGGAGGATTGCGGGTACCTGACAAGCCTTGCCTTTGTGGGGAGAGCCTTACCTACCTATTTTGCGCAGGAGGGCATTGCCAAGGAACTGCGCCGAAAATACCCCGCACTACTGCAAGCCCCCGGAGCGCTGAACGCCGAAATCATGCGTGTGCTGCTTTATCCGAACCGTGAGCAGGAGCAGGCTTTTGACCGCTACCTGCTCGGCCTTGAAGTACAGCACTACATCGACATCAGCGGGCTGGACAGCTACGACAAGTTTTATCAGGAACATATTTCATGCAGGTGGGAGTGGGATTATCTGAGAGAAAGTATCCGCGAGGAAACGCCCCAACCACGTCAAGGAAAGCTAAGCCCTGACATTGCCAGCACTTTGCCCAAACTCTGGAAGAAGCGGCTGGCGTGGGATGCCGAACAGAGAACGCACCCGCGCTATCGCGGCGAAGAAAGGTAAAAACCACGCCGGGAAGAAAGAATCCTTGGTGGGTATGGCTGCTGCCGCTGCCTGTTGTATGGTGGGCGGCGCTGGCGGTGGCTTGCCGCTGGCAGCTGGGCATGAAAATAACGGCTCTGTTGGATGTGCTGAACAGCGCACTGGCAGAGCCGTTTGTGTTGGCGTGGAGCAAAGACAGCCCGCGCTTTTTGCTGGTGTTTACGGTGATTTACGCGGTAGTGGTTATTGTGGCTGTGACGGATCAGAAGAACACCCGCCCCGGCGCGGAGCATGGCTCGGCGGCTTGGGGTGATGTGTTCCGCTTGAACAAGTTCTACATGGATAAGCGCGGACCGAACTTGCTGCTGACCCAGCATTTCCACATTGGCATTGATGGGTATAAGCACAAACACAACACCAACATCCTCATTGTCGGCGGCTCCGGCGCAGGTAAGACGCGCACCTATGGTGTGCCGAATGTACTGGAATGTGCCTGCTCTATGGTCATTACAGATCCCAAGGCGGAAATTTTGCGTAAGACCGGCAATTTGCTAAAACAAAAGGGCTATGAGGTTATCGTTTTCGACCTTATAAATCCCGCCGCATCGTTCTGTTACAACCCGTTTGTGTATGTACACGATGACCGTGAAGTGCTGACTTTGATTGAAAATCTGATTCAAAACACCACACCATCACATTCAAAAAGCAACGACCCCTTCTGGGAAAAGTCGGAAACAGCCCTGCTGCAAGCCCTTATGTTGTACCTGCTGCACGAAGCTCCGCCCGAAGAACAAAACTTTCCGATGGTAATGGAAATGATCGCCGCCGCTGAAGTCCACGAGGATGATGACAACTACCAATCTCCGCTGGACATCTTGTTCGAGCGATTGGAAATGCGCGAACCCGACAGCATCGCTTGTAAGCAGTACCGCATTTTCAAACAAGCAGCTGGCAAGACCGCGAAATCCATCCTCGTCAGCGTGGGTGTACGCTTGGCTGCATTCAATCTGCCGTCCATCGCCAAGCTGACGATGACGGACGAACTGCACTTGCAGGAACTAGGCAACCGCAAAATTGCCTTGTTCTGCTGTATTCCGGATTCGGATAAGTCACTCAATTATCTGGTCGGCATGATCTACACCCAGCTTATCCAGACACTATACCGCCAAGCAGACCGCATACACAAGGGACGCTTGCCTGTGCCGGTGCATTGCCTCATGGACGAGTATGCAAACCTGTCGCTGCCCAAAGATACATTCTTGTCTGCCCTTGCAACCATGCGCTCCCGTGGCATTTTCTGCTCCATCATCGTGCAGAACATGGCGCAACTTAAAGCTATGTACAAGGACGATTGGGAATCGCTGGTGGGCTTATGTGACGAGTTTCTCTACCTTGGTGGCACCGAAAAAGAAACCCACAAATATGTTTCGGAACTGCTGGGGAAAGAAACGATTTCCACCACCAGCTACAACCAAAGCAAAGGCCGCAGCGGCAGTTACAGCATCAACCACCAGCAATCCGGGCGCGACCTTATGACCCCGGACGAGGTGCGGCTGCTGGATAATAGCAAGTGCATCTTGTTCATACGAGGGGAACGCCCGGTGGGAGATTTTAAGTATAACCTACTCAAGCACCCGAATATCCGCTACACCGAGGACGGCGGCGCTGCCCCTTACGATTACACTGCCGCTGACAACGCGCGGGACGATCTGCCCGGCGCACCCGAAAATTACGAACTGCTGGACATGGACGATTTTCTGCCCGAAGAGCCGGCTGAAATCCGCCCGTCCATACAAAGAATTCGGAGGTCTACATGAAGCTGAATCATAACAAAAAATACGTGAAAATTTCTCTCAATTTGTTTGCGCTGTACGCCGTCATGGTGTGCGGCAGTGTTTTTGCCCTGCCTGCCTTTGCCGCCAGTGACCCGTTGGTGGTCGTGGAGAATCTCTCCACGTTCATCTTTTCGCTGATTCGCGCGGTGGGGCTCATCCTGCTTGGGTGGGGCATTGTGCAGGTCGGTCTGTCTCTGCAGAGCCACGACCCCAGCCAGCGCAGTCAAGGCTTTTTGACGCTGGCGGGCGGGCTGGTGATTACTTTTGCCAAAGAGATCCTCGACCTCATTACCGCGTGAGGGTTTTGCACAAAGAAACGGCGGTGATGCCCTGTGGGTGAGTCATGGATTGTCAGCAACTTGAACGCCGCGCTCTCCACATGGAATGACAAGCTGGCGGAGATTTGGTCGCTGCTGACCGAAAGCCCGCAGACATTCAAGGGCGGGCAGGTCTGGGGCGCGATGACCGGCATTCACGGCACTTTGCAAGCGATTGGCTATGGGCTGCTGGTTCTGTTTTTCGCTGTGGGCGTTATGAAAACCTGCGGCAGCTTTGTGGAAGTCAAAAAGCCCGAACACGCCCTAAAGCTGTTCATCCGCTTTGCACTGGCAAAAGGCGCGGTGACCTATGGGCTGGAATTGATGCTGGCGGTGTTCTCCATTGTGCAGGGCATGGTGTCTACCATCATCACACAATCGGGCAGCTCCGGCATGAGCAGCGTGTCGCTGCCGCAGGAGTTGATCGACGCCATCAACAACGTAGGCTTTTGGGATTCTATTCCACTGTGGGCGGTCACATTGATCGGCGGGCTGCTGATTACGGTTTTATCCTTCACCATGATCCTCACGGTCTACGGCAGAATGTTCAGCCTGTGGATGTATGCAGCCATTGCACCGATTCCGCTGTCCACGTTTGCGGGTGAACCCACCGGCAGCGTGGGTAAAAACTTCATTCGCAGTTATGCGGGTGTCTGCTTGCAGGGCGTGGTGATTGCCTTGTCCTGTATTATTTTCTCCGCCATCTCGTCCAGCCCACCAGCGGTGGATACCGGTGCATCCGTTGTCACCGCCGTTTGGACCTATGTCGGGGAACTGGCGTTCAACCTGCTGGTGCTTGTTGGGGCGATTAAGGGTTGTGACCGCATTGTGAAAGAAATCATGGGACTGTAAGGAGGCCTGCGCATGGAAATCAAAATACCGAAAGAAGTCCGCGATTACCACGAAAATATCTTTTTCGGGCTAAACACCCGGCAGTTCATCTGCTCGGTGTTGGCCGTGGGAGTAGCCGTAGGTATCTACTTTGCACTGCAGCCGTTTGTCGGCACCGAAGAAATCGGCTGGATGTGCATTTTAGGTGCCGCGCCGTTTGCCGCCTGCGGCTTTTTCACCTATCACGGCATGACCGCCGAACAGGTGCTGTGGGCGTGGTTCAAGTCTGAAATCCTCTGCCCGAAACGCCTTGTGTTCAAATCCGACAGTTATTACTACGAAGCCATGCAGCCCGCCATCCGTGCGGGCATAAAGCGAAAGAGAGGTTTGCCTATGAAGAAAAACACCCATGACAGCGAGGAAACCGCTTGATTAAAACCCTGTCGAAAGCGCAGAAGACGGAACGCGAGAAGTTTCGTATTCCGCGCAGCGTACAGGATGCCATTCCCATCCGCCGTATCTTTGCGGATGGGATTTTCCAAGTCGGCAACCAGTATTCCAAAACATGGTCGTTTACCGACATCAACTACGCCATCGCCAGCAAAGAGGACAAAACCAGTATGTTCCTTGATTACTCGGAACTGCTGAACGCCCTCGACTCCGGCGCATCGGCAAAAATCACAATTTACAACCGCCGCATCAACAAGGCTGAGTTCGAGCGCAGCGTCCTGCTGCCCAACAAGGATGATGGTCTGGACGAATATCGCCACGAATTCAACCAGATGCTGACGGCGCAGGTCACCGGCAACAGTAACAGCATTGTGCGGGAGCGCTACTTGACCGTGAGCGTGGTAAAGCGCAATGCAGACGAAGCTCGTAGTTATTTTGCCCGCGTTGGCACGGATCTGGTGACGCACCTTTCCCAGCTTTCCTCGGTGGCGCAGGAATTGACTCTGAACGAGCGCCTGCACATTTTCCGCGATTTTTTCAAGGCCGGGGAACAGGCTGCGGCAGAGTTCAATATTCACGAACACGCCAAGCGCGGACAGCATTTCAAGGATTGGTTCTGCCCCGACAGCATGGAGTTTGCCGCTGACCATTTCAAGCTGGATTCGCGGTATGGGCGTGTTCTGTACTTGCAGGACTACGCCAGCTACATCAAGGACAGCTTTGTGTCAGAGCTTTGCGACCTTGACCGTGACTTGATGCTGTCCATCGACATCCTGCCGGTGCCGACAGACGAGGCCGCCCGCCAGCTGCAAAGCACGCTGTTAGGGGTAGAAACGAATGTAGCAAACTGGCAGCGCCGCCAGAACGCCAACAACAATTTTACCGCCACGATTCCCTATGACATGGAACTCCAGCGCAAGGAAACCAAAGAAATGCTGGACGACCTGACCACCCGCGACCAGCGGATGATGTTCGGGCTGGTGACACTGGTGCATCTGGCAGACAGCAAAGAGCAGCTCGACAGCGACACCGAAACGCTCTACGCCACGGCGCGTAAGCACCTGTGCCAGCTTTCCACGCTGCGTTGGCAGCAGAAAGATGGGCTGGACACCGTGCTGCCGTATGGACTGCGAAAAATCCAAGCCCTGCGCACGCTCACCACCGAAAGCACCGCCGTGCTGATTCCGTTCCGTGCGCAGGAAATTATGCAGCCGAACGGTTTGTACTACGGGCAGAACGCCGTCAGCAAGAACATGATCGTAGCGGATCGACGGCTATTGCTGAACGGCAACAGCTTTCGCTTGGGCGTGTCCGGCTCCGGCAAGAGCATGAGTGCCAAGGAAGAAATCGTGCAAATCGCGCTCTCCACCGAGGATGACATCCTCATCCTCGACCCGGAAAGTGAGTGTAGCTATCTGACCGAAGCACTCGGCGGTGAGGTTATTCGCATCTCGGCTACATCCGACACCCACATCAACGCGCTGGACATGGATCGCGCCTACGGTGACGAGCGCAATCCCATCGTCAGCAAGTCGGAGTTTGTGCTGTCGCTGTTCGAGCAGCTGATCGGTGACGGCATGGTGACCGCGAAAGAAAAGTCCATCCTCGGTCGCTGCACCGAGCAGGTGTATTTGCCGTATATCCGCAACGGCTATAAAGGCACCCCGCCCACATTGCAGGACTTTTACCGTCTGCTGCAAATGCAGCCGGAACCGGAGGCACAGGGGCTGGCGCTGTCCTCGGAACTGTTCATTACCGGCACGCTGAACACCTTTGCCCGGCATACCAATGTGGACACGCAGGCGCGCATTATTGCCTACGACATCCGCGAATTGGGCGAGCAGCTTATGCCGCTGGGTATGTTGGTGACGCTGGATGCCATTTACAACCGCGTGATTCAGAACTGGAAAAAGGGGCGCAGAACGTGGATTTTCTGCGATGAGTTTTACATTTTGTTCCGCTATGAGTACAGTGCAAACTTTTTCTACAAACTGTGGAAACGCATCCGCAAGTACAACGAACTTGTGACCGGGCTGACGCAGAATGTGGATGAACTGCTGCGCTCCGACACCGCCCGCCTGATGCTGGCCAACTCGGAATTTCTCGTGATGCTGAACCAGAGCGCCACCGACCGCGCAGAACTGGCGAAGCTGCTGAATATCTCCGACAACCAGCTTGGCTACGTCACCAATGTCCCCGCAGGCTGCGGGCTGATTCGCTGCGCAGGCAACATTGTTCCATTCACCAATTCCTTTCCAAAGGATACAAAGCTCTATAAACTGATGTCGACCAACCCGTCCGAGAAAAGGGAGTAAATCCTTGCATTATAAAAATAAAGGACCGCCGAAGCGATCCTCAGGGGGATAATGTACAATAAGTTGCGCAAATTGGAAAATGCACAAAAGAAGACATATCTTAGTAGCGTGTTTATTGGTATTCCGGCTTCAGGAAGGACACATTTGCTTTTTTCATACCTTTCCAGTCGTCGGTGACAAGGCCGACCGAAAGGCTTTCGTAAGCGAACAGCCAAAACTCATCAAAAACTCCGTTTGCCTTAAGATGTTTAGCGTAGTTTTTTAATGTTTTCTGATCAGCTGTTTTCTTCCGTTTCCTGCAATAAATAAGTGCCATCAAATCAAAAACACAATCCTCGTTAGCAATAACTGCATTAACGTCAAACGAAGAAATTTCAGAGTTGTATTTAGTAGCATAATACAATGCAAAAGAGCATGCTTCAAAATAATTCTTTGCAAAATAGTGCTCATAAATCAGGTTTAAGTATTTTTCAATTTCAGCTGGATCGGTTGAGCACGGAGTGAATACACATTCATCAAGCAACGGCACAATATACGGATAGATCAGTGCTAAGGAAACAGACATTTTTGTGAAGTATTGCTGTGCATTTTGTGTCAACTTCTGCCCTTTCAATACTTTCATGCCATATAACAATATCGAAGCATTGTCTTTATTTTCGGACATCAAATCCACGCAAAAATCGATGAATACTTGAACTTCATGATAGTCTACATAGTCATGAAATTTTCCAAAAGGCAAAATTTGTTTCTGAAGTTTTCTTACCCATTGCTCTGTCATGGCTGAAGGAAGCGCTTCGATTTTCGTCTTCTTGTGATTTAAGGAGAGGCCATACTCTTTAAGGCGAGCATTCAGATCGACAAGGAACTGATCTGCCTCGTCATGTGTCTTCACGAAGCAGCAGAAGTCATCAATATGTCTGATATAATCCCACCGCTTGCAAAGTTCCTCATCAATTTTACAAAGAATAATTTCCGAAAGAAGATTGGATGTATGCGGACCTATTAAAAGACCGTGGGTTTCTCCATTTTTAGAATTCTGTGTATAGTGGTCAACCTGGTTATACCACTGTCGCTCATCTTTTGCGTTTTGCTTGGCAATGAGTTTTCCAACAAGAGCCCAGGGGATTGCATGCGTATAAATACTTGGGAAACATTTTGAAATATCCGCCGACACCATGTACTGCTTTCCCATCAGCAGATCTGGCTCCGGAGTTCCATCATTCCTCCAATTACTATAGTTCATCTGAAACAATGCATCGGTGTCGTTTGCTTTTCTGATATGAATGCGGCTGACGATATGCTTTTGATTTGCCGTAGTTGTTTGGAAATATTGCTGCAAATTAGACCATTCGTCTTTTAGGCATTTGCACAAGCGCTCATGTCCCATTGGCGTAGGAATTCCGAGCGGACGAGGAATATTGATATTACGCATACTATCATAGCGTACATAGTCGTGCCACACATCCGAAAAGACGGGACGAGAGGGATCTTTGCAATATGCAAGAAAAGACGCCCCATCAAAGACAGAAGGTAGCTTTTCCGCAAACATTCCGTACTGAATCATCCGGTCATAGAGCTCATCAGCGGAAATATCTTTCATAAACTCATCATATGTTTTAGGCACCGTATTGCCTCCTCTGTGCACAGTACATCGGCATTATTGAGTGCAGGAATCTGTTATTGAATTGCATTTAGGATTTTAAGTTTCAGTTCTTCATCGTTTTCATAAGTACCATCCATGATCGCCGTCATGATTTCATGTAGAAGATCCTTGTTGATTTTTCCGGCAGCTACATGATAGCTGATGTTCTCAGTAATGGCAAAAAAAATTTTCGCAACACTCATGTACCCGTTGAATAAAAGAAATTGTGCGGACAAAGTAATAGCAAGTCGCTTATTTCCGTCAGCGAAGCAATGGAATTCACAGGTGCAAAAAAACAAATGGGTCAGCTTGTCAATAAATGTTGGATAATAATCATCATTCTGAATATGCGCCAGTACACTTTCCAGTTTTCCGGTATCCAGTGGCTCTGCGATTCCACCTCCGCTGTATTGTATTGTCTTTGCGTGAATGGCTTTGGCCTGATCCAGGGTCAGGTAAATAATACCGTCCATTTAATCACGCTCCTTTAACCGACGAAGTACCTCCTGATTTTCCTGCATGAGCCGTTCCAGCTCATCACCGGCTGCACCAAGAAACTTTTGATATTCATCAGCATCCAGCGGCTGAATATACTCTGACAGCTGATAGTGAAATGCATCCCGCAGTGCCATATCACGGCTAGCCATTTTGATTCGGCCACGCTGAATCAGAGGTTTCCAAAGTGTCATTTGCTCAAATTCATGGAACAAGCCCTCTGTTTCCCGAACAGACAAAACCCTTCCGATTTGTTCTGATTTTCTTTTGATTTCTTCTGCCAGACCGCTTTCATACGCAGCGATAATATCCAGAATTTCCGTATAAAAAGTATCTCTGACCTTATCGTTGGCCTTTAGATCAAGAATTTTTTTATATTCCTTTGCTTTTTCCCGAAAAATGCTTACATAAATCATGTCGGTGAAATGAGCGTACTTGTATCGGTCGTTTTCCACATAATTTTTCAGCGCATCGGTAAATTGGCGTCGATAATTATCTTCTTGCAGAGCGGCATGGACATAGTCTTTATCCCGCTGGTTAATGTATTTGGTGCCTCCGCCGGTTTTGCGATTGATCAGATCAATCACAACATCCAGAATGACCTGGCGGATCGCACGGGCCTTTTCACTTTCGGAAAGGAGCATTGCTATATCCAAAAATGCTCTGAAATCAAAGACTCCCAGCACGGTCGTTTTGGTACCGACATAAATGTCGGTACCAAAATGCTCGTCATAGCATCTTAAAAAGGCTTTCAATTCCCGACCTCTCAGCAGTTCATAGCCATTCTGCTTAAGTTCTTCTGCATTGGCGCTGATATAGCGTTCGATTGTACGAATGTCCACTTCAAAAAAAGAAGCCACCATTTCTTTCGTCATTAAAAGTCGGTCTTCAAAAAATACAGCCTCTACTACAGAGGTTTGCTGGATTTCCTGAATCGCCAGTTCATTATTCAAAATGTTTTGACGATCCAATCTCGATTGCGTCAAATCTTTTGCCATTTTAAACCTCCAATTCGTCGCTCATCAGCTTTGGTAGCAAGCGGTCACGGGATTCTTCAACCATACGAATGGTATCTCTACATTGTTGAACTTTTGTAAAAATCGGAGTAACCATTCTGTCGAAAGTATCCGCTAAACATTGTGTTGGAATCAAAATTTCCTCTGCCTTTAAATATTTAAAGTGTCTCGCATAATGGTAATTTGAAAGGTCAACATTCACAAGATAATGTGCCTGTTCCAAATGCCGCAGTCCAAAAACATATCTGTATTATACATCGTCTGTTTTTCCTTTGCAAACCGATTCTGAAAGGACACCCTATGATAAATTTTCACCGCATCCTGCTTTTAACCCTTGCCACTGTTTTCTTTGCAAGTACCGCTGGCATTGCCCGCTATGCTGCCGACTCCTGTACGCAAACGCGAATGTATCGGCAGCTTGCCGCGCAGACAGCGAATTTCCCCGATGGCGCCGTATCAAGGGGGAATGATTTTTTGCCGCAGTATCAGGCGCTGTACGCGCAAAACAGCGACCTTGCCGGATGGATACAGATTAACGGCACCAACATCAACTACCCAGTCATGCAGTCAAAGCAGGAACCCGACTTTTATCTAAAGCACAACTTTGAAAAAGCCGACTCCCCGCACGGCTGCCCGTATGTGCAGGCAAACTGCGACCTGCAAACGCCATCTGACAACATCCTTGTGTACGGACACAACATGAAGGACGGCACTATGTTCTCTGACCTGCTGCAATACAAACGCGAATCCTTTTGGGAGCAGCACAGGATCATCCGCTTTGATACCCTGACGGCACAGGCAGAATATACCGTGATGGCGGTATTTCGGGGCGAGGCAGAGAACCTGTTCGCCTATTATCAATATACCGATGCCGAAACTCCGCAGAAGTTTGCCGCCTATGTGGACACTTGTAAGAACGCCGCTCTGTACGAGACCGGCGTGACGGCTACTTATGGGGACAAGCTGATTACGCTGTCCACCTGCGATGATTTCGGCAAAAACAGTAGGGTAGTCGTTGTGGCAAAGCGTATAACCGAACCGAGGTGAGAGTATGAGAACGCCAAAAGAGAATAAACAAAAGCTCCGCGACCGCACCCCCAAAAGTACGGCGGGGACAATACCGAAAGCTGTCCTAAAAGCGGCGTGGCGAAAAACGAAGGAACAATCCCGCACCGTCGCGCGGGAAAATGACACCGACTCCCGACAACAGGAACCGACAGACATTGCGGGTTCGGCGGCGGAACAGGCGGCAGCTTTTGTGTGGCATCAGGGGCGTAAATTGGCAAAAACCCAAGCCCGACAGCACCGCCACAAGGAGGCTGCCGCCCGCGCCCACGCCGCCGATGAGCGCGGTGTCAGCCCGAAACAGACCGAGTGCGGCACGCTGCCCGATGCGGCGCAATGCCCGCACCGTGGGGCAGATTTGCCCCGACAGCAGACAAAAGAAAAAACCGTCACCGCCAAGACCGCGCCGCGTGATATTCGCGGCGTGACCCAGGGTCAGCGCCAACTGCGTACTGCCGCAAATCAAACTGTGCGCAGTGTAACGACCCAAGCACAGATGCAGACCCGTGCGCAAAAAATACGGCTTGCCGCGCAAAAGGCTGCGGATGGCACAGGCAAAACGGCTGTGGCGGTGCGCTCGGCAATTCGGAACTTTCTTGCCGATTTGCACAGCCTAACAGCGGTTCTTGCGGCGGGCGCAAGTGCTGCACTTGGCATCGTTATCGTCATCAGTCTTGTGGCGTTTGTGTCCGGTTCGGCTTACGGCATCTTCTTTGCCGCCGATGCCCCCAACGCAGCGTCCGTCACCGTGCGCGAAGCCGTAGACACCCTGACCGAAGAATACCGCGACAGGCTGGAAGAAATCTCCGATACCGTACAGCACGACCGCCAAGACATTGTTGCCAACGATGATGTATATTACATCCGCTGGCAGGACGTCCTGGCGGTCTTTTCCTCGTATGTGGCAGGCAGCGAACAAGGCGCGCCCGTTGCGGCGCTGACAGAGGAACAGGTGGACAAGCTGCGGAAAATTATGTGGGCGATGAACGCAGTGGACTACGCCACCCATGCGGAAACCGCTGTTATAGAAACAACGGACAAGAACGGAAAGCCTACCACCGCAACCATAACCGAAACGGTTCTTGTAATACGTCTTACCCACAAAACGCCGGGCGAAATGGCGGCAGATTACCACTTTACCGCCCGCCAAAGCACCTACCTGCAACTCCTGCAAGACCCGCAGTATGAAGAACTGTGGGCGGAATTGCTCGGCGGTTTTGCACAGGGCAGTGGAGAACTTATGTTCCCGGACAGCACCCGCATCCCAACAGGCACCCTGCAATGGCCGCTGCCGGTTGCGGGTGCAATCACCTCACAGTTCGGCCACCGCGTGGACCCCATCACCGGCGAAGTCAGCTCCCACACCGGCACCGACATTGCCTGTGCCGAGGGTACGCCGATCCTCGCCGCCGCAGATGGAACCGTCACCGTTGCCAACGGTCTTGACAGCTGGGGCGGCAGCTACGGCTACTACATCCAAATCGATCACGGCAGCGGGCTGGAAACACTGTACGCCCACTGTTTGTCCATCTGTGTCACCACCGGTCAGCAGGTGCAGGCGGGGCAGGTCATTGGCTATGTTGGGCATACAGGCAGGGCTACAGGCAGTCATTTGCATCTGGAGGTGAGCGTTGACGGCAATCGTGCGGATGTATTGCGCTACTTTACATTATAAAAAATCTCAGGCTGAATGATTTGCTCTATAGCTTTCTTGCGTAGAAAGTGCATACCCCTGCCTCGTTACAGTTTTCAATTCATTTTGCCCCAAGTCCAGCTTCTTCCGTAATTTCGCGATATGTACATCGACCGTCCGTGTCTGAATCGGAGTTGTGATATGCCAAGCGGATGACAGCAGAAGATTCCGGGAGCAGACACGCCCGGAATGGTCGAGCAATGTGACAAACAGCTGATACTCCATAGCAGTCAGGTGAATCGGGTGACCTTCCTTTTCAATAGTGCAGTTGGTTTCATCTATGGAAAGATTTTTATAGTACCTCATCCGGAACACCTAACATATCATACTCATCCATCAGCGCTTGCCCGATTGCCCACGCCAGCAAAAAGGCTGCACAGGCAAGAAAAATCGGCACCCACAGGGTGTTGCCGCCTTGGGTCTGCCAAAGCGCAGCGGCGTGGAAAAGTGGATAAAACCCCAGCCACTCGATGCCGTTTTTCATGCCGGAAAGGCTCAGCAGCGCAGGCAGGCAATAGGCAACTGCGCTGATGAACAGTGCGGGCAGCAGGTTCCCCAATTTCTGCCCCAGCCATAGGGTGATTCGGCTCATACACAGGCAGGCGGCAAAGCGGCAGATGAACCAGAAAATCAGCAAATCGGACAGGGTTATAAACTTGGGTACAGCCTGCAGCTCGGAAATGCTCATCGCCGGAGCCAGCAGCGCGGGCAGACCGTAATCCCGCAGGATCTGCCACAGATGCGGCAAAACCGTTCCGAGAGTGATCCCTGCCGCAACGAGCGTGCTTTGCCGCAGCTTTGCTTTCGCGGTATATTTCCGCCCCAACGGCGTGGCTGCCAGAATCTCATCCATGCCGCCTTTGCGTTCCATTGCGAATAAGCCGCTGAAGCACAGCGCACACAGCAGCCCCGCCAGAAGTGTATCCTGCACATCGGCGGTGCCGGTAAAGCCGAACAGCTTTTTATAGCCGGTTTCATAAACGAGCCATGCACCGGGATTCTGCTTGAGATAATACTGTATGTTGGATTGCACAATTCGCTGATACACCGTGTATTTTTGCTGCAAAGAGTTGTACGCCAGCAGGGCATCGCTGCTCAGCTCGCCGCAAATTACGCGCCGCTGCACCTCCAGCATGGGAGCAAATTCCTTGCCCTGCTCGGTCAGCCAGTTGTAGCTTTCGGTGCGCCACGGTCCCGAAATGTGCTTCATATAATAGGCGTAGTAGATTTCGTCCGCGTCTATGTAGCTCTCCGCCATCACGCCCTGATAGATGCCGAACGCCAGAAATGCCGCCAAAAACACCGCAGCACCGTTCATCAGCAACAGCTTTCTGCCCTCCTCACGGGGGACAGAGGTGGCGCGCGTTGTATGCGGCAGCGGAAGGGTAAGGCTGTGCTTGGCGGTCGGCAGCAGCTGCGCCTTGGCAAATACTGCGCAGAATACCGCAAACAAACCACCGCCCAAAACGGCTGCCGTCATCCACTCGACCAGCGGCAGGCTGACGGGGCTGCCGAACCAGAACAGGTTTCGATAATTTCCCAGCAGCTCGTTAGTTTGCAGCAGGCTTATCATATTGGCGTATTTTATGACATTCCAATGGCTCGTGGCGGGAATCGCGGCACGAATTCCGTACATCGCCAAGGGCAGCGCCAGTGCGCCGATCCACCCGGCGGCGGCACGTTTGGCGACAAGGGCAGCCAGCATGACCCAAAGCCCCATCACAAACGCGCCCGCCCATTTGGCAAGCAAAAACCGAAGCAGGTATTGCCCGACGGTGATCTGCATGGTGCAGCGCATCAGGGCGGGAACACTTTGAATGGTGCGATTCAGCGAGCCTAAACCGAAGGACGCCGAGCAATAGGCAAGGTTGACCCCATACAGCACCGTAAGAACGACCAATAAGCTGGCAGCAAATGCCGCCAGCTTGGCAAGGGCTGTTTTCAACCGTCCGCCCGGCAGGCTGCGCACAAGGCTCAGCAGTCCGCTGTCGCGCTCCTGCCGCACAAGGAGCAGCGCCAGCAAGAGCATAGATGCCAGCAAAATCAGGTCGGTAAACGCATAGCTGATGGCTGTGTACAAGCCCTTTTGCGGAAAATAATCAATGGGCGTTTCGGTCAGCCCAGCATAAACCTGTGCGGTGCGTTCGATATTTTTCAAATCGTACCCGGTGCGGTCGTTTTGAAAAATCGAGATGCCGGACAGTTTGTTCGCCTTGGTTTGCACGCTCTGCAAAAAATCGCCATAGCCCGCCACGGTGTTGTATTCGCTTTGCAGCTGGCTGAACAGACGGTACTCTGTGTTCAAATCATCTGTGAACAGGGTGTAGGATTTGTCCTTATATTCCTGCTCGTAGGCATCGAACATAGCGGCATTGTCCTGCCGATATTGGGTCAGCCCGTAGTCGCCGTAAGCCAGTTCCCGATAATACTGCCCGATTTTGACAAGGCTTTCTATCTCCTCACATTTTTCGCGCAGGTAGGTGCCTTTTCCCTCCATGGTCTTGCCTGTCAGCTCTGCCCCCACCGCACGGTAGGCAGACGCGGGCGGTTGCTTGGCGGTGGGGCGGGTGCCCATCCACAGCAGCAAAAGATTGGCAGATGCCAGTATCGCCAGCAGGACGGGAAACACTCTGCCGCCCCAGACCTTGCGGAGTTCAGCAAAAAACAGGCTCATTTGCCGTCCCCCTCACCGAACACATTCAGGTAGACATCCTCCAGCCCTTGGTCGGGTGCATATTTGGCAATCAACTCCGGCACGGGCGCGGCATCCACGATCTTGCCGGCGCGCAAAAGAATAACTTTGGTTGCTACTGTTTCTACATCCGAAACAACGTGCGTTGCCACCAGAATGATGCGGTCCTGTGCCATGCCGGCCAGCAACTCGCGCAGGCGCACGCGCTCCTTGGGGTCAAGACCCGCCGTCGGTTCGTCCAAAATCAACAGCTTGGGGTCGCCCAGCAGGGCGGCGGCCAGCAAAAGGCGCTGCTTCATGCCGCCGCTGTACGCCGAAAGCCGCTTGTCGAGCTCGTCGGTCAGATTCACCGCCCCCGCCACGCGCGCCACCTCGCCGGGCACGGCGGCGCGCGGGATTTCCTTCAGCGCTGCCATGTAAGCGAGGAAGCGGCGGCCTGTGTAGCTTTCGTATAGCCCCTGCTGCTGCGGCATATAGCCGAGCACGCGGCGGAACGCGATGCCCCGCGCAGGGCGGCCGCACCACAGCACCTCGCCCGAATCGGCGGCCAACCCGCCGGTAATGATGCCGATCAGCGTGCTTTTCCCCGCGCCGTTCGGCCCCAAAAGGCCATACAGGCCCGGGCCGAGGGTGATGGACACCCCGGCCAGAGCCTGTTTGGTTTTCGGTTTGCCCTGCCCGCGGCGGTGCAGCAGCGGGGCGGGCAGCAGATAGGTTTTGCGCAGATCGTTCAGTTCCAGTTGCATGGCAGAGTCTCTCCGTGTAGCGAAAAGATAAATGCATAAAAAAGGAATCAGGCCATTATGAATCAAAAGCTATCATTAGAAATCGGATGAAAATTATCACGCGAGTGAAAATAGTCATCCTGTGAGAGCAATGCGTATTTTGGAATCAAAACATTTTCCATCGTGTTGTCATCGGCAACGGCGATATTGACGGATGTGTAATCGTAGACAACGCAAAATTGATCTTTTACTACGGTTAACGATGTAAGGAAATTCCCTTGAGAATCTTTCAAATTCATCTCTTCGGAAAACTCACCGTTTTCGAGATTTAATACTCGATAGTGTGGCAGAAAATACCCCTCTTTGCTCACATAAGATGTTTCGTAAAGCAGGTATTTCCCATATGGTCCTCTGCAATCAGGACGATGCTCATCATCCGGCTGCTCTGCATAAGGGGAACAGTCAAAACATTTTTCCTCGCCGGTAAGTAAATTCCGCATTTTTAGAGAAGCTGTTTGATAGTCATACTCGAAAAGTGTGTCGACGGAAACAAAAGCCCCTGTTTTTGAAGTCTCATTGCTATAGAAAGGTGTACTCGCAAGAACCGCGGCCGTGTCATATCCTGGATAAAGGTAATAGAAGTGCTGTTCGCTTTCGCTTGCCTGATAAACTATAAAACAGTCCCCGCAAGCCGAATAGAGGCCATAATCTGTTATATCTATCAACGGATCTATTTCCGCTGTTTTTACATCTAATTTGCTTAAGGTCTTTTTTTCCGTTATCCCGCCCGACGATTCGGATACCTCTGACAAAACAAAATACAATGACGAATTTGTTTCATCTGTATAAAAAGCAGGGCCGATGCTCTGTCCGCTTTGGGCACTGAATAACAATTTCTTGTTTTCTCCGTTCGCATCAGCAATCCAAATGCAAGCAGGGTGGTTTGATGACTCGCCGTTTTGCACAAGAAGAATTGAATTCCCAAGTTGTAAAATTCCGGGGAGAAAACCGCTTTCATCAATTTGCAGCCAGGCAGTGCAGCTATCATTTGAGTGTGTACAATTTGGTGTATCGCATAAAGGTATCTGCTGCATTGTCTCAAAATCAATATAAAAAATGTTGCCATACCCATTAGCAATCGAATCTACAGTATACATCCCTTTCTCGGAGCTCGGAACGCAAAGTGATAATGTATGTTCGGTTGTTGAGGGGGTGACTATATCATCAGATGCCATTTGCGATGATGGCGTTGGCGTTGCTTCGCCGACATTGCAGGAGCATCCGACTAAAAGCAAAGACAAGGTTCCAATTGCCAACAGATTAAAATGTTTCATTCTGTTCTCTCGATCTGCTACAAATGCATTATATTTTACAGAAAAGACGGACCCCTGCTTTAGTAGAAACGACTTTTTTAGAATCTGATGAGATGAAGTGCTTTCATAAAGCAAGGATCCGCTTTATACAATATAACAATCGTCTGCGATATTCGAACTGCTTAAAGATATGGATTTATATCCACATTCGTCGTGCTCAAAGGAAACACTGGCGTTCCGGATGCAAACCAACTTGCGCCAGAGGCCCCAAAAATAACATTAGAGCCGGATACGCCAATTGTTCCATAGCGGTAGGAAACCAAAAGGGTCGAAGAATCCGACTGTGGAGTTTTTAAACGAGAGTCACCATAGCCATTGTTTGATAAACTCCACAGCCATGCATAACCATTGTTGGAATTACGATTCATTGCGTACTGAGAGTTTGTAGAAGCACACAGAACAAAATTGTCCCCGAAGCCGCTCGAACGGTATAGATGGAAGCGTTGTTCGCTATTCGGAGCACTGGTTTTGTAGAGAGTTAAATACCGCATATTCAAAGAGCTGCCATATGTGCCATACACGTTGATATAACGGTTGCTGTTATCATCAACTTCGATTGTCCAATCCGCAAACGCCGGAACAGCCATAGCCATAGCCATAACACAGGCGATTGCAAGGGTGAGAAAACGCTTGCTGAGTTTCTTCATGATGTATTCCTCCATTCTGAAAGAAACTTGTGTCGGGTTGGTTGTGGGGCGGATATTCAAAACGCCTGTGCACCGGCATTTCGACGGGATTTTGCGGGATGCACCGTATCCCTTTTGCTTGTCCCTACTCTAGCACGCGCCAGCAAAGATTTCCAATAAAACAGCGAAACTGCAAAAATTCGTGCGCAACTGCAAAAAAAGGCCGGGCGCGTGAAAGCGGCCGGCCTTTGCCGTATCGTCAGGGCATTATTTCAAAAACTGTGCGACCAGCTTAAATACCAGCTCCTGCTGTTCCGGTGTCGGGGTGCTTTTGGGGTTGCCCCAGCGGCTTTTGTTCTGCTGGCGCAGCGCACGGGTAAGCTCGGTCATCAGATTGATCTGCTCGTCGGTCAGACCGTCAACCGAAACGACCGCGGCTTTCTCGCCACAGGCAAGATAATCGATTGAAACCCCGAAGCAATCCGCCATGCAAGCGGCGGTCTGCAAATTGGGATAGGTGCGCCCGTTCTCGTATTTGGCGATGGATGCTTCGCCCAGCTTTTGGCCTGCATCGGTGATTTTTTTCGCCAGCGTCGCTTGAGAGTACCCTTTTTCTATGCGCAGACGCTTGAGCCTGCCTGCAAAATCAATCATCATCTGCGTCAACCTCCTACTGCTTATAGTGTTCGGTTGACAGCGGACAAATATTCAGATAATATGATTTATAACATCATATTTGTCCGCAACGGGGCAATTTGGCTTGACAACGAAAGAGGGTCGCGTTATTTTGGATACAATTTCAAGCGTTAAAAATCTAACGACGAAAGCCGGTGACGGTATGCTGCACATTCTGCTGTGTGACGATGACGCGATATTTACCGAAACACTGAAACGACTGATCGAAGCACAGCCGGAGTTTAACCGCCGTTATATGCAGATCGAGTGTGTCCATGACCCCCACGCGCTGAAAAAGGCAGCCGTGCAAAAGGCCGACATGATTTTTCTGGACATTGATATGGGCGATGTGAACGGCATTGCACTTGCGCGGCAGATGCGCACGATCCGCAAGGACGCGGTGCTGATCTTTGTGACAAATTACGGCGAATATGCCGCCGAGGGATACGAGGTAAGCGCGTTCCGCTTTTTGCCCAAGCTGCAGCTGGCCGAAAAACTGCCGGGCTATTTCCGGCAGGCGTTGGCGGCTTGCCGCAGCCGCACCCGCACGCTGAATGTTCTGTGTGACGGCGAAGGCACGAACATCGTGCTCGACGAGCTTGTCTACGTCGAAACCGAGGAACGGATACTGATCTTTCATCGTGCGGAACCGACGGCGCCGCTGAAAAGCCGCATGAGCCTGCGCACGCTGGAAGAAAAACTGGCGGAGGAGGGCTTTTTGCGGGTTCACAACAGTTTTCTGGTCAATATGAGCTACATTGCCACCCTGCAAACAAGCGGTGTTACGCTGACCACGGGCCAGACGCTTCCCGTCAGCTTGCACGGGTATAAGACGATCAAAACAAAATACATGGCATGGAGAGGGCGCGGCTGATGGGATATGCGTTGAGTATTTTGATGAGCGCCCTGCAGACATGGTTAAACACAAAATTGTGGGACAGCTTTTTTACAAGACGGTTCAATGGGAAAGCGTTCTGGGCGTATTGGGTAATATGGACTGCCGCCATTACTGTGTCCGTAAATATTCTGCCGAATGATTTTCGATATAGTTATGCAGTTGATTTTGTAATGGAACTTGCCCTTTTTTATGGAATGTGTTTGACGCTGTACTGTGGCCGCTGGGATCGGCGTTTGTTTGTAGTAATCACGGGCTATGCCTGCTTTTTTTCCATTGCAACACTATCCGAAAAGGCATGGCTACTTTATTCGGGTATGACGCAGACGGAGTATGTATATAATAAGCCGTTGTACACCACGTTTCTCTTTTTGCGGTGGCTGTGCCTTGTGGCATTTGTTATGCTGGTTCGGCATTTCCACACACCGCCGCAAGAAAACGGAAAGCCGCGCGCATGGATACAGACATCAACACTGTTCCCACTGTGTACACTATTTGTGCTATACCGGGTGTACAACGCAGGAAGTGCCGCAGGCGAAAATGACGCATGGACGTTTTGCCTGCTTGTGATGTGCGCGGTTGATATGGTCGCGCTGTTTCTGCTGGATCAGCTGGAATCCACCGCGCAAATGCGCGAAGCGCTGGCCGTTGCGCACCAGCGCGCCGAGGTGCAGAGCGCCAACGTCAAGGCATTGAGCAATTCCTACACGGCACAGCGCAAAATGACGCACGAGTTCCGCGGCTATCTGTTTGCACTCTCGGATATGCTGGCCAACGGCGATACAGTGGCCGCGCAGACCTATCTTGACGAATTGAAGGTGCGCCAGACCGAGCGCATCCTGCTGGTGAATACGCACAATCCGATCATCGACGCGATTCTCAATCAAAAGGGCTATGCGGCCAAAGAACAGGACATCGATCTGCATTTCGAGATCAACGACCTTTCCGACGTAGCGATCCCGTCGGTCGATCTGACGGTCATGATGAGTAATTTGTTGGACAACGCCATCGAAGCCTGCGAAAAGCTGGAAAAGCAAGAGCGCCGCATGACCGTAAAGGCGATTTATAACAAAAGCGATAACCCGCCGACGCTGTTTTTCTCGGTCGAAAATGCCAGCAAGCCGGTCAAGATTTTCGGCGACCATATCCCCACCACCAAGCCAGAACCGGAGCAACACGGCTTTGGTCTGCCGAATGTGATGGATATCCTGCACAAATATGACGTTTTTTATTTGATGGATTATAAAGACGGCTCTTTCTTATTCTGCCTTGAATGGGCGGATGCCGCCAACGAAAAAGCCGTTGCTGCTGCACAAAAATAGGCAAAACTTGCAGTTGCGCACGGAATTTTGCAGTTTTGCCGTTTTTCTGGACTTTGCGGACAAATCGGTTTATCGTATTCAGCAAGGGGGCGCACAGCATGGAACACCTTGCCGAAACGATGACCGATTTTTTGCTTCGGCATAAGTATATCACCGAGGAACAGGCCGAGTGGTGCCACTATATGCTGGTCAAAAAAATGATGAGCATCACCTCGCTTGTGCTGCTGCCCTTGGGGGCGCTGATCGTCGGCTGGGGCGGTGCGCTGTTTTACACGTTTGTGTTTCGCTTTCTGCGGGAACGCACCGGCGGCTACCACGCAAAAACGCCGCATGGCTGCCTGCTTAGCTCCGTCTGCTGCCAGTCTGTGATGCTGTTTTTATCGACGCGGATGCCCGACCCGGTCGTCTCGGCGTTTGTCGCATGGTTTTCCTGCCTGTCGATCGCTCTGTTCGGCCCCGCCAATCACCCGGAGCTGCATCTGAGCGAGAAAGAGCTGAAAGCACTCCAGCCGCGTATTTACATTCGGCTTCTGATCGTGGCCGCGCTTACGACAGTGCTTTTATTTGTCCGCCCCGACTGGGGAGCCTGCGCAGCGTTCGGTATTTTTGCAGTCGCGCTGCTGCTTGGAATTTCGTTACGAGGCTATGGTGCACAATAGCTTTATAATAAACCAGACACAGTGATCCAAAAGGAGAAAAATCATGAACATAAAAGAATCCCTGCCCCATGCACTGGGCTGCAAGACCCTCGATGCTATGATTCGCCGCGAGTATGGCGGCTGGCCGCCGATAACGCCTTATAATCTTTACCAGCCCCACCGCCCCGAAAAGCCGCTGCCCAAACCGCAGGACAAAAAGTAAATCTCACGCTGCAGTTCTAAGCCCGTCGCATCTCAAATGCGGCGGGCTTTTTTATGCCTGCTTCTCGAAAAATTCACAAAAAGTTCAAATAATTAGAGAACATTTTCTGCGCTATTAGCCTTTAAGATGATGAGCAAGGGAAAAACGAGCAGAAAAGAGGTGAGAGTGTGTCAAGTGCCGATCGACGCCAAGCCGAAATATTAGAACTGTTGTATATGCATGAAAAATGCAATGTCAACGATTTTGTCGAGCGTTTCGGAGTCAGCAGACGTACCATTACCTCAGATATTGTAGTACTTACTCGCAAGCACAATATCAAGTCGAAGTCCGGTCCTCACGGTGGAATAGAAATAGACAGGGACCTAAAAACCGATGAAGTGCCATACCTAACAGATTTTGAAACTTCATGGTTGAAACGGAAATATGACGAAGCTGAAATCGAAGAAGATCGCATAGCGGCACACTCCATTCTCCGGCGTTTTTCTCTTTAGCGGATATAGTCCGTTCCCCAGCACCTTGACAACCGAATACCCAGCATAACAGGTACATTCCTTTCCCGGCAAGCCCCAGTGGGCGGTCCGGCAAACCGGAATTGCGGCGGGAAAGACCATAATGATACGCCAGCAGCCTCCCGCGTCAGAGGGGGTGACCGAGCCGGAGTTGTAAGCAGTAAGACTCCGGCGGAGTCAGTGAACGGGTGTGCCAACACCCTGCCTGTTATGTTCCCGGTGTCAGGGGTGCGAGCGGCAAATGTGGCACACTTACTTAACTATCTACTTTTGCCGTTTAGGGCAAATCGTGGGCAGCAGGACCCCAAGCGCCTGCTGCCCATCATTTTGCTTTAAACGGGATGGAAAACAGGGGTGTAAAATGCAAACCTATCCAACGGGCTATGCGGAATCCCACCGCATAGCCGAACAGATTTTCCGGGAGATTTTACCCCGGCACGGTATGGCGGTGCGCGAGGAACAAATCGCGCTTTGCCATGAAGTTTTAGATACTTTATATAATAAGGAAATTTCCCTGTGCGAAGCAGGCGTAGGCATCGGCAAGACGCTTGCTTATCTTGTCGCCTGTGTTCTGTGGCAGATGAACCGTCCCGAACGGATGAAACTGCCTATCGTTATTTCCACTTCCGGCGTTGCTTTGCAGGACGCTATTATCAACGACTATTTGCCGAATCTATCAGCAATTCTGCTGGAAGAAAGAATTATCCAAGCACCGCTTGCAGCAGTTATCCGCAAGGGTAAAGAGCGTTTTGTCTGTGATGCCCGCCTTGCGGAAAGAGCATCGCTGGTGCAGCCAAGCAAAAAAAGGCAACGGAACAGCTTGCACATTGCAGAAAATATTTTGGACATGGATCATATCCCAGAACTTTCCCGGTATGACCGCTGCCGGATCTGTGTGCCGCAGTCCTGCCCGCGCGATTGCTTTATGCGCTTAGATTGCCGCTACCAGCAGTATCTGCGCGATTCCATGAAACCCGACATCCAAATTTGCAATCACAATTATTTACTGGCAGATGCATCGCACCGACTTGAAGATAGACCTCTGCTCCTGCGCAGCTATCAGGCGCTGGTGGTGGACGAGGCGCACAAATTAGCTGATGCCGCCCGCCAGATGTACACAGAAACCTTATCCCCGCACAACATGGATGAATTGTGCCTTTTATTACAGCAGGCGCACTACAAGGATTTTGCCAGACAGATGCGGACGGCGTTCCTTACGCTGTCGTTCTCCTGCACGCAGGGGCTTTCCAAGCTGCGAAGAAAAGTGAGCGAACCGTTCGTGCTTACGCCGTTCCGCCGCGCTGCGCTCATCGACTGCATAGCATTGTTGCAAAATGCTGGCGGATTGCCGGATGTGCCGCGATACCTGCTGAACAGGCTGGGAGAAGCAGAAAGTCTCCTGCGCCTTTTTCTTTTGGAGGTGCCGACGCGCATCCTCTACATCGACTACGATGCCGATGGTCAGCCTACATTCTGCGCAGCCAGCAGCCGCGTACCGCAGCTGCTTCGCAGTGCGCTGTGGAACACACGCGAACCAGCAATTCTGACCTCCGGCACGCTGGCTGTAGCCGGAGATTTCAGCCACACGGAACAGCTTTTGGGGCTGGCGGCTTACCGACCTCTGCGTCATTTCCGCGCAGATTCTCCGTTTAACTACAAGAAAAAATGTCTGTTGTACTTTCCGCCTCGCGTAAAAATGCAAATGGACAACCGCAAAATGGCAGAAGAAATCGTTCGGCTGGTTGGCGCCTGTCACGGTCACGCGCTGGTGCTGTTTACATCCTACCGCCAAATGGCAGAGGTCCGCGCATTGACGGACGGTCAGTGGACATACCCGACCTATCAGGCATGGCGCAACGGCGGCAAAATCATCCAACAATTCAAACAATCCGGCAACGGCGTACTGTTCGCGGCAGGCTCCTGCTGGGAGGGTATCGACTTTCCCGGCGATATGGTGTCACTGCTGATTATCGCAAAGCTGCCGTTCCCGATTCCCGACCCGGTCAGCGACTATGAGCGCCAGCAGTACCCGAACCTGCGCGACTACATAAACGCCGAAGTCATCCCCGAAATGCAGAAGAAGCTGCGGCAAGGCTTTGGACGTGCCATCCGTACCGAGCAGGATTCCTGCGTGGTAGCGATTCTGGACGAGCGCGCGGGCATCGGCGGCAAGTACCATGACGCCGCGCTGGCAGCGCTGCCGACTTGTCCAACCACCGAGAAAATCGAAGATGTGCAGCAATTCATCCGGGAGCAGAAGCGCCCGGATTACTTTTTGTAAAAGAGGGTTTACAATGAACTATAGACAAGACCACCCCGCGTGGATCTATGTGCGGTGTGCCAATAGCAACCCGCAAATGGCCTTTGATCGGCTGTATGACCTTATCGATGAAGCGGCCGGGCATGGCTTTCTCGTGCGAGGCACCTCTTTTGACCATTGCGGCGGCAACACACTGAAAGACCGCAACGGCCTGCGCGCCATGCTGGATGCGGTAGAGAATAACCTGGTCGAAGCCGTGATCGTGCGAGACCTGGAGCAGATCAGCCGCAACAGCTATTTGCTGGTCGGGGTTATCGAGATTTTCCGCAGGCGGAATGCGTACCTCATCACTACCGAATGTGACCTGAACACGGAACTCATCAACTGCGGTTTGGAACGCTTTGCCGGAGACCGCTTCACGCGGGCATCCTTTGGCAAGCCGCGCTTCGATGTTCGACTCCCGCTGATGGATCAGTTTTAAGAGGTGCGGCTATGGAAGAATACAAAGTCTGGGCGTATGCCCGCAGCGCTGCGCCGAATTTGACTGCGTTAGAAAACCAACTGGAAGAAGTTATGCGCGAAGCTGACAAGCGCGGCTACATCCTGGTAAATACAAGCATGGAGCTGAAACGCGGCACCGAATTTTGGCGACCGGCACTGTTTGCTATGCTCAAAGCTGTGCGGCAGGGCCGCGTTAACGCTGTTATGGTGCAGAGCCTTGACCGATTAGGCCACGATACCGCAACGCTGTACCACATCCTGCGCTTTTTGCAAAATCACGGCGCGGTGCTTATCACCACCAAAACAAGCCTGAAATATGAACTTTATCTGACTGGGCTGGAGAACAGGCTGCTGGCCCATACCAAACACACCCGAAAAAAGCTGCCGTGGGAGGGATTGCCCCATGCTGATTGATCCGCTCCCCATAAAGCTGGAACAGGAATTAAAATATGAACTTGCTTATACAGCACTTTCATCCGCTGCCGCTACAGGAAAGCTACCGCGCGGAATCTGCCAACGCGCCAATGTTGGTTATGCCAGAAAATGCGGCGTTTTGTGTCGAGATGTTTAGTGGTTCTTGTGAATAGCTATTTGGCCGCCTTTCGGGTATGTTGTATGTGACAAAAAGAGTGTCACAGCGACAAACTCGGAGGAAAAGCCATGCCACAAGTTCAAGTCATCCAGCCGATCAAGCAACAGCCGAAGCGCTTGCGCGTGGCAGCCTATGCCCGCGTCAGCAGTAAATCCGCTGACCAGTTAAACTCCATGTCGGTGCAGGTGGAATACTACACCGACCTTATTCAGAAAAATCCCGACTGGGAATTTTCCGGTGTGTATGCCGATGAAGGCATCTCCGGCACCAGCCTTAAAAATCGCACCGGATTCAACCACCTTATGGACGACTGCCGTCTCGGTCTGATTGACCGTATCCTTGTAAAATCGTCTTCCCGAATGGCACGTAACTCGCTGGATTTTCTCTCCGCTGTGCGTGAACTGAAAAGCCTTGGCGTGGTCGTGGAATTCGAGAAAGAACGCTTTGACACCGACTCCACCGAGGGAGAACTCCTGCTGGGCATGATGTGTGCTGTCGCCCAAGAGGAATCACTGTCCATCTCAAAAAACCTACGCTGGGGAATCCGCAAGCGAATGGAGTCCGGCACCTACCATACATCATCCGCCCCCTACGGCTACAAACAGGTCAATTACGACCTTGTTCCTATCCCCGGTCAAATCGAAATCGTCAAGGGCATTTTCGATGCGTTCTTGCAAGGGAAAAGCACCACCAAAATTGCGGATGATTTAAATAGGCTTCACCCTGATGCCGACAAGCATTGGTATCACACCACCATCGAGCGCATCCTTAAAAACGAAAAGTACACCGGATGTTCCCTCTACCAAAAGAGTTACACATCCGATGACCTGCCCTTTAAGCGTACCGAAAATAACGGTGAAGTCCTTTCCTACTACGCACCGGACACCCACAACGGCATCATATCCCAAGCAGCCTTTGATAAAGTGCAAGCACTCCTGCAACGCAAAAGCGTAGGCCTATGTCCGAGGAAAGATACAGCCTTTTCCAAGATACTTTACTGCGCAAAGTGCGGTTCAATGCTTTCCCGCAAGATAAACCGTTCCGCACAAGTGACTTGGATCTGCCGCACACACCTCCACGGAGCGGCAGGCTGCCCCACGCCGCCAATCCAAGAGGAACTTATTCAATGTGCATTTCTCGCCATGCACAACAAGCTGATCGTAAACTACACGCAGATTTTCGCCACCGCCCTGCACGATTTGTACGCTGCGCAGAAGATTCTCGATGACAAGGAAAGCCAACGACAAGAACTCAACCAACAGGTTCAACGGCTTGCCAAAAAGTTGCACAATCTTTCCCGCCTGCGCGAAAAGAACTGCATCACCGCCTCCCAATACTGGGAACGGCGTAATCCACTGGAACACGAACTCACAGATGTAAAAAATACGATTTCAAAAGCAGCTATCAACCACCCCTTACTTCGTACCATCGCACAGACAAAACAGCTTGCCGAGCATTACACCTATCTAAAGCCACTTGCTGAATTTGATGAGCATGAGTTCAAATTCGCCGTAAGCCGCGTACTGGTCGATTCCGAATCCTGTACCTTTGAACTCAAAAACGGAATGAAGTGTAAGGAGATTTTCTGACAATGGCAAAACCGAGATACCTGCCCTACGGATACCGCATACAGAACGGACTTATCGCCCCGGACACTGCACAAGCTGATTGTGTTCGGCAAATCTACCGGCTGTACCTTGCAGGTAATTCTCTGCAAGAAATCGCAAAGCGCTTGCAAGCCACTGGCATCCCATACAGCGATGAGACAGGCTGGAACAAGAACACCATTCACCGCATCGTAAAAAATCCCGCATACTGCGGAACAGGCAGGTATCCCCCCATTGTCGAAGAAACCTTATTTCAAAAAGCACAAGCGCTGTGCCAGCGAAAAGCCCCCACTTATAATGAAGCCCTAAAGGATGTTCGCGGCGACATCATCTGCCCTAACTGCGGCAGAAAACTGGAATGGCAAACAAAAGGTCATCAATGGCGCTGCCGCCACTGTGCAGGATTCTCCGTCCGAATCGAACCCGACATTCTCCTGCAAAGCATTGCTGCTGCAATGAAACGCTTGCAGGATAATCCCGACAGCATCAATGACCTGCCCCTGTCACACAACACAGTATCCATTGAAGCCGAAAAGCGACAAGCGGAAATCGATGAAATGTTATCCGCCGGGGAATTTGATACAGCATCATTTATGCAAGCTGTCCTTACCCGCGCGGATGCACAATATCTCTGCTGCACAGCCGGGAACGCTGAGCCCATGACACTGCGCATCAAAGAAGCCCTCGCTGCTGCACCGCCCTGCGATACGTTCGACCCAAAGCTGTACCATGCCATTGCAGACAAAATAGTTTTGCACAGAACCACTTCCATTCAGTTGAAACTTGTAAACGGAATGGTCGTATAAGGAGAACCCCATGAACCACGAGAGAAGAATCATCGTCATTCAGCCCAATAGGAAAGATTCCAAAAGCACGGCATCCCGCGCCAAACTGCGTGTTGCTGCATATTGCCGCGTCAGCACCGAGGAAGAAGAACAGCATGGCAGCTTTGAAATCCAAAAAGAATTCTACACTGACAAAATCAATTCCACCCCCGAATGGAAGCTTGCCGGGATTTACGCCGACGATGGTATCTCAGGTGTCCACACCAAAAAGCGTGACGGATTCAACCAGATGATTCAAGACTGCAAGAAGCACAAAATCGACCTGATCCTTACAAAGTCAATTTCCCGCTTTGCCCGCAACACCGTAGACAGCATCCAATATGTGCGAATGCTGAAGCAGTTCTGTGTCACCGTTATATTTGAAAAAGAGAACATCAACACCAGCACCATGAACTCCGAGATGCTCCTTACCGTACTGAGTGCCTTTGCACAGGCTGAGAGCGAATCCATCTCACAGAATATTTCCAGAGGCAAACGCATGGGATTCAGCCATGGAAGATTCTCCTTCCCCTACGCGCAGATGCTCGGCTACCGCAAAGGCGCAGACGGTCAGCCGGAGATCATTCCCGAACAGGCTGAACTGATTCGGATGATTTACACCAGCTATCTGCACGGCGACAGCTTGCAGACTATAAAGAGCAAGGTCGAAGCAGGCGGTTACAAAACCGTGCGCGGCAATACCACATGGTCAACGCAAGCACTCCTGCGGATTTTGCAGAATGAAAAATACTGCGGTGACGTCCTGCTGCAAAAGACCTTTACTGACAATGTATTGACCGGAGGCCCGAAGAAAAATACCGGCCAGTTGCCGCAATACTACATTGAAAATAACCATGAGGGCATCGTCACCAAGCAGATGTTCCGCGAGGTGCAAGCCGAAATCGCCCGCCGCAACAGCAAGTCCTGCGCAAACCAACGCAAGAAAAAACGCGGGCGGTACAACAGCAAGTACGCCCTTTCCGAACGGCTCTACTGCGGAGAGTGTGGCAGCCCTTATAAGCGTGTGACTTGGAACATCCACGGCAGAAAGGAAATCGTCTGGCGTTGCGTCAACCGCGTCACCTACGGAACAAAATTCTGCCACAATTCACCCTCGGTGCAGGAAGAAGTCCTGCACAGGACCCTGCTGAGAGCCATCCAAAATCTGGCCGACAATTACACTGAAGAAGTCTCCATGCAGATCAACGGCTTCCTGCACGACTTGCAGGGCGGCACAACAGAACTGGAGAAATTACAGCAAAAGCTCGCAGATGCCCGACAGGAATTTGACCGCCTGCTAGATATATCCCTTGAATGTGATGCGTCCTTTCTTGACGAGAAACTAAAACACGCAAGCGAGGAAATCGACACCCTGCAAAAACAAATTGACCAGCTTACTGCCAGTCAGCAGAAAGCTGCAAACCCAGATCTCCAGCTGACCGACTCCGACTTCCGTATTACCGAATATTCAGATACCCTTGTCGCAAGAATCATCGAACGAATAGACATTGTGTCCGCCAACGAAATCAAAATCGAATTCATCGGCGGGTACACCGTGACAGCCCCCTTGCGATCCTAATAGAAATTCTATCGCATTCAAATTCAATGATCTATTGAAATTGCCTCTCATCCATGCTATAATCATTATGGATAGTTATTTGATTTTTCGGAAAGAATATGAGGTGAGGGCATGGCACAAAATCCAAGTGAAGGAAAATTGATTTACCATATAACGCATATCAATAATTTACCTTCTATTCTAAAGGTTGGGTTACTATCCCGAAAGAAATTGTTGCGTAATCCCTCTCTTTCCTTTACTGATATTGCTGATTCGGAAATTCTAAGTAAGCGTGAGCAATATAAAGAAGCTTTATCACAATATGTTTTATTCCATTTTTTTGCACTGAATCCGTTTGACGGTGCTGTATGCAGAAAATATGGCTCTGAGAATATGGTAATCATTACTGTCCGAAGAGACATTTGTATAAGAAAGGATTATCAGATAATTCCTTCACATCCATTGGATACTGATACTCCTGATATTTACCCATATTCTGAGGGCTTTAACCAAGTACGTTGGGATATATTGGATGACAAAGAGCATCGAGATTACCATGAACCAGAAATTCGAAAGGCGTGTATGGCAGAATGCATTGTTAAAGATTGTGTTCCCATATCAGATTTTGCCTTTATTTATGTTAGCAATAAAAATGCAGCAGATGAAATCTTAAAGATGCAAAATGCATATCTTATCAAGGATAAGATACGTGTGATGTCTACTATGTTTCCACAAGGTCGATAGAGCCAACTTGGGAGGTGATTTGAATGTTTTTCTATACAACTGGCGATTTGCTTCAATCCGACGCAGAAGCACTTGTCAACACAGTAAACTGTGAAGGTTATATGGGAAAAGGAATTGCCTACCAGTTCAAGCTAAAATTTCCAAACAATAATAAAGACTACATTAAAGCATGTAAAAGTGGCGTTCTTCGCCCTGGAAAGCTTCATTTTTATAGAGAAGCCGGAAAAATCATTATCAATTTTCCGACAAAGGACAAATGGAGAGAAAAGTCGCAAATCAAATATATCGAAGACGGACTAGATTCCCTTATTTTGCTAATAGAAGAACTTAACATAAAAAGTATCGCTATCCCACCATTAGGAAGTGGAAACGGCGGCCTTGTTTGGGCCGATGTTAAGCAGATTTTGGCAGAGAAGCTCTGCGATATCTCAAAAGATGTTGCAATTTATATTTATGAACCTTCCCGAAACTTTTCTACGATACCTGCACAAGAACCGAAGCTGAGCACCTCTGCTCTTGTGTTAATGGAACTAAAGAATCACTTAAAAAAGTTTGACCATCTCCGCTTGCAAAAGTCCGCATATTTTATGGATTTGTTCTCACAAAAAGAATATTTCCATTTTGTTGCACACAAATATGGACCATATGACCATTCCATTGATGTCGTTAGTAAAGGAATTAAAGAATTTCAAAAATTCCATGGTACCTCTTCCACAAAAGAGGCCGAAGAAATCCTATTTAATAAACTTACTAGCGAATCTGTAAATGGAACCTTGCAGGAATTGCTTCCTTGGATTGAAAAATCCTGTGATTTCGTGAATACTATCGAGACCAACCACGAATTAGAATGTTTGGCAACGATTTGCTTCCTAATCGAAAGTTCTGGTGGCTTAACCGAAGATCAGGTTGTTTCTGGTTTTAAGAATTGGTCTGAGGATAAGGCTCAAAGATTTTCATCTCAAGAGATTCTTGAAGGGGTTCAAAAGTTATACTCGTTCGGCATTATCGAGAAAAGTCTTATAGGCTATAATCTTGTTGCGTAAGCCACAAGATTCATGGCTAAATGGCGAAGGGTCTGCTTTTCCAAGGATGCAAAATGCGATTCAATCAAAACAAAATTTGTCGGTGTCTGTGGATACACCGTGCCAGTCCCTTGCAATCCTAGCCGAAATCCTATACACTTTAATTATAAAGTCGTTTGCTGTGCATTGTCTCTGTTTTTTACGCATTGATGCCCTTTTTGACCGGGTATCTTTTTTGTAACATAGAGACAAGAGCCTGTGACATAAAAGATGTCACAGGCTCTTTTCTTTGTTGTATCGCACAAAATCAGCAAAGTCGATGACCGATTTTCAAAGTGCGTTTTATAGAGATGTCCAACCGTTTTCAGGCGGTTGGACTTTTTTGTTGGGCTGTTTAGAGCAGGTTTCCCCTCCCCTGCCGCCCGCTTTTGCAGTTTTTCAGCAGAAATTCCAACTTTTTTCTGCTGTTTTCAGAATGTTTTCAATTTCCCCGCAACCAATTTCCCGTTGGCTGCGGGGATTTTTCGTTTTTCTCGACAGTTTTCAGTTTGTTTTCAAGTTTTCCATTTTATACCTATTATAATAAGGAGGATTTCCACCATGAGCATCATTATCGGTATCGACCACGGTTACTATGCCATCAAAACGGCGCACTGCTCGTTCCCGGCTGGGCTTACCAGTTACGGAGGGCATGAACCCTACACCCGGCAAGGTCTTTTAGAACTTGCCGGGTGCTTTTTTGTTTGCGGCACCGGGCGGCAGCCTATCCAACGTGACAAGACCGTGAACGACAACTACTACCTGCTAACGCTGGCAGCCATTGCAAAAGAAATCCAGCAGCGTGGTTTGCCGCCAGAATGTTCGGTGCGGCTTGCGGCGGGTCTGCCGCTGACCAGCTTCGGACGAGACAAGCCGAAATTCAAAGATTATCTGCTGCGAAGCGGGCGACCTGTGAATTTCAAGTTTGAAGGTGTGGAGTACAGCATCGCCATCGAGGAAGTTGCTATCTTCCCGCAAGGCTACGCCGCCCTTATGACCGAAACCGGGCTGCTGCAGGACGAGCCGTCCATGCTCCTCATGGACTTGGGCGGCTGGACGGTGGACCTCATGCGGATCGACAATGCCATCCCTGTGGCAGACACGGCGCACAGCTTGGAACTCGGCATGACCGCTGCGTGGATGACATCCGCGAACAAGTGCGCCGGGAAACCGGGTTATCCCTCACGGACGCCCAAATCGAGAATATGTTGGCAGACCAGCCCTGCACGATAAGCGAAACCGTGCGCGACATTGTGAATCGGCAGGGGCGCAAGTACACGGAACACCTGCTGTCGGCCACGATGGAAGCGGGCTTTGATCTCCACGCTATTCCTGCAGTGCTGCTGGGCGGCGGTGCATCCGTGGTAAGCCGTCACCTCAGCCCCAAAGACGGCCTTTGTAAGACGATTTTCCTGCTGGACGACAAGGTGAACGCAGTCGGGTTTGAACGCGCGTTGGCCGCCGTGTCGCGCCGTAAGAGCGAGGCATAAAGTTCGTTGATATGTTCTCCGGCATCGGCGGCTTCCGCGAGGGGCTGACCCGCGCGGGGGGCTTTGAATGTGTGGGACACTGCGAAATCGACAAATATGCCAATCGTAGCTATAATGCCCTGTTTGAGACTGAAGGAGAGTGGTTTGTAGATGATGCCCGAAAAGCCGACCCCAGCACAATGCCAGAATTTCAACTTCTCTGCGGCGGATTTCCCTGTCAAGCATTTAGCATCGCTGGGGCACGCAGAGGATTCGGAGATTCACGAGGTACTCTGTTCTTTGAACTTGCCCGACTGGTTGAAGCCCGGCACCCTGCGTATCTCATCCTGGAAAATGTACCCGGTCTGCTTAGCCATTCACAGGGAGAGACCTACGCGACAATCCTCCATACGCTGGACCGACTGGGGTATGGTGTGGAATGGCAATGTCTTAACAGCAAAGATTTTGGCGTCCCCCAGTCAAGAAACCGCGTGTACATTGTCGGATATCTTGATGCAAGATGTCGAGGAAAGATATTTCCTTTCACCGAAACAGCAGGAAGTTCTCTTATACAAACCCACGGCGGTCACCAAGGAGAGCGTGTCTACTCCCCCGAAGGACTAAGCTGCACGCTGGCGGCTAATCCGGGCGGCTTTGGCGGCAAGACCGGGCTGTACGAGGTCGGCGTGCCCATCAAGTGCGCCACCAAGACCGGCTATCAGATTGCGGAAGTTGGTGACAGCATCGATCTGAGCTATTCCACGGTCAACACCCGACGCGGGCGTGTGGGCAAGAAAATTGCACATACCCTCACCACAGGTTGTCGGCAAGGGACGCTGAATTTTATCGACCTGAACCCAGACCCCAAAATCACAGAAGTGGCGCGGTGTGTGAACGCTAGAGTCGGAAACGGTGTCAGAAACCATCGGGGAGAATCCTCCGGCGTTTTGTGCGAGGGCCGCATCCGCCGCCTAACCCCGCGTGAGTGTCTACGCTTGCAGGGCTGGACAGATGACCGCATCGACACGGTGTTGGCCATCCAGAGCGACAACCAAACCTACAAACAGGCAGGAAACGGTGTTACAGTCAATGTGGTAGAAGCCATCGGGCGGCGTATTGCCGCTATGGATGCAGAACTGCGAGGTGAACCGCTTGCCCCTTGATTTCCGTGACCAGTATTTTGGCTGTGAAATTGAGATGACCGGACTGAGCCGCCAAAAAGCCGCGCAGGTGCTGGCAGAACATTTTCATACCAGCTACAACCATTACGGCGGCTACGATGCCTACCACGGCATTGACGGTGACGGCAAGGAGTGGAAAATCGTCCGTGACGGCAGTATTCTTTTGGAAACTCGCAATCACAGACACCTTAGCGCCAGCGAAGCATCTGCATACAGAGTCGAACTCAATTCCCCCAAGCTGGAATATAGCGAGATGGGCAAGCTGCAGGAGGTTGTCCGTGTCCTGCGTCATGCGGGCGGCATGGTCAACAGCAGCTGCGGTATCCACCATGTCAAAATGACCGTTCTGCTGAGTTAGGAGTGGGTTTTTCAAGGGAACGAGTCTGTCTACGAAGTTTTTAAGCAGTGCCGTCATATTCCAAGAGTACACAGGTGAACCGAAGCAGACAACATCTGCGGTTTGATAGGCGTGCAGCAATTCGGGCATATCGTCCTGCAGCACACATCGTCCCGGTGACCGAAACCAGCAGAAAAAGCAACCACGGCATTGTGCAATATTATATTCGCAGAGATGATAGCAATCGGCTTCGGCCCCGGCACGGTGCGCTCCGGCCAGAAATGCTTCAATTATGCGCCCGGTGGCGCTTGCTTTTCCGGAAGGACTTCCGTTGAATGCAACAAATTTCATAATAAAACCTCCGTTTCTGCCGATAGTATATCGATAAATTGCTGGCGGTACAACCTACGTTCAGTAGAGTGCAAAATGAAGATTGGTAAAACAAAAGCTCTGCACCATACGATGCAGAGCAAATTTTATAAGTAATGGCCTTTTAGCCTAATTTGTTGTCTGGCCTTGACCGAGCGGTTGCTCTGGCATGGTCTAAGGCGCAGTGGTGAGTGCGGGATGTTTCCTGCGGTTGTTTCTTGATTACGAGACTTATTATAATGGCCACTTGTGTGCAGAATTTAAAAGGCATTTGAACGATTTTGAAATTTCTTTTGAAGAATCTATGACTTACTCTGCATAGTGAATGCGCGCCGTGTCAAAACGATCCTGCTGGGGCTTGCTCTCAGCAGGATAGCCCAGCGCAAAGATTGCAAAGGCGTGATGCTCGGCGGGCATTTGCAGCACGGCCTCAACCTCATGCATCCGTTCCTCGATGGGGGCAATGCCCAACCAGACACCGCCCAGACCCAACGCATCCGTTTCCAGCCAGAGGTTTTCGTTGGCAATGCTCAAGTCGACCTGCGCATACATCGGGAAGATGACATCCTCACGGTAAGCAGAGATGATCAGCACCGGAGCGTTTTTGGCACAGCCCGCATAGGGGCTGCTGGCGGCCAGTTTTTGAATCAGGTCGCGGTTCGTCACTACATAAAATTCCCACGGTTGCTGGTTTCCGGCAGAGGGGGCTGCCATAGCGGCGCGGAGCAGTTTCTCGATTTTCTCCGGCTCCACAGGCTTGTCCTGAAATTTGCGAATGCTTACACGGTGGAAAATGCTGTCCATAGGTAAAACTCCCTTCTAAAATAAAAATGTGCAGGCCCAAAGGCTTGCACAATTACTTTCGTAAACGGTCGCGTCCACAGGTTTATGATAACCGAAATCTTCAATTTTTGCAAGAGGTGATGCAATGAAAGAGATGCAGACAATCAGATTTGGCAGCTTTGCGCGTCCCAGTCCAGCGGTGGCGGCAGTACGGGCGATTATGTGTGGCCGACGCAGTCTAAGCGTATCACCCAGTCCTATTCCTCTGGACATACCGGTATTGATATCGGTGCAGTGACTGCTGGTGTTGAAGGCGATCCCATTTATGCATTCTGCTCTGGCAAGGTTAAGCGCGTATTTAACTGGAATGCCTCTCAGGGTACCTCCGGCAACGCATCCATGGGTAACTGCGTTTTTATCCAGAGCGCAAACCCGAAACCTGGCAATGGCGGCTCGTACTTGCGAACCATCTATATGCATATGCAGTCTGCACCGCTCGTAAGCGTAGGACAGTATGTCACCAAGGGGCAGATTATTGGCTACATGGGGAATACGGGCAATTCCTCGGCTGCTCATCTGCACTTTGCTATGCAGGCTAACAGTACCGATATGAATCCGGAAACGGGTACTGATCGGTATGTTGATCGTGATTGGATCAACCCGATGGCGTACTTCTAATAAAGGAAAGTAAGCCCTAGTATAAGACAAGAGGCATCCTCCTACAAGGGGGATGCCTCTTGTCTTTACTAAATGGTAGTTAAAAGATAAAGCGGTCTTACAAGATTGGCGATGGGAAATCATTTGGAAGTGATTGACTCTAGTTGATAAACGACATTCCCATCAGAATTATCAGTGTAAGTGAAGTGATAAACTAAGGAGCTTTTTTGTTTTGAGGAATCCTCAAATTGATTATCAGCTGCTTCTGTAAAAACTAGAGCTTCAGAAGTCGCCGTATCGAATGTTACATCTGTTACTGTAATATCGCCGTAGGGGAGAGAGGTTTCTTGGCTGTAATAACACGTCCCATTTTGCGGATTACCAAAGGGCCACTCGGTTATATTCGAAATAGAAAGATCAGAAAGCCCTAAATATAGATCGGCAGTTTGCAGAATATCGCTTTCGGGAATTTCCCAGAAAAAATTGGAATTCTGTGTATAAGAAGAACCTTCTCCATTTCTTTCAAAAGTCTGGTACAGCAAAAAGAATGATAAAGAATAATCTAAAGGAATATCTTTTGTGCTTTGCATAGGGGAGTGGAAAAAACGTCCCAAGGTTTGGGTATATAAAGTAAGATCGGATTTCTGCACTTCGTTATCGGGAAATACGGAAATTTGTTCATTTTGGGCAGGAGTACTCTCCGGAAGCACATCACCAGATGCCGACTCGACAGGTTCATCCACAGAAGCAGTGGCAGCAGGAGTTGGGGATGGGGCTGCTGAAGCGGACGTATACGATTTTTGCTGCCGCACTCTAGACCCGCATTGCCCTCACTTCGATACTTTGACAGCCAATGCCGGATTGTCGACTCATCCACTCCTAGTCTCCGGGCTGCTTCGCTTTGCGACAGCCTGCCAGATTCGATCTCCGTTACTGCCTTTTGCTTGATTGTTGGTGATATTTTTCCTCGCATACAAAAATGCTCCCTATATAGCTTTCAGTGTTTTATTTCACTGTTCGCTATATAGGGAGCATATCAGAATGGCAGCTTGCCGGGATTTACGCAGATGATGGTATCTCAGGTGTCCACACCAAAAAGCGTGACGGATTCATCCAGATGATTCAAGACTGTAAGAAACGCAAAATCGACCTCATCCTTACAAAATCAATTTCCCGCTTCGCCCGCAACACCGTAGACAGTATCCAATATGTGCGAATGCTGAAGCAGTTCGGTGTCACCGTTATATTTGAAAAAGAGAACATCAACACCAGCACTATGAACTCCGAGATGCTCCTTACCGTACTGAGCGCCTTTGCACAGGCTGAGAGCGAGTCAATCTCACAGAATATTTCCAGAGGCAAACGCATGGGATTCAGCCACGGAAGATTTTCCTTTCCCTACGCGCAGATGCTCGGCTACCGAAAAGGTGCAGACGGTCAGCCGGAGATCATTCCTGAACAGGCTGAACTGATTCGGATGATTTACACCAGCTACCTGCACGGCGACAGCTTGCAGATCATAAAGGGAAAAGTTGAAGCCGGTGGCTACAAGACCGTTCGCGGCAACACCACATGGTCAACGCAAGCACTCCTGCGGATTTTACAGAATGAAAAATACTGCGGCGACGTCCTGCTGCAAAAGACCTTTACCGACAATGTGCTTACTGGCGGTCCAAAGAAGAACACCGGCCAGCTACCGCAATACTACATTGAAAATAACCACGAGGGCATCGTCACCAAGCAGATGTTCCGCGAGGTGCAAGCAGAAATCGCCCGCCGCAACAGCAAGTCCTGTGCAAACCGGCGCAAGCAGAAGCGCGGGCGGTATAACAGCAAATATGCCCTTTCCGAACGACTGTATTGCGGAGAATGTGGTAGCCCTTACAAGCGCGTGACTTGGAACATCCATGGCAGAAAAGAAATTGTCTGGCGCTGCGTCAACCGTGTAACCTACGGAACAAAATTCTGCCACAGTTCACCCTCGGTGCAGGAAGAAGTCTTGCATCAAACCCTGCTGAGAGCCATCCAAAATCTAGCCGACAATTACACCGAAGAAGTCGCTATGCAGATTAACGGCATCCTGCACGATTTGCAAGGCGGCACAACAGAACTGGAAAAATTACAGCAAAAACTCGCAGACTCCCAACAGGAATTTGACCGCTTGCTGGACTTGTCCCTCGAATGCGATGCATCCTTTCTCGACGAAAAGTTGAAGCACGCAAGCGAGGGAATCGACAGCCTGCAAAAGCAAATCGACCAGCTTACCACCAGCCAGCAGAAAGCTGCAAATCCGAATCTCCAACTGACCGCCTCTGACTTCCGTATTACCGAATATTCTGATACCCTTGTCTCAAGAATCATCGAACGGATAGACGTTGTGTCCGCCAACGAAATCAAGATTGAATTCATCGGCGGCTACACAGTGACAGCCCCCTTGCAATCCTAATATCTATGCATGTCTACCGTAAAATCGACACTTTATTTGTTTTTACTCTCAAACTCTTTTAATGAGCGTCAATTCAAATGCCAACTTGCAGACAATATCCCTTCCCTTAAATCCCGATGCCTCCTACCTACTAATATCGCGGAACAATACGAACATGAATTTATAAAAGTATCTTGACATTTTTCAGTAAAACGCCTATAATAATGTCATCGCAGATTGAGGAGGTGCCACATGCACACAGCTAATATTTCTCTTTCACCCGCGTTGATTGCCAAGATGGTCCGATGCATTGAAGATGCTGTTGGCGATGATATCCGTGCCGATATCCGCCAGCACGATCTCCAAACGAAAAACAGCGTTCCGTCTCGAATTTGGGATTTGCTAAATACCAACATCATCAAGACGCTGGACACTGAAGATTGTACAATTGCGAAAGCTCACCGCGGGCCATGGGAAATGCTGGTCGTGTATGAAAAATCAACGCATTGCATCTTCACTTTCATGCGTGAAAAGCGCTTTGCTGAACTTCGTAACCGCCAGCATAAGAGAAGATGTATGCATTATATCGATATGCTGGCAAGGCAGTTTAATGCAGATTTGTTAGCCGATCAACAGCAGCTTAGCCTTTTCCCTAACACCTTTTCTGATGAGGATCGTCTTTCAGAACTAGTTCAAACGATGTTGAGTGACCTTGAAGGTGATGTGGAAGTTGTCCGCCATCATGTGCTCGTCTTGTTTGATACTGTTGGCTATCAGTTGACGCATGTTCGTGCTGTCATGGTTACTCCATCTCTGGATATTGCCCAGAACGGTGAGCAAGATTGGTCCCAACACATTGCAGCTGATGAAAGCACGGTGGTTGAGAAAGTTTCCACTTCCAATGTTCCCGGAAATCAGCCGAATCGAGGACTCCACCTTACTGCAAAAGCTATGGCTCGGCAAAAATCTCGCCCCAAGCGAAAAGATTTGGAAAGCACCACAAAAATGGAAAGCTGATTTCCTCTGAATTAGGGTCGACACAGTGTCGGCCCTAAAGGTGTTTCCACAGCAAATACTCTATATGTGTTGCAATACCAAATAACTATTAATGAAAGAGGATCGCCTATATGAACACCCAATTTAATGGAGAACGCTTGAAAAAGGCACGCATTTACAGAGGACTGACCGTTGCTGACTTAGCTGAACGAGTTGGTTGTCAACGGCAAACCCTATCAATGTATGAGATTTCAAAAAGCCAACCAACGGACAAAACAACTGTTGTCCGGTTGGCGCAAGCGCTAGACTTCCCCATTAAATACTTTTATGAACCTTCCAGCGCAATTGCTTCCGGAACAGTCTATTTCCGTTCTTTACTCACGACAAATAAGAAGTACCGTAGTGAACAAATTGTCAAAATGGACTATCTTTCGCAGATTTACTCTCTGCTGCAAGACTATGTATCATTTCCCGAATTTGTTCCTCTCGACCTACCTGATAATATAGCCCCTGAACAAGCAGCTTATGCCTTGAGAGATGCATGGGGGCTTGGAAGAGGTCCCCTAGACAATCTGGTATCTATAGTTGAACAGCATGGAATTTTAGTAACTTCCATTTCTACAAATACCAATGATGTTGATGCATTCAGCCAATTTATGCAGACAGGGGATGCTCCAACATTCATCATTGCATATTCAAACAATAAAACCTCTGCAGTACGAATTCATTTTGACATTGCTCACGAATTAGGGCATATCTGCCTGCATGAATGGAGCGAAGATATCGAAGATGTTTCCAAAGAAGAATTCAAACGCAAAGAACGCGAGGCAAACGACTTTGCCGCTGCTTTCTTGCTCCCGGAGGAAACTTTCAGAAGAGATGCTGAACGAGGACCACAAACTATAACTTATTATAAACAACTAAAGAAGAAATGGAAAGTCTCTATCGCCGCGATGATCCGGCGCTCCGAAAAGTTGGGAATCATCACCACAGATGATTATCAAAATCTAATTCGGATTATGCAAAGACGTGGGCTTCGCAAGGAGGAGCCTTTGGATGACATCCTTATTACGGCAAGTCCTGCGCTACTCAAAACATCAGTAATCATGTTGTTGCAGGAAAATGTTTTTACTCCTGCAGAATTTATGGAGGAACTTTCCTGTTCCTATGGATTAAGCATTAACGCAACGGAAGTTGAACGCTTACTAGATTTGCCTGCGGGTACTTTAGCAATCCATAAAATAATTAAACTTCCCAATTTACAATTAAAGAGAAATACCACCTAAAAACATTACAATGTAAGATGTCTAATTTTCTGCTTTTGTACGTTTATTTGCAAAATAATTATAAAAATCCTGTTAGATCTGTTGCTATTTTCGTTCGTCTTGTGTATACTATAGATAGGAAAGTAGACGACATTCTGCTGGTGGGCTAGCACCTAAAATCCGATCTGATGCAGGGCGTAAGAACCTGTGGTTGGCGGGCAACGATAAAACCCGAAAGCGATGCAGGACGCAAGGACCTGTCGGTTGGCGGACAACGATAAAACTAGCCACAAGGGACATCGGACAGCACTGCGGTGTTGTAGGTGTCCCTTTCTTTTTGCAAAATATAGAATGCAACAGGAATTTTATCATGACGAAGAAAGAAGCCCTACAAATCGTTTTCTCCTGCGCAGCTTCCTATAAGGAAAACCTTGTGGGAAGAAGCCTTCTATTTGTTACGACCGATAAGCACAAAACCGTCCGGTGTCTGGAAGTCACCTTTGACGGCAGCAATTTCCTGCATATGACAGGTTTTAAGCTAAACAAGAAGGAAATCAGTGCAAACAACTTCTTTAGCATGTGCTGCGACAAGCGCTTGTCTGAATCCGATTTTGAGTTTGCAGCGGACGGCACAACCGAAATGAAAATGCGCGTTCTTCCCGGATTGGTGCAGAAGCATCTTTCTGCTAAGATGGTCGGTGATTACAATTTATCTCAGCCAAAATTATACACTGACAAACTTGCTGGATCAGTTGGTGCCTGTATGGGCTTTGTTCGCAATGGCGGTAAGGGGCGTTTTGTTCCCAACACCGTATTAGAAGGCGACATCCGAAGTATGGTTAAGGGCAGCGCAAATAGGATCGTCATTACATATCGAAAGCGGCGCGAGGAAGAACTATATACAGAAATCGTATACACAGCAAAGAAAATTGATTTAGCGATGCTTGCTCTACCAGAAGAATATCAATATCTTCCTCTGCCATAAATTGTCATTTTAGAGGTGGTATTCTAATACAAAATTTTCCGCCATCAAATCAATGTTTTATAAAATTACGGCCTTGTCTAATCCTTTTTATAGGGTATCTTTTTTGTAACATAGAGACAAGCATCCGCACTGGAGCAGAAATGCTTCGGTGCATTTTTGTTCTATTATAAAACCACAAGCTATGCTTGTGGACGAGTAGAGCACGAGCG
>CAVAGJ010000007.1:0-94501 GCA_963588145.1 Coriobacteriaceae bacterium
ACACGTTTCATTCCTTGTTTGTACCTTGAAGCGCAGCGGAAAGGGATGGTCATAAGAATGGAAAAGACTATGGAAAAACCTACCCAGAATCCCGCCGCCCCGCACCGCCGCCGTCGCCGCCGTGGTTCCGGCAACGGTGGGGCTGCCGCTGCGGCCCAGCAGCCTGCGGCTGAAAAGGCACCCCGCCAGCCCGGCCCACGCCAGGCCGCCCCGGCCCAGCCGAAAAGCCACCGCCCCCAGCAGGGCCAACCTCGTCCGCAGGCCCCGGCACCCGCCAAGGGCGGCCAGCCTAAACCGGCCCCCCGCGGCAATGCCCCGCGTCCCCGTGGCCGCGGCCCGGCCCAGCCCCAAAATCCGCAGACTGCCCAGCCGCCGCAGCCGCCCCGCCAGAACGGCGGCCGTACGCTGAACCAGCCGCCCCCACGCCCGCCGCGTGAGCCTGCCAGGCCCCGCCAGCTGCAGCGCCCCAGCCGTCCGCCGCGCCACATGCCGGAGGAGGAGCCGGGCCTGGAACTCATTACCCGCCGCCCGCCGAAGCAGAAGTTCTCCAACTTCGAGGAGTACCTTGCAGCCCACGGCGGCATGACGGTGCCGCTGCCCCCGGATCCCAACGAGCCGAAAGAAGCACCTGCCCCGCAGCCGGTGGCAGGGGAGAGCGCCGAATGACCCCGGCCACTGCCGCAGCCCTGCGCTGCCCGGTCTGCCAGGGGCCGCTGCTGCAGGTGGGCCGCACCCTGCGCTGCCCCAAGGCCCACAGCTTTGATCTGGCGAAAGAGGGCTACGCTAACCTGCTGTCTATCCAGAAAAAACACGCCGCCGACCCCGGTGACGGCAAGGAAATGGTGCGCGCCCGCCGCGCGTTCCTCTCGGCCGGGCACTACGCCCCGCTGATGCAGTCCTTGGCCGACCTCTGCGCCGACCTGCCCCATGAACATATCGTGGATGCAGGCAGCGGCGAGGGAAGCTATGATGCCTACCTGTATAAGGCGCTGGGGGATGCACCTGCCATCGTGGGATTTGATCTTTCGAAAGAAACTGTGCGCCTGGCGGCCAAGCTGCTGCCGGAAGCCGCGTTCTGCGTAGGCGGCAGCTTCTGTGCCCCCGTGCGGGACGGCTGGGCCGACCTGCTGCTGAACATCTTCTCCCCGTTTGCCGGGGCAGAGTTCCGCCGCATGCTGCGCCCGGGCGGCTATTTGATCTACGCCGTGCCCACCGCCCGCCATCTCTACGGGCTGAAGGAGGTCCTTTACGACCGCCCCTACGAGAACGAGGTGAAGGACACCGCCTACGAGGGTTTTACCTTTGTGCGCAGTGTGGAGGCAGCAGCCCGGCTGACCCTGACCGGCGATGCCGTGCAGCAGCTGTTTGCCATGACCCCCTACTACTGGAACACCCCCGCCGATGGCGCTGCCCGCCTGCAAGCCTGCGAGAGTTTGACCACCGAGATCGGCTTCCGCTACCTGGTGTACCAGAAACAATAATCCAAAAGCCAGCCCGGGTTGGGCTGGCTTTTTCTGTGTGTACTTGGGGTTCAGCATACCAGCATCTGCGCGGTTCATACAGCGGAATTTTGAGCATGATCCCAAAAAAAGATTGACAAAATGCGTGATTACGGCTATTATAAAGATGTTCGCATCTGCCTGCCGGAGGAAGCCTCATGCAAAAAATCACTGATGACCTGCTGGCTTTGGCCCAGAACGGCGATGAAATGGCAGTGGCCGCTCTCATTGCCCGAATGATGCCTGTCATCCGCAAAGGGGCCGCCGCTGCGACCGCGCCGGGACTGGATTTTGAGGATGCCGTGCAGGAAGGTCTGATCGGCCTGTTTGAGGCGATGCGCCGGTATGATACTGTCGCAAACACACCTTTTGTATCTTTCGCGGCTGCCTGCATCACCCACGCCCAGCAGGATGCCCGCCGCGCCGCCCTGCGCAAAAAGCATGCACCGCTGAACTTCAGTGTGCCCCTGCCCGATGCCGAGGAACTGCCCCTGCCCGGCCCTGACCCCGAGGAACAGGCCATTGCCAGTGAGCAGTACGCCGCCACAATCGAGCGGATGCAGACCGAACTTTCCCCGTTGGAGCGTAGCGTGTTATTGGCTACCTTAAAAGGCCAATCCGCCGCCCAGATCGCCCAGGAAAAGCAGCTGGTGCCCAAGGCCGTTGCTAACGCCCTGGCTCGCGCCCGCCGCAAACTGCGGGGTGCGTAATACCCTCGGATTCAGGCGCTTGCCTGTATCATATATTCAACCTGCCCCCAGTAGCGCCTAAAATCAGTTCGTTGGTCCATTCCTAATGCGTTGGTTTAGATTCTTCCGCGGGCAAATACAAATCAGAGGAGATACCCACTATGTTCGAAGACAAGACTTTGGTATGCAAGGATTGCGGCAAGGAGTTCGTTTGGACCGCCGGTGAGCAGGAGTTCTACGCCAGCCGTGGTTTCGAGAACCAGCCTCAGCGTTGCAAGGCCTGCCGTGATGCCCGCAAGAACGCTACCCGTGGTGAGCGCCAGATGTTCGACGCTGTCTGCGCTAGCTGCGGCAAGGCTTGCAAGGTTCCCTTCCAGCCTCGCGAGGACCGTCCGGTCTACTGCAGCGAGTGCTTCGCCAAGATGAAGGAGAACGGCTGATTTACACGCTGACTGTGTAACAGTAGTCTGATTTCCACTCCGCGCCCCGGTCGCACCTGACCGGGGCGCGGTTTGTTACGGGGGAAACTGTATGACCACGCGCATGGCGCAGTTAAAGCGTAGTACATGGTGTTTGAGCGCGGCCGCCTTGGTGGTGGCTTTGTGCAGCAAAACTTCGCCGCTGTTCGCTTTCAACGACTGGATGGATGCCAACATCTTTTTCACGATGGGCAAATCCATGTTGTCCGGCAAGGTGCTGTATCGTGATGTGTTCGACCACAAAGGCCCGGTGTTGTATCTCCTCTATGGGCTGGGGTGGATGATGGATCACACGGGCTTTACCGGCGTGTTTTTGCTGGAAATTTGCGGTTTCACATTGTTTTTGAACTTTGGCCTGTGCACGGCGGCACTGCTGCGGGGCAAAACTCTGCATCCGGCCTGGTGCCTGGTACCCGCGGCGACTGTGGCGGCCTGCCGGGCCTTCTCCCACGGCGGCAGTGCCGAGGAACTGCTGCTGCCTTTTTTGGCCGCTGCCCTGTACGGGCTGGTCAAATGCCTGATGTCCAACAAGCAGATGCCGCTGCGCACCGTGGCGTTGCAAGGACTTTTGTGCGGCTGTGCGCTGCTGCTAAAGTACACGGTACTTGGTTTTTATCTGGCCTGGGTAGCTGTGCTGGCGGTACTATACCTACGCCGGGGCTGGCTGCGGAAGCTGGGCCAAAGCTGTGTTGCCTACTTGGGCGGCCTGGTGCTGGCGATCCTGCCCTGGCTTGCCTACTTTGGGATCCACCACGCGCTGGATGCCTGGTGGGAGTGCTATTTTTATGATAACATCTTCCTTTATAAAGGTGAGGGCCGCAGTGCGCTGACCCTGGCTCAACACCTGTGGTGGGCTGTGCGGGACGATTTGCCCGCCGTCTGTCTGCTGGTAGTGTTCCTGCTTTGGGCGGTGCTTACCAAACATCGCAGCACGGCGCTGGCAGTGCTGGCAATAGCCGCAGGGCTGGCTTTCACCAGCCTGATGGGCGGCTACCTGGTTTACTACGGGCTGGTGCTGGCTGTGTTTGCCCCGCTGGGGTTGGCAGTCCTACCGCAAAAACTGTCTGCCGGGCGCGGTGTTACCACGGCGCTGTCCGTGTTGGGCGTGGCTGCGGCTGCGGTTTGGTGCATGTTGATAAGCCCCAACCGCGCCCTGCGTGGCCGCGCGGCGGAAAGCCTGCCCCAACTCGAATTTGCAAAAATTATCCACCAAACGCCCAATGCCACCCTGCTCAACTATGGTACACTGGACGGCGGCTTCTACACCGCTGCCGAGGTGCTGCCGCCCTGTTGTTACTTCTGCGTGACCAATATGCCCCTGCAGAACCAGTGGCAGCAGCAGTGGAACCTGCTGAACGCCGCTGCCGTGGACTACGTGGTGGCCCTGACTGGCGATCTGCAGAACGATTACCCTGTCTACCAGTGCATCGCCAGCCAGACCTACAACGGCGGCGAGGGCGAAGTGACCTGGTATCTCTACGCAAAAACCAAATAATTTGCGCTTTTTCCGCATATGCGGTATAATAGCCCTTGCAAGAATCATACTCACAGAAAGGCGGGCACTTCATGCAACAAAACAAAAAAAATCTGCGGGTGCTGTGCAGCCTAGTGGCTGCCGCGCTGGCGGCCTGGTGTACCGTAATGCTGTGCCGCTGGGTAGGGTATGACCTGCAGGAACGGCTGGGCAACACCCCCAGCTATGAGATCATCAACGATGACTACAGCCAGATCATCGACATCCCCGCTGAGGGCCTGACCCAGGCCGTGCCGCTGAAAGCCGGTCAGCCGTTTTACGGTGTGCGGTTCAAGTTCAGCACCCACGGGCAACTGTACAAATCCGGCATGACCATGGTGGAAGCTTACAACGCGGCAGAGGAGCAGATCCTCTTTGCAGCGGGCAACTTCCTGAACATCTGGGACGATACCTTTACCGAGTTCACCTGTAACGAGGCTTATATCCCCGACCATGACGAAACGCTAACCATCCGCCTGTACAACGAAGCCGCCTGGGACGGCCCGCTGGGTGTCTGGGCCAGCGAGGGCGAGGTGACCGGCATGCCGCTGTCCGTAACGGACGGCGATACCCTCAACGCCACCATGGCGATGCAGCGCGTCAGTGACTATACCGGCAGCTGGCCCGCCACGCTGGCCGCCCGGCTGCAAAAGCCGCTGACCGCCGCCGTGTTTATTGCGGTGCTGCTGGCTGTGCTGCATACGCCGCTCTACCTGTTTGTGCCTGCGGTGGGGCTGGCTTTGGGCGTGGCGTTCACCTATGTCACCCCGGCGCTGGTCGCCCCTGATGAATACACCCACCTGGCCGCCGCCTACGAGCTGGCCAGCGATTGGAGCGGCCAGACTGCCGCCGATGAAAACGGTAACTTGCTCCTGCGGGAATGTGATGCCGCCCACTTTGGCACCAAGACCGGCGCAATCGGCATCTTGGCCTACAAAAACGAGGCTATCGCCGAAACCACGGAGCCCGGCAGCCCCGATGTGCTGACCACCCATAGCGAGATCAAAGCAGGGCAGGGCAGCGGCAGCTACCTTGCCCAGGCACTGGGCATCCGCCTGGCGCGGGCGCAGGGCCAAAACTTTTACACGATGCTGCTCTACGGGCGGCTGGCGAACCTGATTTTGTACCTGCTGTTGGCGGCGCTGGCCGTCTGGCTGGTCCCGGCCGCCCTGCGCGGGCTGTTTGCCTGCGTGGCGCTGCTGCCCATGCCGCTGCAGCTGGCGGCCAGCCTTTCCCCCGATGCCGCCGTGCTGGGGCTGGTGTTCAGCTTCGCGGCGCTCTGCCTACGTCTGCGGGGGGAGAAGGCCGTCTGGTGGCAGAAGATCCTGCTGATCGTGTTGGGCGGGCTGACCGCCCCCGGCAAGGCCATCTACCTGCCGGTCATCCTGCTCTGCCTGCTGATCCCGGTCGAGAATCTGACCTACGATAAGAACCTCACCGTCAAATTCCTGGGCGAGGATGTCCCCGGCGGCTGCTGCATCCATGCGGCCACGCTGGTGCTGGCGTTTTGCTTCTGGCTGGCCGCTAACCTGGAAGCTGTGGCTTATGCGGCCCGTGATATGAACACCACCGTCCTGGTGGCAGGCGCTATCGCCGCTGTGGTGCTGTTTATGCTGGCACTGGCAGCTTATATCAAACTACGAAAGCGCCCCCGCGTGTTCTTCTGGTGCAAGGTGGCCTTTGCCGCTGTGCTGGTGGTGGGCGTGGTAGGTGGGGTGTATGCTGTCTCCCACATGGGCGGCGGACTGGACCCTGACCAGCTGACCATGACCGCTCCCAATGGTGATTCCATCTGGACCTTCTCGTTCGGCTATATTTGCCGCAACATTCCGGCTACGATCAAGCTGCTGCTGCGTACTCTGCCGGAACAAGGTGCCCTCTGGCTGCAAGGTCTGCTGGGCACCACATTGGGCGAGCCCATCGTCTACCGTATCGATGTCAGCTGGCTGTTGGACGTGGGCCTGCTGCTGGCTGTGCTGGCCGCCGCACTGCCCCGTCAGAACGAAGACACCCTGTTGGGCCGCCGCAGCAAAGCGGGCGTGGTGGGCATCTGCCTCTGCGTTGTGCTGGCTGTGCTGGCTGCCGCGCTGAACTGGACCCCCATCAACTACCAGACGCTTTTTGGCTTGCAGGGCCGTTACCTGCTGCCGATTTTGCCGCTGACCCTGTTGCTGGTAAAAAGCAGCAAAACGCTGGCCCTGCGTCGGGATGTTTCCCACATCGCGGCACTTTGCACCAGCACCCTTACCATGTTGACCCTGCTGCAAGGCTTTGGCCTGTACGCCGCCTGGCAGTTGGTATCATAAAATAAGCAATATTTATAATAAAGGAGAAATTCCCATGACTATCACCAAGAACACTATCATCGCTGAGATCCTGAACAACGACCCCACCCAGGGCTGTGTGCCCATCTTCCTGTCCACCGGTATGCACTGCCTGGGCTGCATGGCCTCCCATGGCGAGACCGTTGAGGAAGCCTGCGCTGTTCACGGCGTAGACCCCGATGCTCTGGTCGCTGAGCTGAACGACTACTTTGCACACCTGTAATGTACCGCGGTTGGATGCCCGCCTGGCTGCTGTCTTTGCCTATGTACGGCCGGGGCACGTGGCGGCGGACATCGGCTGCGACCACGGCAAATTAAGCGCCGCACTGGCGGGCAGCGGTCGCTGCCCGCTTGTTTTGGCTTGTGACCTGCGCCCCGGCCCGCTGGAAAAAGCCCGCGTGACCTGCGCCCCCTACGGGGACAAGGTGCAGTGCCGCCTGGGCAGTGGGCTGGAAGTGCTGGCCCCCGGCGAAGTGGACGATATCATTGTCGCGGGTATGGGCGCGGAGACGATCATCGAAATTCTTGAGGCTGCCCCCTGGATGTTCGATGCCCGGTACAATCTGGTGCTGGCGCCAGCCACCAAGCACAGTGTACTGCGTCGCTGGCTGGCCCGCCGCGGCTTTGCCCTGGCGGGGGAGAGCCTTTGCCAGGCGGCAGGCCGCTGGTATGCCGTGATGAACGCCCGCTACACCGGCGAGTGCCGCGAACCGGACGGCTTAGAATGTCTTTGCGGCTTGACCAACGGCCAGCCCGGCTGCGGGGAGTATTACGCCCAGCAGAACACCAAATTAAAAAAATACCGCCTCGGCCTGCCTGCCGGGCAGGAAGCCGAAGCGGTGGATGTGCTTATCAAACAAATGGAGGAGTTGTCATGTCGGTAACTGTGCAGCAAATTCTGGGGCTGCTGCAAACGCTGGCCCCGCCGGAACTGGCCTGCAGCTGGGACAACGTGGGTTTGCTGGTGGATGCCGGCGCGCCGATCAGCCGTATTCTGACCACGCTGGACATCACAGCGGCGGTGGTGCAGGAGGCAGTGGAGAATGACTGCCAGCTGATCGTCAGCCACCATCCGGTTATTTTTGACCCGCTCAAGCAGATCAGCGCGGGGGATGTACCGGCGCTGCTTATCAAAAGCAGCATCTCGGCCATCTGCATGCACACCAATCTGGATGCAGCCCCCGGCGGCGTGAATGATACGCTGGCGGATCTTTTGGGTATGCAGCGGGAGGGCCGCCGCAATTTCGCCGAAGATTGTGGCCGTATCGGCCCTGTGGAACCCACTACGGTGCAGCAGCTGGCCCGCTTCTGCGCGGACACGCTGCACAGCGGTGTGCGGTACGTGGATTGCAACCGCCCCATCACCTGCCTGGCCGAAGTCAGCGGCGTGGGCGGCAGCTACCTGCAGGAAGCCATCGATGCGGGTGCGGACTGCCTTGTCACCGGTGAGGCTGCCCACCACATCGCCCTGCTGGCCCAACAGAAGGGCGTTGGCCTGGTAATCTCCGGCCACTGGGGCACCGAGCACGGCATCGCCGATGTGCTGGCCGCCCATATCGCCAGCAGCTTCCCGGAACTCACCGTCCGCCACGCTGCTGCGGACTGCGACCCCTATTCCTACTTATTATAAAAGGAGAACCCATGTCTCTTGATGCTGCGACCCTGGCGCTGGTAGCCGGGGAACTGAAAACCACCCTGCTGGATGCCAAGATCGATAAGATCTTTGAACCCACCCGGGACGAAGTGCTGATGACGCTGCGCACCCGCACCGAGACTCACCGGCTGCTGCTGTCGGCCCGCAGCGGGTCGGCTCGCGTCTGCCTGACCAAGGAAAGCTTTGAAAATCCGCTCACGCCTCCGGGCTTCTGCATGCTGCTGCGCAAGCACCTGACCGGCGGCCGCCTGATCGATTTGCGCCGGGAGCCGGGCGACCGCATTGTCTACTTTGACTTCCGCTGCACCAATGAGATGGGCGACCTGGTCGTTAATACTGTGGCAGCGGAACTGATGGGCCGCTACTCCAACCTGGTGCTGGTGCAGGATGGCCGCATCATTGATGCCCTCAAGCGCGTGGATTTTGAGGACAGCGAGGTCCGCCAGCTGCTGCCTGGTCTGCCCTACACGCTGCCGCCCAAGCCCGCTCGGCCGGACTTTCTGGCTACCAGCGCCGCCGCTATGGTGTCTGCTGCCTGCGAGAAAGATCTACCGGTGGCCCAGGTCCTGGGCAAGACGGTGGCGGGTGTCGGCCCGGTGGTGGTGCGGGAGGCTGTTTGCCGTGCCCTGGGCGAGACCCCGGCGCTGGCCTGCGACTTGACTGCTGACGAAAAAGCCAAGCTGGCCACTGCCATCGATGAACTGAAAGCCGAGCATGCCAACGGCGGCACCCCCACGGCAGTGCGCCTGCCCCAGCCGGACGGCGTTGCTAAGCCGGTGGAGTTCAGCTTCTTTGTGCCGCAGCAGTACGGCAGCACCGCGCTGCTGACCCAGTACCCCAGCTACAGCGAGCTGCTGGAGGATTACTACGCCACCAAGGACCGCGCTGAGCGCCTGCGGCAAAAGAGCCGCGAACTGTACAAAGCTGTCCACAACATGCACGACCGCGCTGTCCGCAAGCAGGCTGCCCGCCGCGAGGAACTGGCCCAGTCGTCCAAAGCGGACACGCTGCGCCTGTACGGTGAACTGCTGCAGGCCAACCTCTGGGCCGTACACAAGGGCGACCGCCAGGTGACCGTGCAGAACTACTACACCGGCGAGGATGTTACCATCAAGCTGGATTCGCGCTTCGGCCCCAACGAGAATGCGCAGAAATATTTCCGCGATTATAAAAAGAAGCAGACGGCCCACGCCATGCTGCAAAAGCTACTGGTGGAGGGCGAGGCCGAGATCGAGTACCTGGCCACCGTCATGTACGAGGTCGAGTCTGCTCCCGGCGAAGCCGCACTGAACGAGATCCGCGCAGAGCTGAAAAGCCAGGGCTACCTGAAATACTACAAGCAGCGGGACCGCAAGCAGAAACCGGCGGACTTCCTGCGGTATCTGTCCAGCGATGGATTTGAAATTTTGGTGGGTCGCAACAACCTGCAAAATGATAAGCTCACGCTGCACACCGCCCGCGGCAAGGATCTGTGGTTCCACGTGCAGAAAGCCCCCGGCAGCCACTGCGTGGTCATGAGCAGGGGAGAGGACATCCCTGACACCACCAAGCAGGAAGCCGCTGAACTGGCGGTGCTGCACTCCAGCCAGAACGGCGGTGCCAAGGTGGCTGTGGACACCACCGAGGTGAAGAACATCTGGAAAGCCAACGGTGCCAAGCCCGGCATGGTCCTGTACGAGGTCTACACCACGATTTACGTTACCCCGCGCGAGGGCCTGGAAGAACAGCTGAAAAAGAAGTAAGTAAGGTTCTCTATCGGTTGTAGGGACGGATGCGGCATCCGCCCGCAGGCCGATTGCGAGCATCGGCCCCTACAATGGGGGATTTTGCCCGAAAAACTATAAAAATTTCCACCAAAACCATGCACTCTGTTGAAAACCCTCTTGACAAACGCACCTTTCGGCATAACGTAAAAAAATCTCAAAAAATTTTTATAAAAATGCCAAAAAACACTTGCAACGCCGGGAAACGTGTGTTATAATACGTCTTGGCTGTGGAAGGCTTGTGCAGATAAACAAGCTGCGCAAGCCGCGATATGCGTTGATGCGGGAGGTTGCCGCCACATAGCCAATAGGCTGGCGGGTTTTTCCGCGGAGTATGTCCGATCTTAGAACCGGGCGAAAGAATTACGGAAACAAAGGGATATGTACGTTGCTGCATTCTGCGGCGCGGACCAATGTTCACCTTACTTTGTAATGATTCTTTCCGGGAGAACTGTGCAAACACGGTTCACCGGATTTTGTCATGCGAGGTTGTTGAACACCCGGAAACGTGTGTAATTTATCGGCTCGCCTAAGGCGCAAAATTTTATAGGAGGCGAATGCAATGGCAGTCAAAGAAAAAATCAGAATCCGTCTGAAGAGCTACGATGCATCCCTGATCGATGCTGCGGCACAGAAGATCGTGGAGACCGCTAAGCGCACTGGCGCTCGCGTTTCCGGCCCGATCCCTCTGCCCACCGACAAGGAGGTCGTCACGATCCTGCGCGCTGTCCACAAGTACAAGGACAGCCGTGAGCAGTTCGAGACCCGCACTCACAAGCGTCTGATCGACATTCTGAAGCCGTCCAACAAGACGGTTGAGGCTCTCATGAGCCTGCAGCTCCCCGCCGGCGTTGACATCGAGATCAAGCTGTAATCGAGTTCCCTACATTATATAAGGGCCGGTACGCACGGCCGTGATCCGTGAACGGCCGGCAGTAATGAGAAACACGAAAACAGAACCAATCTCGCTGCCAAGCAAATCAGCGGAGAGGTCATGTTGATGGGAAACCACCAACCAATAACCTTTACAGGAGGACAAACACAATGCAAAAAGGTATCATCGGCAAGAAGCTGGGCATGACCCAGCTGTTCGACGCCAACGGCAAGGTCGTTCCGGTCACCATCATCGAGGCCGGCCCCTGCACTGTCGTGCAGAAGAAGACCGTTGAGTCTGACGGCTACCAGGCTGTTCAGATGGGCTACGGCGAAGTGAGCGCCAAGAAGGTCAACAAGGCCGCCAAGGGTCACTTCGACAAGGCTGACGTCGCTCCCAAGCGCACCCTGCGCGAGTTCCGCTTTGACGACATCGCCAACCTGAACGTCGGCGACATCCTCAAGGCTGATGTCTTCGCAGAGGGCGACAAGGTTGACGTTGTCGGCACCAGCAAGGGCAAGGGCTACCAGGGCGTTATCAAGCGCTTCGGCCAGCATCGCCTGCGCGAGAGCCACGGCACCGGCCCCGTTGCACGTCATGCCGGTTCTAACGGTTCCACTTCCACCCCGTCCCGCGTGTTCAAGGGCAAGCGTCTGCCCGGCCACATGGGCGCTGTGCGCGTGACCGTTCAGAACCTGAGCGTCGTTAAGGTCGACGCCGAAAACAATCTGATCGCGATCAAGGGTGCGATCCCCGGCCCGAAGGGCTCGGTCGTGACCATCCACGACAGCGTGAAAGCGTAAAGGAGGAAAACACAATGGCACAGTTTGATGTCGTCGATATGAACGGCAAGAAGGTTTCCACCGTTGAGCTTTCCGACGCCGTGTTCGGTATCACCCCGAACGAGAAGGCTGTCCACGAGGCAGTCGTCAACTTCCTGGCCAACCAGCGCCAGGGCACCCAGAACACCAAGATCCGCAAGGAAGTCCGCGGCGGCGGCAAGAAGCCTTGGCGCCAGAAGGGCACCGGCCACGCTCGTCAGGGTTCTATCCGCGCTCCGCAGTGGACCCACGGTGGCGTTGCTCTCGGCCCCAAGCCCCGCAGCTACTACTTCACCATCAACAAGAAGGTCAAGCGCCTGGCTCTGCTCAGCGCCCTGTCTGACAAGGCTGCCAACGGCAACCTGATCGTCGTCGACAAGATCGCCGCCGACGAGTACAAGACCAAGACCGTCGTTGCTTTCCTGGCCGCTGTCGGCGCAGGCAAGAAGAACCTGATCGTTAACGACACCCTGGACACCAAGTTTGTCAAGAGCGCCGCTAACATCCCCGGTGTCAAGACCGCCGCTACCGGCGTCAACACCTACGACGTTGTCAACGCTGACAAGCTGATCCTCAGCCTGGACGCCGCCAAGAAACTTGAGGAGGTATATGCGTGATGAAATTCGCACAGGACATCGTTCTCGCCCCCGTCATCACCGAGAACTCCATGGCTGGTATCGCCGATAAGAAGTACACCTTCAAGGTCGCTACCGATGCCACCAAGATCGACGTTGCCAAGGCAGTTGAAGAACTGTTCGGTGTCAAGGTCGCTAAGGTCAACACCATCTCCGTCCGTGGCCGCTATCGCCGCCAGGGTATGCACGCCGGCTACACTGCCAAGAGCAAGAAGGCCATCGTCACCCTGACCCCGGACTCCAAGGAGATCGAGTTCTTCAACTCCATGGTTTGATGACCTGATGGCCGCAAGGCCGTCACTCAGGACCCCGCCGAGGGGTTCGCTTATGGGGATATGACCCCGAGAATAATTCATAAGATAACAACAAGGAGAACATCATGGCTATCAAGAAGTACAAGCCGACTACCCCCGGCCGCCGTGGCATGACTGTTACTGATTACAGCGTCCTGTCCAAGGTTGACCCGGAGCGCAGCCTGCTCGAATCCAAGAAAAAGCATGCCGGCCGCAACAACACCGGCAAGATCACCGTCCGCCATCACGGCGGCGGCAACCGCGTCAAGTACCGTGTCATCGACTTCAAGCGTAACAAGTTTGATGTCCCTGCCACCGTCAAGACCCTGGAGTACGATCCGAACCGTTCTGCCTTCATCGCCCTCATCGAGTATGAGGACGGCACCAAGAGCTACATCCTGGCTCCCGATGGTCTGAAGGTTGGCGACCAGGTCATGGCCGGCCCCAACGCCGACATCAAGCCCGGTAACGCTCTGCCCTTCGAGAACATCCCCGTCGGTACCATGATCCACAACATCGAGCTGTATCCCGGCAAGGGCGGCCAGCTGGTTCGTTCCGCTGGCGTTATGGCTCAGCTGATGGCTAAGGAAAATGGTTACGCTCTGGTTCGTCTGCCCTCCGGCGAGATGCGCAATGTTCGTCTGAACTGCATCGCCACCATCGGCGTTGTTTCTAACCTCGACCACGAGAACGTCAACCTGGGCAAGGCTGGCCGCAAGCGCCACATGGGCGTTCGTCCCGGCAGCCGTGGTTCTGTCATGAACCCCTGCGATCACCCGCACGGTGGTGGCGAAGGCCGCGCCCCGGTTGGTCATTCCAGCCCGCGCACTCCGTGGGGTAAGCCCGCTCTGGGCCTGAAGACCCGCAAACACAAGGCCCGCAGCGACAAGTTCATTGTCAAGCGCGCCAACGGCTAAGGGAGGTTATTGAACAATGTCTAGAAGCACTAAGAAGGGCCCTTACGTTCTGCCTTCCCTGTACAAAAAGGTCGAGGCTATGAACGAGGCTGGCAAGAAAAGCGTCGTGAAGACCTGGAGCCGTTCCTCCACCATCTTCCCCGAGTTCGTTGGTCACACTTTCGCCGTTCATGACGGCCGCAAGCATGTGCCCGTATACGTCACCGAGGACATGGTTGGCCACAAGCTGGGCGAGTTTGCACCTACCCGCAAGTTCACCGGCCACGGCGGCGGCAAGACCGCTGGTAAATAAGAGAGGAGGAACATCGAATGGAAGCACGGGCAATTCTTCGTTACGCCCGCATTAGTCCCCGTAAGGTTTCGATCGTGATGGACCTCATCCGTAACAAACCCCTGGACGAAGCGCTGGCTATCCTGCAGTACACCCCGAAGGCCGCCTGCGAGCCCCTTCTCAAGCTGGTGAACTCTGCTGCCGCTAATGCGGAAAACAACTTCAACATGGACCGCAACAATCTCTACGTCGCAGAATGCTACGTCTGCCCCGGCCCCACGCTCAAGCGCATCATGCCTCGCGCACAGGGCCGTGCATACCGCATCCTGAAGCGCACCAGCCACATGACTGTTGTGCTGAAAGAGAAAGAGTAAGGAGGTAAACAAATGGGCCAGAAAGTCAATCCCCACGGCATGCGCGTGGGTGTCATCAAAGATTGGGACAGCCGCTGGTTTACCTCTAAGCAGGCATTCGGCGACACCCTGGTCGAGGATCACAAGATCCGTACGACCCTGAAGAAGCAGCTGTACGCTGCTGGCGTCCCCAAGATCGAGATCGAGCGTACCGTTGACAGCCAGACCGGCGCACCCCGCGTTAAGGTCAATGTCTTCTGCGCTAAGCCCGGTATCGTTATCGGTAAGGGCGGCGCTGAGAGCGCTAAGATCGAGAAGCAGCTCGCAAAGCTGACCGGCAAGGCCGTCAACCTCAACATCATCGAGGTCAAGGGCACTTCCACCAACGCTCAGCTGGTTGCTGAGGACGTTGCTTCTCAGCTGGAGCGCCGTATCGCTTTCCGCCGCGCCATGAAGCAGGCCATCCGCAATGCCATGCAGCCCCGTGACCGCAGCGCCACGCCTGCCAAGGGTATCAAGGTTACCTGCTCCGGCCGTCTGGCTGGCGCTGATATCGCCCGCACCGAGAGCTACCATGAGGGTACCATCCCCCTGCAGACTCTGCGCGCCGATATCGACTACGGCTTTGCCGAGGCCAACACCACCTATGGTAAGGTTGGCGTCAAGGTTTGGATCTACAAAGGCGAGATCCTGAAGGGCGCCAAAGCCCCCGCCAAGAAGGAAGGAGGCAAACAGTAATGTTACTGCCGAAGCGTGTTAAGTACCGCCGCGTTCAGCGCGGCCGCATGACCGGTAAGGCCATGCGTGGCAACAAGGTCAACCAGGGCGATTACGGTCTGGTTGCTCTCGAGCCGGCTTGGATCACCTCCAACCAGATCGAGGCCGCTCGTGTTGCTATGACCCGTTATATCAAGCGTGGTGGTAAGGTCTGGATCAAGATCTTCCCCGATAAGCCCGTTACCGAGAAGCCGGCCGGCACTCGAATGGGTTCTGGTAAAGGCAGCCCGGAGTACTGGGTGGCCGTTGTTAAGCCGGGCCGCGTGCTGTTCGAGCTGGCTGATGTCAGCGAGGATGTTGCCCGCGAGGCTCTGCGTCTGGCCAGCCACAAGCTGCCGGTCCGCTGCAAATTCGTCAAGCGCGAGGAGCTTGACACCGTAAAGGAGGGTGACGCTGAATGAAAGCTACTGAACTGCGCGAAATGACCGATGTAGAGCTGAACAAGCAGCTCAAGGACCTGAAGGCCGAGCTCTTCAACCTGCGCTTTCAGCACACCATCCACCAGCTGGATAACCCCATTCGCATCGAGGCCGTTAAGAAGGACATCGCCCGCGTGATGACCGTCCTGGCTGAGAAGAATGCGAAAAACGCGTAAGAGGGAGGGTAAAACATGGAACGTAATCTGAGAAAGACCCGTGTGGGCGTCGTTGTCTCCGACAAGATGGACAAGACCATCGTTGTTGCTGTTAAGGACAGCGTCCAGCACCCTCTGTACAAGAAGATCCTGAAGCGCACCAAGAAGTTCAAGGCCCATGATGAGAACAACGAAGCCGGCATCGGCGACCGCGTTGAGATCATGGAGACCCGCAAGATCTCCAAGGACGTGAACTGGCGTCTCGTTAAGATCATCGAGAAAGCAAAATAATCAGCCTGGTACTTTGAAAGGAGGACCTGAAAGATGGTTCAGATGCAAACTTATCTCAAAGTGGCCGACAATACCGGTGCTAAGGAGTTAATGTGCTTCCGTGTACTGGGCGGTACCCGCAAGAGATACGCAAACATCGGTGACATCGTGGTTTGCAGCGTCAAGAAAGCTGCTCCCGGTGGCACTGTGAAGAAGGGCGACGTGGTCAAGGCCGTCATCGTCCGTAGCAAGCATGGCCTGCGTCGTGATGACGGCTCCTACATCCGTTTCGATGAGAACGCCGCCGTTATCGTCATGGCCGACAAGAGCCCCAAGGGCACTCGTATCTTTGGACCTGTCGCTCGCGAACTGCGCGACGCTGGCTTCACCAAGATCCTGAGCCTGGCTCCCGAATCGCTGTAAGGAGGTTTTAATTAAATGAATAATCTTCATGTTAAAACCGGCGACAACGTTATGGTCATCTCCGGCAAGGACAAGGGCAAGACCGGTAAGGTCCTGCAGACCTCCCCGAAAGAGGGCAAGGTCATCGTGGAAGGCCTGAACATGGTCACCAAGCACGTCAAGCCTCGCCGTCAGGGTGAGCAGGGCGGCATTGTCAAGGCCGAGGGCGCTATCTACGCCTGCAAGGTTATGCCTGTTTGCCCCAAGTGCGGCAAGGCTACCCGCGTTGGTCATTCTGTCAAGGACGGCAAGACCGTCCGCGTTTGCCGCAAGTGCGGCGCTGAACTGTAAGGGAGGAGTACACAATGGCACGTTTGAAAGAACAGTATGTCAACGAGATCGCTCCGGCCCTGAACAAGAAGTTCGGCTACAAGAGCGTTATGCAGATCCCCAAGCTGGATAAGGTCATCATCAACGTTGCTGCTGGCGAAGCTAAAGAGAACGCCAAGGTTATCGATGCTATCGTCGCTGACCTGGGCCAGATCACCGGCCAGAAGGCCATCGTTTGCAAGGCCCGCAAGAGCGTTGCAAACTTCAAACTGCGCGAGGGCATGCCCATCGGCGCAAAGGTCACCCTGCGTGGTGAGCGTATGTATGAGTTCGTTGATCGTCTGTTCAACGTTGCTCTGCCTCGTGTTCGCGACTTCCGCGGCATCAACGGCAACTCCTTCGACGGCCGCGGCAACTACGCCTTCGGCCTGAAGGAACAGATCATCTTCCCCGAGATCGACTTCGACAAGGTCGATGCGATCCGCGGCATGGACATCTGCTTCGTTACCACCGCTAAGACCGACGAGGAAGCCAAGGAGCTGCTGAAGGCTCTGGGCGCTCCGTTCGCTAACTAAGGGAGGGAACTCTAATGGCAAAACTTTCTATGAAGCTCAAGCAGCAGGCACCTGCCAAGTTCTCGACCCGCGCTTACAACCGCTGCAAGATCTGCGGTCGTCCCCATGCTTACCTGCGCAAGTACGGTGTCTGCCGTATCTGCTTCCGTGAGCTGGCTTACAAGGGCGAGATCCCCGGCGTCAAGAAGGCTTCCTGGTAAGCCCTTGATTGCTTCTGTCTGAACGAATAACAACACTCTTAAACACAACCTAAGGAGGTTAGTGGCATGCAAATCACCGATCCTATCGCGGACCTGCTGACCCGCATCCGCAACGCAAGCACTGCCAAACACCCTTCCGTGGAAATCCCTGCTTCCAACCTGAAGAAGGCTATCTGCCAGATCCTGGTTGATGAGGGTTACATCAAGGGTATGAAAGTGACCGAGGACAACAAGCAGGGGACTATCACCCTGACCCTGAAGTACCAGGAGAACGGTACTCCGGTCATCGCTGGCCTGAAGCGCGTTTCTAAGCCGGGCCTGCGTATTTACACCAACTGCGAAGATATGCCCAAGGTCATGAAGGGCCTGGGCACCGCAATCATCTCCACTTCTAAAGGCGTCATGACCGACAAGGCTGCCCGCGCAGCTCATGTCGGCGGTGAAGTTCTCGCCTTTGTGTGGTAAGAAAGGGGTATAGACAATGTCGAGAATTGGAAGAAAACCCATCGTCATTCCCGCCGGTGTGGAAGTTAAGGTCGATGCGGCCGAGCACACCATCACCGTTAAGGGCCCCAAGGGTACCCTGCATTCCAAATTTCATCCTCTGATGACTGTCGCTGTCGAGGGCAATGAGATTTTGGTTACCCGCCCCAATGACGAGAAGGAGGCCCGCAGCCTCCATGGCCTGACCCGCACCCTCATCCACAACATGGTTGTCGGTGTTACCGAGGGCTTCCGCAAGGACCTGGAGATCCAGGGCGTTGGTTACCGTGCTGCTAAGCAGGGCAACAAGCTGACCCTGACCCTGGGCTTCTCTCATCCCGTTGAGTTTGAGGAAACCGATACCATCAAGATCGAGCTGAAAGATGCTCTGCACTTCAGCATCGTCGGTATCGACAAGCAGGAAGTCGGCCAGTACGCTGCCGAAGTCCGTGGCAAGCGCCCGCCCGAGCCGTACAAGGGCAAGGGCATCCGCTATGTTGGCGAGTATGTCATCCGTAAGGAAGGCAAAGCCGGCAAGGGTAAATAATAGGAGAGGAGAAACATTATGGTCAATAAGGCTGATAAGAACATCGCTCGTCTGCGCCGTCACCGCCGTGTTCGCGGTAAGATCAGCGGCACTGCCGAGCGTCCCCGTCTGGATGTTTTCCGCTCTGCCAAGCACATCTACGCTCAGGTCATCGATGATGTCCAGGGCGTTACCCTGGCCAGCGCATCCAGCATGGACAAAGATTTCAACGCTTACGGCGGCAACGTTGAGGCCGCTAAGAAGGTTGGCGAGGCCATCGCCAAGAAGTGCCTTGAAAAGGGCATTACCGAAGTGGTCTATGACCGCGGCGGTTTCGTCTACCAGGGCCGCGTTCAGGCACTCGCTGAGGGTGCCCGCGAAGCCGGCCTGAAGCTGTAAGGAGGGAGAAGATACTATGGCCATGCAGAGAAGACAAGAAGATGACGGCATGATCACCAAGGTCGTCTCCATCAACCGCGTTTCCAAGACTGTCAAGGGCGGCCGCGTTATGAAGTTCGCTGCTCTGATCGTCGTTGGTGACGGCAAGGGCAACATCGGTTACGGTGTCGGCAAGTCCGGCGAAGTTCCCGAGGCTATCCGCAAGGGTGAGGGCGCTGCCAAGAAGAACATGCGCAAGGTCTGCCTGAAGGGCAGCACCATTCCTCACGAGATCGTCGGCGAGTTCGGCGCAGGCCGCGTTCTGATGCGTCCCGCTGCCCCCGGTACCGGCGTTCTGGCCGGCGGCCCCGTCCGTGCCGTCCTCGAGTGCGCTGGCATTAAGGACATTCGTGCCAAGAGCCTGCGCTCCAACAACCCCATCAACGTCACTGCTGCTACCTTCGCTGGCCTGTGCGGCCTGACCGACGCCGAGAGCGTCGCTGCCAAGCGCGGCAAGACCGTTGCCGAGATCCTGGGCTAAGGAGGGTATTACAATGGAAAAAGTTACCATTCGTCTCGCCAAGAGCCTGATCGGCCGCGGCAAAGAGCAGATCGCCGTTGCCCACTCCCTGGGCCTGAACCGCCCCGGTGAGGTTACCGAGCAGCCTGACAACGCAGCCACCCAGGGCAAGATCGCTAAGATCGCCCACCTGGTTGTCGTTACCAAGGCATAATGCAAGGAGGTGCAAGCATGAAACTTCACGAACTGAAAGCGTCCGCTGGCGCCCGTAAGGCCGTGACCCGCAAGGGCCGCGGTGCTGGCTCCGGCAACGGCAAGACCGCTGGCTTCGGCCACAAGGGCCAGAAGGCTCGCTCCGGTGTCAAGAAGGCCGGCTTCGAAGGCGGCCAGATGCCTCTGCAGCGTCGTCTGCCGAAGCGCGGCTTCAACAACATTTTCGCAACCAAGTATGTTACCATTAAGGTGTCCGACCTCGAGAAGTTCGAGGCTGGCGCAACTGTTGATACCGAGGCTCTGCTGAACGCCGGCATTATCTCCAAGACGCTGGACGGCGTCAAGGTCCTGGGCAATGGCGAGCTGACCAAGGCTGTTAACGTCAAGGTTGCCGCTTACACGGCCTCCGCCAAAGAAAAAATCGAGAAAGCTGGCGGGAAGGCTGAGGTGATGTAAGGTGTTTGAAACCTTCCGTAATGCATGGAAGATCGATGATCTCCGCAAGCGGCTTCTTTTCACCCTTCTGATCCTCGTCCTGTTCCGTCTGGGCTGCGCAGTTCCGGTACCGTACATCAGTGCCGGTGCGCTGTCCACCATGTTCGCCGGTGGTACCGGCGATATGCTGGAGTATCTGAACATGATGAGCGGCGGCGCTCTGAGCGAATGCACTATTTTCGCCCTGGGGGTCCAGCCCGCCATCAATGCCTCCATCATCATGCAGCTGCTGGCAGTAGCCATTCCGTATCTGGAAAACCTCGCCAAGGAAGGCGAGGAGGGTCAGCGCAAGATGCGCCGCATCACCAACTACGTTGGTGCGGGCATCGGTCTGATGCTGTCCATCGGCTACTACTTCATCATCCGCAACATGGGTGCCCTCTCCTATACGGAGGGCTTCGCAGGCATCTTCAGCGCTGTTGTTATCATCCTGTCCTTCACGGCAGGCTCTCAGCTGTGCACTTGGCTGGGCAACCAGATTGATTCCAAGGGCATCGGCAATGGTATCTCGCTGATGATTTTCGCCGGTATCGTGGCCCGTTGGTCCAGCATCTACAGTGCTGTTACCAACATCCTGGCCCGTGCAAGCAACGGCGAGCCGCAGTTCTACATCTTCCTGCCCGCCCTGGTCCTGCTGGCCCTGGCTGCCGTGGTCTTCGTTGTCATCCTGACGAACGCAGAGCGCCGCATCCCTGTCCAGTACGCCAAGCGTGTGGTCGGCCGTAAGATGTACGGCGGCCAGGCTAGCTACATCCCCATCAAGGTGAACATGACCGGCGTTATGCCCATCATCTTCGCTTCGACCCTGTGCAGCCTGCCCGGCATGATCTTCCGCTTCTTCAATGTGAGCGCGGTCGATCACCCTGCCCTGTATGCTTTCTTCAGCGCGTTTAACTACAACAGTGCGCTCTATCTCATCGTTTACGTGCTGCTGATCGTTGCGTTCAACTACTTCTACGTTGCGATCCAGTACAACCCCGTTGATATTGCCAACCAGCTCCGCAAGAACAACGGTACCATCCCTGGTATCCGCCCGGGTAAGCCCACCAGCGATTTCATCACCAAGACGTTGTCTAAGATCACTCTGATCGGTGCCATCTTCCTAGCAATCGTTGCAGGCCTGCCCATCATCCTCGGTGACATCACCGGCACGTCCATTCAGTTGGGTGGTACGAGTCTGCTCATCGTGGTCGGCGTTGCCCTGGAGACCGGTCGTTCTCTGGAAGGTTATATGACTGCCCGTCATCACAAAGGGTTCCTGGAATAAGAAAGGGAATGTACGATGAAACTGATCCTTTTGGGCGCCCCCGGCGCCGGTAAGGGCACCCAGGCAGAGATCCTCTGCGATAAACTGGCAATCCCTACCATTTCGACCGGTAACATTCTGCGTGCCGCCGTGAAAGACGGCACCCCTATGGGTCAAAAGGCAAAAAGCTTTATGGACGCCGGTGCTCTGGTCCCCGATGATGTTATCGTTGGGATCGTGAAAGAGCGCCTGGCACAGCCTGACTGCGCGAACGGCTTTATCCTTGATGGTATGCCGCGCACCATCGCCCAGGGTGAAGCCCTGGAGCAGATGGGTGTGGAGATCGACAAGGTCGTGAACCTGATCGTTCCCGATGAGGCCATCATCAACCGTATGTCTGGCCGCCGCGTCTGCGCCAAGTGTGGTGCAAGCTATCACATCATCAACAAACCCAGCGCCAAAGAGGGCGTGTGTGACCGCTGCGGCGGTGAGCTGGCCATCCGCAAGGATGACGAGCCTGCCACCGTGCTGGACCGGCTGAAAGCCTATCACGAGCAGACCGAGCCGCTGGTCGATTTCTATCGCCAGCGCGGTAAGCTTGTCGAGGTTCCCGACCAGGGTTCCATCGAGGCCACCACCGCGTTCCTGCTCAAGCTTTTGGAGGCTTAAATCCATGATCCAAATCAAAAATGCTGCTGAACTTGAGAAAATGCGGAAAGCCTGCGCCATCAGCGCGGCTGCACTCAAGGCTGGCGGCGAGGCGATCGAGCCGGGTATTACCACGGCAGAGATCGACAAAATCATCTACGACTTTATCGTGCGCCATGGTGCAAGACCTAACTTCCTGCACCTGTACGGCTTCCCGGCCACGGCGTGCATCAGCGTGAATGACACTGTCATCCACGGCATCCCCAGCCGTCAGCAGCAGATCCGCCCCGGCGACATCGTTTCGATCGACACCGGCTGCAAGATCGATGGCTTCAATGGCGATAATGCCTGCACCTACGCGTGTGGCAAGATCGACCTGGAAGCCCAGCGTCTGCTGGACGTTACCAAGGAAGGCCTGCATCGCGGCATTGAAATGGCGCGCGGCGGCAACCGGGTAGGGGACATCGGGCATGCAGTTCAGAGTTATGTCGAGGAGAACGGCTTCTCGGTCGTCCGCAGCTTTGTCGGCCATGGTGTCGGCAAGGAACTGCACGAGGACCCAGAAGTACCGAACTTCGGCAACGCCGGACGCGGTCCGCGGCTGGTGCCCGGCATGTGCATCGCCATCGAGCCGATGGTTTGCCAGTACAAGTATGCGGTAAAGACGTTAAAGGACGGCTGGACGGTCAAAACCTGTGATGGCGGCCTGGCTGCTCATTTCGAGCACACCATGGCGATCACAGCTGGCGGCGCCGAAATCCTGACCTACGGCTGGGAGGAACCCGGATGGACTTTGTAAAAGGCCAACTGGTCCGCTCCAAAGCGGGAAGGGACAAAACCCGCACCCTGGCTGTTTTGGAAGTGGAAGGAGAGATGCTTCTGCTTGCTGACGGGAACCTGCGTAAAGTAGGGGACCCGAAGCGTAAAAAAGCGAAGCATGTCGCCCCCACAACCACCGTTCTCGCGAACGAGCTTCTGAAAAGCGATCAACAACTCAGTGATGCCATCGCCGCTTACGATGCGGCCTGTGCAAACTGACGGAACCCTTCAAGGAGGCAATCAGCTTGTCTAAAGAAGATGTCATCGAAGTAGAAGGTATCGTACGGGAAGCCATGCCCAACACGGTGTTCAAGGTCGAGCTGCTCAACAAAGAGGGTAAGCCCAACGGACACGTTGTTATGGCTCACATTTCCGGCAAACTGCGGACGAACTTCATCCGCATCCTGCCTGGCGACAAAGTCACCATGGAAATGTCGCCCTACGACCTGACCAAAGCCCGGATCACCTGGCGTTCTAAATAAGCGCCTTGTGTTATAAAGGAGGTTAACATCATGAAGGTAAAACCTTCCGTGAAACCCATTTGCGAGAAGTGCAAAGTCATCAAGCGCAAAGGCCGCGTGATGATCATTTGTGCCAATCCGAAGCATAAGCAGCGTCAGGGCTAAAGGTCCGCGGATCATTCCGCAGAAACCGTACCCAAAACGCTTGGGGGCCAAGTGCGTAGATTCCCGGCGCAGGCCCCGACCAGGACATGGGATGTTACTAATGGAGGTGCTTTATGGCACGTATTGCTGGTGTTGATCTGCCTCGCGAGAAGCGGATCGAGGTTGGTCTGACTTATGTTTATGGTATTGGTCAGTCCACTGCCGACGAGATTCTCGCCGGTACCGGAATTAACCCTGATACCCGCGTCAAGGATCTGACTGCTGACGAAGAAGCCAAGATCCGTGACTACATCGACAAAAATAACATCATGGTAGAAGGCGACCTGCGTCGTAACGTCGCGCTTGACATCAAGCGTCTGACCGAGATCCAGTGCTACCGTGGTGTGCGCCATCGCAAGGGTCTTCCCTGCCGCGGCCAGCGCACTAAGACCAATGCGCGTACCTGCAAAGGTCCCAAGCGCACTGTCGCGAACAAAAAGAAGTAAGGAGGAACTGAGACATGGCTGCTAACAAAGCTACTGCGGCAAAAACCCGCACTAAAAAGAGAGAGCGTAAGAATATCAGCGCCGGTGCTGCTCACATTCAGAGCACTTTCAATAATACCATCGTGACCATCACCGATACTCAGGGCAACACCGTTTCCTGGTGCAGCACTGGTGCACTGAACTTCCGTGGCTCCCGCAAGAGCACCCCTTACGCTGCGCAGAGCGCTGCTGAGGTCGCCGCCAAGGCCGCCATCGAGCATGGCATGAAGACCGTTGAGGTCTACGTCAAGGGTCCCGGTTCCGGCCGTGAAAGCGCCATCCGCGCCCTGCAGGCAACCGGCCTGGAGGTCACCATGATCCGTGACGTGACCCCCATCCCCCACAATGGCTGCCGCCCGCCCAAACGCCGCCGCGTTTGATTGAAAGGAGAATTTGAGTTATGGCTAAAAATACCCAACCTATCGCCAAGCGCTGCCGTGCTCTCGGCATTTCTCCTGCTGTTATGGGCTATGGTAAGAAAACCACCAACCGTAACCCCGGCGGCCAGATGAGAAAGAAGAAGAGCGAGTACGCCACCCAGCTCAACGAGAAGCAGAAGGTCAAGTTCGTGTACGGTATCCTGGAGAGCCAGTTCCATACCTACTACGAGAAGGCCAGCCGTATGCCTGGTCAGACCGGTGTCAACCTGCTGGTTCTGGTTGAGCGCCGTCTGGACAACGTCGTTTACCGTCTCGGCTTTGCCAAGACCCGCCGCGACGCTCGTCAGCTGGTTTCCCACAACCATTTCACTGTCAATGGTAAGCGTGTTAACATCCCCTCTTACCAGGTTAAGGCGGGCGATGTGATCGAGGTCATCGAGTCCAGTCGTTCTTCCGTCAAGTTCAGCAAGTTGCTGGGCGAGGAAGCTCCCGTTGTGCTGCTGCCTTCTTGGCTGGAGCGCGACAAGAACGCTCTGAAGGGCACCGTTACTAAGCTGCCTGTTCGTGAGGACATCGATGTGCCCATCGCTGAGCATCTCATCGTCGAGTTGTACTCCAAGTAATCCTCTTAGCTTTATTCTACGATTTTTCCAACCTGACTGGCGCGTTGCGCCAGCGAAACAAGGAGGGTTTTTATGATGGAGATCGAACGCCCCAAGATCGAAACGGCCAACCTTTCCCCGGATGGCCGCTACGGTAAGTTCGTTGTCGAGCCGCTGGAGCGCGGCTTTGGCACGACCTTGGGCAACAGCTTGCGTCGAGTGCTTCTGTCCTCTCTGCCCGGTGTGGCTGTCACCAGCGTCAAGATCGACGGCGTGGTGCACGAGTTTTCCACCATCGAGGGTGTGCGTGAGGATGTAACCGAGATCGTCCTGAACCTCAAAGGCATCGCCGCTAAGATCTACGGCGAAAGCCCCAAGACCGTCCGTGTGGAGGCCGTTGGCCCCTGCGAGGTCACTGCTGGCAGCATCAAGGCTGGCGATGACTTGGAAATCCTGAACCCCGAATGGCACATTGCCACCTTGGGTGAGGGTGCTAAGCTGGTCATGGAGTTGACCTTTGATAAGGGCCGCGGCTATGTTCCCGCTGAGAAAAACAAGCAGGCGCTGATTGAGAAGAGCGACATCAGCACTCTGCCCGTGGACAGCATCTACACCCCCGTCCTCAAGGCTAACTACACCGTTGACCGTACCCGTGTTGGCCAGATTACCGACTATGACAAGCTCATTATCGAGGTCTGGACCGATGGCACCATCAACGCCCAGGAAGCCCTGAGTCTGGCGGCCCGTGTGCTGACCGAGCACCTGAACCTGTTTGTGAACCTCTGCGATGAGACCGGCGAGACCGAGATCATGGTCGATAACGACGACCAGGGTCGCGAGAAAGCGCTGGAGATGACGATTGAAGAGTTGGATTTGAGTGTCCGCTCCTTCAACTGCCTTAAGCGCGCTGGCATCAACACTGTCGGCGACCTCATCAACAAGAGCGAGGACGAGATGATGAAGGTTCGTAACTTGGGCCGTAAGAGTCTCGAAGAGGTCATGGCCAAGCTGGATAGCCTTGGTTTCTCTCTGACCAAGGACGACGAAAACTAACCCCCCGCGACACGCGGATACCATTTGATATTTAAGGAGTGAAACGGAATGCCCGGTACCAGAAAACTCGGTCGTACCACCGACAGCCGCAAGGCAATGCTGCGCGCGATGGTGACCTATCTGTTCGAGAACGGCAAGATCGAGACCACCGTTACCCGCGCCAAGGAAGTTCGTTCCATGGCAGAGAAGATGGTCACCCTCGGTAAGCAGGAAGATCTGCACGCAAAGCGTCAGGTCTACTCCTACATCACCAAGGAAGATGTCGCTAAGAAGGTCATCGATGAGATCGGTCCCAAGTATGCTGATCGCAACGGTGGTTACACCCGCATCTACAAGACTGGCCCTCGCCGCGGTGACGCCGCTGAGATGGCTATCATCGAACTCGTCTGATTTCGTCAGAATAGTTTGATATAAAAAGCAGCGCTTGCCATTTGGACAGGCGCTGTTTTTGTTTGCGTTTGTTCCTCCTTTGCAAAGAAGGAATCGAAGAAACGCCAATTTTGGTCAAAGTGTGATTTTTACACAAATTTGACAGCACACCCTTTGCACCGTGTGCATATCTATGATATAATAATTAAAATGTGTATTTGTGCACATAAATAAAGTAAAGAAAGAGTTGATAGTTCTCTCATGGACGATGGCAGTATATTTATGATCGTCGCACTGGTGATTCTGATCGGAATGTCATCCTTTTTTTCGGCGGCTGAAACAGCATACAATTCGCTGAATCAGATCCGCCTGAAAAGCAAGGCCGATGATGGCGACAGGCAAGCCGCCAAGGTGCTGGGGCTGGTACAGCGTTACGACAGCCTGCTCAGCACGATCCTAATCGGAAACAACATTGTAAACATCGGTGCGTCCTCGCTTGCCACCGTATTGTTCAGCCGCTTGGTGGGCAATACCTACGGCCCCACGGTCTCCACCATTGTCATAACCCTGCTGGTCCTGACCTTTGGCGAGATCACCCCCAAGAGCATGGCTAAGGAAATGCCTGAAACGATAGCGATGGCCTTTGCGCCGGTGCTGGGCTTTTTGGTTACGATCTTCACCCCGCTCAACGCCCTGTTCGGCGCTTGGAAAAACTTCCTGGCCCGTCGCTTCAACGCAGGGGAGAAAGACACCATCACCGAAGGTGAGCTGGTCACGATGGTCAGTGAAGCTGAGAAAGATGGTGAGCTGACCAACCGCGAGAGTGAGCTAATCCGTAGCGCGATTGAGTTTGACGATGTGGAGGCCCAGGATGTCCTGACCCCCCGTGTGGACGTGGTGGCTGTGGCGGATGATACTCCCATGGAGGAAGTGACCGAGCGCTTTGCCGAGAGCGGCTATTCGCGCCTGCCGGTCTACCACGAGACGATCGACAACATCATTGGCGTTGTGCATGAGAAAGACTGTTTCGCCGCACTGCAAAAGCGGGATCACAACATTAAGCTGGAGGACCTTATCGGCCCCACATTGTACACCACCAGTGTGACCCAAATCTCTGCTTTGCTGCGCACCCTGCGGGAAAGCAAGCACCATATGGCGGTGGTTGTGGATGAGTACGGCGGCACCGCTGGCATCATTACGCTGGAAGATATTCTGGAAGAACTGGTCGGCGAAATTTGGGACGAACACGATGACGTGGTGGAGGATATCCGTCAGCAGTCCGATGGTAGTTGGCTGGTTTCCGGCAGTGCCAGCGTGGACGATGTGGCTGAGGAACTGGACGTTAAGGATAAGGACGAGGAAGAGATCGATGCCGTGGCCATTGGCGGGTTGGTGCAGGAAAAACTTAGCCGTTTGCCCAAGGTGGGGGACCGCTTCACTTGGGGCCAATTTGAGGGTACAGTTACCCGCGCCACCAACCGCCGTGTACAGGAAGTCCGCCTGACACCACGCAAGGAAGAAGAAACTGCCAAAAAAAACGAACATAAAGACCGCGAAAAATAAGCCTACCCACTCAACGCCCCTGCCCATGGCAGGGGCGTTTTTGCTGTGTTGGATGGTAGTAGCATCACTCTTGCCCCATAAAACGCTCCGCAGAACGGTTGGGGAAATTCGAATTGCAAATTTTTTGTAAAATGCGCCAGTATTTTTCAAACAATGACGAACTACACATGTGCAAAGCGCGGAAAATACGAAAAAACGGCAAAAAAATGTGGGCCGGGGCTGATTTTATCGGGGGGCTGTGATACAATACTAATAGATGTGGCGGTATGCCCGCCACTGATGTACGGTAAAAAATTGTGATGGAAGTAAGGAGTACACACGTATGGCGGAACAAAATATTAGCCCGCGCGATTTCTTCGCCACGGAGTCTGCAATTGCAGATCTGGGTCTGATTGCCTGCCCTGGTGCCGAGGAACTGTGCAAGCTGGTAGATGGTCACCTGGTGCGCTGGGCGCGCGAGGTTGGCATGGATGTTGACACCTTCATTATCCCGTCTGATTGCCCGCGTTTCCAGTCTGGTGACGCAAAGGGTTTGGTTAAGGCTTCTACCCGCGGCGATGACCTGTATATTTTCGTTGATCCGGGCAACTACAGCGTTACCTATCAGCTGTTCGGCTATGAGAACCATCTCTCTCCCGATGACCATTTCCAGAACCTGATGCGTCTGATCCAGGCCGTTGCAGGCCGTGCTCACCGCATCAGCGTCATTATGCCCAGCCTGTACGGCGGCCGTCAGCACCGCCGCGTCAGCCGCGAGAGCCTGGACTGCGCATTCGCTTTGCAGCAGCTGCGTGATGTCGGCGTTAAGAACATCATCACCTTCGATGCCCATGACCCTCGCGTCATGAACGCCGTCCCCACCATGAGTTTCGACAACGTTATGCCCACCTACCAGGTGCTCAAGTGCCTGCTGCATCACGTGCCGGATGTCAGCTTCCACAAGGATAACTTCATGATCGTCTCTCCCGATGAGGGCGCCATGAATCGCAACATGTACTACTCCAGCGTGTTAGGCTGCAATCTGGGCATGTTCTACAAGCGCCGCGATTACAGCCGCATCGTCAACGGCCGTAACCCCATCGTTGCGCACGAGTATCTGGGCGAGAGCGTCCAGGGCAAGGATGTTTTCATCGCGGATGACATCATCGCTTCCGGTGAGTCCATGCTGGACATCGCCTATGAGCTGAAGATGCGCGGTGCCCGCAACATCTTTACCTGCTGCACCTTCCCGCTGTTCACCGCTGGCCTGGACAAGTTTGACAAGGCCTACAACGATGGCATCATCAAGGCTGTACTGGGCACCAATCTGACCTATCGCAAGCCGGAACTGATGGACTGCGAGTGGTACTACGATGTAGACGTTTCCAAGTACACTGCCTACTTCATCGCCGCCATCAACCATGACAAGAGCGTTTCTTCCATCATCGACCCGATGGTCAAGATTCGTGCCCTGCTGGACAAGCACGGCATCCCCATGGGCGGCCAGCAGTAATTGCGCTTCACTTTCTTTTAAAGGAAAGGTTCGCCGTTTGTGGCTGCGCCCCTTAAAGCAAAACATTTTATTTCGGTCCGCTTCGGCGGACCGAATTTTGTTGCAGGGACGCGCGTAATCGTATATAATAGCGTATGGATTCAAACTAAATTATAAAGCAGGGGAGAGATAGCTATGCTGCCGATCGAACAGCTGCAAAAACTTATCCAGGGCAAAAAAGTTGCCTTTATCGGTGCCGGTGTCAGCCATAAGCGCTGCATTGAGCAGTTTGTAGAACTGGGCGCGCAGGTCACGCTGTGCGACCAGAAAAAATCCATCGAGGACTTCGGGGACTACGCTAACACGCTGCGCCGCCTGAACGTAGCCCTGAGCCTGGGCGAGCATTACACCGATGGATTTGCCGGACAGGATATCATCATGCGTACGCCGGGCTACGAGTACTTTAAGCCGGAACTACAGGCCGCCAAGGCTACGGGTGCCATGGTCACCAGCGAAGTGGAACTTTTCTTTGAGTACTGCCCCTGCGAGATCGTGGCTGTGACCGGCTCTGACGGCAAGACCACCACCACAACGCTGATTTCCAAAATGGTTGAAGCCGCTGGCCGCAAGGTGTTCCTGGGCGGCAACATTGGCGCAGCACTGCTGCCCCAGCTGGCCGATGTCACGCCGGACGCTGTGGCTGTAGTCGAACTGTCCAGCTTCCAGCTTATCAGCATGCGCCGCAGCCCCAAGGTGGCGGTCGTCACCAATGTGACCCCCAACCACCTGGACCACCACAAGGACATGCAGGAGTACATCGATGCCAAGCGCAACATCCTGCTTTGGCAGGAGCCGCCCTGCCGCGCTGTGCTGGGTTACGAGAACGACATCACCCGCGCCATGCAGAGCGATTGCAAGGGCGAGCAGTTCTGGTTCACCCGCCTGCACGAGACCGACCACGGGGCTTTCCTGCGTGAAAGCGATGACACCCTCTGCTATGCCGAGAACGGTGTCGTGACCCCGGTGCTGCCCCGCGCAGAGATCAAGCTGCGCGGCCTGCACAACGTGGAAAACCTGCTGGCCGCCATCGCCGCCGTCTGGGGCCGTGTGCCCATCGAAGCCATGCGCCAGGTCGGCTCCACCTTTACGGGCGTGGAGCACCGCATCGAGCCGGTTCGTGTGCTGGACGGTGTTACTTACTACAACGACTCCATTGCCTCCAGCCCCACGCGCACCATTGCGGGCCTGCGCAGCTTTGACCAGAAGATCATCCTGATCGCTGGCGGCTATGACAAAAAGATCCCCTACGAGCCGCTGGCCCCGGAGATCATTGCCCACGTCAAGACCCTGGTGCTGATGGGCGCGACCGGCCCCCGCATCGAGAAGGCCGTGCGGGAGCATCCCGACTTTGACGAAAGCCAGCTGACCATCCTGCATGCCGATAACATGCAGCATGCCGTTGAGCTGGCCCGCAGCGCCGCGAAGCCCGGCGATATTGTTGGCCTGTCGCCCGCGTCTGCATCCTTCGACCTCTACCCCAACTTTGAGGTCCGCGGCCGGGATTACAAAAAGATCGTGATGTCTCTTTCTTGAAAGAAAGAGACGCAAAGAACTTTTATTAAAATTCTTTTGGTTCCTTTTCTTATAAGAAAAGGAACAGAAATGAGTAAAAATGATCCAAGCCGTCACCACACCGGACCAGCAAGCCGAGTACCGCCGCCGCATCCAGGGCAAGACCTACTTTGAGGCTGTTCTGGGCACCCATCTGGCACTGTTCGGTGCGCATCCGGCCAGCGGGTGGATGTTCTACCTGCTGCCTGGCACGGCCGTGCTGGAACTGCGCGGCGGCAGCGGTGCGCTGTGTGGTATCCTGCCCGATGACGAGAACACCCGCGAGGAACTGCAAGGCTTTCTGCAATTTCTGCATGTAGACCGCCTGCGGTGCGAGTATCCGCTGCCTGCGGCCTACACCACCGTGTGGCAGCCGAGTGAGCCGCTGACTCTGTGGATGCAGCCCAAGGGCTGCGCATTGCCCCTGCCAAAGCCACCGGCGGAGGAGTGGGACCTCACGCTGGATACCGCCCCCTCGATGCTGCCCGTCAGCCGCCTGGTGTTTGCCGAGAATGATACCGAAGCCGATGAGTTCTACTCCACCGCCTGCACCGCCCTGACCCACGGTTATGGTACCTGCCGCGCCCTGCTGCACGATGGCAAGCCCATCTGCACCGTGGGCTGCTACGAGCAGAGCAACCGCGAAGCCTACATGGCTGCCGGAGTCACCGCGCCGGAATGGCGGGGCAGGGGACTGGCTGGTTGGCTGATTGCAAGCCTGGCCAACGAACTGGCGGAGCAAAAAGATGTCTGCTTCCTCTGTCTGCCCCATCTCTGCGGCTTTTATCAACAACTTAGGTTTGTACAAAATGGAATAATGCAACAATATACTACAGATTGGAACACAAAATGATCGAAAAATTCTACGATTTACGTCCCGATGTGTTGGAACTGGACCGAAAAGCGCTGGAACTTTGCCGCGAGCCGTTCCGCCACGTGGAGGAGATCCGCGACTATAATCAGCTGAAAATGCTGCGAGCCTTCACCGACTGCGGGGTCGAGGCTCGGCACTTCTGGGGATCCAGCGGTTACGGCGTTTGGGACGACAGCCGCAATAAGCTGGAGGAAGTCTTTGCCCGCTGCATGGGGGCGGAGGCCGCCCTCGTCCGCTCTCAGTTCATGAGCGGCACCCACACCCTGACGGTCGCGCTGTTCGGCCTGCTGCGTACTGGTGACACGCTGTTGGCCGCTACCGGCCGCCCCTATGATACGCTGGAAGGTGTCATCGGCATCGGCGAGGCTGGCAAGGGCTGCGGCACCCTGCGAGAATACGGTGTTAACTACGATGAATGCCCGCTGCGGCCCGACCATACCCCCGACTACGCCCTGATTGCTGAAAAGGCCAAGACCGCCACCGTTGTGCATATCCAGCGCAGCCGTGGTTATATGCAGCGCAATGCGTTTGATCTTGAAACCATCCGCAAGGTGGCCGAGACTGCCCGCAAGGCCAACCCCAACGCGGTCATTTTTGTGGATAACTGCTACGGCGAGTTTACCCAGACGAAGGAGCCTCTGGCCGCAGGTGCGGACCTGATCGCCGGCAGCTTCATCAAGAACCCCGGCGGCGGAATCACCCCCACCGGCGGCTACATTGCAGGCCGCGCCGACCTGGTGGAAAAGTGCAGCCACCGCTTCACCGCGCCCGGCATCGGCGCGGACCTGGGATGCACCCAGGACAGCCTGCGGGATACCTTCTTGGGCTTCTACTACGCCCCCGGTGTCGTGTGCGAAGCCCTCAAGACAGCTATCTACGCCCAGTGCCTGCTGGAACTGGTGGGCGTTAAGCCGGTGCCCCGCTACACCGATGACCACAACGACATCGTGACCTGCTTCGATTCCGGCAGTGCTGCCGCCCTGACCGGCTTCTGCGCCGGTATTCAGCACAACAGCCCCGTGGACAGTTTCGCCGACCCCGAACCTGCTGACGAACCCGGCTACACTGATAAGGTAGTCATGGCCTCCGGCAGTTTTACCGAGGGCAGCACCATCGAGATTAGCTGTGATGGTCCACTGCGTACCCCCTACACCTGCTACCTGCAGGGTGGTGTCAACTTTACCGCAGGCCGTGCCGCCGTGCTTAACGCTGTACAAAACGCATTCTTTGCCGACTGAGTAATAGAACCGATACAATAAACCGCCCGTGTGCCAAAGTAAGCACACGGGCGGCGTTTTTGCATATTCTGTTGAAAAATCAGCCTTTTACAAAGTCGCGCACCAAGGCCTGCAGCAGATCATCGCGGTCAATGCGGCGGATGATGGCACGGGCGTTTTTGTACGTGGTAATGTAAGTCGGGTCCTCCGACAGGATGTAGCCCACCAGCTGGTTAATGGGGTTGTAGCCTTTCTCTTCCAGCGCACGGTAGACCTGCAATACCGCCTGTTTGATCTCCATATCCCGGTCATCCCGGATGGAAAATACGGCAGTAGGTTCAGAGATTGCCATTCTAAAATCCCCCTTCAAAGTGCGACCTCTCTGCAAAAGCGCACAGTATTTTCTGTTGTCACAGCTATTATAGCAGAGAATTGCACAACTTGCAATGCTTATGTCCGAGAATTTTAGGCAACTTTTTCACGAATTCAATCGTTCTGGGAGCAGAACAGCTGTGGGGCCGCTTTGTAGATCAGCACGGCGGCGATGGTCGTCATGATGGTCTCCGGCAGCATGTAGCTGCCATTGTAGGTCAGGCTGTAGGTCCAGGCGGGCAGGCCGTCGCTCAGGTTGCCCCAGATTAGCACACCGGACAGGAAGCTGCACATAAAGCGGATGAAGCAGACGACCGCCGTGCCAACGGCTACGCCTACCAGTTTGTTGCCAAAGGGCCTGGCGATGGCACTGGCCAGGCCCAGTAGGGTAAAGGCCAGTACGTAGTCTAGCAGGATCATCCCCACCAGCGGCAGCAGGCCAGGGACCGGCGGTGCATAGAAGCCCAGTAGCATCTGCAGCAGGCTGTTGACAAAGCCGGTGAACAGACCCCATTTGACCCCGTGGCGGAACGAAATCATGATGAACGGCAGCATGCTGAACAGCGTGATGGAGCCTCCGTTGGGCAGGGAATAGATCTTGATGTTCGCCAGCACAGTGCCTAAGGCAATCATCAGGGCGCACTCTACCAGAGTGCGGGTCTTGGAATAGGTTTTGGACATAGTATCCACTCCTCAAAAATAGTACATAAAAACAAGAAAAAGCGCCCGCAAAACGATGCGGGCGCAAAGTAGTACGACTATGGGTCAAACTTCCTACGCCGGCATTACCCGGATCAGGTGTAAGGTTTCCAAAATCGCAGTTGATTTCGGTCTCAGCCGAGGATGCCCCCCAGCGCCCCTGTTTTTATGTCTGTTTTCAGTATACACGAAAGCCAGGCTTTGTCAAGCAAAAGCCCAACAAAAACTTTTGGCAATACGCGGCCGCGTGTAGTATAATAAGATAAAACACAAATGGGAGACACCATGATGTTAAAAATTACCTGCAAAACACTTACCGACTGGCTGCGCCGCCATTTAGTTGCCTGTCTGGGGCTGATGGCCGGGCTGGCTGCCTTGGGGCTGTTTGCGGCTACGCGTGGCAATCGGGCGGCCATGGATTGGTGGCTGGCCCATGTCTCCATGCCCGTCAAGAGGAGCATCTCGGCGCTGGTGGATCCGCTGCCTTTCAGTGCCTGTGAGTTGGGCGCTACGCTGCTGATTTTGGGGGCGCTGGCCTTTTTGGTCCGTGCCATCCGCAGGATGTTGCGCGGCCAAAAGGGAGCAATTCCTGCCTGGCTGCTGCATGTGGCGGTGTTGGGGGTCTGGGGTTACGCCGGGGTGTGCGCCCTCTGGGGCACTCAGTACTACGGCACCGGCTTTGCCGCCAAAGCAGATATGCAGGCCCCGGAGGTCAGCGTGGAGCAGCTGGCGGCGGTGACAGACTACTTCGCCGCCCGTGTCAACGAGACGGCGGATGCCGTCCCCCGGGATGACACCGGCTTGTTTGCCGTGGAGAAAACCGAAATTTTGCAAAGCTGCAGCGGCCTGTACACGCCGCTTCTGGACCGCTGGCCGTTTTTGGACGGCCCCGAACGCCATCCCAAACCGGCGGTCTACTCCAAACTGATGAGCGCTTGGGGATTTACCGGCTACCTCTGCCCGTTGGTAGGGGAGAGCACCCTCAATGTGGACAGCCCGGCGGTGTTCCTGCCGGTGACAGTTGCCCACGAACTGGCCCACCAGCGCGGCGTGGCGGCGGAGCAGGAGGCAAACTTCGTTGGTGTCATGGCGGCCACGGCGGGCGGCGATGCCGTGTACCGGTATTCGGGCTGGCTGTTCGGCTACCTGCATCTCTCCAACGCACTGTACAGCGCCGACCCGGACCTGGCGCGGGCATCCTACGCCACCCTTTGCGAAGCGGCCCAGGCAGACATGGCGGACAACAACGCTTACTGGAAACAGTGGGAAGGCCCGGTGAAAGAGACCGGCGAGAAAGTGTACACCGCCTTTTTGCAGGGCTACGGCCAGGAACTGGGTATGCGCAGCTACGGTGCCTGTGTGGACCTGCTGGTAGAAGAATTTTTGCCGCACACAACTGCTGGGGGCCTTGCGGCTGGGTGACCACCATATCGGCTAAAAGTTGCCAAAATGCGGTAAATCGAACAAAATTGAGCAGTCTGTTTTGGCAAAAATTTACAAGTTTTTTCGCCCTTGCCCCCTTGCGGGCAGGGGATTCTTTATGGTATGATGATCATAAGTACTAGTAGATTTTTACAAAGGAAACAGTGAGGACAGGATGTTCAGTAAGAGAAATCCCATGAAATATTTCTCCGGCAACGCCTTTGCGCGTCTGCCGCTGTACAAATTGGTGGCAGGCGGCTCGGCCGTAGTGCTCACGGCTAGCATTGGCCTGGGCGTTATGGCAGCGTCTTTCACGCCCCAGGCCCAGCCGGAATCCACCCCGGAGCCGACCGCCGTTGTGGAGGCGACCCTCACCCCGACCCCGGAACCCACCGCCACGCCGGAACCGGATAAGGACCTGTACGTTGACGTAACCGTGGTGCAGCAGGATATTGGTGTAGAACTTTACACGCTGCCCATCACCACCCCCGAAAGTGCCGAGGAAAGCAAGGCCGAGGATGCCGAGGAAAAGCTGCCCCTGCTGGATGTGGCTGCCACCGTGACCCTGACCGACAAGGACGGCAAGACCACCGATTACGAGCTGGACACCAAGACCGGCACGGCCTTGGCCGAGGATGTGGAGCCCGGCGACTACACCGTGACCGTGCAGCCCATCGAGGGTTATGTCACCCCAGAAAGCAAGACTGTCACCGTCAACGAGAAGGTCGTCTACAAGGCTGATGTGGCCGCCGTCAAAGAAAAAATCGTCCAGGCCAGCCAGGTCAACGAGAGCGCCGAGGACTCGGCCACCAAAAACGCGGGCGCAGCCCCCATCGCCGAGGAAGTGACCGACACCGTCACCTACGCCGAGAGTGCCAAGACCGAGACCGGCAAGACCACTACATACACGGCCAAGTTGAGCAGCAGCGGTCATCTGCTGTTGTCTGACGGCACCGAGACCCCGTACCAGCCTGTCTACAAGGACGGCACCCAGGACTTGGCCGGTGCCAAGCGTGATGACGGCTACGCCGCCACCCAAAGCCTGTCTGTCTGGCTGTCCGGCGCAGCGGACAGCATCGTGCCGCTGGCGGTTACCACCCGTACGCTCCACCATGCCGATGACAACGAGGGCATCATGGTGATCGAGGAGAACGGCGAAAGCGGTTCTTCTTCCACCAGCGGCGAGGGCGATACCGAGAATACGCCGACCCCCACCCCGGAGCAGGAAGCAACGCCTACCCCGGAACCCGAAGCGACTGCGACCCCGGAGCCGACACAGGAACCGACCCCCACCCCGGAGACAACGCCGGAGCCGACTGAGACCCCGACCGCCACACCGACCCCCACGTCGGTGGACCGCACCGCAGGTTTCCCCCATGAGATTGAGGCCGCAAAACTGGCCGAGTACGGCTTTGCTGTGACCAGCACTGAAACGATTGAGTACCAGTACACCGGTTGGCAGAACATTGACGGTGCCACGTACTATTACGACCCCGCCACCCACCAGCCCGTGACCGGCAACCAGGTCATCCAGGGCAATGTCTACACCTTTGGTGCGGACGGTGCGCTGAACCGCACGGCCCGCGGCATCGATGTTTCCAAGTTCCAGGGCAGCATTGACTGGAACGCCGTCAAAGCCGATGGCATCACCTTTGCGATTATCCGTTGCGGCTACCGTGGCTACGGCAGCGGTGCCTTGGTCGAGGATTCGACCTACCGTGCCAACATCCGCGGTGCGATCAATGCGGGCCTGAAAGTGGGCGTTTACTTCTACAGCCAGGCCGTCAACGAGGCCGAAGCGGTTGAGGAGGCCAGCATGGTGCTGAGCCTGGTCAGCGGCTACTCTCTGCCCCTGGGTGTCTACTACGATACCGAGAAGGTTGCCGGTGACACCGGCCGCGCCGATACCATCAGCGCCGCCCAGCGTACCGCCTGCGCCGTTGCATTCTGTGAGACCATCCGTAATGCTGGCTATTCTGCCGGCGTGTACTCCTACGCAAGCTGGTTCTATAACTCGCTGAACTTTGCCAACATCAGCAAGTATAACACCTGGATCGCCCAGTACCGCGACACCTTGAGCTTCAGCTACAAGTACAACATCTGGCAGTACACGGGCTCCGGCCATGTCAACGGCATCTCAAAGGATGTTGATATGAACATCGGATAACACCCCATAAAACAGCAACTCCCCGGTGCGGTTCCATCCTGAACCGCACCGGGGAATTTTTGTTAGATAAGTAGATTAACGGTTAAGATAAGCACGATAGGCAGTTTCAACAGCCTGCGTAATGTCATCACGGGTTTTGGGCGTAGGGAAGTTGGTGCCGCCCGAAGCTGCAATCGTTGTGCCGAAATCATAACCATCGTATTCACGGAACGTCGGTTCAAGCGAATAAGCCCGGTACATGAAAGCGGCGTATCCGACCGCATAGCCACCTGTTCCCATGCGGGAATTGTCAATATTTGCATTGTAAGCAACAAGGAAATAAGGCTCACCATTGTAGCTGGTAATCATGATCCGATTTGGCATCTGCGTAGAAGAATAAAACTCTTTGCCCCAGGTACTATAATTGCTGACAATAGTGTTGATCTGTGCTTCCTGCGCAGAGGTTAAAGGCTTATCTTTTGCATTGTAGCGGACCCCAATGATGACACTGGAGATAAGAATAAAAGCAACAAAAAGTGTTGCAATAGGATGATTTTTAATGCCGTTCATTATTTTTTTCTCCTTCCTGAGATTCTACGGAATGATGCACGGAATCCTGCATGGGGCTATTGGGCGAAGCAGTGGAACCGCCAACATCAAATTGCAGCCAATCCTTGGACGATACCGCAGGTTTAGTCGTGGGTGCCGCATGACGATGAAGGAGTGCCATGATGGTGCGCAGCCCAAATGTAACGCAAAGGCTGAACCCCAATATGAGCAGGAAAATGATTTGTATCTCATGGTCAGCAAGAGGTGCGGAGTAATTGTACACCGAATAACCACGGGCATGGGCGTTTAAATCACTCATCATAGTGAAGAACGCAAAGAAGAAAATGATGCCGCCGACAATTGCAAAAACTTGATTGACCAAAACTTCTGCCGACTTGTTCGGATTTTGCGTGGCTGCCGGGTACAATTTTGCACCACAATGGGGGCATGTCTCCGCAGTGCTACTGACTTGTTTTCCGCATTCGCGGCACGTTATCATTGCCATAAAAATCACCAATCGCTTTCATTTGTTTTAAGAGGGGAGAAGGCGCTCCTGAACCTCCTTTCCGTGGAAGCGCGCAAATAAAATCTATTTCAACTTTATTTTACCATCATTTGATAGTAAGTCAAGTACTATCAAACAATAGTGGGGTATACTCCAGATAAAAAAGTTGATGGGAAATAGAGTATGTACTATTTGAGCCGTTTAAAAGATTTAAGGCAGGATAAAGATTTGAAGCAGAAAGAGATTGCCGCACTGCTGAAAATTGATCAACGTGTGTACAGCACTTACGAAACAGGAAAAAGGGAACTCCCGCTGCATCATTTGGTTTTCCTGGCAGAGTATTATCACACGAGTACAGATTATCTGCTGGGATTAACAAACGAAGAAAAACCATACCCGCCGGTCAAAGGGAAAAAATAAAAGCAAAAGCCCAGAGTCAGCCGATTGGCCAACTCTGGGCTTTGATTTATGATAACATGGTAAAGTGACAGTTTTCAGCAGCAGGGGGTCTGCAGTTTGGCGGCGGTGCCGCCGCGGGTCTGGCCGCTGCCGTGGATGATGTACTTGTAGGTACACAACTCGGCCAGGCCCATGGGGCCGCGGGCATGCAGTTTTTGGGTGCTGATGCCCATCTCGCAGCCCAGGCCGAATTCGCCGCCATCGGTAAAGCGGGTGCTGGCGTTTACGTAGACCGCCGCACTGTCCACGCAGGCGGTAAAGCGCTGGGCGGCAGCCTTGTCCGCCGTGATGATCGCCTCGCTGTGATGGGTGGAATGCTTGGCAATGTGGGCGATAGCATCATCCAGCGTATCCACTACGGCCACGCTCAGTTTGTAGTCTAGGTATTCGGTGTCGAAATCGGCGGGCACGGCAGGCACACCGTCAATGACGGCGGCAGCGCGGTTGTCCAGATGCAGTTCCACCGGGGTCAGCCCGGTGGCAACACGGTCGTCTACCAACCGCTGTTTTAGCATCGGCAAAAACTGGACGATCACATCCCGGTGTACCAGCAACGCTTCCTCGGCGTTGCACACGCTGGGGCGGCTGGTCTTGGCGTTTTCCACAATGTTCACGGCCATCTCCAAATCGGCGGCAGCGTCCACGTAAACGTGGCAGATGCCGGTGCCGGTCTGGATGCAGGGGACTGTGGCATTCTCCACGCAGGCACGGATCAGTCCGGCACCGCCGCGGGGAATCAGCAGGTCCACCAGCCCGTCAGCGGTCATCAGTTCATTGGCGCTGGCGTGGCTCGTGTCCTCAATCAGGCTCACCGCCGTTTCGGGCAGATGGGCTTTGCGCAGCCCGGCGCGCAGGGCCTCCACAATGGCGTGGCAGCTGGCCCAGGCATCGCGGCCGCAGCGCAGGATGCAGGCACTGCCGGCTTTTACCGCCAGGGCGGCAGCATCGCTAGTCACGTTGGGGCGGCTCTCGTAAATGATGGCAATCACGCCCATAGGCACGGCGGTTTTTTCAATCACCAGCCCGTTGGGGCGCACGATGCGGCGCAGCACCGCACCTACCGGGTCAGGCAGGGCAGCAACCTCGCGCATGCCCTTGGCCATGTCCGTCAGGCGGGAGGGGGTCAGCGCCAGGCGGTCCAGCATCACATCACTGACCCGGCCGCGCGCGGCTTCCAGGTCCTTGGCATTTGCTTCCAGAATCATATCTTTTGCGGCGATCAGTGCCACGGCCATGGCTTCCAGCGCCGCATTTTTTGTGTCAGCATCGGCCAGGGCCAGCGGCATGCGGGCGGTCTGCGCCGCCTGCAAAATTTCCTGCGTCGTCATTGGGCATGCTCCTTTTTGCCAATAAAGCGGGTGCCTACCGGCTCACCCTCCACAATATCGTACAGCACATCGGCGCGGGCACCGTTGGTGATGATCATATCAGCTCCGGCGGAAGTGGCGCGCTTGGCGGCGCTGATCTTGGTCAGCATGCCGCCGGTGCCCAGGCTGGACCCGGCTCCGCCTGCCAGCGCCTCAATTTCAGGGGTGATCTCCTCCACCACTGGGATCAGTTTCGCATCGGCATGGGTGTGCGGGTCGGCGGTGTACAGGCCTTCGATGTCGGAAAGCAGTACCACCAGGTCGGCGTGAATGCACTCGCCCACCAGCGCGGCCAGGGTATCGTTGTCACCCAGCGAGTATTCCTCGCAGGCGATGGGGTCGTTCTCGTTGATGATGGGGATGGCCCCCAGTTCCAGCAACCGCTCCAGCGTATTGCGCAGGTTGTGCAGCCGGTTTTCGTGGTCGAAATCCTCCCAGGTCAGCAGCATCTGGGCTACGGTGTGGTTGTACTGGCCAAACAGCCGGTCGTAGGTGTACATCAGTTCGCACTGGCCCACGGCAGCGGCAGCTTGTTTGGTGGTGATATCCTGGGGCTTTTGGATCTGCAGCTTGCCAACGCCCAGGCCTGTTGCGGCCGAGGAGACCACAATCAGTTCGTGCCCGGCGTTTTTGATGTCGCTCCACACCTTGACAAGGTCCTCGGTATGGCGGATGTTCAGCCGCCCGCCCGGGTGGGCCAGGGTGCTGGTGCCGACTTTTACAACAATGCGCATCTTACTTTCCCAGCTCTTTCGTTTTCTCGTAGGCGGCCAGCACGGCATCGGTCACGGCACCGCGGAACGCCCGTTCTTCCAGCAGGCGTACACCCTGGATGGTGGACCCGCCGGGGCTGCACACAGCATCTTTCAGTGCGCCGGGGTGGCTGTTGCTTTCCAGCACCATACGGGCGCTGCCCAGCACCATCTGGGCGGCATATTCCTGGGCTTTGGCGCGGGGCAGGCCGGCAGCCACACCGCCATCGGCTAGGGCCTCGACAAACTGGTACACCCAAGCCGGGCCACAGCCGGATACCGCGCTGGCGGCATCGATCAGCGATTCAGGCACTTCGTCCAGCCGCCCGGCGGGCTGCATAGCGGCCAGCCATTCCTGCAATTGGGCAGGCTCTACATCATCATAGCAGTACTGGATCATACCTGCGCCCAACGCTACGGGGGTGTTGGGCATGATGCGGATGATGGGGTAACCGCTGCCCGCCATGTGGCGGATCTGCTGCATCGAAAGCCCTGCGGCCATGCTGACCAGCACAAAGGGACGGCTCTCGGCCCGAGCCTCCAGCGTGGGGGTCAGCTCGTCCAGCATGTCTGCCATCATCTGGGGTTTGACCCCCAGGAAAATAAAATCGCAGATGCTTGCGACCTGTTCGTTGGTACCGCAGGCGCAGCCCAGCTCAGTAGCCAGGGCCTGCGCCTTTGCTGGTGTGCGATTAGCCAGCAGCACGTCCCCGGCACCTGCACCCCTGCAGACTGCGCGGGCCACGGCACCGCCCATATTGCCACAGCCAATAAAACCGTATTTCATGGTGATCCCCCTCTATATGCTAATATACTATAAGATAGTAACATGGTAGCGCAGAGAAGTGGGTTTGTCAATGAAAAAATATACACAAAAAGCCGGGGCAAACAGAAATGTTCGCACCGGCGCAGCTTGTTGAAAGGCTATATTTTCGTTTGTAGATATTGCTGATAAAATGCGGCTGGATCTGGCTGATTGCCGACTGGGTGGATGTCTCTTTTCCCACGACGGCTTTCTCCCGCTGGGCGTACAATTCCTGCCTGTCCGTATAAACATAGTGTAACAGAAAATCCAATACAAATGTCTAGCAATTTGGCGGGAAAATCTGCTGAAAGGAGAAAAAACAGCAGGGTTTCACAAATAATACACAATTAATCGTCGAAAATGGAGATTGTATGTATATTTTGCAATAAAGATACAATTTGTATAATTTTGTATATAGAAAAGCCCCGGGGCTGAGCGGTCAACACCGGGGCTTTTGGTTGTCTACGATAGGGCAAGGTGCTTACACAATGGTAAACTGGCAGGCGCGCAGGGCATCTAGCGCTGTCTGATGGGACTGGGGAGTTACCCCGGCGCAGCAATCGGACTGGATCTCAATCTCGGTTTCCGGAAATGCTGCGCGCAGCACCATGGCGTTGCTGATGACGCAGATGTCGGTGCAGTAGCCGTAGATGATAATCTTTTCGATGTCCTCCACAGCCTTGTTGTGGGTCATCAGCTCATCTAAAATATCGCTGGGTAGCATGTAAGCACCAAAAGTCTTTTTGTACACGATGTGGGAAACTTCCGGTTCGGTGCCATCCATGGCATCCTCCAGTTCGGGGGCAAAGTTCCAGCCGTCGGTGCCCTCAATGCAGTGCTCCACCGGCAGGTGGCGACCTTCGCGGGTGTCCAGATATTCCTCGGGATGGGTGTCCTTGGTAAAGAACATCCAGTGCCCGGCCTGGGCGTTGGCGCGGGCCATCTGGGCCAGATGGGCCACATTGGCCTGGGCTTCGGCATTGGCAAGTGCGCCGGTGATAAAGTCTTTCTGCACATCCACTACAATATCAAGGATGATTTTCTCTTTTTCCATAATGGTTTGCTCCTGTTTATAATGAAGTCCCGTTACTACAAAGTGTAGCCGTAGGGGCTGATATGGAATCAGCCCCTACGGCGATGCCGCGTACAAATTGCGTAGGGGTGGATTCTATATCAGCCCGCAGTGTAATTCAGTATACCGCGATTATGGAGCGATGTAAAGGACTTTATGCGGCCAACTCTGCTGCCAATGCCTGCATGGCTTCGGTCTCGGTGGCGGCAGTCTCGGCCAGCAGTTCCTGCTGGCGGGCGTAAGCCGCGCGGTAGGCGGTCAGTTCAGCGGTAAAGTCGGTGTCGCCGCTCTCGGCCTTTTCCAGCAGAGAGACAGTGGCATCCTGGGTGTCGGCCAGCTCATAGCCCTTGCCGGTGGCCCAGAAAACATTGGCGGGGTTCTCGCTCTCCAGCAGGGCGGCATGGGCGCGGGCGTTGGTTTCCTTGCTGAAATTGTAGTAGCCAAACTCGGTCCCGGCGTTCAGCTGCCAGGCGAGATCCAGCGCACCGGTCTCGTCATCGTTGCCCAGCTCGCCATTTTCCAGCGCGGCAATCACACCGTCCAGCAGTTCCAGGTTGGCCTGGTAGCCGATGTGCTTGATGACTACGTCTGAACTGGACATGATGCCGATGAGCCCATCCTGCACAGTGCGGAAAGCCGCCAGCGTTTTTGCGTTCAGCTCGCGACCCTCAGCGCGCAGGGTATCCAGCGCAGCTTCGTCAGCGCCGTCCGCCTGGGCAGCGGCGAAGCGAGCATTCAGGGCAGCAATTTTGGCGTTGTGGGCCTCGGCGGTCGTACGCAGGGCATCCACCCCGGAGATGTAAGCATCGGCATCGCCGCCAGCGGCGGTCAGCAGGTCGGAATCCAGCGCTTCGGTCAGGTCGTCACAGGTGGCGGTCATATCCAGGGGCAGGGCAGGGGTCTGGTCCAGATAGATCGCCAGGGCACCGAAGGTGTTCAGATTGGTCTGCATCACATCGGCGTTGTAGGTGTCGCGGTCATCGGCCACCGTGTGGTAGCGCTGTTCGATCCAGCCGGTTTCGCCGTCCTGGGTGCCGGGGATATTGATAAAGTACGGCACACCGGAGCCGCGGTAGCTGACACCGTCCTCCATCGTGTTGGTGTCCACGGATTCGCCGCTGATGCCCGCAGGGTACACATCATTGACCGGTGCGGCGATCAGGCCGGACTCCTCCACCAGTTCTTTCGTCAGGTTGGCAAACTCGGGCACACAGCTGATGTACCCCTCGTCCATGCCATCGTAGAAAGCGGGCAGCTCAAAGTTAATGAGAGCCAGCGTCTTGCCCGCCCAATCGGGATGGGCGTTGTTGATCATCTCCCACGCGCCGGTGGTCCAGTCAAACTGGGTGCCCAGTGCGCCCCACTCCTCGGAGCCGTGGGCGATAAAGAGGATGTCGTTCTCCGGCTGGTAGCTGGCATCCACCAGGCCCTTAGCCATGGCAAGTACCAGGCCGACGGCACAGCTGTCATCCTGGAAGCCGTTGAAGTAGACATCGTAGTGCCCGGCTACCAGAATCTGCTGCTCGGAGCTGCGGCCTTTCAGGCGGCCCACCACGTTGTAGCTGGTGCCGTTGTCCGGCTCCACCACATTGTCCACTACCAGGGTAGCGGTGGTGTGGCCCTCGGCCATGGCGGCGGCCAGTTCGTCGTACTGGTTCTTGCTGATGCTCACGCAGGGCAGCACGTCGTCCGAGCAAATGTCCTGCATGTTGATCATATCATCGGAGTAGGTGGCGTAGCCGCCCACGTCATAGGTCACAATAGCGGCAGCGCCGTGCAGGTCGGCCTCGTTCAGATACTGGTCGATCCAGGCCACGTTCCACTGGTCCACACCGGCCAGCACGATCTTGCCGGTCACGTCCACGCCCTCGTACTCGGCGGCGGTGCCGGTGCCCAGATCCACCAGCTCGGCGGTGATGCCCTCGGCATCGGTGCCGTTGGCGGCGTAGGAGGCGGGCATGATGGCAATGTCGGTGCCCTCCACGGTCAGGGAGGCATCGTTGAACTGCCACTTGTCCACGGTCACAGGCACTTTCTCCACTTCCAGGCCGATGCGCTCCATCTCGGCGGCGATGTAGTCGGCGGCGGCATGCTCGGCATCGGAACCTGCGGTGCGCCAGCCCAGGGCGTTGGACAGGTAGGCTTCATCGTAGGCTAGCGTCTCGGCAATGCCATAAGCGTAGCTTTCGTCCACGGCACTGCGGTAAGCTTCCACCAGGGCGGCGGTGTCAGCGGTGCTGCTGGTTTCGGCCGTTTCCACAGGGGCATCCATCGGGGCAGGGGCCGCGGCGGTGCTCTGGCCGCAGGCTGCCAGCGGCAGCGCCATAGCCAAGGCCAGGGTAAAACTTCCCACTCGTTTTTTCATCATTGTTCATTTCTCCTTTTATGGTTGAGTTTGCTGAAAGGAGCGGAGCGCAAAACAAAAAGCCATGGCATGCACCAGGCACACCATGGCTTATAAACAGTTTTTGCCGTATTTATGCAGAGTTTTGCCGCCCGTGCAGTTCCTGCCATCACACTTATTGACTGTTTACAAGTTGGTGCGCAAAGCGCAAGCTTATAAAGCATTGGGGCACTCCGGCCCGATCAATAAGGCAACCACGTTGCCAATCCGCACCCGCGGTACGGTCCCCGGCTCTTCGACGGGTTTTCGGCATCTGACCCGGCCGTCCGTGTAGCCTCGATCCCCCGTGGGGGATGGTCAAAACGTGCATCTGCACAGCGTTCCAAAAAACGAACAGGAAATTTATACCACAGGAAAGGGAATCTTGTCAACCATTTTTTTCGGGCAGATTTTGGGCGCAATATTCGTAAAAGCGGCAGGCGGCTTCGGGCAGCTGGGCGCTGCGCTTCCGGCACAGGTAAGCCGTGCGGCCGGGATCGGGGGCTGTAATCGGGATGATTTTCAAATCCAGGCAGCGCAGCACCGGGTGGTCCGGCACTACGGCAATGCCGAACCCGGCGGCGGCCATGCCCGCCACGACCGTATCCTCCTCGGTCTCGTAGGCGATCTTCGGCTGGGCGTTGATTTCGCGGAACATGGCATCCACCGCAGGCCGCAGCCCGCCGCGCCTGGAAAAGTAGACATACGGGTAGGGGAGCGTCTCAGCCAGCGTTACGCTCTCTTTCGCCGCCAGTGGGTGCCCCGGCGGGACGACTACCACAAAGGGCGACCGTCGGAACGGCAGGCAGTCGAACACGGTCGGGTCGCCGGGGTGGCTGACAAACGCCATATCCAGCCGTTCCTCGGCCACGGCCTGCAAAAGGTCCCGGCTGAAGCCGCTCTCGGTGTGCAGCTCAAACCGCACACCCTCGTGGCCGGTCTGGGCCAGAAAGCCCCGCATCAGTTCGGGCACGGTCTGGGCCGCCAGTTTGCGGATGCTGCCCAGCAGCACCAGCCCGCCGCCAGCACCAAGTTCCTGCAAGGTGCGGGTACTGCCGTCCAGCTTTTGCAGCGATTCCGTCACCGACTGCAAAAACAGCCGTCCGTACCGCGTCAGGCGCACATTGCGGCCCGCTTTCTCAAACAGCGGTACGCCCAGTTCGCTTTCCAGCTGGGTGACGGCGTAGTTCAGGTTGGGCTGGCTGACATGCAACAGTTCCGCCGCGCGGCCATAGTGCTCGCACTCGGCAATCGTTTTAAAATACCGCAGATGGTCGAGATTCATCGCCCGGTGCCTCCTTACATATTCTACAGGATGCTCGACCCGGCAGAGCGGAAAAACGCAGCAGCCTGTGAGCAAAACGATAAAAATATTAGATGAATTCCATCAAAAACATATATTTGTATTTATGATACAACACCGTTATAATAATGTCAAATAAGATTGCGAAAAAAGTAACAATTCAGCGAAAGAGGAGAAAAATCATGGAAGAACGTAAAGTTGTACTGATTACCGGCGGTGCTATGGGCCAGGGCAAGTCCCATGCCCTTAAGTTTGCCGAGAACGGCTTTGATGTCGTGCTGGCTGATATGCAGGACCCCGAGGGGGAAGTCTTTAAGCAGACTGTCGCTGAGATCAAGGCTATCGGTGCCAAGGCTCTGGCTGTCCGCGCCAACATCACCTCGGATGAGGACATGCAGAACCTGTTCGAGAAAGCCTGGCAGACTTTTGGCCGCATCGATGTGGTCATCGCCAACGCCGGGGTTATCAACTTCGGCTACACTTGGGAGTTGACCGATGCCCAGGTACAGAAGGTCATCGACATTGACCTGATCGGCACCTGGCGCACCGATAAGTATGCTGCCCTCTACATGCGCAAGCAGGGATTTGGCCGTATCATCAACATTTCCTCTACCTCAGGCATGTACGGCACCCCCAAGCTGGCTACCTACTGTATGGCAAAATGGGGTGTCCGCGGCCTAACCAAGACCCTAGCCCAGGAGCTGAAAGGCACCGGTATCGTTGTCAACACCGTCTGCCCAACCAAAGTCAAGACCCCGATGTGCGAGACCGACAGCTACGTGCAGTTCATTAACGACCTGACCGGTAAGAACTTTGCCAACTGGCAGGAAATGTACGATGGTGTGCCTTTCCTGGAAGTGGCTGACATCTCCGATATGGTCTACTGGCTGGGCACCAGCCGTGCCGCCGGCAAGTTCAGCGGTCGTGACTTGGGGCTGGATCTCGGCACCCTGCAGCAGTAACGGGGGGCAGCTATGAAGATCACAAAAGCAACGCGCTGGCGCGTTTTTGCAGGTGTCTGGATCCAGAGCCTGTTCACCTCCGCTACCGCCTTTTTCAGTCTGTTTGCCCTGCCCCTCACCGGTCAGTTTGGTTGGAGCAGTTCGCAGTTCAGCATGGCTTACACCATTTACATGTTCGTTTACTGCGCTATGGGCTTTGTGGGCGGACTGCTGGCCGAGAAACTCCAGCCCCGCGTAGCGATTTACTTAGGCCTGGTGTTCTTCGCCGCTGGCTGGTTCCTTACCGGCTTTGCCTCCACCATCCCGCAACTGTACCTGTTCTACGGCATTATGGCGGGCGCAGGTGCCGGTACCATCTACCCGGCCTGCCTGCCCACCGCGCTGAAGTGGTTCCCCGATAAGGCCGGTTCCATCTCCGGTCTTGTCCAGGCTGGCGCTTCCTGCGGTCCTTTCATCATGTCGCCCATCGCCCAGTGGCTCATCGACACCTATGGTGCCCAGATGGCTTGCCGCATTCTGGCTGTTGTGTTCCTGATTGGTGTCGGCGCAGTCGCCTGGATGATCGTGCCCTGCCCGGAGGGTTGGATGCCCGAAGGCTGGACTCCCACCGCCACCCAGGCTAAGGAACTGAACGCCAAAAACTACAACATCCCCCAGATGGTCAAGACCCCCGTGTTCTGGGTCATGGTCGTCATGTTCATCTTCGCGAACGCCGCCGGTACCATGATGGTCAGCGCCACTTCGCCCATCGCCCAGAACCAGATCGGTCAGAACGCTATGACCGCCGCCATGTGTGTTTCCATCATGACGCTGGCTAACATGTGCGGCCGTATCGGCTTCGGCTTTATCTACGATAAACTCAAGGGCTGGAATTCCCTCATTCTGGTGCTGGTCCTTAACGGCATTTCCATGTGTATGCTGACTGTTGCCAAGAACCTGCCCTACTTCATCGCCTGCATCTGCCTGGTGGGCTTCTCTTTCGGTGGTCTGCTGGTGGTGTTTGCGCCCATCGTCAAAAACGTGTTCGGCAGCAAATACTACAACCGTAACTACGGCCTGATCTTCATCGGCTACGGCATCGGTGCCTTTGTCGGCCCCAAGATCAGCGCGACTTTCTACGATTCCACTGGCTCCTACGTGGCTGGCTATATCGGTTCGGCCCTGCTGGCTGCTGCCGCTGTGGCGCTTGTGTTTGCCGCCCGTAAGCTGACGACCAAAATGCAGGAGAACGCCTAACTTATTACACCATTCCCGTTTGCTCTGCAAAATGTTCTTTTCAAAACAGTGGACCCCGCTGCGCTGTAAGGTGCGGTGGGGTTCCCTGTTTTGTGGCCAAAAATTCGGCAAGAAACTTGCCATACCCTGTTAGAAAGTGTTACAATGCCTATGTGTGTCGCCCGTTGGCGAACAGAAGGAGCGTAGGAAACACGGAATGGAATCCCAAAAGAAAACGACCCTGACCGAGGGCAGGGTAGCAAAGGGCATGCTGCTGTTTGCGCTGCCTATTTTTATCAGCAACCTTTTCCAGCAATTGTACAATGCGGCCGACTCCCTCATCGTTGGCAACTTCCTGGGCGGTGAGGCGCTGGCCGCTGTCGGATCCTCCGGCAGCCTGATTTTTCTGCTGACTGGGTTTGTCAACGGCGTGTCGCTGGGCGCGGGCGTTGTGGTGGCCCGCTACTTTGGTGCCAAGGATTGGCAGCGGATGCGCCGCACCATCCACACCACGGTAGCCCTGGGCCTGGCCGCCGGTGCGGTGCTTACGGTGGTAGGTGTGCTGCTCACCCCGCAGATTTTGCGCTGGATGGGCACACCAGACAATGTGTTGGTTAACTCCATCGCTTACTTCCGCATGTACTTTATGGGCAGTATTGCTGTGGTCATGTATAACGTAGGCGCGAGTATTTTGCAGTCGGTAGGCGACAGCCGCAGCCCCATGAGATACCTGATCGCAGCCTCCATCATCAATATCGTGCTGGACCTGGTTTTGATTGGCGGGTTCCACATGGGCGTTAGCGCGGCGGCCTTTGCTACCATTGCCTCCCAGACGGTCAGTGCCGTGCTGGCGTTCTCCAAGTTGATGTGCTTCAAAGAGGAATGGGCGGTCCGCTCGCGGGAGATCCGCTTTGACGGCGCGTCCCTCAAGGCAGTCATTGTGCAGGGCCTTCCTTCCGGCATTCAGAACTCGGTCATCTCGCTGGCAAATGTCATTGTGCAGTCCAACATCAACTCCTTTGGCGCTAACGCCATGGCGGGTTGCGGCGCTTACAGCAAGGTGGAGGGCTTCGCCTTCCTGCCGGTGACCTGCTTCGCCATGGCGCTGGCGACCTTCGTCAGCCAGAACGTGGGCGCGGGCCAGCCGGAGCGTGTGCGCAAGGGCATGAAATTCGGCATCCTCTGCTCCATCGCCATGGCCGAGGTCGTGGGTGTCTGCATCTATCTGGCATCCCCCTGGCTGATCGGCGCGTTCAGCAATGAGCCGGATGTTATCGCTTTCGGCGTACAGCAGGCCCACACGGCGGCGCTGTTCTACTGCCTGCTGGCGTTCAGCCATTGCTGCGCGGGCATCCTGCGCGGCCTGGGCCGCCCCGTGGTGCCTATGATGGTCATGCTGGCGGTCTGGTGTGTGCTGCGCATCACCTATATCACCATCACCCTGCATTTTATCCATGCCATCGGTGTGGTGTTCTGGGCGTACCCGCTTACCTGGAGCATCTCCTCGGTGCTGTTTGCCTGGTACATCCGCCACTGCCCCATCCCGCAATTGGGCGGCGGCGCACCGCAATAAATGCAAGCATCCCGTCTGTTTCAACAGATGGGATTTTGTTCGCAAAAAGTGTTGCTTTTTGGCGGCACATTTGCCATAATATTGTTATATACGTTTACCGGGGAAAGGGGGCATGCAAAGTGGCAAAAATCGCTGTGGTGGAAGATAACGATGCCATGCGGGAACAGCTGTGTGGTTTTATCGCCCAATATGCCCGGGAGAGCGGCCGCCAGCTGGACGTGACCGCCTTTGCCGATGGGGCCGAGATCGTGGACCCCTACCGCCCCGGCTTTGATATCATCTTTTTGGATATCGAGATGCCTACTTTAGGCGGCATGCCCACCGCCGAGCGCATCCGCCAGATGGACCCGGATGTGGTGCTGGTGTTCGTCACCAACATGGCCCAGTATGCCATCCGCGGCTATGAGGTGGACGCGCTGGACTTTGTGCTCAAGCCTGTCAGCTACTATCAGTTCAGCACCAAACTGGAGCGGGCCTTGCAGCGCATCCAGCGCCGCCGCGGCGGGCAGATCGCTTTGCAGGTGGGCGGCGGTGTGCAGCTGCTGAACACCGATGATATTTTGTATCTGGAAACCCGCGAGCGCCTGCTGCACTACCACACCGCCGCCGATACCTGGTCGGTGCGGGGCAGCTTGCAAAAGGCCGAAAAAGAATTGGCACCGTACCACTTTGCTCGCTGCAACCAGTGCTACCTGGTTAATCTGCGCCATGTGACCGGTGTGCAGAACGACTTCGTGCAGATCGGGCAGGAACAGCTGGAGATCAGCCGCCGCCAGCGGGTGGCCTTTCTGGCGGCCGTGGCGGCTTATGTCGGGGGTGCGCTGTAGTGGCCCCGTTGGTATCGCTGCTGACTGGCGCCCTTTGTATCTGGCTGGCCCAGATGGCCTACTGGCTGCCGCTGAAACGGCGGGATAAATATCAGCTGCGGTTCTTTTTGGATTTTGCCGCTGCCGTGCCCTTTGCCCAGGTCATCCTGCGGGCCAACAGCGGGCAGACCCCGGCTCCGGCGCTGATTGCAATTTATTTCGGCTTCTTTTTGTGGGTGGGCATTTCCACCAAATTGTGCACACCCCTGGACGGCGCAGCCAGCGCTTATTGCAGCGTATGGATCGTGCTGACGTCGGAGTCCATTTATGAACTGTGGCGTCTGCTGATCTGGGCTGCCGCCAAAGCGGGGCTGCAGCAGCCTGCGCTGAATACGGTCCCCATGATGCTGGGGCAGATCGGCTTTACCTTTGCGGTCTGCGTGGTGGTGCGCTATACAGCGGCGCGGCTGATGCCGGATGAGGGACTCTACCGTATCGGGCCGCGGCAGATGCTCAGCGCGGCGCTGCTGGGCGGTATGTTCGTCTTTCAGTTTTTTGCCTTGATGTCCACGTTGCAGCATGACAGTGTGGGACTGTCACTGGTGGCCCCGGCCTTTCTGACCCAGCTGTATTGCCTGACGCTGCTTTATCTGCAGACCGAACTTTTCAAAAAATCGGCGATGCAGAAAGAAATGGACACCCTGAACTTACTGTATGAGCGCCAGCGCCAGCAGTACCAGATCGCCCGGCAGAACGTGCAAATCATCAACCGCAAATGCCACGAACTGAAAGTGCAGATTGCCGACCTGCGCCGCTTGAACCCCGATGCGACCCAAACGCAGGACCTGCACGAGGCCGAGCGCGCCGTGCAGCTCTACGATGCCAACGCAGACACCGGCAACGAGGTGCTGGATGTGGTGCTGACCGAGAAAAGCATGCTCTGCGAGGCCCAGCATATCACGCTGAACTGCGTGGCCGATGGCAGCGCCGTGACCTTTGTGGAGCCGGGAGACTTGTATGCTCTTTTCGCCAATGCACTGGACCAGGCCATCGATGCCGCCGCCCGTCAGATGGACGAGCCGCGCCGGATGATTGACCTGCTGGTCTGCAAGCGGCAGGGTTTTACGGTCATCAACATCATTTCGCCTGCCGTGACGGAAGCCCCCACCAGGGCTGCCCGCCAGCATAACTACGAGCTGAAAGTCATGCGCCGCATTGTGCAGAAATACAACGGCACCATGACCACCGAAAACCAGAATGTGCTCAGTGCGGTCAAGATCGTGCTGCTGCCGCCTAAATCCTGAAAGCCAAGAACCAACCCCTGATTTTGTACAGGTTGCACAAAATCAGGGGTTGGTTTTTTGCCACACAAAAACCGATTATCCCGCTAAAGGGACCACTTTTCGCAAACCCATTGCGGAAAAACGCGTTCTTTTGTACAATACACAAGCAGACAAAACCACACTACGGAGGGACGCTATGCGAAGCACGACCACGCTGATGAAAAACTGGCAGTTCACCGGCCCGGACGGCAAAACCATCACGGTCGACCTGCCCCATACCTGGAACAATATCGATGGCCAGGATGGCGGCAACGACTACTGGCGCGGCAGCTGCACTTACAAAACCAGCTTCGCCGCACCTGCCTTTGACCCCATTGCCCAGCAGCTCTGGCTTCAGTTCGAGGGTGTGGGCGACAGCGCCAAGGTCAGCCTGAACGGCACCGAGGTAGCTGCCCATGACGGCGGCTTCTCCACTTTCCGGGCGGATATCACCGCCCTGCTGCAGGCGCAGAACGAGCTGATCGTCATCGCCGACAACAGCAAGAACGACTTTGTCTACCCCCAGAAAGCCGACTTCACCTTCTACGGCGGCATCTACCGCACGGTCAGCCTGCTGGTGGTCAGCAAGGACCACATCGCGCTGGACTACTACGGCGGCCCCGGCGTACAGATCACCCCGACCGTGCAGGGTGCGAACGCCGACATCCGCGTCGAGAGCAGAGTCAGCGGCGAGGGCAACGTCGAAATTGCCATCCTCGACGCCGAGGGCAGGGAAGTGCTGACCGGTTCCGGCATGGACACCACCCTGACGATGGAGCGCCCCCACCTGTGGGACGGCATCCGTGACCCGTACCTTTACACCTGCGTTGTCCGCCTGGTCAAAGACGGTCAGGTCGTCGATGAAGTCCGCCAGCGCTTCGGTGTGCGCAGCTTCTCGGTGGACAGCAAACAGGGATTCTTCCTCAATGGCCGCGCTTATCCGCTGCACGGTGTTTCCCGCCATCAGGACCGCAAGGGCTTGGGCAATGCCATCACGCGGGAGATGCACGAGGAGGATATGCAGCTGATTAAAGAGCTGGGTGCGAACACCATCCGCCTGGCCCACTACCAGCACGACCAGTACTTCTATGACCTCTGCGACGAGGTCGGCATGATCGTCTGGGCCGAGATCCCTTACATCTCGGAGCACATGCCCAACGGCCGCGCCAACACCATCAGCCAGATGAAAGAGCTGATCATCCAGAACTACAACCACGCTAGCATCGTCTGCTGGGGCGTTTCCAACGAAATCACCATCTCCACCAAGGATAACCGCGACATGCGGGACAATCACCACCAGCTGAACGATCTCTGCCACGAGATGGACAAGACCCGCCTGACCACGCTAGCATGCTACGCGATGTGCGGCCCCTTTAACCCGGTGGCCCACATCACCGACCTGGTCAGCTGGAACCTGTACCTGGGCTGGTATGTGCCGGGATTGTTCCTCAACGACCTGTGGATGGATTTCTTCCACCTCTGCTATCCCAATCGCCCGCTGGGCTTCAGCGAATACGGCGCTGAAGGTATGCCCAACCTGCACAGCGAGCATCCCCACCGCGGCGACCACACCGAGGAATACCAGGCCATCTACCACGAGTACATGCTGGAATGTTTTGCCCGTCACAAATGGCTGTGGTCCACCCACGTGTGGAATATGTACGATTTTGCCGCCGACGCCCGCGACCAGGGCGGTGAGCCGGGCATGAACCACAAGGGCCTGGTCACCTTTGACCGCAAGACCCGCAAGGACAGCTTCTACATCTACAAAGCCTGGTGGAGCGACGAGCCGTTCGTGCATATCTGCTCTAAGCGCTTCACCGACCGCACCCAGAATGAGATCGAGGTCAAGGTCTACTCCAACCAGAAGAAGGTCACGCTCTACGCCAACGGCGAAAAGCTGGCCGAACAGGAGGGCGAGCATATCTTCCGCTTCCGCGTCAAGCTGGACGGCGAAGTCAAGGTCCAGGCTGTGGCAGGGGATTGCATCGATGAGGCCGCTTTCCGCAAGGTAAGCACCCCCAACCCCGCCTACAAGCTGGGCAAGAAAAAGTCTACCAGCGCAAACTGGGTATAACTACAGGAAACACACCGCACTCCTGCGGTTGGTTTATATAAAACGGTTTAAAAACAAGGAGAAGAATTTATGGCAAAGAACAAGAAGAAGGGCAACGGCGTTGTCCTGTGGAGCGTCCTGACCGGCGTTTCTGCAGTGGCTTTCGGCGCAGCCTGTGTCGGCAGCAACCTGGCCTACGCAAGTGAGCAGGCCATCAACATTGCATTGCAGACACCCACCCACAAAACCACGGGTACGGATGCCAGTGCCGTCTACTACGAGAGTGACTTTGACAGCGTCGAAGAGCTGGAAGCCCACGACAAAGAAGTCGCCGAGCAGCTCACTGGCGAAGGTGCCGTTCTGTTGAAGAATGATAACAACGCCCTGCCCCTGTCCGCTGGCAGCAAGGTCTCTACCCTGAGCCATTCCAGCGTGGACATCGTCACCTGCGGTACCGGCTCCGCTGACATTGACACTTCCAAGGCACCTACGCTGAAAGACGCCCTGGAAAATGTCGGCTTTGAGGTCAACCCCACCCTGTGGGATTTCTACACCACCGGCGCAGGCAAAGACTACGTCCGCACTCCTAGCAAGGGTACAAGCCTGGGTGATCGTTCTGCCTGGCACATCAACGAAGTGCCTGTCTCCGCTTACGATGACAGCGTGACTTCCAGCTTTGCTTCCTATGGTGATGCCGCCATCGTGACCATTTCCCGCGTGGCTGGCGAAGGCGCTGACTTGGAATACGGCGACTACACCGACGGCACCAACGTCCTGTCCCTGACCAACGAGGAGCGCGATATGCTCAAGATGGCCAACGAGGACTTTGACAAGGTCATCGTGCTCATCAACTCCACCAACGCACTGGAGTGCGATTTCCTGAACGACCCAGAGTACGGCGTTGACGCTGCCCTGTGGATCGGCTACACGGGCACCTGGGGCCTGAACGCTGTTGCCGACATTCTGGCGGGCAATGTGAACCCTAGTGGCAAGCTGGTCGACACCTACTGCTACGACAACACCACCGCCCCCGGCCTGGTGGATTACTACGCAAACCAGTACACCAACTACGATGAGAACGATACCGCCAACTGGTACTCTGTTTACAATGGCGGTCTGGATGGCAATGGCTACTACATCACCTATCAGGAAGGCATCTACGTTGGCTATCGTTACTACGAGACCCGTTACGAGGATACCGTCATGGGCGCTGCCAATGTCGGCGACTATGACTATGCTTCCACCGTTGCGTACCCCTTCGGTTATGGCCTGAGCTACACCACCTTCGATTGGTCCAACTTCCAGTCCAGCTACGATGCAGCTGCCGACAGCTTCAACGTTAGCGTCGATGTCAAGAACACCGGCAATGTCGCAGGCAAAGAGGTCGTACAGGTCTACTTCCAGAGCCCCTACACCGACTACGACAAGGCCAACAAGATTGAGAAGGCTTCTGCCGAACTGTGCGGCTTCGATAAGACCGAGCTGTTGCAGCCCGGCGAGATCGAGACCGTCACCATCAATGTGCCCCGCCGCGAGCTGGCCTGCTATGATGAGCACGGTGCAGAGACCTACATCCTGGAAGCCGGCGACTACTACCTGACCGCCGCCCACGATGCCCACGACGCCGTCAACAACATCCTGGCCGCTAAGGGCTACACCGTCGAGAACGGCATGACCGCCGACGGCAGCGCAGACTTCACCTACACCTACACCAACGCCGCTATGGACGCCGAGACCTACTCTGTCTCCGCTGCCACCGGCGAGAAGATCACCAACCAGCTCGGCACCGCCGATATGACCTACTACGGCTATGACGAGATGAACATGCTGACCCGCTCTGACTGGGTCGGCACCTGGCCGGAGAAAATCTCCATCGAGGCCAACGAGGCTCTGCTGGCAGACCTGAACCCGTACCAGAGCTACACCGGCGTGGAGGGTTCCACCACCGAGATGCCCACTATGGGTGCCAACAACGGCATGACCCTGGGCATGATGATCGGCAAGAGCTACGACGACCCCGACTGGGACAAGCTGCTCGATCAGGTCACTTATGAAGAAATGGCTGAGCTGGTCGGCAAGACCTACCACAACACCGCCATGGTCCAGTCCGTCTCCAAGCCCGCTACCGTGGATGATAACGGTCCCCAGGGCTTCACCCAGACTCTGACCGGCGTTTCCACCTGCCACGCTGCTTACAGCGATGAAAACATCATGGCCGCCACCTTCAACACCGAACTGATGGAAGAAGTCGGCCGCTGCATCGGCAACGATATGCTCGACCTCGGCGCTTCCGGCCTGTACGGCCCCGCCATGAACATCCACCGCACCGCATACTCCGGCCGTAACTTCGAGTATTACTCCGAGGACGGCTTCCTCTCCGGCAAGATCGCTGCCGCCGAGATCCAGGGCATCCAGTCCAAGGGCGTGTACGTCTATATCAAGCACTTCGCCCTGAACGATACCGAGTCTAAATGCCGCTGCATTGCCACTTTCGCCAGCGAGCAGGCCATCCGCGAAGTCTACCTCAAGAGCTTTGAGACCGCCATCACCGAGGGTGGTGCCACCTGCACCATGAACGCTTTCGCCCGTATCGGCGGCATCTGGTCCGGTGCCCACAAAGGCCTGTCCACCAACATCCTGCGCGGTGAGTGGGGCATGACCGGCATCAACCTGACCGACTTCTCCGGCAACGCTGCTTTCGCCACCTACGGCATCACGATGAAGAGCTTTGACGTTGCCCAGGGTCTGATGAACGGCACCAACGGCTGGGACTCCAGCGCCCAGCAGTGGACCGCCGAGCTGAACACCCTGTACAACAACGATGCTGACATCGCCCAGGCCCTGCGCGAGTCCACCCATCGCATCCTGTACACCGTTGCCAACTCCAACGCCATGAACGGCTTCACCGCCGACACCAAGATTGTCCCCGTCACCCCGTGGTGGAAGACCGCCATCATCGTCCTCGATGTTGTGCTGGGCGTCCTGGTCGTCGTCTGCATCTGGCGTCTGGTTATCGCTATCAAGCGCAAGAAGGCTGCCAAGGCCGCCGCTGCTGCCGAGACCCCCGCTGACAACAACAGCACCAACCAGTAATTCCCGCAAGCTCCCCGCCGGCCCCGGCGGGGACTTTTGAGTAAATCTCCCCCCACAACAAGGAGCAGCCCATGAGTGAAAATGCAAAGGTGTCCGGCGTCAACCGCGCCAAACTCTATCAGCTGGTGCTTTTTCCACTGAACAACGGTGCCACCAACGTTTACTATGTACTGGTGCTTTCCTACATTGCTACCTTTGGCAGCAATGTGCTGGCACTGGGTACCCTGTTTGCCTCGGTCATGGTCACGGCCATGCGCCTGTGCGATGCCATCACCGATCCCATCATCGGTGCGCTGATGGACCGCACCAACGGCAAGTTCGGCAAGTTCCGCCCGTTCATGGCCATCGGCAACGCTATTATGGCCGTCAGCATCCTGATCCTGTACGGCATCACCCCCATGATCCCCGATACTATGATGTGGGCCCGCTATGCTGCCTTTGTAGGGCTGTACTTTGTGTGGGTCATAGGCTACACCTTCCAGACCAGCTGCACCCGCTCTGGCCAGACGGTGCTGACCAGCGATCCCAAGCAGCGCCCGCTGTTCACCATCTTCAACACCGTTGGCTCTCTGCTGGGCATGGGCGTTATGCAGTTCTTTGCCCCCATCCTGGCCAAAAACTTTGAGGGCGGCTACTCCTCCGCCGGGTTCTTCCGCACCCTGGCCCCGGTGGGCATCGTAATGTCCATCGTGCTGACCATCCTGGCCATCGTCGGCATCTGGGAGAAGGACCAGCCCAAGTACTTTGGCATCGGCGGCGAAAAGACCGAGAATGTCAAGGTCTCCGAGTATATCCAGATCATCAAAGACAACAAGCCCATGCAGCGGCTGATGATCGCAGGCGCGGGCACCAAGCTGGCCCTGTCCATCGCCAACAACACCACGGTGCTGTGCATGCTGTACGGCTGTATGATGGGTGCTTATGATGGGCTGTACCTGCCCATGATGGTGCTGGGCTATGTGTTCAGCGTGCCGTTCTTCCTGCTGTCGGTCCGTACCAGCCAGAAAAAGGGCCAGAAAGCCAGCCTGACCAAGTATGTCAGCGTGGCGCTGGTCTGCTACATCGGCGTGTTCGTGCTGCTGGCACTGTGGGGCCATGGCGATGCCTTCCACCTGTCCCTGATGGGGGAGAACGGCCTGTCCATCAACCTGTTCACCGTCCTGTTCATCCTCTTCTTCGGCATCGGCTACGGCGCATACTACGCCACCGCCGATATGCCCATCCCCATGGTGGCCGACTGCTCCGACTACGAGACGTACCGCTCCGGCAAGTACATCCCCGGCATCATGGGCACCTTGTTCAGCCTGGTGGATAAGCTGGTATCCAGTCTGTCCGCTACCGTGGTCGGCATTGCCGTCACCTTCATCGGCCTGAACACCCTGCCCACCCAGTACGACCCCTACACCCCAGGCATGAACATCGTGGTCATCGTGCTGTTCTGCGTCATCCCGATGGTCGCCTGGGCGGCGACCCTGATTGCCATGAGGGGCTACAGCCTGACCGGCGAAAAGATGAAAGAAATCCAGGCTGTCAACGCCTGCCGCCGCGATGCCGTTGCAGCCGGTATGAAGCTGGAGGATGCCATGGCCAAGTGGCAGACCATCGACCAGCTGCCTGCCGAGTACAAGGCAAACTGATTCCGCTAACTCCTATCTTCTCCATTACCCCGGGTGCCGCAAGGCCCCGGGTCTTTTGTGTTTATTTGTGTTTGTATTCTTCTCTCATGGAAAGAATTTGTTGTGCATACTGGTCAATCTTTGTATATTTTCCAGGCATAGCAAAACCTCCCCGCGTAGTTCTATTATCCTACGCGGGGAGGTCTTTTGTCGATTATCTACTTTTTACGGACCGGTTCAAGTTGAGATTACGCAGGGCGGGGACTTTTATTGGATGTGAATGGATGTCTTACTAAAATTTAGTGGTGCTTTTTGCGCAGATACACCATGGCACCGGTGCCAACCGCACCAACAGCCAGCAGGGCGAGCAGACCCTCTATCGGGAAAGCGTCACTGGTCTGGGGGATGGTGGATGTCTTAACGGTTTTTGCCGTGGTAGCAGTTGCCGGGGCGGGGGTGGGGGTAGGCGTTGCGGTGGGCACGGCAACAGCGGTACGGGTCCACTTGGCGTACAGTGTCATATCGCTGGTAATGGCGGTGTCAAAGTTGAAGAGGTTCTGGCAGCCTCTCTCAGTATACCAGCCGCCAAAGACCCAACCATCTTCCTTGAGGGCGGCGGGTTCGGTTGCCTTGCTGCCGGACACAAAGGTCTGGCTGGAAACATTGGTCCCGCCATGACCGCACAGGTCAAAATCAACGGTGACCAGTTTGTTCCACTGGGCGGTGAGGGTGATGTTCTTCTGGTCAACGGTCACAGTATCGCCCGCAGCGTACCAGTTGCTGTTTGCATCCTGCCAACCGGTAAAGACATACCCTGCACGGCTGGGGGCAGCAGCAACAATGGCGGTGTCCTTACCTGTCGGGGAATAATAAGTGTCGTTGTAAGCACCCTCGGTCCCCGTGCCGCCGTTCAGGTCATAGCTAAGGCAGTAGCCGGTTGTTACTTCCTGCTCATAAACCTCATCGCCGCAGTAGTTGCATGTTTTAGTAATGGCACGGACGTAGGTGTTATTAGTACCGTCTTTTAAGACCCAGGGAGTGGTGTTTTTGATAGTAAAGGCATTGTCTTTGTAACCATCGGTATACTGGTTGGCGCTGTCATTTTCGTTTCCGTCAATAATGTAGGAGCCGGAAGAAAAGTTGTTACCATTGTGGTCAACGGCGCGTTGGCCATTTTCCCATACGGTAGTTCCTTGGATTTTAACGATGGTCTTGCGCGTATTTTCTACATCTGCATCAAAGCCGAACAGACGGGAACAGGTGATTGCATTAGCGTCGATGCCATTTACCACGTTGTCACCAGATATGTTTATGTTATACTTGTGGCTACCCATGGTAGAGTCATTGATTTTCATCGCCTGTTTTTTATGGGCGGTATTATTTACAGTGCAGCTTTCAAAATTAACAGTCACATCATAGCCAGGGTCGCCGTGGCGATAGACATTTATGGTTTTACCGGTGGAATTGAACGTGCATCCCGTGAACGTGTAGGTATTCCCGGTATATGTCCACAGAGAATAGTCGGTTTTATCGATTCCGGCGATTCCGGATGCCTCGGTACCGGGAGCATTAAAGGTGACGTTTTCAAACGTAGTTGTTTCGTAGCCCCAGTAGTCAGCACGTCCGTTGAAAACACAATTTTTCAACGTAATATTATTGATGAACGTCAGACCCTGTGTAGCGTTTGCAGCGTTGTATTTAGTTTTAGTGATCTCATTGTAATACACACTGCCGACGACAGTCATATTCTCGAAGGTAATGCTTTCGCTACCCCTAAAGCTGTAGTCGCAAGGGCCATCACCAGGGACTGATGGTGTTTCTAGAGCCCTAATTTCCCATATTGTTTCACCGGTGCCAGCGCCCACAAAGGTCAGGCTTTTCCCGGCACCAGGACCTTCTTTCGTTGGGTTAGCGGTGTTGCCGCAGTAGGTCCCCGCGCCAAGGTAGATAGTTTCGCCGCTCACCGCAACCTTCATGGCCTCATCCAACGTTCCAAATTCGTCGGAAAAGGTGCCGTCGTTGTGCTTAACGATAGCTTTACCATCGGAAACCGGAATTGAATCGTCATTGCTACTTTCAGCAGGCTCACTTGCAACGTAGGGCTCGGTGGGGGGGGCACCCTCACTATCACTATCAGCATAGACCAACGGTGTGGCGGCCATCGGTATCAGCAACGCCAGCAAAAGCGACGCTGCAGCCAACTTTTGTTTCTTCATTTGATACTCCTTCCGTGCTTGCCTTAAAAAGCACTTTCAAGTGGTCAAAATTACCTAATCTTATTATAGCCGTTGTGTCGAAACTTGTCAAGATATCGCGGCTTTTCTGGAGCCGTGCAGCTTTTGCAGGTCCCGCCATAGTATAAAAATCTGCCCCCGCATTGAACGGCGGCCGAAGTTATGCTATACTACTATCATGGTGTGCTCTGGTTTAAGGGCATTTTGGGTTGTAGATAGGGAAAGGAATCATCGATGAAACCAGGATTTGACAATAACAAATACCTTACCATGCAGTCGGCGCATATCCGGGAGCGGATTGCCCAGTTCGACAACAAACTTTACCTGGAATTTGGCGGCAAGCTGTTTGACGACTACCACGCTTCCCGTGTGCTGCCGGGTTTCCAACCGGACTCCAAGCTGCAGATGCTGTTGCAGCTGAAAGACCAGGCCGAGATCGTTGTGGTCATCAGCGCCGAGGATATCGTCAACAACAAGGTGCGCGGCGACTACGGCATCACCTACGATATGGACGTGCTGCGCCTGATCGATGCGTTCCAGGGCAGGGGGCTGTTTGTGGGCAGCGTCTGCGTGACGATGTACACTGCCCACCCCGATGTGGAAAACTTCGAGTCCAAGCTGAATGGCCTGGGCATCCGAACCTTCCGCCACTACAAAATTGCAGGCTACCCCAACGATGTAGCCCATATCGTCAGCGATGACGGCTACGGCAAAAACGACTACATCGAGACCGAACGTCCGCTGGTGGTCATCACCGCCCCCGGCCCCGGCTCCGGCAAGATGGCCGTCTGCCTGTCCCAGCTGTACCACGAGTACAAGCGCGGTGTGCGGGCAGGTTACGCCAAGTTCGAGACGTTCCCTATCTGGAACCTGCCCCTCAAGCATCCGGTCAACCTGGCGTACGAGGCCGCTACCGCCGACCTGAACGATGTCAACATGATCGACCCGTTCCATCTGGAAGCCTACGGCGAGACCACCGTCAACTACAACCGCGATATCGAGATTTTCCCGGTGGTCAACGCTATGTTTGAGCTGATCGCCGGAAAAAGCCCCTACCGTTCGCCCACGGATATGGGCGTGAACATGGCAGGCAACTGCATCATCGATGATGAAGCCTGCCGCGCCGCCTCGCTGAAAGAAATTGTCCGCCGCTACTATAAATGTATGTGCGACCAGAAGGTCAGCGGCGTGGTCAAGCAGGACCGCTTCAAGCTGGAACTGCTGATGAACCAGGCAGGCATCACCCCCGGCGACCGCGAGGTAGAGAAGGAAGCGGCTGCCTGCTCCGAGGCAATCGGCGGTGCCCCGGCAGCTGCTATTGAGCTGCCCGATGGCACCATCGTCACCGGCAAGACCGGCCCGCTGCTGGGCGCGGCATCCTCGGCCCTGCTGAACGCGCTGAAGCGTCTGGCGGGCATCGACCAGGAGATTGACCTGGTGTCCTCCAAGGCCATCGAGCCGATCCAGCAGCTGAAAACTACCTACCTGGGCAGCAAGAACCCCCGCCTGCATACGGACGAAATCCTTATTGCCCTGTCCAGCTCGGCCTACGAGAACCCCATCGCGGCAGCGGCCATGCACGAGCTGCCCAAGTTGCGCGGCTGTGACATCCACACCACGGTCATCCTGTCCGGCGTGGACATCGACACGCTGAAAAAGCTGGGTATGAACCTGACCAGCAACCCCCATTATGAGGAAGAAGACCGCATGTATCATAAGCGGTAAAACTTTGTAGTTACTATTGAAAAACTGGCATAAACGGTTAAAAAGCAATAAAAAGGCATAAAGCAAAGCAAAATTACGAAAAAATCCAGAAACCATCCGCAAACCCGTTGAAACCTACGCGCCGCGCATGTTATACTAACCTAAACACCATTGAGCAAGGAGTCGATTCTGAGATGCCGCGTCGCAAAAAATCAGATGAAGGCATTATGGACATTACCCGCATGGCAGAGGATTTGGGGGTATCAAAAACAACGGTATCCCGTGCTTTGTCCGGTAATGGGCGTGTAAGCGAAGCAACCCGCCAACGCGTGGTGGACTATGCCCGTGAGAAAAATTATGTCCCGAACATGATGGCGAAAAGTCTCGTCACCAAAAAGTCGTATAATATTGCACTGGTATTTTCGCGCCAGTTTTCTAACTTTGAAGGCCCGTTCCTGCGCAAAACCATCACCGCTGTCTGCGATGTGATGGCCCGCAACGATTACGATGTGCTGCTGGCCATGGTGGGGGAGCAAGAGGCCCAGCCCATGCAGCGCCTGCTGGTCAACCATAAGATCGATGGCGTTATTCTGGCACGCTCGTTGGAGCGTGACCCCCTGATCCCGCTGCTGCAGCAAAGCAAACTGCCCTTCATCACCATCGGCCGCCCGGCCGACCCTACGGTACTGTATGTCGACCATGACCAGGTGGGCGGCTGCCGCGAACTGACCAACCTGCTGCTGATGAAAGGTCTGCACCGCATCGCCCTGCTGGGTGGCTCCATGCTGTACACCGTCAACCAGACTCGTCTCGAGGGTTTCCGCCAGGCGCACGAGCACAGCCATTGCAAGATCGATGAAAGCCTGCTCTTTTTGGAGCTGGAGACAGATGACCTGCGCATTGATGCCATTCAGCAGGCTGTGGCCCGCAAGGCTGACTGCCTGCTGTGCATGGATGACCACGTAGCCATGCTGGCGCTGAACACCGTGCGTCATATAGGCTTGAAAGTGCCCGATGACATCCGCATTGCCTCGCTGTATGATGGCGAAGCCCTGGTGGACTGCACCCCGCAGATCACGGCGGTCTCTTTCGACCCCGAACTGTTGGGTAAGCGCGCAGCTCAGCAGTTGTTGGCCGTCACCCGCCGCCAGCCTGTCGAGACCGGCACCCTGCTTGGCTACCAGGTGGGTCTGCGCACCTCGACCCAGACCTGATTTACCCCTTATCAATAACAAGTGAAGCCGCCCGGCCTGAAAAAACTTTCAGGCCGGGCGGCTTTTTGCGTGTGGGAACAGATTTTTGCGGCCTGCCAGATGTGAATTTTGCGGCTTTTGCAAAATCCGCTCTGTTATGTCTAAACCTGTCAAATGCGCAATTTGCGCAATAAATAATGACATAAAATGCGCAATTATAGGGCAAAAGTGCACAATTGTAGCGCATTTGTTTCATGACAACCTACAAACTTGGGCGATATAGACAAAAACAGGTTGATTTTTGAAAAAATAACATGTATGATATAGGCAATCCGAACGGAAAATGTATTCGATTTGCGCAAACGAATTCACTCAATTGTATCTAACTTGTTTTCTTGTTGAAGGAGGAAAACGACCATGAATGCAAAAAAGACCCTTTCGATGAGCCTGGCCTCTGCTATGGCCCTCGGCCTGCTGGCAGGCTGCGGCAGCAGCGCTTCTTCCGCCGCCGCTTCCAATGCTGACTCCACCTCCACCGCTGCCACCTCTGATGCAGCCGGCAAGGTCTACTACCTGAACTTCAAGCCCGAGCAGGATGAAGCCTGGCAGGATCTGGCCGCCAAGTACACTGAGGAGACCGGTGTTCCCGTTACCGTTGTGACCGCCGCTTCCGGCCAGTACGAGACCACCCTGATGAGCGAGATGGCAAAGAGCGATGCGCCCACACTGTTCCAGGTCAATGGCCCTGTCGGTCTGGCCAACTGGAAAGATTACTGCTACGACCTGTCCGGCTCCAAGATCGCCGGTGAACTGACCAGTGATTCCTACGCCCTGAAAGATGGCGATGCCACCCTGGGTATCGGCTACGTTATCGAAAGCTACGGCCTGATTACCAACAAGACCCTGTTGGAAAAGGCTGGCTACACCGTGGACGACATCAAGAGCTTTGCCGACCTGAAGAAGGTTGCCGAGGACATTACTGCCCGCAAGGACGAGCTGGGCTTCTCCGCTTTCTCCTCCGCCGGTATGGATGGCTCTTCTGACTGGCGCTTCAAGACCCACCTGGCTAACCTGCCCATCTACTTCGAGTACCAGGCAGACGGCATCGACAACACCGATGCCATCAAGGGCACCTATCTCGATAACTACAAAGACATCTTTGATCTGTACATCAACAACTCTACCTGTGATCCCGCTGAACTGGCTGGCAAGACCGGCGATGACAGCCGTAACGAGTTCCTGAACAGCGAGGCCGTATTCTTCCAGAACGGTTCCTGGGAGTACAACAACCTGGTCGGTGATGATAAGCCTTTCACCGATGACGACCTGACCATGATGCCCATCTACATTGGTGTCGGCGATGAAGCCAACCAGGGCCTGTGCACCGGCACTGAGAACTACTGGTGCGTCAACAAGGATGCCAGCGAGGACGACATCAACGCTACGCTGGACTTCATCTACTGGTGCGTTTCCTCTGATGAAGGCACCAAGGCTATGGCTGATGACATGGGTTTCGTTATCCCCTTCAAGGCCGCCGCTGAGTCTCCGAACCTCTTCGTCAAGGTTGATAAGGAAATGACCGCTGCCGGCAAGACCCCTGTGGCCTGGAACTTCTCCACCATGCCTTCTGAGAACTGGAAGAACGGCGTTGGCTCTGCTCTGACCGCTTACGCTGCTGGTACCGGCGACTGGGATGCCGTCGTCACCGCTTTTGTGGATGGCTGGGCAACTGAGGCTGCTCTGAATGCTGCTGCTTAATGTAAAGCAGCAAAATAAACGTAATACCTGTGGGGCGGGCGAGATTCGCCTGCCCCGCTTTTTTTGCAATACGAAGAAACGAAGCAAGAAAGAGAAGCCAAAAAGGGGGCATTCCTATGGAAAAAGCCATAAAACGCTACTGGCCCGTCTTTGTGCTGCCAACGCTGATCGCCTTTATCATCGGCTTTGTGTGGCCTTTCATCTGGGGCGCGGGGCTGTCCTTCTGCAAGTTTACTACGGTTAAAAATGTGCAGTTCGTCGGCCTGAACAACTACAAAATGATCTGGATCGATGATACCTTCACCCATGCGTTCTGGTTCACGGCGGCTTTTACCATCGTGTCCACGGTGCTCATCAATGTGCTGGCGTTCAGCATTGCGCTGCTGCTCACCCGCGGCATGCGCGGCACCAACGCATTCCGCACGATCTTCTTCCTGCCGAACCTGATTGGCGGTATCGTGCTGGGATACATCTGGCAGATTTTACTCAACGGCATTCTGTCCGCTCTGGGCAAGCCACTGCTGTCGCTGAATGCGACCTACGGTTTCTGGGGCCTGATTATCCTGATGTGCTGGCAGCAGATCGGCTACATGATGATTATCTACATTGCCGGTTTGCAGAATGTACCCGCCGATCTGATCGAAGCTGCCCGCATTGACGGTGCTACTTCCCGTCAGATCCTCTTTAAGATCAAAATTCCCATGGTCATGCCCAGCGTGACGATCTGCACGTTCCTGACACTGACCAACTCCTTCAAGCTGTTCGATCAGAACCTTTCCCTGACGGCTGGAGAACCGGCCAAGCAGTCCATGATGCTGGCGTACAACATCTACGATACGTTCTACGCCCGCTCGGGACCCCAGTGGAAGGGCATCGGCCAGGCCAAGGCTGTGGTATTCTTTCTCTTTGTGGTCGTTATCTCCCTCGTTCAGCTTCATTTCACCCGTTCTAAGGAGGTGCAGCAATAATGGGCAAGACTGCTAAAGACCGCCGCATCAATTCGGTGCTGTCGGTCGTGCTTACCATCGTCTGCGTCCTCTGGATGTACCCGGTGTTCATGATTTTGATGAACTCGCTCAAGACCGAGCGCGCCATCACCACTACCCATGCTTTTGAACTGCCCAACGCCGAAACCTTTGTGGGCCTGAAAAACTACATCTACGGCATCACGGAGATGGATTTCCTCTCCTCGCTGTGGTACAGCTTTATCATCACGATCTCCTCCGTCGCGCTGATTCTGCTCTGCTGCTCGATGTGTGCATGGTACATCACCCGTGTGCAGGGTGTGCTCTCCAAGGGCATGTATTACCTGTGCGTATTCAGTATGATCGTGCCGTTCCAGATGGTCATGTTCACCCTGGCAAAAACGGCGGACAGCCTCAAGCTGAACAACCCCTACAACATCTGCATCATCTACCTGGGCTTCGGTGCCGGTCTGGCGGTGTTCATGTTCACCGGCTTTGTCAAGTCGATGCCCATCGCTATTGAGGAAGCTGCCATGATCGATGGCTGCAACCCGCTGCAGATCTTCTTCAAGGTGGTTTGCCCGATTTTGAAGCCCACCATGATCTCTACCGCCATCCTGGAAACCATGTGGGTCTGGAACGACTATCTGCTGCCCACCCTGGTGTTGGACATCAAACAGTACCGCACCATCCCCATGGCGATCCAGTATTTCCGCGGCAGCTATGGCAAGGTCGAAATGGCCCCCATGATGGCCTGCATCATGATTACGGTCATCCCTGTCATTGTGCTGTACCTGGTCTGCCAGAAGTATATCATCGATGGCGTTGTGGCCGGTGCAGTCAAGGGCTGATAGAGAGCCCGAGAGTAAATTCCATTAGAAAGAGGTCGGTGTTTTTATGAGAACCAGCGGTATTCTGCTGCCGATTTCCAGCCTGCCGTCCCCCGGCGGTATCGGTACCATGGGGGCTGCGGCCCGTGAATTTGTGGACTTCCTGCATGCGGCAGGGCAGCATTACTGGCAGATTTTGCCGGTGTGCCCCACCAGCTATGGCGATAGTCCCTATCAGTCTTTCTCCACCTTCGCGGGAAACCCCTACTTTATCGATCTTGACCAGCTGGCCGAGGCCGGGCTGCTTACGCCTGAGGAGTACCGTACCATCGATTGGGAGAGCACACCCGACTGCATCAACTATGGTGTATTGTACGAGAAGCGCTATCCCGTCCTGCACCACGCCTGCGCCCGCTTGCTGGCCAAGCCCCCGGCGGATTACGAGCAATTTTTGGCGGACAACGCTTTCTGGCTGCCGGATTACGCCCTGTTCATGGCATTAAAAGATGCCCACGGCGGCAAATCCTGGCTGGAATGGGAGCGCCCGCTGCGGCTGCGCAAACCGGCCGAACTGGACAAGGCCCGCCGCTACCATAAAGCGAGCATTGATTTCTGGCAGGCGGTGCAATACCTGTTCTACACCCAATGGAAGCGCTTGAAAGCCTACGCCAATGCCCAGGGGGTCGAGATCATAGGCGACCTGCCCATCTACGTAGCGGCTGACAGCGTGGATGTATGGAGTAGCCCGCAGGGGTTCCAGCTGGACGAAAACCTGCTGCCTACCGAGGTGGCCGGCTGCCCGCCGGATGGCTTCTCCGCCACCGGCCAACTGTGGGGCAACCCGCTGTTTGACTGGGATGCCATGGCTGCCACCGGCTACCGCTGGTGGGTGCGCCGCATCCGCCACCAGTGCAGCATCTACGATGTCCTGCGCATCGATCACTTCCGCGGCTTTGCCGGGTACTACGCTATCCCTTACGGCGATAAGACCGCCGAGCATGGCCGCTGGCGCACCGGCCCCGGATACAGCCTGTTTGCCGCCGTCAAAAAGGAACTGTGCAGCCCCCGCATCATTGCTGAGGACCTGGGCTTTTTGACCGATGACGTGCGCGAACTGCTGGCAAAGTGTGAGTATCCCGGTATGAAAGTACTGGAATTCGCCTTTGACAGCCGCGATGGCGGCGACTACCGCCCCCACAGCTATCCAACCAACTGCGTGGCCTACACAGGCACCCATGATAACGAGCCTATACAGGGCTGGTTTGCCACCGCCGATAAGGTCGACACCGACCGTGCCGTAGAGTACCTGAACCTGACCCAAGAGGAAGGCTACCACTGGGGTATGATGCGCGGTGTCTGGGCCAGCGCGGCCGACCTAGCTGTGGTGCAGGCGCAGGATGTACTGGGCCTGGGACATGAGTTCCGCATGAACACGCCGTCCACGTTGGGCGGCAACTGGTGCTGGCGCACACTGCCGGGTGCTTTTACCCCAGCGCTAGCGCAAAAGCTCAGCCATCTGATGGAGCTGTACGGCCGTCTGCCCGCAGAGACCGCCGCCCCGGAGGAGGCAACCCAAGATCCAACGGATTCCCCGTCCGTCTGATATAAGGGCCGTGCCGCATTGCGGTGATGGGGGTTCTTCTCTTTTTTCTATCGTTCCTTTTTTTGCAAACAGGGTAAGGCCCCCGGTGAACCGCCGGGGGGCTTATCCTGTTTTTGCTGCAGGATGGGTCCGGTGGAACTGGCATCCTGCTCCTTTGGACAAAGCAGCAGGGTCAGCTATCTGCAGATGCTTACGGCGGTGTGCGCCGTAGTCAATGGCGGGCGGCTGATGCAACCTTACTTTGTCCAGCACATGACCGCCCCGGATGGCACGGTAATCAATTTCTGAATTTACAAAATATACATCTTCATTTTTAAGACAGATAAACTTATTTTGAAATTAAGCGTTATAATATAAATGTTCAAGCGCTTAAACAGATAGGAGAACACTCCAATGAAAGAACATACAGTTACACCTTTTTGCAAAGAGGTAAGAAAATTAGAAGAAGAGTTTAAAAACTGTCGGAAACTGCTTACAGCGGTCGGTGATGAGAACAGGCAACATCTGCTTTGTGTCATGTTGAATTGCCCGGTTGAAGGTGTACGCGTGACAGAGATTACAGAGTTGACTCACCTTTCGAGACCCGCGGTATCGCATCATATGCAGATATTGAAGGATGCTGGCATCGTGAAGCCACGTAAGGAAGGCACCTTTGTATATTATTACCTTGATCCGGACGATAATCAGATTACGCTGCTTTCGTCACTGGTGGAACGCATGACAAAGATTATGACGCAGCTCCCCGACAGAAGTGAACAGTAGGTAGGAGATGAATACATGATTCTATATTTCTCGGCTACGGGTAACAGCAAATATGTGGCTTCCCGTATTGCAGGGGTTGTCCATGATGAAATAGTAGCGATTACGGACTGCATAACAGAAAACAGTTTTATATTTAAAGATGAACGGATTGGAATTGTAACGCCGACATATTTCTGGGGGATGCCGAGTATTGTAAATGATTTTTTGAAGAAAGCGGAGTTTCATACAGATTATTTGTATTTCGTGGCAACGTATGGCACCACGCCTGGAGCAATCAGAGAGTTGGCAAAGGAAGAAATCAGTGGCTGCGAGGTAGATGCATTTTATTCTGTTCGTATGGTAGATACCTACACACCGATTTTTGATATTTCGACCCCGGAGAAGCAGAATGTTTTTACGAAAAATACAGAGACAGAAATAAAAACCATCATTCAATCAATCAATGAAAAGCGCTGCAACAAGCGAATCATGCATTCCACGCCAATTTTTGTGGTAAAGGCAATCTCACAGCCGATTTATAACCGGAGAGCAAGACTTACAAGCAGACTCTCAGTGGATGAAAATTGTATTGGGTGTGGATTGTGTGCAAAAAAGTGTCCGATACAGGCAATCCAAATGCAGGAAGGAAAACCGGTCTGGGTGAAGGAAAAGTGCGTGATGTGCCTGGGCTGCCTGCATCGATGTCCGAAATTTTCTATACAGTGCGGGAATAAGACAAGAAAACATGGACAGTATACAAATCCGAATGTAAAAATCTGAAAGGTGGTGATAAGATGAATACAGCAGTGATAACAGGGGCATCGTCAGGGCTTGGCGTGAAATTTCTGGATACAATCATAAAAAATAAGGTCAATCATTTTGTAGGATTGACGCCACCACGCTATAAGTTTTCTAAGTCGCCCGCCAGCCTTGACATGAACCTCAGTCAATGCGCAGGGTAATCAACCCGACGGCGAAGAACTCAAGAACAGCTGTATATAATGAACCATCGCAATTAGGTGATGTAGCATTGTCTGAGAACCCTGTAAAGACCAAGCCTTAGAGGGTGGCTGGGTTCTCCCCTCTGACTCAGGTGCCTAAGAGCAGTTGCTACTCAGGCTCCGATTATAATTGAATAAAAAAGGATCTTCCATCAAAATTGGTATTGCATCTTTGGCCGGATGTAAACAACCCAATCGAAAGGAAAGCCTCTGTCTTGGATTCTATACGAAAAGAAGCCGATGGGCAATTAGCATTAACACAATCTACTGATTTTTTGAGGATTCCTTCCTGCCTTTATGGATTTCACAACGATACAACATCTCCCTCAGTCTTTTACACTGACAGCCCCCTCGCAGAGAAAACCTTTTGTGCGAACCACCTTTGAATATGTAAAATTTTAAATTTCTTCACGACATTTCCCCGCAAATCTGCTATACTAAAACTACTTTATACAATAGGGGAGTTTTAGCATGCCGCAGCCTTATGTGTTGTTTGACAATGTGTGTAAATATTACCAGATGGGCGATACTCGCATCGCTGCCTCGGACCATGTGAGTTTTGAAATTCAAAAAGGTGAGTTCTGCGTCATCCTCGGCCCCTCCGGCGCGGGCAAAACCACCGTGCTGAACATGCTGGGCGGCATGGATACCTGCGATGAGGGCACGATCCTGCTGGATGGCGAAACTGTCAGCGGCTTTGACAAAAAGCGCCTGACCACCTACCGCCGCTATGATGTGGGCTTCGTGTTCCAATTTTACAATCTGGTGCAAAACCTGACCGCACGGGAAAATGTGGAACTGGCCGCCGAGATCTGCCGCGACCCGCTGGATGCCGACACCGTGCTGGACGAAGTGGGTCTGGCCGACCGCAAAAACAACTTCCCGGCGCAGCTTTCCGGCGGTGAGCAACAGCGTGTTTCCATCGCCCGCGCCCTGGCTAAAAACCCGAAAATCCTGCTTTGCGATGAACCCACCGGCGCACTGGACTACAAAACCGGCAAGCAGGTGCTGGTGCTGCTGCAGGCCACCTGCCGCAAACAGGGGCGCACGGTCATCGTCATCACCCACAACAGCGCCCTGGCTGCTATGGCGGACCGGGTCATCCGCATCAACAGTGGCCGGGTGGTGGATCAGGCCGTAAATCCCAACCCTACCCCTGTGGAAAGGATCGAGTGGTAAATGACACGCAGCTATCGTAAAAATACCCTGCGGACTTTCAAAAGCACCATCAGCCGGTTCGCCGCCGTCTTTGCCATTGTAGCGCTGGGTGTTGGCTTCCTGGCTGGATTGAATGCCACGCCCATTGACATGAAAGAGTCGATGGAGCGTTATATGGACGATGGCAACTTCTACGACCTGCGTGTTGTCTCCACCCTAGGCCTGACCGATGATGATGTGGCCGCTTTGCAGCAGGTAGAGGGTGTGCGTCAGGTGCAGCCGGGCTGCTCGGCCGATTTGCTGGTGGAGGTAAACGGCGATACGGTCGTCAGCCGTGCTCACAGCCTTCCCACGCCGGAGAATAACACCATCAACCGATTAACCCTGGTGGAGGGCCGTCTGCCGGGAAAGTCCGGCGAGTGTGTGGTCGAAGCCAGTTCCACCAAAAAACAATCTGACTACACAGTGGGCGCCAAACTGGTGGTGGGCAAAGCCAACGAGGACCTGGACACCAAGCTGAACACCACCGAGTATACCGTTGTTGGCATCGTCCACAATGCCAACTATTTCAGCTTTGAGCGCGAGCCTGCCAGCGTGGGCAACGGCACGGTCAAACTGGTGTTCTACATCCCCCAGCAGGATTTTGCCTACGAAGCTTACACCGAAGTATACCTGACCGCCGAGGGCGCGCTGGAACAGGACAGCCTGGGCGATGCCTACCAGACCAATATCGATACGGTCAAGGCCAACGTGGAAGCCATTGCCGATGCCCGGTGCGAAGCCCGCTATGACAGCATCATTGCCGATGCCCGCGTCGAATTGGATGATGCCTGGGCCGAGTACAACGATGCTAAAGCCGATGCCGACCAACGGCTGGCCGATGCCGCCGCCGAACTGGCGGATGGTAAACAACAGCTGGCGGACGGCCAGAAAGAGGTTGATGACGGCGAGCGCCAGTACGCCGATGGCCTGAACGAACTGACCAGTAACGAAGCCCTACTCAACGATGGAGCGGCCCAATTGGCCGATGCCGAAGCCCAGCTGCGGGACGCTGAAGCGCAATTGCAGGCAGGGGAGGACGAACTCGCCGCCAACGCCCCCAAGCTGGAAGTTGCCCGCAAACAGTTAGAGGACGGCCAGGCCCAGTATGAAGCCGGGCTGAAACAATATAATGATGGCCTGGCGCAGATCGAAGCCGCCGAAAAGCAGCTGGCCGATGCCAAGGCCCAGTTGGATGCCAACGCCGATGCCTACCAGCAGGGCATCCAGACCTTTGCTGACCAGCTGGGGCTGGACGTTGCCCAGGTGGATGCGTTCATTGGCTGGCAGGCCGAAAGCTGCAACGCCAACGGCACTCAGCCGCCCCAGACCGTGGAAGAACTGTGGCAGGCTATCCAGGATTACGGCGGCCTGACCATCCCCGCCAGCCTGACGCAGGAGCAGGTGGATGCCATCCGCACCCAGGCAAGCGACCTGCTGGCGGCCATCGATGCCATCCACACCGACACCCTGCCGGAGGAACAACAGCAGCGTTTGCAGGAAGCGCGGACGTATATCGCTGCCGTGGCCGATGCCGCTGACTCCGTCGCTATGCAGACGGCCCTGCAAAGCGCCGTTGACTGGGTACGCCAGTTCGCCCCCGGACTGCCCGAGGACATCCGGGACAAGCTGAATGCCGCTGTCGAAGCCTGGTGGGCCAGCCTGCCCGAGGATAATAAGGCCCAGCTGGAAGAATTGGTCTCCGGCGTGGGTCAGCTGACCCAGTACCGCCTGGGACTGCTGCAATACGAACAGGGTGCGGCCCAGCTGGCCGCCGCCCGTGCCCAACTGGAAGCCAACGCCCCCAAGCTGGCCGCCGCCAAGGCCCAGCTGGACGATGGCTGGAAACAGTATTATGACGGCCTGGCCCAGTACGAGGACGGCAAAAAGCAGCTGGTCGATGCCCGTGCCCAAATCGAGGACGGTTGGGCCACTCTGCAGGATAAAAAGGTGCAGCTGGACGATGCCCGCCGCCAGATCGAGGATGCAAAAGGCCAATTAAGCGATGTCCGCAAAAAGCTGGACGATGCCAAAGCGACCATTGCCGAGAACCTGCAAAAGCTGCGGGATGGCGAAATAGAATACGAGGATGCCAAGGCAGAAGCCGAAAAAGCCCTGGCCGATGCCCGTGCCCAGATCGAGGACGGCGAAGCCGCCCTGAACGATGTGGAGTATCCCACCTGGTACGTCTGGGACCGCAGCAAAAATGTCAGCTATGCGTCTTTTACCGCCAACGTGGATAAGCTGACCGCCATTACTACGATCTTCCCGGTGTTTTTCTTCCTGGTGGCGGCGCTGGTGGTTTCCACCACCATGACCCGCATGGTCGAGGAAGAACGCCTGCAGATCGGTACGCTGAAAGCCTTGGGCTATTCCGGCACGGCCATCATGCAAAAATACCTGCTCTACGCCTTTACGGCCGCGGCGGCAGGCACGGCGGCCGGGCTGGCGGTGGGCTTTAAAGCGTTCCCATCCATCATCTGGTCGGCCTATGAAATGATGTACTATATGCCGTCTATCGCCACCCCCTGGCGGTTGAGCCAGGCGCTGTTTGCGGGCGGCACCCTTATCCTGCTTACCGTAGGTATCACGGCGCTGGCCTGCCGCACCACCTTGCAGGAGAACCCCGCCGCCCTCATGCTGCCCCGTGCCCCCAAGGCAGGTAAGCGCATTTTGCTGGAGCGCATCACCCCGCTGTGGCGGCGGCTGCCTTTCAGTTGGAAAGTCACCTGCCGCAATCTGCTGCGCTACAAAAAGCGCTTCTGGATGACGGTCATCGGCGTGGCGGGCTGTACCTCGCTGCTGGTGGCGGGCTTCGGCATCTCCGATTCGCTGAACTCCATCATCACCAAGCAGTACGGCGATATCTACCACTACGACCTGATGACGATCGTCACCAAGCAGGAGACCACCGAGGGCGGCCCCGTTTATGACTACCTTTATAATAAGGAAAACGCCGTCGACTCGCTGACCGTTGCCATGGAATCCACCCGGCAGGACGGCCCCGATGGCGAGATGGATGTCTACCTGATGGTTCCCCAGGACGTAGACAAGTTCGCCGATTTCGCCGACCTGCATGAGCGTCTTTCCCGCAAGGCGGTTCCGCTGGGCCAGCAGGGCGTGGTCGTGACAGAGAAGCTGGCTAAGACCCTGGGCGTAAAGGCAGGGGACACCATCACCCTGACCAACAGCAACGACAAGACCGCCGACTTCACCGTCAGCGGTGTATGTGAGCATTACGTCAGCAACTATGTCTACCTCAGCCCGGCGGTATACGAGGCCGGTTTCGGCGAAGCCCCCGCCTACAACGCAATTTTGAGCATCCTGCCCGAGGATACCCAGGCCGCCCGCGACAGCCTCTCGGCGGACCTGCTGGCGATGGACAATGTAGCCAGCCTGAACTTCACGCAGGACAACGTGACCCAGGTGCTCAACATGCTCAACTCCATCGATGCGGTGGTGGTGCTGATTATCGTCTGTGCGGCATCGCTGGCATTTGTGGTGCTGTATAACCTTTCCAACATCAACATTGCCGAGCGCGTCAAGGAAATCGCCACCATCAAAGTGCTGGGCTTCTACGACCCCGAAGTCTACGCCTACGTCAACCGTGAGAGCGTGGCCCTGACGCTGATCGGCACCCTGTTCGGCCTGGCGGGCGGCATCGCTTTGCACAGCTTTGTCATCAATACGGTGGAAGTCGATGCCGTCATGTTCGGACGGCAGATCTACCCCCAAAGCTTTGCCTACGCCATCGCCCTGACACTGCTGTTCAGCGCCCTGGTCAACCTGGTCATGCAGCGGCTGCTCAAGCGCATTTCCATGGTAGAAAGCATGAAAGCACCGGAATAAGCTGCCTAATCGGAGATCGTTGCGGTAACGTTGGACTCCTCGGTCGGATATGGAATCCGCCCCTACGCACAGGAAAATTGCAAATTCCCCAGGCACGTAGGGGAGCATTCCATATGCTCCCGTGCAGCCGCATGCGTACGCCAAACTCCTCGGGCGAACACTGTTCGCCCCTACATGCCGAGACCTAAAAAGGTTCCCTTTACGCAAAGGGAGCTTTTTTGTTGTCTATAATTTGTTCAAAATTCATCTCTTGACATTTCCCTAATCGGTGGTATACTATTCAAGTAAGCAAACGAACAGTTAGCTAACGAACAATTCGCAAATGAACAGTCTGCTGGCTAACAGAACAACCGATAGGGAAGGTGAGAACAACGATCTGTTCAAATCCGGATTGCAGCCTGGATGAATACATGAACGTGCATTTCGGTGCGTTGCTCAACCATGCGTCCCGCATGCTGCGCCGCGCTATGGATGCCCGCATTGCGGCCGAAGTTACTCCGGAACTGACCGGTGTGCGCGGAATGATCTTGGGTGAGATCTTCCGTGCCAATAACGAAAACCGCGATGTCTACCAGCGCGATGTCGAACAGTGGCTCCACATCCGCCGATCCAGCGTCACGGCCATCTTGCAGGGTATGGAGCAGGACGGTTTCATCACCCGCTGCTCGGTGGAAAAGGATGCCCGCTTAAAGCGGCTGGTCGTTACCCATAAAGGGGTGGCCTATCATGACCGCATCGGCACCAGCATCAATCAGTTCGAGCAGGACCTGCAGCAGGGCCTTACGCCTGAAGAAATGGAAACTTCTCGCGCAGTGCTGACCCGCATCCTGCACAACGCCCAGGCCATTGAGGCCGAAACCAAAGAACTACCCGGAAAGGAGCAATGAAACTTGCTGAAAACACTTGGACGTGAGACCAAGGGCTTCCGCTTGGTCTCGATCCTGACACCGATCTTTATGATCTGTGAGGTCATCATGGAGATGATCATCCCCAAATTGATGGCTTCCATCATTGATGATGGTGTCACCCCCGGCAATATGCAGGTCATCTACACCGTGGGTGCCCAGATGATCATTGCCGCACTGTTTGGTCTGCTGTTCGGCGTTCTGGGCGCGGTGTCTGGCTCCCACGCCGCCACCGGCTTTGCCCGTAACCTGCGCCGCGGCATGTTTGAAAACATCCAGACCTTCAGCTTTGCCAACATCGATAAATACTCCACCGCCGGTCTGGTCACCCGTATGACCACCGATGTCACCAACATCCAGAACGCTTACCAGATGCTGCTGCGTATGTTCATCCGTGCGCCAGCCAGCATGATCGTAGCGCTCATTATGTCCTACTCCATCAACCGCCAGCTGGCTAACGTCTACCTGATCGCGGTCATCCTGCTGGGCTGTGTGCTGGTGTACATCCTGACCCACGCCACCCGCTATTTCACCGAGGCTTTCCGAAAGTACGATGATCTGAACGAGAGTGTGCAAGAGAACGTCTCCGCCATCCGCGTGGTCAAGGCCTACGTGCGTGAAAAGTTCGAGAGCGACAAGTTCCGCAAAGCCAGCGAGAACGTCCGCAATTTGCTGATGCGCGCCGAACTTATCATCGCCTGGAACGCCCCCTTCATGCAGCTGACTGTTTACAGCTGCATCCTGCTCATCAGCTGGCTGGGCGCACGGCTCATCGTCAGTTCCGGCGCTACCACCTTCACCACCGGCGACCTGATGAGCATGCTGAGCTACTGCATGAACATCCTGATGAGCCTGATGATGCTCTCCATGGTCTTTGTCATGATCACCATGTCCGCTGCCTCTGCCAAGCGTGTGGCCGAGGTCCTGGATGAAAAGTCTGACCTGACCAACGGCGAGAACCCCGTCATGGATGTCAAGGATGGCTCCGTCAAGTTCAACCACGTCAGCTTCGCCTACAAAAAGGACGGCGAAAAGGTGCTGAACGATATCGACCTGGATATCCAGTCCGGCGAGACCATCGGCATCATCGGCGGCACCGGCTCGGCCAAGTCCAGCCTGGTGCAGCTGCTGCCCCGCCTGTATGACGTGACCGAAGGCAGCGTTTCCATCGGCGGTGTGGATGTCCGCAATTATGATGTGGAGACCCTGCGCAACAACGTGGCTATGGTGCTGCAGAAGAATGAGCTGTTCAGCGGCACGATTGCTGAGAACCTGCGCTGGGGCAACCCCAACGCCACCGATGCAGAGATCGAGGATGCCTGCAAGCAGGCCTGCGCCGATGAATTCATCGAGCGCTTCCCCGATAAGTACCAGACCCACATCGAGCAGGGCGGCAACAACGTCTCCGGCGGCCAGAAGCAGCGCCTCTGCATCGCCCGCGCCCTGCTGAAAAAGCCCCGCATCCTGATTCTGGATGACTCCACCTCTGCTGTCGATACCGCCACCGATGCCAAGATCCGCCATTCCTTTGCCGAGAAGATCCCTGGCACAACGGTGTTCATCGTGGCCCAGCGTATCTCCTCGGTGGAGAACGCAGACAAGGTGCTGGTGCTGGATAACGGCAAGGTCAGCGGCTTTGATACCCCCGCGAACCTGCTCAAGACCAACGCCATCTATCAGGATGTGTACAACAGCCAGACCAAAGGCTCCGGCGATTTTGACGAGAAGGGAGGGGAGGCATAATGGCTGAAAAAGCAAAAGTTGTAAAAATGGGTCCCGGCGGCCGCAACCATGGCCCCCGTCCCAAGGTAGAAAACCCCGGCAAGGTGCTCAAGCGCATCCTGGCCTACGTGACGAAGCAGTACAAAGTGCAGGTCATCCTGGTTCTGTGCTGCATTCTGCTGGGCGTGTTCGCCCAGGTGCAGGGCACCCTGTTTATGCAGACCCTGATCGATAGCTACATCCTGCCCCTGCTGGCCGAAAAGAGCAACGACTTCTCCGGCCTGCTGCATGCCATCATCCGTGTGGCCTGCTTCTACGGCGTGGGCATCTTGGCTGTGTTCATCCAGAACCGCACCATGGCCAAGATCACCCAGGGTACCCTGAAGCGCCTGCGTGATGACCTGTTCGTCCACATGCAGACCCTGCCCATCAAGTATTTTGACAGCCACGCTCACGGCGATATCATGTCTGTCTACACCAACGATATCGATACCCTGCGCCAGCTCATCAGCCAGAGTCTGCCCCAGCTGATCAACACCATCATCACGGTCGTCAGCGTGTTCCTGTCCATGCTCTACCTCAGTGTGCCCCTGAGCCTGCTGACGGTGGTCATGGTCGCCGTCATGATGCTGGCTACCAAGTACCTCACCGGCAACTCCGGCAAGTTCTTCCTCAAACAGCAGCAGGAACTGGGCAAGGTCAACGGCTACATTGAGGAAATGATGAACGGCCAGAAGGTCGTCAAGGTTTTCTGCCACGAGGAAGCTGCTATCAAGGAGTTCAACGAACTTAACGATGAACTGTTTCACAGCGCCGACAAGGCCAACTCCTACTCGTTGGTGGCTATGCCCGTCAACGCCCAGCTGGGCAACCTGAGCTACGTGCTCTGCGCCGTAGTCGGCGGTGCGCTGGCAATAGGCGGCGTCGGCAGCCTGACACTGGGTAAGCTGGCCAGCTTCCTGACCTTCAACAAGAGTTTCAACCAGCCCATCACTCAGATTTCCATGCAGCTGAACTCAGTGGTCATGGCACTGGCAGGCGGCGCACGTATCTTTGCTCTGCTGGATGAAAAGCCCGAGGTCAACGAGGGCGACATTACCCTGGTGCATGCCAAGTTCCAGGCCGATGATACTCTGACTGAGACCAACGAGCCCACCGGCATCTGGGCATGGAAGAAGCAGAACGCAGGCGGCACGGCCGCCTACACTCAGCTGAAGGGCGACATCGTATTTAAGGATGTGGACTTCGGCTATGACGAGGGCAAGATCGTCCTGCACGACATCAACCTCTATGGTCGTCCGGGCCAGAAGATCGCCTTTGTCGGATCCACCGGCGCTGGCAAGACCACCATCACCAACCTGATCAACCGATTCTACGATATCCAGAAAGGCCAGATTCTGTACGATGGTCACGACATCAAGTCCATCGAAAAGGACGCGCTGCGTTCTTCTCTGGGCATCGTGCTGCAGGATACCCATCTGTTCACCGGCACCGTTATGGAGAACATCCGCTATGGTCGTCTGAGTGCTACCGATGAGGAGTGCATGGCCGCCGCCAAGCTGGCTAACGCCGACAGCTTCATCAAGCATCTGCCCGATGGTTACAACACCATGCTGACCGGCGATGGTACCAACCTGAGCCAAGGCCAGCGCCAGCTGCTGGCTATTGCCCGTGCTGCCGTTGCTGACCCACCAGTGCTGATTTTGGACGAAGCTACTTCCTCCATCGATACCCGCACCGAAAAGTTGGTGCAGGACGGCATGGACGGCCTGATGTATGGCCGCACCACCTTCGTCATTGCCCACCGCCTGTCCACGGTTCGTAACTCGGACTGCATCATGGTGCTGGAGCAGGGCCGCATCATTGAGCGCGGCACCCACGATGAACTGATTGCACAGAAGGGCCGCTACTACAGCCTGTATACCGGCAACTTTGCCGAAAACAGTTAAACAAAATTGGATATGCTGTAAAACGTTGCTACGCAAAAATGCAGCAATCTGATGTACAATCAATCAAAATTGCCGGGATAGCTTGCCGCTGCTCCGGCTTTTTTGTGTAAAATGCCGCATCGTCGCTAAAAAGTTGACGGATTGGTAAAAAGTGACTATAATAGATGACGTAGCCACGATTATTCGGTTATATGAGATATGTTGTAGGTGGTACAGCGCAACCGATATAGGCCGCATGGATATGTTTACAAAAACTGTTTATGAATAGGGAGGTAGCCAATATGGCAGCCAAGAAGAAGATTGCACAGACCGTAATCACCGAGGGTAAGTACTACACCCTCAACGCCGCCAACGGCAAGGTTGTTGAGGTTGCTGATTATAACATCGAGAACGGTGCAAAAGTTCAGCTGTGGGATGATGCCAATGCCGAGTGGCAGCAGTGGGGCTTTGTCTCCGCTGGTGACGGGGTCTACCGTGTGCAGAACCGTTTCACCGGCAAGATGCTGGACCTGGATATGGGCGGTGTCAGCGATGGTACCCGCGTACACCAGTGGGAGGGGGCTCCTGCTTCCAGCCAGTTGTGGGTGGTTGAACCTTCCAACGATGGTCGCGTCAAGATCAAGTCCAACCTGGCAGGCAAGCTGCTGGATGCCGGCATGAGTGCTGCCAATGGCACTCCACTACAGATCTGGGCCGATGTCAATGGTGAGAACCAGTACTGGACCATCAATGAAGTCACCCGCAAGCCTAAGACCAGTGTGAAGGCATCTGCCGTCAAGGCCAAGGCTGCCGCTGAAAAGGCCGCTACCGAGATCGTTGACGCTGCTGCCGTGGCCGTTGCCCCTGCTGTCGAGAAAGCCGCCAAGGCTGCTAAGGCCGCTAAGCCTGCTGCCGAGAAGGCCGTCAAGGCTGCTAAGCCCGTGGTCGAAAAGACTGTTGAGGCTGCCAAGCCTGTTGTAGAGAAGGCTGTCAAGGCCGCTGAGCCTATGGTTGAGGAAGCTGTCAAGGCGGCTGTCCCCGTTGTCGAGGAGACCGTCAAGGCCGCCGAGAAAGCCGCTGCAGAGGTCAGGACTGCTGTGAACACCGCTGCCAAAAAGCGTAGTCGCAAGAGTAAGCGCAAGTAATTTCGGCTTGTAATACTCTTGCTCAATAATCCATTTCGTATAATTTTGCTGTAATAAGTTGCCCCCGGTGCCATCAGGTACCGAGGGCTTTTGGTTTAATATTAGTTTTTTACATGAAATATCAACCCAGCGCCGCAATGCTCTCCTTGATCTTGGCGGTCTTTTCCTGGGCAGCGGTCAGCTTGGCGCGGGTCTCCTCCACCAGCTTGGCGGGAGCCTTTTCCACAAACTTCGGGTTGTTCAGCTGGTTGGTGAACATGCCCAGTTCCTTCTCGGCCTTGGTCAATTCCTTGTTCAGGCGGGCTAACTCTTTTTCGCGGTCGATCAGCTCCATCATCGGGATAAAGCCCTTGGCATCCGGGGTAGCCACGTTCACCATGCCATCGGTGCTGCCCTCATACTTGGGGGTCACGGTCACATCGGTGGCAAAGGCGAAGCGGGCCAGGTAGGCACCACCCTTTTCAAAGGCGGCGGGGCTGGCGGTCTCGATGACCATGCTGGTCTTTTTGGCGGGATGGACGTTCATCTCGGCGCGCATGGTACGCACAGCCTTGATGTAGTCCATCAGCTTTTCAAAGTCGGCACAGTCCTCGGCCCAGATCTTCATATCCTCATTGCCCGGCCACAGCTGGGTCATGATGGTCTCGCCGCTGCCGGGCAGAGCCTGATAGATTTCCTCGGTGATGAACGGCATAAACGGGTGCAGCAGCTTCAGCGCGCGATCCAGCACGTACACCAGCACCTTGCGGGCGGTGTCAGCAGCCTGGGCATCGTCACCGTTCAGGCGGGTCTTGCAAATTTCAATGTACCAGTCGCAGTACACTTCCCAAATGAAGTTCTCCACCTTCTCGGCGGCCAGGCCCAGCTCGTACTTGTCCAGGTTGGCGGTGGCATCGGCGGCCATCTTAGCCAGCTCGCTCAACACCCACTTGTCGCTCATGTCCAGCTGATCCTCAGCGGGCAGGCCGGGCTGGAAGTCCTCGGGCAGGTTCATCTGCACAAAGCGGGAAGCATTCCACAGCTTGTTGGCAAAGTTACGGGCGGCCAGCACCTTTTCATCGCTGTAACGCATATCGTTGCCAGCGGTGGAACCGATAATCAGCATCAGGCGCAGCGCGTCCGCGCCGTACTGCTCGATCACTTCCAGCGGGTCGATGCCGTTGCCCAGGGATTTGGACATCTTGCGGCCCTGGCTGTCGCGCACAATGCCGTGGATCAGCACGGTATCAAACGGAGCCTTGCCGGTGTAGGCCAGGCCGGAGAAGATCATGCGGGAAACCCAGAAGCCGATGATGTCGTAGCCGGTCACCAGCGTGTTGGTGGGGTAGAAGTAGTTGTAGTCCTCGGCGTTCTCATTGGGCCAGCCCAGGGTGGAGAACGGCCACAGGGCGGAGCTGAACCAGGTGTCCAGCGTGTCGGGATCCTGGGTCAGATGGGTGCAGCCGCACTTGGGGCAGACGGAGGGAGCCTCTTTGGCAACCACGGTCTCGCCGCAGTCATCGCAGTACCAGGCGGGGATCTGATGGCCCCACCACAGCTGGCGGCTGATGCACCAGTCACGGCCGCCCTTCATCCAGTTGATGTAGTTCTTGGTGAAGCGCTCGGGCACGAACTTGATCTCGCCTTTTTCTACGCTCTCGATGGCGGGCTTAGCCAGCGGCTCCATCTTGACAAACCACTGCTTGGAGACCATCGGCTCAATGACGGAGTGGCAGCGGTAGCAGGTGCCCACGTCGTGGGTCAGGGCCTCGGTCTCTTTCAGGGCGCCGCAGGCTTCCAGGTCGGCCAGGATAGCCTTACGAGCCTCCATGGCAGTCATACCGGCATACCTGCCGCAGTCCAGCACTTCAGGCTCGTCAGCGGCAGCGCGGCCGGCAATGCGCTCAGCATCGGCGGCAGACTTGTCGGAAGCGCCGGTCATGTGACCGTCATAGGTCAGCACACGGATCATCGGCAGATTGTGACGTTTTCCGACCTCAAAGTCGTTGGGATCATGGGCGGGGGTGATTTTCACCACGCCGGTGCCCTTTTCCATATCGGCATGTTCATCGCAGACGATGGGGATCTCGCGGTCCAGCAGCGGCAGGATGACATGGCAGCCGTGCAGGTGAGCGTAGCGGGGGTCATCCGCGTTGATGGCTACGGCGGTATCGCCCAGCATGGTTTCAGGACGGGTGGTAGCCAGTTCCAGATATTCGCCGGTCTCCTTCACCTTGTACAGCAGGTGCCAGAAGCTGCCTTCCTTGGCCTCGTACTCGACCTCGGCATCAGAAATGGAGGTGTTGCAGTGGGGGCACCAGTTGACCATGCGGTTGCCGCGGTAGATCAGGCCCTGATCGTACAGGCGCACAAACACTTCCTTAACGGCGTTGGAGCAGCCCTCGTCCATGGTAAAGCGCTCACGCTGCCAGTCGCAGGAGCAGCCCAGCTTTTTCAGCTGGCTGACGATGCGGTTGCCGTAGGTGTTCTTCCAGTCCCAAGCGCGCTCCAAAAAGCCGTCACGACCCACCATCTCTTTGGTCAGGCCCTCTTCGCGCATCTTGGCAACGACCTTGGCCTCGGTGGCGATGGAAGCGTGGTCGGTGCCGGGCACCCACAGGGCGGCGAAGCCCTGCATGCGCTTGTAGCGGGTCAGGATGTCCTGCCATGTTTCATCCATGGCGTGGCCCATGTGTAACTGGCCGGTGACGTTCGGCGGCGGCATCACGATGGTAAAGGGCTTTTTGCTGCGGTCGATTTGGGTGTGGAAATAACCCTTGTCGCACCAGTTCTGGTAGATGCGATCCTCAGTGCCCTGGGGCACATACTGTTTGGCGAGTTCTTTCGGCATTGTGTAAAACCTCCTTGAGAATTGCGGGGCGTGTAACCATAGAAAAAGGCCGCCCCATGAAGAAGATCATGGGACGGCCTGAAAAATTCAAGTCGCGGTACCACCCAAGTTGCCTTGTAAAAGGCCGCTTTGCAGCAGGGCAGACACCCCGCCTGCCAGGATAACGGCGGCAAACCCGTGTGCGGTTACTATCTTCACCGCACCTGCTTGAAAGCGACAGCACACAGCGGGCTTTGCCGGGCTTGCATCACCCCCGGCTTGCTGAAAAAACCTAAACCTGCGTGCACTCTTTCGCACTGCATTGTATCTTATAATGTACCGCACAGTGCGGGAAATGTCAAGTAGGGGGCGGGTAAAAAATTACACCCACTTCCCCCAAACCTCCGGGCAATATCCCACGGCGGCCTGGCGGCCATTGCGCACGATAGGCTGGCGCAATAACTGTTGGTTTTCAAACAGCTTGTCCGCCTGCTGGCTTTCGTCCAGCCAGCGCAGTAGGGCCAGCGCTTCCTTATCCTTGGCGTTTTCGTCCACCAGCTTGGCCCAGCCGCCTACCGCGCGGCAGACATTATCAAACTCGCCGCGGCTCATGCCCTTTTCTTTCATATCAATCATCTGGAACTTAATGCCCCGCTCTTTAAACCACCGCTGGGCCTTTTTGGTATCAAAACTTTTGTTTGTACCGAAAATCTGGATGTTCATGCATACTCCTTTTATACTTGCGCACTTCTGCTCTGTAGGGGAAAATCGATATTTTTGACACACTGGGGGGCAAGCATCGATCACCCACTATAATAAAACCAGCATATCACACCCGCTATTTATTGACAACCGCATAGCAAAAATATATATTATATATGTATATTCTATACATAATAGAGGGAGAGTATCAACTATGGAACTTGCTGTTATCACAGCTAAACAGGTGGCGGAACTGCTGCTTATGATCCTGGCCGGTGCGGTCTGCTGCAAAGCAGGCGTGTTCAAACCCAAAGAAAAATCCGTTCTGGCCAACCTGCTGCTATACCTGGTTGTCCCGGCCATGGTGCTAGACAGCTATATGACAGAGTACGACCCCGCTACGTTCCACAACCTGCTGCTGGCTTTCGGCCTGGGTACGCTGGTGCTGCTGGTAGGTTTGGGCGTGGCGTTCCTGGCAACCTGCAAGATGCAAAAGGATGCCCGCGCTATTCTCTGGTTTGCTTGTGCATTCTCCAACGCCGGATACATGGGCTTCCCACTTATCAAGGCACTGTTCGGCAGCGAGGGTCTGCTCTATGCCAGCGGCTTTGTCACGATCTTTAATATCCTGATTTGGACCATCGGTTACGTGGTTGTTTCCGACCAGGTCAACCCCAAACAGATTGTAAAAGCTGTGGCGACCTGCCCCTGCATCATCGCTGTAGTGGTCGGCCTCGCAATTTACCTGGCCCGCATCCCGCTGCCGGAAGTCCTCACCGGCCCGATTAGCGCCATCGGCGACATGAACACCCCGCTGTCCATGATTATCACTGGCGCAACCATCGCCTCCAGTGACCTGAAGAAGTTGCTAAAAAACAAGAATCTCTTTTTCGTCTGGGGTCTGCGTATGCTGGGCATCCCGGCGGTGGAACTACTGATCTTTTCCCTGCTGGGCCTGCACGGCACAGTGCCTACCATTGTACTGCTGCTGGAAGCCTGCCCCTGCGCTGCCATCACCACAATGTTTGCCATCCAGTTCCACCACGACGAAGAACTCGCCGCCGGTGCGGTGGTGTTTTCCACGCTTTCCAGCATCCTGACCCTGCCACTGTACGCCTTGCTGCTGACGATGGCGTTAGGTTGATATTCTGCAACAGATTGATAGGAAATCGGTCCCTGCGGATGTACCAAAACATAAGGGCATTTTTGTATGCGAATAGGGAAAATATCACCAACAATCAAGCAAAAGGCCATAACAGAGATAGAATCCGGTAGACTATCGCAGGGTGAAGCGGCCAGACGGTTAAATGTCAGCAAAACAACGATTCAAGGTTGACTGTCAAAGTACCGAAGCGAGGGCAATACTGGTCTAGAGTGTGACTACAAAATCGTATATATTCCGTACAGACTAAACTGCAAGCGGCAGAAGTCTACCTGACAGGGAAATACAGCCAGCAGAGAATTTGCGAGATATTTAAAATACGCAGCAAAGCGCAGCTGCAGAATTGGCTAAAGGTGTATAATAGCGGTAAAGAGTTCAAGCAAAAGACCGGAGTTGTAAAGCCATAAAAGGTTTTACAACTCCGGTCTTTTGCTTTGGGGAATGTGCAACAGCCCCGGTTTATTTACCTTGTGAAATTACTCAATAACCAGCAGCAGGCTCATCTTGAACTTGCCCTGCGGGGTGACGCTGTGCAGGCCGTTCTTGTCAAAACGGAAGCTCTCGCCAGCGTTCAACTCGTAATCCTTGCCCTCATAGCCAATGATGGCCTTGCCCTCCAGGGCGGTCAGGATGGCATTGCCGGGGGCGCGGTGCGGGGTCAGGCCGGTGCCCTCGTCAAAGGCCATCAGCACAAACTTCATGTTGTCAGCATGTACGATGTCCAGGTTGGCGATGCTGCCTTCCTCGTAGGAGATCAGGTCTTTCAGGGCGGTGGACTGGCCTGCTTTGATGATGTTGTTCATGGTAAAATGCTCCTTTTTTAAAATAATTTCGGTGTAGATCATGCCGGTGCCGTCACTGTCGGCCAGGGTGCCGCACAGCGTCTTGGGGGGCAGTACCAGCAGTTCGCCGGGGGAAAGGGGGACATGGCGGGCCTCCGTTCCCAGCACAAAGCATCCAATGCCTTCGGCCACCAGGTACAGGGTCGTGCAGTCATAGCTTTCCGGGGTAATGGAGGTGCCAGCGCCCATCGAGAACCAGGTCACAGGCACTTCCGCACCCAGATGGGCCGGGCGGGAGATGGTCATAGCCTCCCTGATGGGGCGCATCTGCGCGATGGTAAAGGGGGTGTTGTTCATACAGCGTCTCCTCGCAGGGCCACGGGTACAATGCTGCGGATCGAGCGGCCCTCATACTTCAACTCATCCACGATCACCTGCACATCGAACGAGTAGGAGATGTGCTCCTCGTTCAGGATATCGGCAGCCGGGCCGTAGAAAGAGCTGCCCTTGCGGTTCAGCATCAGGGCTTCGTCTGCCACACTCATAGCATTGGTAGGATAGTGGGTATTTATGATGGCGCTGATCCCTTCTTCGTGGGCCAAACGCTCTATCATATTCAGTATAAGGATTTGGTTGTGGAAGTCAAGCCCTGTTTCAGGCTCATCCAAAATAATCAGCTTAGGATCGTTGATCAGCGCCCGCGCGATCAGCACCATCTGCAGTTCGCCGCCGCTCATGCGGTTGCAGTCCTTGTCGGCCAGATGGGTGATACCCACCCGTGCCATCATGGCCTGTGCCATCTCGATCTCCTCTTTACCCGGCTGTTGGAACAGCCCCAGATGGGCGCTGCGGCCCAGCAGTACCATTTCCAGCCCGGTGTAGGAGAATGCAAACCCGTGGGACTGGGGGATGTAGGAGATCGTGCTCCACACATCCTTGCTTTTCATGGTGTGCAGGTCCTTGCCGTACAGCAGGGTCTTGCCGCTTTGCCACGGCAGCAGGCCGATTATGCACTTGAGCAGTGTCGTCTTGCCAATGCCGTTGGGGCCAAGGATAGCCAAGATATGCCCCTCATCCAGCGTCAGGTTGATATTATCGAGGATGGCAGGCTGATGGGGATACCCGAAACAGCCGTTTTGCACTTCGAGGATCATCGCAGATTGCTCCTTGTTTTATTCAGCAGAGAGATAAATACCGGCGCGCCGATGATGGCCGTCAGGATGGAGAGGGGCAGCTCAATGATGCTGATGGTGCGGGAAAGCGTGTCGATCAAAATCATAAAGCTGGCCCCCAAGCTCAGGCTGACAGGCACCACATAACGGTTGTTGCTGCCCACCAGCATGCGGGCGCAGTGGGGGATCAGCAGGCCGATCCAGCCCACCTGGCCGCACATGGATACTGCCGAGGCGGTAATGAGGGTGGAGGCCAGGATAAACACCATGCGGGTCCGCTTGATGTTGATGCCGCTGGCGCGGGCCTCGTCATCGCTTAGCGACAGGATGTTTAGCCGCCAGCGCAGCAGATAGATTACCACGATGCCCACAATAATCAGCGGGCAGCCGATCAGGATCTTCTGGTAGCTGGCACTGGTAAAACTGCCCATCAGCCAGTAGGTGATCTCCGGCAGCTTATCCTGGGGATCAGCGGTGTATTTTAGCAGCGAGCCAATGGCGTTGAACAGGGACGAAGCGATCGTACCGGCCAACACCAGGTAGACCATCGAACGGCCATCGTTTTTGCCGGCAATCTTTAAGGTGAACACCACCGATGCCAGGCCAAACGCCAGCGCGATCAGCTGTGTTTCCAGAATACTGCAGGAAAGGATGATGGCTAAAATAGCACCCACGCAGGTGCCGCTGGTTACGCCCAGAATATCCGGCGTAGCAAGCGGGTTGGAAAACAGCGATTGAAAGGTGTTGCCGGCGCAGGTTAGACCCGCGCCCACGATAATAGCCATCAGGATGCGCGGCAGGCGCAGATTTATCACGATGGAGTAGTTCTGCACATTGGCAACATCCCCAGTAAAAGCGGCGCGAAACGCCAGCAGAACCTCACAGACCGGCACATTCATGCGGCCGAAGCATAGGCAGACAAGTGCCACAGCCAGGGGCAGCAGAAACATCAGCAGCACAGCCAGCGGCGTAAAGCGCCCCTTTTTGATCCATACAGTGTCCTTCATCAATACAGCAGCATTTCCTCCAGCTCGGCATCGGTCACATCGTAACCGTACCAGGTCTTGTAGTACTCTTTAATGGTGTCTTCCAGCGGGTAATCCGCAAAGGCATCGGGGTAGGTCTTGCAGGCCAGCCATGCCAGCACCAGCGGGGCATCCGGATTGGGGGTAAACCAGTTCCACATGCCCAGGGTGGTGTTGTACACGCGGCCGTTCTGCACGGCGGTCAGAGTAGAGAAGTCAGCGCCGTCCACATTGCCGGTAAGCACGTCCTCGGTGCGCAGAGGCTGCAGACCGGGGCCGTCCAGGAACAGGATGTCGGGATCCCAGCTGTAGACCTGCTCCATGCTGGTCTGGGCAAAGCCGGTGGCCTCCAAGGCAACATCGGTCACGCCCAGGTGCTTCATCCAGTAGGTGCCAAAGGTGCCCTGGCCGGAAACCTGGGGCACACCGTCAGAGTACTTCCACAGAATCATGGCACTGGGGCGGTCCTCCTCGGGGATCTCCGCAATGCGGGCTTCCACATCGGCCACGATGGCATCACCAGCGGCGATGAAGTCATCGGTTTTGCCCTGCTCACCAAAGACATCGCCCAGCAGCTTCAGCCATTCCTTGTAGCGCTCCAGGGGGTCAGCTTCGGTAGAAGCACCAACGGTGGCAAAGCCGATAGAGGGAATGCCGCTGGCCTGCAGGATCTCGGCATGGGCGGAGTTACCGGCGTTGTACAAGATAACGTCCGGCTCCAGTTTCATGATCTCCTCGATGTTCAGGTCACTCTGGGCGTAAACGGTGTCAGAGGACTCCATCAGTTCGGGGGCGATGTTCTTCAGCACAGTATCAGAGATGACCGACTTGAAAGAGCCGCAGTAACCCACGATGTAGGGGGCACTGCCCTGGAAGTAGGACATGTAGGTGGACAGAATGGGAATTTGGTCGATGACCACGCGGGTGATGTGGTTAGGAACCTCGACTTCGTTGCCGCCATGATCGATGACGGTATGAGTACCGGTGTCCTCGGCCTCGGTGGCTTCCTCGCTGGTGGCAGCTTCGGAAACAGCTTCGGAGACTGCTTCCTCAGAAGCGGCGGAGGAAGAAACAGCGGTAGAAGCACCGCAGGCGGTCAGCATCACAGCAGCGCTGACAGCAGCGACAGCGCGTAGGATGGATTGGTGGGAAAGTTTTTTCATGTGTGAACTCCTTTTGCGTTGGTAGGGTTACTTAACGTCGGTTAGCCTAAACAAACCATTGAATATTATACACGACTAACTGTTCCTTTGTCGGTTGCTATAGCAACGACTAACTCGAATTTTACAGCAAATCGCCCAGACCAAAAAATTGACAGCACAACGCCGAATCATTGCAACAAGGTAAGACTAACCCACAGTCCGGAGCCAGTGTTTGGCAGGTAGAGCAGGTTCTAGAAAAAGATGATTTGTGGCCCCCCTGCCCGATCATGCGCACCACCGAGAAGCCCGCCAAACGCGCCATCCTGTTTTTCTTTGACGGCGGTATGCTCATCGGCTGGGACGATGTGCCCTATACCGGACCTACTGCTACTGCATCTTGCACTGGCCGTTATCGCAGCTGCGGCCAGTATCGTCCAGCCCGCAGCCCAGGTTGACCACGGCGGCGCGGGGGTGCGTTTTTAAGTAGTCCCGCACTTCCCAGGCCAGGTCGGCCTGGCGCATGGCGACTTCCAAAAAGCCGAACTGGTGCATAACGCTGTTGGAGTTTTTCTCAAAGACCGAAAAATCGTAATCGATCTCGTTCATCAGGCGGATGGCGGTTCCGTCCCGGAACAGGTTCGGGTACAGTTCCGAACACACTTTGCGCCCATACAGGGGGATGACCAGCGTCTCCTGGACAGTATTTTTCTCGATATGATATTTCACAAAGCATATCCTTTTATCAGGCGTTTTTTACAAACGGCAGCAGCGGCAGGGCGTTCTGTTCCATGATGTTCGTCAGCATGGCAGCGAACCCCTGCGGGTCGCGGATCTGGTACTGCATGTGGTTGCAGCCCTCAAAAACGGGGTAATGGCCGTTAGGGTAGGCTTTTTGCACGGCCGCGCGGTATTTCAGGTGGTCCTCCACACTGCCAAACTCGAACCAGGTACGGCGCTGGAGTTCCTCCGGCAGGGCGGGGAAGGGCTTGTCCTCCAGGCTGTCGGCCATCTGGCGGCGCATGTTGCCGTAGGTCAGCGCCTTGCCGGCGGCGATAAAGTAGGGCCTGATGGCACCGCCATCGCACCACATGATTTTCTTTAAGGTGTTGCCCTTGGACCAGTACAGGCTCTTGATGGCCAGGTACAAAAACGGGACCATGATGCGGCGGGTGCCCTTGCCGATTTGCGCAAACTGCCCGCCGTCAAAAAACACGTGTTCCACCGGCAGGTGGGTGGTGGTCAAAAGCTCCATGGCAAGATCAGCACCGATGGACGAAGCCACCACCAGTGCCAGCCTGGTTACGCCCTGCTTTTTTAGAAAGGCTTCGACCTGCAGTACTTCATCCTGCTTGCTTTGGTAGGTCTGCCCGACGCAGTAGACGGTAGAAGTCGGCAGGATGCAGAAATAATGCGCCTGCAGGGCTTTGGCGACCGGCTCACTGCTGGCACCGGTCACGCCCATGGCGTGGAAAAACAGCACCGCAGGGTTGGATTTATCCCCCAACGTGGTAAAAAGCATCGTACATGCCTGCCTTTCTTAATGGCCCTTTTCCATCAGGATGATTTTGTTGGAAATATTGCGTACCACCGGAATTTTACCAAGTACCTTGTAGATAGGCATAAACTCCGCCATACCCTCCACCAGGCTATGCTCTCCGGTGCAGGTAAAGCCGGGCAGCAGGGCTTGCAATGCGCTGCCATCTTTGATGCCCCAGGTAAATTTGGCGTGGCTGCCCTCGATGGATTTTTCTTTCACATTTTTGACCACCATCGGGTTCATGATCTCTACAAACACGGTGGCTTCGGCAAAGCGCTTGGCAATGACGGCAAAAATCTGCTGCACATCGGCCTGGGTTAAGTACATGGTCAGTCCCTCGATGATGACCAACGCCGAGGCATCGGTCTCGGCAATTTTGCTGCCCCAATCCTCCTTGGCCGATTGCGCAATTTGGGAGATGGTGCCATTCTCCGGCAGCAGGCGGGCGCGGACATCGATGGTTTCGGGCAAATCCAAATTATACCAATGGCTGTAGCCCTGCATGCGGTAGCAGCGGGTGTCCAGCCCGCAGGCAATGTTGACCACCACCACGCCGGGGTGGGCGGTGAGGTACTGCTGCACCAGGTGGTCCAGCACAATGGTACGGGCAATCACGCCGCTGCTCATGGCAGCATCCTTATCGGCCAACGAAAAATCGTAGTGCAGCTTTTCCACCAGTTCTACGGCTTTGTCGTCATGGATCGCGCCACGGGTCTTGGTCTCCTTAGCGCGGGCGTAGACCGTTTGCAGCATTGTTTCCGGTACGCCGGAAAGGTTGATCGTTTCACTCATGGGGAAGCCCCTCTCCTTTGAAATTCTGCGGGAATCAGCCGCAAGTTAGAAGATACTAACCCGTACCTTGCAAAAATGCCGCCTGACCGGAAGCAACGTTAATACAATACGAATTTCTATAGCTTTATTGTAGCCGTGCCGCGCCGCCTTGTCAAGCCGCGCGGGACCTGCCAGGAGCCTTGCCGCGCAGAAAAGTTTGCATTTTGGTGTTTCCTGTGGTACAGTGGTTGCAAATAACTAACCCTAAAGGTGGAATCGACCATGCTCCAACCTTTTTACGGCACCATGCAGCCCGCGGCAGCTTCTAGCGAGGCCGTGCAGGTGTTTGATATTGCCAACGAAACCGGCACCGGCCGGGTGACGGTCTGCCCGGTCTTTGCCGGGGCCGAACTTTGCTATAATGATATGCACCTGGCCTCCTGCAACCAGAACCAGACGGCGGCCCAGAATGTCATCGAGATCAACCACTGCCGCGTAGGCCGGTACGAGTGTACCTTTGGAGAGAACAGCTGCTGCTACCTGGCGGCAGGGGACTTTGCCGTCAGCGCCGGTACGCGCAAAAAGTCGGCATCCTGCTTTCCGCTGCGGCACTACCACGGCATTACGGTGCTGCTGGATCTGGATGCCCTCACGCCCGAAATGCGGCAGGGAATGACCTGGTTCGGCATTGACCTGGACCGCATCCGCAGCTATATCTGCACGGCCAACCGCTGCTGCATTTTGCGCGGCAATGCGGCTATCGAGCATATCTTCTCGGAGTTGTACGCCGGGTATCCGCCCAAGGACGCGGGCTTTTTTCGGTTAAAAATTCTCGAACTGCTGCTGTTTTTATCCAAACTTGACACCCGGACCGAGGTGCAGCAGACCGACTACTACAACCAGCATCAGGTCGAGTGCGCCAAGCTGGTGGCCGAGATGATGACCCGCGACCTGACCGCCCACCACACGATCGAGGAGTTGGCCGCCGCCGTGGATCTTTCGCCCACCGCGCTGAAAACCTGCTTCAAGGGCGTATACGGCAGTTCCGTCTACGCCTATCTGAAAGCCTACCGTTTGCAGACTGCGCAAAAGCTGCTGGCGGAGAGCAAGGCCTCGGTGGCCGAAATCGCCCACCAGGTGGGGTACGAGAACCCCAACAAATTTTCCTCGGCTTTTCGGGAAATTGCGGGTGTAACCCCGACAGAATATCGGAAATCCTGTCTTTTCGGGTAGATTTTGTCTGTTCGGTTCTTGCGTGAAACCTGGATTCTCGGAAACGTGACGATGAAATCTCGTCACAATCCGTAGAAAGTGTT
>CAVAGJ010000008.1:0-90194 GCA_963588145.1 Coriobacteriaceae bacterium
TGAACAGCGCCTTTGGAATGCGGTAGAAGGTAAACAGGTCTGCCTGCGCACCGTAAAAATAATCAAGCGTCATTTGGCACACCTCCCAACCGAGCGAAGAATCTCCTTCGTGCACCAGCCGATGCAAGGCGCACATCTTCCGTAAGGGCAGTCATCGCACTCGCTCCTGCTCGTTTTCCTAGCAGGCTGTGCGTAGTAACAATCCGGCAGCAAACAGCCGCTCTTCTTCTCGTAGTAATAACAGCAGCGGCAGTCCTTCGGCTTGCCGTCCGCAAATGTATCAATCATGGCATTTTGTCCCCCTTCAAAATGGTCAACTACGGAAAACACGCTTCGCAGTTTCCCTCGTTGTCGCGGCATTCGCCAAGGTCTCAAGCAAGCTTGGACTTTGGCTCATTGCACACGCAAAAAGCGCCAGTACATCCTCAAATGAGAATGAGCTGACGCTCGATTATTGGTTACGATATGCAGATATAAAAACCACCAGAGCCGTTTTTACAGATACTCTGGTGGTAAGTTCGTTTTTGTGGAATGACTTCCTATATAGTTTTCAAAATTTGGTGGTAAGTTGGTGGTAAATTCGTAAGCTTCTCAGCTTCCTAAAGTCCGCAAACCCGCATAAATACTGGTTTTTTTGACTTCTTACTTATCCAAACTCTTCATCGTCGGGAACAGGAGGACATCGCGGATGGAGGCGCTGTCGGTGAGGAGCATGACCAGGCGGTCAACGCCGAAGCCGAGGCCGCCCGTGGGGGGCAGGCCGTATTCCAGGGCGGTGACGTAGTCGTAGTCGACCTGGGCCTTGCAGTCGGGCTCGACGGCCTTGCGCTCGGCGACCTGGCGCTCGAAGCGGCCCTTCTGGTCGATGGGGTCGTTCAGCTCGCTGAAGGCGTTGCCATACTCGGTGCAGTCGATGAAATACTCGAAGCGCTCGGTGAAGGCCGGGTCGTTGGGCTTGCGCTTGGCCAGCGGGCTGATCTCGACAGGATAGTCGTAGATGAAGGTGGGCTGGATTAGCTTATCCTCGACAAACGCATCGAAGAACTCGGCCAGGATTGCACCTTTGGTCGGGACCTCGGGCAGCTCCACATGATGTTCCTTGGCGGCGGCGATGGCATCCTCGTCGGTTTTCCAGTCGTTGAAGTCAACGCCGGAATACTTCTTGACGGCCTCGATCATGGTCAGGCGCTCCCAGTGACCCATGTTGATCTGCTTGCCCTGGTAGGTGATCTCCAGGCTGCCGCAGACCTTGAGGGCCAGGCGCTTGTACATTTCCTCGACCAGATCCATCATGCCGTGGAAATCGGTAAAGGCCTGGTACAGTTCGATGGTAGTGAACTCGGGGTTATGCTTGGGATCCATGCCCTCGTTACGGAAAATGCGGCCGACCTCGTACACGCGGTCCATACCGCCAACAATCAGGCGCTTCAGGTACAGCTCGGTCTCGATACGCAACACCATGTCCATATCCAGCGTGTTGTGGTGGGTATAGAACGGGCGGGCGGAAGCACCGATCTCAAATGGGGTCAGGATGGGAGTATCGACCTCCAGGAAGCCCTTCTCGTCCAGGTAGGCGCGGATCTCTTTCAGAATCTGGCTGCGCTTGACGAAGGTGTCCTTGACCTCGGGGTTGACGATGAGGTCAACGTAGCGCTGACGATAGCGAGCCTCGCGGTCGGTCAGACCGTGGAACTTCTCGGGCAGGGGCAGCAGGCTCTTGGAGAGCAGTGTCAGCTCGGAAACGCGGACAGAGATTTCGCCCATTTTGGTGCGGAACACTTCGCCCTTGACACCGATGATATCGCCGATGTCCAGCTTTTTGAAGGCGGCGTAAGGCTCATCGCCCAGCAGATCGCGCTTGACGAAAATCTGGATATCGCCCTTCTGGTCGCGCAGGTGGGCGAAGCTAGCCTTGCCCATGATGCGTTTGGACATCATACGGCCAGCCAGCGAGACGATCTTTCCGGTCTCGGCTTCGGCGGGCAGGTCAGCAAACTCGGCTTTCAGGTCGGCGGAGTAAGCATCCTGCGGGTATTTGGTGATGACAAAGGGATCGTTGCCGGCGGCGCGCAGGTTGGCCAGCTTCTGGCGGCGGACGGCTGCCTGCTGGCTGATGTCCTGTTCGGTCTGGGGCTTATTCTGCTCCATGTGAGATCGTCCTTTCGTGTTTTTTAATCATAGATATGCGGCGGTTTCCGCTTACCTAGAGCGGCTGACGGCCAGCAGCTTGTAGGTGACAATACTGCCGTTGGGCAGGGTGACATCGACCTCATCGCCGGGTTTGTGGCCGATCAAGGCGGCACCGACAGGGCTCTCGTCGCTGATGCGGTTGAGGTTCATGTCAGCCTCGGTAGAGCCGGTAATGTCGTAGGATTCCGGCTCCTCGCCCGCTTCCTGGATGGTGACGCTCATGCCGATGGAAACGGTATCGCCAGACAGCTCGCTGTCATCAATGACGCGGGCCACTTTCAGGGTAGCTTCCAGGTCAGCGATGCGGGCCTCGACAACGGCCTGCTCTTCCTTAGCGGCATCGTACTCGGCGTTCTCGCTCAAGTCGCCGTAACCACGTGCAACCTTGATCTTATCAGCAACCTCTTTACGTTTAACGGTGCGCAGTTCGTCCAGGTCATGGACCAGTTTATCATAGCCCTCGCGGGTAACAACGACTTCTTTCGCCATGGTAGTTTCTCCTAACGTGTAAATAGTAAAAGTTGTGCGGCCCGAACGAGCCGCACTAACTTTAATATTATATACGGTTCAGCGCCGTTTTGTCAAGTACATTTTGCCGGGTGTGGGGCGTTTTCCGCTTATTTATCCAGCTGCAGCAGACCCACCTTGCGGTAGACTTTGTTGACGGTGCGGTTGGCCAGGCGGGCAGCGCGCTCGGCGCCGGACTTGAGCACCTCATCAACATACGCTTTATCGGCAAGAATCTTGCCATACTCGGCCTGTACGGGAGCCAGGGCATCGGCAGTAGCCTCGGCGACAGCCAACTTAAAGTCACCGTAGCCCTTGCCCTCGAACTCGGCGGCGATTTCCTCCATCGCCTTGCCGGTGAAAGTGCCGTAGATGGTCATGAGGTTGGAGACGCCGGGCTTGTTCTCGCGGTCAAAGCGGACGCAGCCGTCAGAATCGGTGACAGCGCGCTTGCATTTGCGCACGATGGTGTCCTTGTCATCGGTCATCAGGATAAAGCTGTTGACGTTGGTGTCGGACTTGCTCATCTTCTTGGTGGGCTCAGCCAGGGACATGATTTTAGCGCCTGCGGCCGGGATGTAACCCTCAGGCAGGGTAAACGTATCGCCGTAGATGCCGTTGAAGCGACCGGCGATGTCGCGGGCAATCTCCAGGTGCTGGGTCTGGTCCTGGCCCACGGGGACGAGGTCGGCGTTATACACCAGGATATCAGCTGCCATCAGGACCGGGTAGGTGAACAGACCGCCATTGACGTTATCAGGGTGTTTGGCGCTCTTGTCCTTAAACTGGGTCATACGGGACAGTTCGCCGAACTGGGTGTTGCAGGCCAGCACCCAGGACAGCTGGGTGTGGGCGGGCACGTGGCTCTGAACGAACAGGACATGCTCCTTGGGGTCGATACCGACAGCCAGCAACAGGGCAGACAGCTCGCGGGTGCGGCGGCGCAGCTCGGCGGGGTTCTGGCGGACAGTCAGTGAGTGAAGGTCGGCGACCATGTAAAGGCAGTCGTAATCCGACTGCAGCAGAGCCCAGTTGCGCACCGCGCCGATGTAGTTGCCCAAGGTGGGCGTACCGGTGGGCTGGATGCCCGAAAGGATGCGTTTACGTTTTTCTTCTGCCATTGTTGCATATCTCCTATCAAAACAAAGCACCGCCCGCGCACGAAAATTCGCGCTGGGGCAGTGTCCGTTGTGTGTTTCGTGTGATACTAGTATTCAACCACAATTGGGGTGGTTTGTCAACAAATTTGGGCGGATGCGGTGTTTTTTTTAGGTTCGCTTTAGGTTGGCGGGGTATTGTATAGATGTTCTCCTGAACGGGAACCGAAAATGACATTCAGAATATCTTCTATTCTTTTTTTCTTGGGCAAGGTCCCCCTGCTGCGCCTGCGGCGGGGGGATTTTGTTTTTTGTGACCAAAAAGGAAGGCTCTGACGTGTGTAACTCATTATAAAAGGGCATCACCACATGGTGGTGATGCCCGCAAGACTGCATATTAAAACAAAATTACCGCTTAATATCGTAATTCATATTCATCAAATTACGGATACTCTCCACATCATCGGTGATGTTGGCATCGCCGTGGATAGTGTGCTTGATGGCGCTGGATGCGACTGCAAAGTTGATCATATCCATGGACTTGTAATCGTGCATCATGGCATAGATCAGGCCGCTGGCGAAAGCATCGCCGCCGCCGACACGATCCAGGATGTTGAAGGTGTACAGCTTGGACTCGAAGGTGTGACCCTCGTACCACATGAAGGCTTTCAGGCTGTTCTCGCTGCCGGAATGTACGTACCGCACGTGGCGGGCAATGCACTTCAGGTTGGGGTAACGGTCGATAAAACGCTGGAAGATCTCGTCCTGCTGCTCGTAGCTGGGCTGCAGGGGCACACCGTCCTTCCAGTCACCCTTGGCGTGGTTTTCCTCGTCCTTCCACAGGTGGTACGGCTCGATGCCGAACAGCACATCCACATAGGGCAGGCATTGGGTGCAGTAATCTCGGGCTTCCTCCCAGGTCCACAGGCTGGAACGGAAGTTGCCATCAAAGCTGACGGTCAGACCCATCTCTTTGGCCTCGCGCAGGCAGCGCAGGATGAAGTCGGCGCAGTTCTTGTTCAGCGCCGGGGTGATGCCGGACAGGTGCAGCCAGTCAAAACCATCGAACAGAGCCTGCAGGTCGACCTTGCTCAGGTCGTACTCGGTCAGGGCGCTGTGCATGCGGTCGTAGATGACCTTGCTGGGGCGGATGCCGTAACCGGTCTCCAGGTAATAGGTACCCAGGCGGCAGCTGGGGGTTTCCTCTTTGCTGGAGAGGATCATCGGTGTGCAGTGCACATCGTTGCAGCGCAGCCAGCGGATGGCGCTTTTGCCCAGGGAGTTGTTGGGCACCACGCTGAAGAAGGTGGAGTCCACGCCCAGGTTCGCCAGGGCCAGGGCAATGTTGGCCTCGCTGCCGCCGTAGCTGGCCTCAAAGCTGGATGCCATACGAATTTTTTCGTAATTTGGCGGGGTCAGGCGCAGCATGACTTCGCCAATGGTGATAAATTTCTGCGGACTGTTATTGCCAAGCAGGATCGGGTTGGCATGTTCCATGGGTTGCCTCCTGTTTTTATCGAGGAATTCTCTCCAAATTCCCCGTGTTCTATCAGTTTATATTGTAAGGCATTACCAAAAGAAAATCAACAGAATACGCCCTGTTTAAAAAATATCAACTTTATATACGGTCGCACCGCTGGCGCGGGCGGCTTCGAGACCCGGGCCGGAATCCTCGAAGATCATCGTTTCCGCCGGGGTGACACCGAAATGCGCCATGGCCTTGAGGTAGCCCTCGGGGTCTGGCTTGCTGTTAACGACATCCTCGCCGGTGATGAACACGCCGAACCAGTCTGCACAGTGGAAATGTTTCAGCACTTCGGTGGCATTTTTACGGCTGCCGGTGGTCACGCAGGCCAGGTCGTGACCGGCAGCTTTCATCGCCCGCAAAACCGCCAGCAGGCTTGTGTTGGGGCGCACCATGGGCAGGCAGCTGCTGTACAGCTCCTTTTTGCGGTCGTGTACTCGCTCCACAGCTTCGGGGGTGGGGTCGCCGCCCATCAGCGGGCGCAGGAACTGCTTGTAGTAGCCGCCGTTGCAGTATTTGGCGTAGTATTCATCGGTGACGGTAAACCCCTGCTCCTCCAGCGCAACGCGGTAAGACGCGGCGTTGGCAGGGATGGTGTCCAGAAGAGTGCCGTCCAGGTCGACGCAGATCAGCATGTGGTTTCTCCTTTTGCAAAATTGGCAACATCGTTTGCCACCATGACCAGCCCGGCGTAGAACATCGGCGCGCGCTTGCGGTCCTTGGCCAGTTTGTAGGGCATCAGCCGCAGCCAGTGAATGACCTCGTGCATGAGGATACTTTCCACCTGGGCGGCAGGGTAACGGCTCTGCAGGTCGGCCATCAAAGCACGATACAGCGCATCATAGGCTGCCGAACGGGTCAGTGCAAAATCGATATGATTGCCCTGTACGGTGACGCGCGGGGTTTTCATCATGAACTCGTAGCTGCCGTGCAGGCTTTGCAGCAGTTTGCCATAATCCAGGAACGGACTTTCGTGCAAATTGCCGGTGTTGGGGTCGATGAGGTACCAGCCGCCGTCCTTGCCGGGGTTCAGGCGGCAGATGATGTTTTCGATGGTCAAATCGCCGTGGATAGTGCCCACGGGGTCGGCGGCGAACAAAGTTTTCAACCGTTCGTGGTCGAAAAGCCAGGCCAGCTGGTGGAGGTTTTTGTACTCCACGCCGTTTACCCAGACCGTGTCGGCGGCCATCAGTTCCCGCAGGGGGCGGGCCTCCCGCAGCTTTTGCAGGTTGGCATCCACCTTTTCATCGATGTAATGCTCAATCTTGTCCCTATCCGCCGGGCGGGCTGTGGGGCGGTAGAGCTTCTCTTCCAGGGTGTCCAGCACCTCCCGCAGGATGGCGGTGCTTTTCTCCACCGGGTTGGAGTGCAGGTAGCGGAACAGGCCCACGGCTTGCGGGTCGTAGACCATATCGTACCAGCAGCAGCCGTCCCCGGTGCTGCTTTGCAGGATGTCGCACAGGGGCAGGCGGTTTTGCTGGGCACGCAGCCAGGCCAGCTGTTCGGCCAGCTTGTCGCCGTCCGCGCCAAAGGCATATTTGCGATAGAACGTCTTTTCCGCATCCATGCAGAGCATGGTGGTGGCATTGGAACCGGCGGAGTAGTCCTGCAGGATCGTGATGCCCTGGTTCATTTTTAAAAAGCCCTTGACCCACTCCTTGTTTTGCAGGCCGAAATACTGGCTCAAAAACGCTGCGCGGTCCTGGGGGTCGGCCTGGGGCAGCAGATTGAGGTAGCTCTCCCCTGCCGGGGCGGCCTGGGTAGCCTGGTTGACAGCACCACGTACTTTTTCCGGCAACATCGTCACCAGCCACATAGCCAGCAGTGGCAGCGCGAACCAGCACAGCAGCAGGACATGGGCGGCCTGATTATTTACCCCCCCCAGTGCGCCTCCGGGCAACAGAGCGCTCAGGTCAGCAGCGTTGCGGCCAAAGAGCAGGTCGAACACATCCACAAGGGCCATGGGCTGACCAGCAGCAGTAAACGCTGCCGCCAGCGCCGTGTAGGAGCCGAGATAGGCCGCCCACATCAGCACCGTATTGACAGCCAGACGACCGATTTTCACCCGGCGCAGATCCTTGAAGGTGTTGATGAGGCTCCAAAAGAACATCATGCCGTCCAGCTTGAGGGTATCGTTGAACAGGCCGCAGAATGCAAGGCAAATCTTTTTCAGCACATCCCGCAGGGCCACCACCAGCACAAGGCCCAGAACCAGCACCAGCGAAAACACGAGGTAATACTGCGCCGCGCCCAGCACAACCGCACCGCCCTGCCCCAGCGCCCAGAACACACCAAAGCCCAGCGCCACGAACCAGACATCCAGGAAGCGGTCCATAATGACGGTAGCCAGCGCAAAGCCGATGCCGCTTTTCATGTGGCGGCCGGCGAACACCGCGCGGAACACATCGCCCAGGTGGAACGGCAGCACAAAGTTGAGGGCATAGCCGCCGGCCATGCCCCGCAGCATCTGGCCACGCAGTGGGCGCTCGTAAATTTGGATGAACTGCTCCCACCGCAGCAGGCGGAACGCGTGGCCCACCAGCACAAGAAAGAGCGATAAGACGAGGTAAAAAACCATTTACAACAGTTCCTTAAAAGCGGATTGATTGGCCGGGGCTTCGGCGGCACGGTACTCGGCCGGGGTGCCAAAGGGCAGGTGCAGGTCGGTGGCAAAGCCCGCCACCTTCGCGCCGCGGTCGGCCAGCACATTGTAGATGCCGGAGACGAAAAACTCCTTGTATTCGCTGTTTTTCAGGTAGGCGGCGCAGGCATCGGCGTAGGTCTGCTTGTCCTTGAAGTAGTACGCGCCGCAGATGGCATCGTGGCTGACGACCTGCTTTTCCACCGTGTGGCAGACGTTGCCGTCCGCACCGTACTGCAGGTAGCTGTAGGCGGGCGAATCGCTTGTGAAAGTGAGCAGCGCGCCGTCCGGGCCGTGGGCGAAATCGCCCTTGCTGCAGAAGTCGTTGAAGCTGCGGCAGAGGAAAAGATGGTCGCAGTCGTTGAACAGCAGCGGTTCGCCATCGGGCAGGCCCTCGGCCCCGCGCAGGGCGGTGATGGCCGCACCCTCGGTAACGGCGGGCAGGGCGATGATGCGGGCGGCGGGCCAATACTGTTTGATTTTTGTATCAATGGCGAAATCGCGGATGTGTTCTTCCAGCACCACGAAGGTGAGGTCGGCGCAGTCGACGTATTTTTCGATGCTGCGGGTTGCCCAGTAGAAGAACGGGTGGCCGGCAATTTCGATCAGCGGCTTAGGGCAGACGAATCCGTTTTCAAAAAAACGGCTGCCCCGGCCCGCCATGGGGAGGATGAGATGTAATTTTGACATGGCAATTTTCCTCCTTTTTGCGCTTCCGCTTGCCGCCAATCAGCCCAGCTGCGTCAGCATTTTACATTCAGCTTCCACCACGCGGGCCAGGCCGGTTTCAATATCCACCTGGGGCACCCAGCCGTACGCCTCGCGGGCGTGGGTGTTGTCGCAAAGGCTGAACTTGTTCACCTCATGGTCCAAAATTTCCGGTTTGATGCCGTAAGCACCGCCGTACAACTCCGGATACTTGGCCCAATAGTGGCTGCTGGGGCAGTACTTGGCCTCGATGTTTTTGCCCATGATCTTGTTGGCGATGGCATACAGCTCCCGCACTGAGTAGCTTTGGTTGCTGGAAACGTTCACCGCGTCAAAGCCGGGCTGCGGGCGCTCGACCACACGCAGAGCCAGCGCGATGAGGTCGTCCACATAAATATAGTCGCGGCGCTGATTACCGTCCGAATGAAATTCCGGCGTACGGTCGTAATATAATTCGCGAATCATGTAGCCGACAAAAGGCGGCTGCTTGCGCAGGCAGTCGATGTGGGGGCCGTAGACGTTGGCAAAGCGCAGGCAGGTCACGGTCATGCCGTAGGTGTCGGCAAAGCTTTGGGCAAAGCGCTCGCCGCAGTATTTGGTGTTGGGGTAGATCAGCGTGGGCGGGTTGAATTTGCTCTCCACGGTCGGGAACTCGGTCTCGTTCTCGTACATGGCGTTGGTGGAGGCCTGCACCACCTGCTTTACGCCGGTGCGGCGGGCGCACTCCAGCACGTGGACCAAGCCCATAGTGTTGACCTCAATGGCCTGGACGGGATCACTCTGGCAGTCCGGCAGGGGCGCAATGCCCGCAATGTTGTACACAACATCGAACTTTTCTGCTTCAAACAGGGCAGGCATGGCTTCGCGGTCGCGGATGTCCATGCGGCGGACTTCGGGGCCGAAATCGTGGTCGTCAAACTTTAGGTTGTCCAGGTTGCCGTAGGAGAAGTTGTCGATGCCGACGACCTCATCCCCGCGCTGCCACAGGGTGTGCCACAGCTGGCCGCCGATAAAACCAGCTGCACCCGTTACCAGAACTTTCATAAGAGAGCCTCCTTATAAATTGGACGCAATAACGCTGCTTGTATAATTTTCGATGGGCTTTTCGCGCCATTCGCGGGCGACAAATTTCTGCCTGCCGGCCAGGTACCGCCCACAGAGTTTGAGCAGGCTGATGCCGAAGCTGGTAAGCTTGTTGTTGCTGACCTGGTCCTCCTCTCGCCAACTGATGGGGAAGAACAGCACACGCTGCTTCAGCTGGCAGAGGGCAAGGATCATACAGTCGTTAAAGTACAGTGTATCGGGGAACTTTTTGTAGTACCCGGTCTTGAGCGGCTCCACGGCGTAAAGATTCAGGCCGCTGCCCAGGTCGGTGATGCGCTTGCCCGCCACCAGGCTGAACAGCCAGTTGAAGCCGTAGTTGCCTACCACGCGCAGAGTGCTGTACCCCTTGATGCGGCTGCCTTTCATGAAGCGGGAGCCAAGGCAGCAATCGTAGTTTTTATACGTGCCATCGTTCAAGATAGGCAGCAAGTCGGCGATGGCACCCTGGTCATCGCCATGCAGGACCACCAGATGCTGGTAGCCGTGGGCGGCGGCGTAACCGAAGGCTACCTTGTGGCTGCCGCCGAGGCCGTAGTTCTGGTCGTTGCGCAGCAGGCGCACAGGAGCCGCCGGGTGGCGAGCCATCCAGTCCTGCACGGCGGCCTCGGTGCCATCGGTGGAGCGGTTGTTGACAACGATGCACTCCCCCACCCAGGGCAAAATGCGCGGGTCCAGCAATTGCGACAACACGCGCGGGACCTGTTTTTCACAGTTATAAGCGGGGATGAAAATAAGTAGTTTTTCCATGTGTTTGCTCCTGTTTGTGGGGGGATGAGTCTATGACGAAAGCGGGCACAATCCTTCAGTCCGCGCTGCGCGCGGCCAGTTCCCTTTACACAAGGGAGTCTTTGGGGGTATCAGCCAACTAAAAGCACCTGCAAACTGGCCGAGCCATGCGTCACGGTGTAGCGGTCTGTAATGGTAAAGTTTGCCTCAATCCAGGAATGAAACTCCGCCATGTCGCGGACCTCGGCATCATCGTACAAAATCACGCGGGGCGTTTTGCCGGGGATATCGGTGTAGTATTGCTCAAACCGAGGGTCGCTGTCGGTGCCGGAAATGACCGATGCCTGGGCAACTTTCAGCGTACCATCGGCCATTAAAAAGCCCAGGCCGTGCTGCTCGCCAATGGCCTGCAAGATCGGCTGTCCCGCGTAGGGTGCCAGTGCTTCGTAGAGACATTCCTGCATGTCGGCGGCTTTGGTGTCGGCATAAATGCCCTTGGCCGGACCGGTGGTAATTTGCACCAGCGGTGTGTCGGTGATGTTGGCAGATTTCCAGCCGGTGGTCTGCACGCACCAGACGCGACATAGGAGCAAAAACGCCAGCATCGCCGCCAGGCACAGCATGCCTTCGGCGCGGCGGGATTTTGCGGCATCGTCCCCATCCGCCGCATGGTTCACCAGCGCCAGCATACCGCAGACGGCGGGCCATGTCAAGTACATAAAAGTGGGGGCCAATCCAAGCAGGGTCGACCGAAGGATCATGGCGTAGGCCGCCAGCCCCGGCAGGTAGCCCAGCCAGAACAGCTCGGCGTTGCCGGGCTTGCCGCGCCTTTGCCAGAATGCCCACGCCCCGGCCAGCACCACCGCCGGCACAAACTGGCGCTCGTCCAGACTGCTGTCTTTCACCGCGCGCAACAGGCAATGCACAGTAGCCAGCACCGCCCAAAGGTCGAGCAACCGCCCCACTGTAACGGGCTGCCTTTTAATAAGGTAGAGCACCGCGCAGACAGCGGCGGAGGCCAGCAGCGGCCAAAGCAGCGACCGCGCCACGGTCAACGCCTGGCTTGCCAGCAGGGCCATGCGCTGGGCGGTGGTAAAATTGTACTGCGGGTCGTGCAAAATCAGCGTCAGGCGGCTGAGCAGCAGCGAAATGCTGAACCCCACGCCGGACAGGGCATACACCAAAAATGCCACACCGCAGACCGCACAGCTGCCCAGCAGCAGCCATGCGCCGCGGTGGTTCGGTTCGCCGTGGCGCTTGCCTAATAGGAACATGCCCACCCACAGCACAGCAAAAGCCGCCGCACTTTGGGGGAACGCCAGGTAACCGAAGCAGGCGCACACGGCCCCCAGCGGCACCAGCCACAGCTGTTTGCAGCCGCGCGTAATGTAGTGGTGCAGGCAGAGGAACGCCGCCAGCGTCCAGTGGAATTGCTGGCCGGTGTAGTCCGGCCCCAGGAACCACTTGGGCACAAAGGCAAACAGCACCAGCGCCGCCAGCAGCGCGGCGGGTTTGCCCAGGTCGCGGCGGAACTCGCGGTAAAAGACATAACTCATGCCCGCCTTGCAGGCCAGCACGACAAGCCGGAAGAACACCAGCACCCCGGTGGTGCCGCCCGTGATGCCGATAAACACCGCCAGCAGCGCGGCGGCGGGCAGGCTGGACAATTGATGCGGCTCCCACATATTGTAAAAGAGCCGGTCGCCGCTGACCAGGCGGTAGCCCAGGGACAGGGCGTACTCCTCATCGATCTCCAGCCCCGTAAAGGCGCTGCGCACCATAACCAGGGCGGCAGCGGCGCACAGCAGGGCAAAAGCAAGCGTTTCTATGCGATTTTTACGGGTCTGCGCCATCAGGCGCCGCCCCCTTTCAGGGTTTTATGCAGCAGGGTGTCCCGCAGGCAGTACCAGTAGGGCAGGTAGTTTTCGCAGAACGCGCCCCACTTGCGCTGCAGCCAGCTTTGCGGCTTAGCCTGCTTGTTTTTCACCGCTGCTACGTCAAAGTAGCGGGCTTTGTCCCGCACGGTGATCTTCTGCTCAAAGGGCATCTGCCAGCCCTCGGGGTACCAGTAGGCCGGGGGCAGCAGGCGAAAGTCGCTGCGCTCGGCCGCATAGCGGTTCAGCTGGCTTTCATCATGCCAGAGGGCGATGACATTTTGTTGCAGGTCGGCTTCGGTGCGGCGCTCCAACTCATGGCAGAGGGCGAGGAACGCCGGGGCCGTGCCGCCGTTGAGACCGCCCGAAACGTAATATTTTCCGCAATTATACGGAATGTACGCTGTGCTTTTGGGGTTGCGGTCGTAGCTGAAAAAGGGCGGCTTTTTATCCCAGAAGCCCGGCTGCTGGACCAGCAGCAGGTTTTCGCCCTGGGTGGGGCGGGGCAGGAATTCTTCCTCGGTAATCGTCTCGGTGCAGGTAAGGTTGGCGTTGAAGAAGAACAGGTAGTCCATTTTGGACAGCGCGGCTTCCTGTGTCAAAAAGATGGAGAACCGCTTGAGGGTGCTGTAGGGCCAGGGGTAGGCTTCCTGGGCGATGCGGTGGACACCGGGCGCGTCCTCATACTCGATGGCGGGGGCATCGGTGAATACGAAATACTCTTTTTCGCAGTGGGGGAGGAATTTTTCGTTGAACGTACGGTAAAATTCCGGCCAGAACACCGTGTACTTGCCGGTGCAGATGTACAGCATGCCGACTTTCGTCATTCCGCTTTCCCCTTTCGTTTGAGTTTGGCCGCCAATTTTCCCGCGTAGCTGCGCAGATAAGCGGCATCCTTGCCCCAGCCGTAGACGGCCAGGTTGAGGACGTTGGGCACTACCAGCACCACCAGCACACGGGGCACCAGCCCCAGCCAGCCGCCGGGCATGCGGGCGCAAATGGCGTAGCTGCCGCCCATGCAGGCGGCCAGCGTAACCAGATGCAGTGCCTGCACGGCCAGGTAGTGGGCCAGCCCGCCCGCCATGTACTGGCGGAACACCACCACCACGCGCCCCGCCCACATGATGCAGTGAGCCACAACAGTGGCAATGAGCGCGCCGGTGATATCGAACATCGGGAACAAAATGAAGCTGAGGATAAGGTTGACCGCCGCCGAGCCGACCATGAACCACTGGTCCTGCTCAAAGTGGCCGAGGACCGCCCGGTAGGAGCCGAGCATGCGGTGGTTCCAGCCGACATACTCGTTCAGGCAGAACACCAGCACGAAGCTGAGGGGCAGCAGCCAGTGGTCGCCCATCCAGGCAACCATAAAGGTTTGGAACAGGCAAAAGTACGCCGTAGCGACAAAACTTGCGAACAGGTAGCTGAACAGGTCCATGCCCCAAAACACCTGCTTGTCGTGGTCGTTGGCGGCGGCGGACTTATCATAAACGATGTTGCCGATGGCTGCGGCGAAGCTGTCCATGACCTTATTACCGAGATCTGTAGCGCTGGTGGAGATGGTGGAGTAGTTACCCAAGTAGGTCGTCTGCACCGAGCCGCCCAGGCGGGAGGTGACGATGGTATCGGACGAGCCGTAGATTGTGTTGGACAGGCGGTGCACCAAATAGTACCGCAGATCGTGGAAAATACCCAAATCCTTAAAGTCTGCCAGCGTGACCTTGACATCCTTGACGTAGGGAAAGTCCTTTTTGAACCGCCGGGCGATGAGCAGGTTGGCGCAGACATTAAAGAAGATGGACACGCTGAAATACAGCACGTAGTTGGGCCACCACATGGACACGGCGATCTTGGCCAGCGAGGTGAGGACGTTGCAGCAGAAATCGATCTGGGTGCAGCGGTAGCCCTGCTGGGTGCAGGTGTACATCAGCCGCCGTGTAACCAGAAAATAACTGCACAGCGTAGAAACCACGTTTAATCCGTACACCGTGTAGCCGGTAGCCAGGGGCACGTCCGGCATGATCCACGGCAGGGCGGCCGCGCCGCACAGTGCCAGCAGCGCAATGACGCTGCCCACCGCGCGGTAGGCCCACTTGTACATGGACATGTATTTGCTGATCTTTTCCTCGTTTTTAGCGGCGATCTGCTCATACAAACGGTAGCTGATGACACTGCCGACACCGAACTCGGCGATGGAGAAAAAGTTGAACAGCTGGCTGACGACCTGGGACGCGGTGGTGACCTGTGTGCCGAAGTTATCGACCAGCAGCCGCCGCGTGACCAGCCCCAGCAACAACAGCAGCAAACTGGAGCCCAGGGCGTAGGCCATATTTAATAATGTACGTTTGGTGCGCAATAGGGATACCTCGTTGTGTGGGTAGTAGAGTTGGAGCCTCCCTTGTGTAAAGGGAGGTGGCTGCGCGGCAGCGCAGACGGAGGGATTGCAGCTTTGCGGGGTGGGTCGATGTATGGGCAAAATCACAATCCCCCAGTCAGCCTAACGGCTGACAGCCCCCTTTGCACAAGGGGGCCTTTCTTAGGTTGTGCTGATCTTACCGTCTGCTTACAATCCATAAGGTCATTTTGGGGCCGATGGTCTGCATGAGTTTTTGGAACAGCTTCCAATCCTTGCGGGTCGCCACCTCGGTGCCGTGGGGGTAGAGGGGGCGCAGGCGGCGCAGGCCAGTCAGGCAGGCTTTGCGGATGCTTGCGTCTTTGACGGCGGCGGTGCGGGCCTGGGGCCAAAACACATCGGCGGCGGCATCCAGCATTACGGCGTAGACCTCGGGTTTGATTTTGCCCAACGCGGCCTGGGCGGCCAGGTGGCGCTGGGCGGCGGCCAGGGCATCAAACCGTTTGGGCAGGTTTTTCGCGTCCGTCAGCAAACTGCCCTGCCGGCCCACCCGGTAATGGGTGAACACCGTGTCCAAAAAATACAGCCGCGTGCAGTGGTTGAGCAGCATCAGGTCAAAGGGCCAATCCTCGGCCCAGCGCACATCGTCCCAAAAGCGGACACCGGTTTCGGCCAGCCAGGTGCGGCGGATGCAGTATTTCCACACCGACCAGTGCCCGGCCTGGTACAGGCTTTTTAAGCGGGCGGCGTAGTCGTCACTGTCAAAGGGGCCGGGCAGCAGGCGCAGACCGGTGTGCTCGGTCAGGGTGCCATCGGGCTGCCACTCCAGATGTTTGCCGATGAACCAAGTAAAATCCGGGTGAGCAGCAAGTTCTTTACGCAGCGTTTCCAGCAGACCGGGAGCCATGGCATCATCGCTGTCCAGAAACAGCACCCAGTCGCCCGTGGCGGCGGCCAGCCCCGTGTTGCGGGCGTTAGCCAGGCCGCCGTTTGGCTGGTGGATTACCCGCAGGCCGGGGATTTCTGCCGCCAGTACGTCACAAATCTGGCCGCTGGCATCGGTGGAGCCGTCATCCACGAGGATGCACTCCCAGTCCTTGGGGCCGGGCTGCTCCGCCACGCTTTTGACGCACGCCGCCAGGTAGTTTTGCACATTATAAACGGGAACGATGATGGAAAACTGGGGCATGAGGGGTCTCCTTTTCACCGACTTTTTGGCTCCCTCTGCGAGGGAGCTGGCTGCGCGGCAGCGCAGACTGAGGGAGAGAGCTTCTCGGGAGACTCTCTCCCCCACCCGCTGCGCGGGAGCCCCCTCCCAGAGGGGGCCTTTCGCTCTACTCAACTTTTATTAAATTCCATTCCGGCAGATACAGCGCGGTTTGTTTAGTGTGGGCATACCACTTTTCGGGGGCCAGCACCCGTTTGTCCGGGGCGGCGGCCAGGTACTGCGCCCACCAGCTGTAGGTGGAGTTGCTGAGCACGAAGCCCCGGCACTGCGCCATCAGGGCCATGTCCCCTACCGCGCTGCCACGGGAGGCAAAAACGGCGGGCAGGCCGTGGGTGTTGAGGTTTGCTTTTGCCCAATCCACATCATCCGAAAACACGAATAATGTTGCATCAGGGCGGGCGGATTTTACGGCAGCCACCGCGCGGGCGTAGTAGGCCGGGGTGCAGACCTGCAGGATCGCGTTTTCCGGGCGGCAGTAGTCCCCCCGGCGCAGATGGACGGCCACCGGGTACACAGCGGCGGCAATGGCGGCGGCCAGTTCCCCGGTGGGGGCAGTTCTGGGGCGCAGTTCCGCTTTGATTTTATCTTCAAAATCATCGAAGTACCGCGCACTTTGGAAGTACCCCCACGCCAAAAAGTCCTTGGCATGGCCCCGGCGCACGGGGGTGTAGCCGTCCGTGGCAAAGTGCAGGCCCAGGGCGTTGAGGGCCGGGGCGCAGCGGGCTTCAAAGGGCTGCCAGTCCCGGGCCATCAGGCCATGGCGCTGCTCGTACTTGATCATCAGCGCTTTGGCGGTGTTTTGCCGGGGCAGGTGGGCTTTGGCAAAGCCGGGGTCGGCGAGGATCTGCACGTCCGGGCTGATGGACAAATCGTTCAGCGCGCAGACGGTATGGGCGGGGGCACCGTCCTTCCAGTCCTGCCGATCCAGCAGGGTGACGGGCTCGCCGCAGCGCAGGCCCAGGGCGCGGGCGAAGGCGTAGATGAACATCTGGTTGCCCAGGCCGCCCGCAAGTTCGGCGTAGATCATGCGTTGGCCCCCAGTCTGTCGTACAGTTCTTCCATGCGGCGGGCGGCGGTTTTCAGCTCGTAGCCAGCGGCGGCGAGGGTGGGCCAGTAGTCGGCGTGGTCGCCGTGGGCGGCAATTTCGTTGGCCTTGGCGGCCCACTCGGTGAGGGGCGCGGTCAGAGGCAGAAAATGCACGAGGTCGGTCACCGAGCCATCGTTGGGCACGTTGGTGGAGGCGAGGCAGGGCACACCGCAGCCCTGGGCCTCCACCAGGGTGACGGGGCTGCCCTCAAAATTGGAGGGCAGCAGGAACAGATCGAAGGCGTTCATGAACGCAGGTACGTCCTTTTGCACCCCTGCAAACAGCACACGGTCGGTCAGGCCATGCTTGGCCACGGCTTCCCGCATCGGCTGCTCCATCTCGCCCGCGCCGACCAGCAGCAGCTTCCAGGCGGGGTCAGCCTTAGCCATGGCGGCAAAAACTTCGATGAGGAACAGCGGATTTTTCTGGTGGTTGAGCCGCCCCACGAAGCCCGCCAGCTTATCGGAATCTGCCACGCCCCAGGCGGCGCGGGTGGCAGCGCGGGCGGCAGCGTCCGGGTGAAAGCGCCCCTGGTCCACGGCGTTGCAGGCCACTGCAAAGTTGGGTTTGCGGTCGATGTGGTCGCCAAACACGAACCGTCCGGCGGCCACGCCGCAGCCCAGAAAGTAATCGGCAAACAGCTGGTAGACACCGTGGGCGGCGCGCCAGGTCAGCGTCATGGGCGGGTAAACGATGTGGCTATGCACAATAATTTTGGCGTGGGGACACAGGGCGCGCATCATGGCGCAGACGGGTGCGCCGATCTTGCTGGCGGTGTGGTAGTGGATAATGTCATAATCTTTATGACTTTTCAGGTGGCGGTACAGGGCCTGGATGCGGTCCTTTTTATGATCCGGCACACCGATGATGTTGACCCCATGGTTGATAAGGGCGGGGGCCGTGCTGGCCTGGTCGGCCGGGCACAGGCCCACGAAAAGGTCAACTTTATATTTAGTTGTATCCAGATTCAGCAGCAGATTTTGCACGTAACGCTGTACGCCGCTTTGCACACCCAAGTGGTTGCTGATCATGAGAATACGCATAGGTACATCCTTTTATTTATCTTTTGGCTTTTACCAGTAACTCCCGCCCTCTACTTTTTCTTTGTGGGCCAGTGTTTCCTCGGGGCGGACCCAGGCATCGTTATATAACTTACTGATGATCGGGTGGTCATCCCAGCGTTTGCCGCGGATGCCAAAAAGGAGCTGCAGCGCGCCGCTCATCTGGACGGCAACATGGCCGGTGTCGCGGGCGTGGGCGGCCAGGGGCAGGCCGTAGGCACCGGCCCCGATGATGGCAACATCATACGGTGCAGCGTCCATTTCCTGCTGCATAGCGGCCAGCGCGTCAAACCAGCCGGCGTAACCGGTGTCGGCCCCGGCCAGGCCCTGCACGGCCTGCACGATGCGCAGATCAGCAAACTGCGGCAGGATGTCCGTGCCGGGGAACAGCTCGGCACGGCGTGTATATTGTCGTTCTATCGTTGTTTTAAAAGGATGTACCACCAGCACCCGCTTGCCGGCCAGCGCCGCGCTCCAGGGGTGGGGGTGGTAGTAAGGCTCCAGCGCCCGCAGTTTGGTGTAGCGGGTGGCAGGGCCGCAGCCGCGCACCACTTCCCGCTCGGCACCCACGTTCCACAGGGCCAGCAGGTCGGCGGTGTGGGCGCAATCGATGTAGGTACGGCAGAATTTTGCCAGCGTGGCATCGTCCGTGGGGAACACGCCGGACAGGTTGCGGATGTCCTGGCGGGTCTTTTCGGCAAAGTTTGCGCCGCCGTTTTGCAGGTAGTCGGCGGCGGTGCGCATCTCGGTCGCGCCGCAGCGGGCGGCCATGTAGGGGGCACCGGCGGCGATAGCGGCGGCGATGGCATTATTGCCATCCTCGGCAGAAAGGATCGTCAGGCCGTGATATTTCATGCTGAAGCGCAGGCTGCGGTAGAGGTCGGCGGCTTTTTGCACCAGTTTGTTGTCGTTATCCATGGCGGTTTCCTTTGGCGGGCAGCAGGGTCAGCGCCAGTTCGGCACTGTTCTGCCACAGAAAATGCTCGTTGATACGCCGTTGTGCCGCTGCGCCCATCTCGGGCGTGATGCGGCCCAGGGCTTCGGCCAGCTGGGGCACGGTGCTGCACAGCCAGCCGCTGATACCGTCCTCGATAATAAGGTCCGGCCCCGGCGCGTTGCGGGCCACCGGCGGGCAGCCTGCGAACATGGCTTCCAGCAGGCTCATGCCGAAGATCTCCTGATCGTTCAGGTTCACAAAAGCATCGCAGGCATGATAATAAACGTGTACCGACTCGTTGGGCAGCTGGGGGATCATACGGCAGCGGGCGGCAAGGCCACGGGCGGCCAGCAGGCGGGCCAGTTCGGCCCCCTGGCTGCCCTGGCCGATGATGACGGCCTGCCAGTCGGGCGCAGCTTCCAGCAGGGGCACCAGGTCCAGCGGTTTTTTGTAGGCATCCAGCCGCCCCACAAAGACGAAAATCTTCGCATCCACGTCCAGTTTCAGGGCGCGGCGCAGGTCGGCTTTGCTGCCGGGCACATCGGGGATGATGGCGGTATCCAGCCCCACGGGCATCAGCCCGGCACAGGGTACGCCCAGGCTTTGCAGCTCGGCGGCAACAGCGGGTGTTTTGGCGAAGGTAGGTGTTTTTTTGTAGACGGCCAGGTTGCGGCGCAGCAGCAGATCCATCACAGCGCGGATGGCGGCGCGGTTGGAGGTGCTTTTCAGCGCGCCCAGCTGGCTGTAAAACAGGATGCCGTGCTTGCGGCAGAAGCGGTAGAGAGACGGCACACCGGGGGAATTATCGCCCATGACGTGGACCGCATCGGCCTGCTCGTCCAGCAGCACCTGCCAGCTGGGAAAGAACGCCTGTGCGCCCAATTTTCGCACCGGCAGGTAGTAGATCCTGATGTTTGGCTCCGGGTTTTCCACCGTGGGGGCCTTGGCATCCGGCGCGGGGTAGAGCACCACGGCGCGGCAGCCCAGGGCCGCAAAGGCGCGGGCCAGGCCGACCTCCTGCCGGTTATACAGGCCCTTTTGGCCTGAGGGGCCGCAGTAAAACTGCGGTATAGCGATCGTTTTCATTCCTTAGTTGGTTCCTTATTCTCCGGCGCCGCAAGTTTGGGCAGGCGGGTCAGGTAGCGGGCATCGATAACTTCCAGCTGCTCGTCCCGGCTGTAGGTGTGGATGCCGACAATATCCTCGGTGCGCAGGCCGGTGATCGTCACGTTGTGGGGCATGGCAGCGCAAAGGGGCACTTCGCTGCTGCCACGGCGGGCAAAAAATTGCAAATAAACGCCATAATCCACCTTAGTGCTGACCTGGGTGGCGTGGATGACCTGCCCGCCCAGCACAAACAACGGCCCGGCGTTGCGGCTGGTCAGGTCATTTTCGCGGTGCTGCAGGTTGTAGGCTTCGTCCGGCAACAGGACAAAAGACCCGGCCGGGGTGGGGGCAGCATCCAACTGGGCACCGGGCACGGCATCAAGGGGGGCTTCAGCGCGGCGCAGTGCGTAGCGGCGGTAGCGCACCCACAACTGGTTTTCGGGCAGGGTCTCGCTGCAAAGCAGGGTCAGTTCATCGGGGGTGCGGTTGACCAGAATCGTATCGCAGAGTTCGGCATCCACGGCAAAGCGCTGCACCAGTTCCCACTCCACCGGGAAATTTTTGCAGCGATAGATGCGCAGGCTGTGGTCGTTGCCGGTTTCGGGAATCATCCAGGTCTCGCCGTTCCAGTCAAACACCGTGGGGAACGAGAGGTGGAAGTCCTCCTGCAGGGCGACCTGCCACTCCCCTGCCGTGCCATCATCGTGGAGTTCGCAGACCTCGATGCGGCCGAGACCCGTAGCCAGGTCCATGGCTTCGGCGTAGAGCCAGCGGCGGCCGTCCCGGTGGTAGAGCAGCGGGTCGGCGTACCAGAATCCGGGGCGGGCGGGCAGCATCGTGTAGGCCGTTCCGCCCAGGGCGGGCAGCGGGTCGGCACCCTCGGCTTTGGGGACGGGGCGCACGGCGATGGTGTAGATCTCTTTTTCGCCCGAAAGCTTGCGCAGCAGCCGTTTGGGCGGGATATGCAAAGCGCGGTAAAGCTGGTTCATTGGATCGTTCCTTTTGTATAAAAGCGCATCAGTGCGTTATAATTTTCATCCTCACTGTAGGTGCGGCGGGCGCGGGCAGCGATGGCATTGCAGTCAAAGTTCATTTGCCCAAAGGCGCGCACCGCCCCGGCCAAAGCATTGGCATCGCCGGGGGCAAAGCACAGACCATCAAAACCCGACTGCACAGACGCACCCACGTTGCCCAAATTGCTGGCCAGCACCGGGGTACCCAGGGCGTGGGCTTCGGCGGGAACGAGGGCAAAACTTTCGTAGCAAAGGCTGGCGGCGACAACGGCGCGGCTTTCGGCCATGCGGGCGTGGAGTTCTGCGCGGGGGAGCTGGCCCAGAAATTGGACGTTGGGCAGTGCCTGGGCGCGGGCCCAGTTGCCGAGAGGCCCCTCCCCTGCCACCAGCAGCGTGGGGGCGGCATCGCCCAGCAGGCGCCAGGCTTCCAGCACCGTGCGCAGGCCCTTGAGTTCTTCCAGGCGGCCCGCGAAAAGCATCTGGTTTTTGCGGGCCTCCCACGGGGTGACAGGGCCGGACGGCACACAAACCGGGTTGGGCTTGACCACCAGGCGGTCAGCGTCAAACATCGGGTGCAGAAGGTTGAATTCCAGCAGTTTTTCGCGGTCGAATTCCGTTAATGCCACCATGGTGACGCCGCGCCAGGTGCCAAAAATTCGGTGCAGGCCGTAGGCGGCGGCGACCACCAGCGTCTGGGCCAGGCTGCCGCGGTAGCAGCGGTGGCGGATGGCGCAGGACAGGCCGTAGCGGGGGCAGTCCTCGCAGACTTTACCGTCCCGCAGCAGGATGCCGTTGGGGCAGAACAGGCGGAAGTTGTGCAGCGTTTGCACAACGGGCACACCGGTGCTTTTGGCGGCGCGGACCACGGCGGGGCTGAGGAGCAGCAGCGTGTTATGAATATGCACAGCATCGATGTTTTGTGTGCGGATGATGCGCTTGATGTCCCGGGCAGCGGCGTGGTTCCATATGGCATGCAGGGGCAAGAGAGCTTTGGGCAGGCCGTGGGCGGCTTCCTCGTTGCTGCGCTCATACACGATGACCTGATGGCCGCGGCGTTCCAGCAGGGCGCGCTCCGCCGCAAAGACGGCATCCTCGCCGCCCGGCAGCCGATAATGGCAATGCACCAGCAGAATTTTCACCGCGAAAGGCCCCCTTTTGGTCATGTTTTTTGCCCGGATGGGTATAGATGGGCTATTATGTTATTATACCCTTTTTTGAGCAGTAGCGCAAGGTGGTTAGGCGGGGTCGATGCTAGCACCACATCTAACGGAAGAAGCTCATGAAAAAAGGGAGACACCGCATGGTGGTGTCTCCCGCATGGATTTATTTAATCATCAGAAGAATTGTCCAGTTCCGCATCGCGGATAGCTTTGATCTGGTGTTCCAGGTCGAAAGCCTTGTCCAGGACGGGATAGATGGCCTGCATGGTCAGCACGGCGGGCAGCCAGAGACCCGTAAGGGCCATGGCGAACCCGCTGACGGGCCACAGCAGCAGAATGATGATCCAGTAGACAAACTGCCACACTACACCCAGCGCCGCCCGGGGCAGATAGCCCAAAAACAGGAACAGCGAATTTTTGACAAGACCCGCAAAGGGCATGTCCAGCAGCACAATCTGGGCAAACAGGAACTCGCCCAGACCCAGCAGCAAAAACAGACCTACAGCCAGCAGCGCACCCGGCACCACGCCAGCCGAAACATCGTAATGGAACACCGTAAAGACCTGCATAGCCAGCAGCAGGCCGCCGACGACACCCGGCAAAAGAGACGCTTTGACGTTGCGTTTCCAGGCGCGACGGTAGGTAGCCCACCAGAAGCCAGGCTCATCGCGCAGGCTGCGCAGGATGGTATCCAGCAGGCCGCACAGCTGGGGCGTGGCGATCACGCCGCCCAGCACCCCCGCCAGCAGCAGCGGCACCAGAGAGTGGGTATCAACGGCAAACCACACGCCGAACACGAAAGGTAGTGCACTGACCAGCGCCAGCATGCCCGCCAGGTAGAACGACATGAGGTCGCGGCCCAGGATCTCGAAAAAGCGGGCAGGGCCTTTTTTGCGGGGGGCATCCGGCGAGACACCGGGGCCGGGACGGTCAAAATGGAAATTGAACAAAGCCATGGGGATTCTCCTTTTAGTTCGGGGCGAATTGTCACGGATTTAACATTGTTGATATCTATTGTAGCACGATGGGGCGGGAGTTGCAATGATTTAACAAAAAAGACACGCTTTGGCGGAGCGTGTCTTGAATGTATAGGATTGAACGCGGAGTGGGGGTATGAAAGCGGGCGGATATGGAATCCGCCCCTACATAGGAGAGAGTGTCATGCCGTTTTACCGTTTCCGTGTATCGGCGGAGGTAGGGTGGAGTTCGGGGGCGTACATGTGGTAGTTGAGCAGGTAGCGGCTGTGGGCGGGCATGCGGTAGAACGCTGCCTTGATGCGCTCCAGCGGGGTGCTGCCGTTCTCGGCACTGCTGTTGCCGGTGATGAGCAGCACGTACTGGTTCTCGCTGTAGCGGGCCATGGCATCGCACTGGCGCAGGCTGTTGTGGATCAACTCGCCCAGCTGCTCCATCATGGTATCGGTCTCGCCGGGATCGGCGTTCTGGGCGGGGGTCATAGTGAGCAGAGCCAGGTAAACCGGCACACCAAAGCGGCTTTGTACGCCACGCTGCATGTAGTAAATCTGGCGGAATATCTCAAAGCTGCAGTAAACGGCACCGCGGTTGTTGTCATCGGGCAGTTCCCCAGCCAGGCGGGAGATATCGTTTTCCAGGTTGCGATCCGCCTGGCGGGCCTGACGGGAGACCACACCCACACGCTCCGGCTCAACGGCATAGTGCAGGCAGCCCATCGCGTTGCCGTGGCGGGTCAACTCCAGCGCTTCTTCGTGGCAGCCCTGGGCTTCCAGGGCTTGGATCATCTCCAGGTACAGGCGCTCCTCGTAGGGGTCTAACTCAATGGCACGGCGGCACAACTTGACGATGCGCTCGTTCTCGCCCTTGCGCTTGCAGGATTCCAGCACCTGGAACAGCGCGGTACGGTACTGATCGTGCAGGGTCAGGCTGCGGGTCTCGACCCACGGCTCGTTGCAGGACATCGGCAGCAGACGACCGGCGTACAGTTCCAGCACACGCTCGTAGCGAGCCACGGCGGCGGTGGGGTTCAGCTGGCGGCGGGCTTCCTCCATCAGGGCTTCCATCTCAAACACATCGATGTGGCAGTCCATGACGGGGTTCCACTGGTAGTAACCGCGGCTGGTGATGATGCAGTTTTCCAGATCTTTCAGGCCCTCGTCCTCGATCATATTGCGGAAACGGTGCATGATAGCGCGCAGGGCCATATCGGGGTTAGTGGCGTGATCCCCGTTCCACAGGGTATCCGTAATTTCTTTGTGGGTCACTTTTTCGCCCTTTTGCAAGACCAGATACTGGATCAGCATCGTGGCTTTGCGGGACTGTTTCAGTGCAGCAAGGACCGGCTTGCCGTCCATGAGAATCTCAAATTTCCCGAGCATCCTGATTTCAATATCTGCTGCCATGGCAAAGTCACTCCTATGCGTTCAGCTTTAAAGTGCGTACACCTATTTGGTGTAATTTTTATTAGTATACTGTTTTTTCACCCGATTGTCCAGTGCCCCGTTAACAATTTATTTGCCAAATTATTGGCTATTTTTTTACTGGAACTCCGGCGAGCCGGGCAGCGGGATGACCACCTTCTGGGTGTAGACGGGGGTGTAGCTGGTGGTACCATCGGCACTGGTGGTGGGGCGGGCCACAGTAAGTTCCATGGTCAGCGAGGTCAGGTAGATTTTTTCCTCCGTATCACCGGTTTCTGTGGTGACGGTGCGCCGCGCCCAGCCGCGGGCGGAAAATTTCAGATCCGAGAGGACCAGGCCCATGTAGTCGCCGTTGGGGTAGGCGGTAGTGTAGGCGTAGGTGGGGTATTTTTCGTGCAGTTCGGTCTTGTCCTCGTCATGCTTGTAAAAGCGCATGTGCAGGTAGCGGTTCAGTTCCGCAAAGGTATCGTCATTGGGATCATACAGGGTCTTTTCCACGCTGGTTCCGTCCCGGGTCAGGGTCGTGGTTTTCAGCAGGGGCACGTAGCCGGCGTCCAGCACCTCGACATAGTTATTTTCCACTGTAAAGCGCAGGCCGGTGCCCTCGTTCAAGCCGGAGTCAGTCAGCACGGCATCCGCATCAGCTTCACCGGTGGCGGCACTGACGATTGCCAGGGTGCCGTCAGCGGCAGCCAGCTCGCCCCGGATCGTCTCGGTAAGGGCATCCGCCAGGTTCTGGGCGCGGGTCAGCCGCTGTACTTCGATGTAGGCTTCGGCGCAGGGCTTGACCAGCGTGACCGCCGCCGTGCCGAACAGCGCCAGCAGCACCAGGCAGACGATCAACTCCACAAGGGTGGTACCTTTTTTGTTGTTCAGCGGGGTGGTCATGGGGTCGTGTCCTCTTTATAGTAGCGGGTAAAGGTGTGGGTGGTGCCGTCCTCGGTGGTGACCTGGATGGTCTGCCGCTGGACATCTTTGACGGAAAAGGCCGTGCGGTTGCTGCGGCTGAAGTCCATCGTGGTTTTGTCACCGTCCTGCCATTCGGCTTCCGTGTCGTTGACCGGATAGAGGGCTTTCGTAAGCTGGTAGGCATTGTCGCGGGTGGTCTGCGCCTGGGCCGAGGCCCGCCGGGCGAACTGCAGTGACGCGGTGAACAGTGCCAGAAACAGCATGAGCAGTACAAAGGCCACCATCACTTCCACAATGGTTTCGCCACGGCGGTTGTGCAGTGCGCTTTTCAGTTTTTGCATGAGGCCCTCCTTACTGGTCGTCGGCGGTGATGCGGGTAAAGCGGCAGGCGGTGTCATCGTCCATGCGGTAGCGCAGGTAAAGTGTTCCAGTGCTGTCATCCGTAATATAGGTTTCATCGCCGACCGCATTGACAAAGACCAATGAATTCGCACCGTCCATATGACTGCGGGTCAGCTGGGTCGTTGTATTATTGTCGAGGGTGTAGTACACCTGATAACTGCCATAATGACGGTATTGACGTGTATAAGAATAACTCTCGTCACCTTTGACAACTTTTACCGTGACGGAAATATCGTAATCCTCGATGCCATACTCCGAACACTCACTTTCCTTACTTTCAAGGATGGAGGATAGCTCTTTGGCGGTGTATATAACCAGCTCGTAGGTTTCCAGCACGTTGCTGCTATCGTCCACATCGTCACTGGGGTGCTTGTTGAGGGTGACGCTCATCTCATCGATGCCATCGGGGGCCTGCAGGTAAAAGACATGGTCAGTGTCATCGCCGTAGGGGTTATCGATAGATCCCTTTTTGACGTAGATATGATTGATGAAGTAGCCGATGCTCTCGTCGTTTTCCTCTATCATCTCACCGTCTTTTTCCTGGGCACCGGTGTAGTTCAGCAGTTCCTGCTCCAGCACATCGGAGAAGCTGACGGCCAGTTCATAGACATCCTGCTCCGGCAGCTGGCGGTCGGCGTTGGCCATCATCAGCGAGGCCGCGTACATAAGGGCAGCAGCCAGCGCCACAAACAGTGCGCCCAGGCACAGCACCAAAATCATGGCAATGCCCTGCTGGTCCCGCAGCGGGTTTTTGCGTTTTTGGGGCATGGTGCGCCCTCCTTTCTTTACTTAGTATGGCAGGGTCAGGCCGCAGGGGCGGCGGTTTCGGATGTAGCGAGGACTGTGTTTTGCACGGGCTGGGGATCAGCCAGGGCAACCACCGGGCGGGCGATGTCCGCGTTCATGATCTAGGTGCCGGTATCCCGCAGGGAGACTTCCAGCTTATCGGAGTCGGCGGTCTTTTCGCCATCGCCCACGGTCCAGACGGTGACCTTATCTGTGTACTTCTCCAGCGGGCGCGTCTCATCGTTGTCGCCATCGGCGCGCTGGGTCAGGTCGGGCAGGGTGACGAGGTAACCGGAGGAGTAGTCCGTCATCTCGGCTTGGCGCAGGGTGGGCACGGTCTCGATGCGGTAACTGGGGTTATCGTTGTTAATGGCATAGTGGCCTTTCAGGGTGATGGGCTGGCTGACCAGCTCGGTCACTTCGGTGGTCGTGCCGTCATCGTTCGTTACGGTGCGGGTCACCTGCACAATGCTCAGGTCGTACCAGGTCACTTCGTCATCGGTGCCTGCGTTGTCCACATGGCGGGCGGCATCGGTGATGTCCAGCCAATTGTCGTCCTCATCGGTCAAGCCGGCGGGCAGTTTTTCCACTTTGAGAATTTCGCCGCGATGGATGTCTGTAATCGTACCATCGTCATTTTCCACAGTGGTATCCGCCGGGGCCACGGTAAAGCGGATGCTGTACTCGTCCTTGTTGGGGTCGGTATCGGGCATATCTGCGCCGGTGGTAACGGTGAAGCGGTAGGTCTCGGCAAAGTTGCGGGTGGTGCCGTCCGTGTCGGTGTACTCGTTGACGGCGGGCCACTGCACGGCGTACTGGTTGATGGTGATCTGCGCGCTGGTGGGCTCCCACGGTTCATCGTCGGTGCCGTACAGCTTGCCCTCCACCGTGGATTTCACCGAGGTCAGGCTGGGGTTGCCGTCTTTTTCCGGCTTGTCCAACTTGATCTGGGGCAGGTGCAAAGCGCCCGCTGCGGTGTCGTAATCGGTCGGTACGTAGAACTTCCAGGAGGAGGAAGTCGTCTCGGTCTCGCTGTTGGCTACCATGGCGCGCAGGGCGGGCAGCAGGTAGCGGTTGGCATCGGCAGGGTGCATGGTAAAGGCGTTGGCGTTGGGTGTGACGGTGTAGGACACCGTGCCGCCGCCCACCTGGGTCTCGCTGCCCACGGTCTTGGAGGATTCGGGGATCATGCAGGTGCCGTTTGCCAGGGCGGCGTTCAGGGCATCCAGGTTGACCTTGGTGGGGTCAGCCATCCAGGCGTTTGCCAGGCGGCAGGCTTCGTTATAGTCGGTCTCGCTGTCAAACAGGTAGCCGGTGAAAAAGTAGCTGGCGGCGTTGGCGCTGTCCACCTGCATCTGAATGGTCAGGTCGCTGCAGAAAGCGGTCATCAGCGGCAGGGCATCGTTGACGGTCTTGCCCGTCCATGTGAAGCTGACATCGCTGATAGCGGGGGCTCCGGTGCGGTGGATGATGGTCTGCGGGGCACTGGCTTCGCCGTTGGGGCTGCGCAGCACCAAGGTATCGGCATCCTCCGGGCAGGCCACCACGTAGAACACCAGCGTTTTGCCCTGGTAGGCTTCCAGGTTCACGATGGTCTGGGTGGTCTGGATCAGGGTGGTGCTGTCGCCGTCCGCCGGGTACAGCGGGAAGGCATCGCCCAGATTGCCGTTGGCATCCTGCACCTGCGCGTACAGTTCGTAGTGGTGTACGCGGGTATCGGAGACTGCGGGCCAGCTGATCTGGTAGCGGACCTGCTCGGCGTTGCCGGTGTCCACGTAGATGACGCTTTCCGGCTCGCCCACCTGCTGCAGGCGGCGCAGCACGGTATAGCTGTCGGTAGCCGCCGCGCCGATGCCCTGGCTGGTGTTGGTGGTATCGCGGGTGACGCGCAGGCGCACTTTATCAAAGCGCCAGCTGTTGCTGCCGCCCGCAAGGTCGGTATCGATATTGAGGGTATAGCTGTAGGTGTCATCCGCGTACCGGACTTTGCTGTTGGCATCGTCCGGCAGGGTGATGGTCTCCTCGGCGGTGGAAATCACGTTGCCGTCCGCATCCCTGGTCTCGGTCACGCCGTAGAGGGTCAGCTTGTAGTTGGTGCTGCCGCCGCTGGTCGCTTCATCTGGCTGAACCCAGGTGAAGGTGTAAGCCAGCTGGTTATCGCTTTCCAGCAGGGCTTTATCGTAGTTTTCGTACAGGATGCCATCAGCGGGTACGCCCGTCAGCTGCGGGGCCTGGGCAACGGTGAGTTTGTTTTGCTCAAACAGGACCTGGTTTGCCGCAGCGCTTACCCAGTTGCTGTAATCGCTGGCATTGCTGTTGACAAAATACAGCGGGGTCAGGTTAGCAAAGCTGTAACCGTTGCTTTCCTGCACGATTTCCAGGCCGCCATACCAGGCCGCCGGGCGGCTGGCGCTGGAAGCCTGCAGCGCGGCCAGGGCTTCGGCATCGGTGATATCCCAACGGGTAACCACATCGCCCAAACCGCTGTTGACAGGCACAGCCACGACCGTCCAGCTATCGTAGTTGGTCAGGGTATCGTCCGGCAGGTTGGTGAACGTAAAGGTGGTATCGCTGTTGGGCACAACCGTCTGGCGGGCGGCTAGCGTAATGTACTGACCGTTGAGGGAGACATCCGTGTCGTTCAGTGTGATGGTCTCGTCACCCAGGTAGCGGGCCATGAGCATGACACGGTAGGTGGGGGTGATGCTGCTGGTGCCGGCAGCAAAGTTCAACGTAGTCGTCACCGTCAGGTCATCGATGGTGGAACCCTGGATGTCGACCGACTTGGTCAGGGTGCCCGGTGCCAGACCGGGGTTGCCGCCAGACCAGCATATCGGCAGATAGGAGGTTTCGTCATACTGGCCGGAGCGCATCCAGCTAGTGTCTGTCGAAGTTGCCACAGCGGTAATACGCTTACTCTTGCCCAGATCTTTTTCCAGGCGCCGTGGCGCAGTATTGCCGTTGCTGAACGTAAAGGTACCCTCATCCGGTATATTGACCGTAACCGTCCAGTTCTTCAAGCCCGCGTTCTCCATCAGAGTATCATAGGCATCGGCGTTGGTCAGCACCAGCATCTGGCTGAATCGGAGATTATATCCCTGCTCCGGCGTAGGCATCAGGCGCACCTGAATTTCGGGCGTAGGCAGGGCGCGGACAAACTGCATCGTGTCCGAAACTGCGGCAGTGCCGGTATCCTTACTGTTGACACCGGCCACGCTGACCTGGAAGTAGCGGCCCTGCCACTCGGCTTTGCTTTCAAAGGTAAAGCGGGTGTCGTAGGCATCGGCTTCCAGCAGGGGGTCCTGATCCAGGCGGTTGCCGTTCTCATCGGTCTCGTAGACGGTGACATGGTAGTAGATGGCCGGGCTGCCGGTGGTGGGGGCATCCCAGGTCACAGCGTAGCGGCCGTAGACATTTTGGGTGGAATCCTCGTCACCGGACGCATCACTGCGGATGACTTGCAGGTTGATGGGGGCATCGGGGGCGCTGCTGTCCAGAAGATTGGTGTAGTAGCGCTGCAGGACTTCATCGGTGATGTCCTCCTTGCTGGTCTTGCCATCGCCGTTGACATCATCGAAGAGAAGCAAAATCTTACCCACGTAGCCGCTATTCCAATTCTCCGGCACCGGGTACAGGGTCATATCCTTGGCATCACTTGCCAGGATGTAACGCGTAGCCGAGGCGTCCGAGAAGTTCTGTCCCGGCAGCACGGCAATATACGAACTGTTGTTCGTAACAGCCGACATCGGGATTGACGGACTGCCGCCAGAATTGATTTGGGGCAGCATGGCAAAGAAGTGATAGTAGTTGTCGCCATCCTGGTCCGCATCAGCACCGCCGTCCACACCGGCGTACAGGCGGTGCGCATTTACAGCGGTGGTCGCGATGCCGCCCGCTTCGGTTTCCTTGTCGCCATCTGTCCATCCGCCCTTAGTAGGGGTACGGCCCAGACCCTCTTGCAGGCCGTCAATGCCGGAATAGCCGTCAAAGCTCATATCCAGCTGCATGTAGTAGTTGTTGTGGCCTGTCAGCATTTCAGTGTTTAACCGGCGATAGGCAATCGGGAACCAGTCTTTTCCGTCGTTGTTCTTGCTCTTATACAGGGAGAAGCAGTTTGTAACGCTGGTGACTTTGTCGGATGTGCTGCCGTTGCCGCGGTTGCCCCAAATGCCAGCCGAACGCTCTATGCCCCACATTTCGGTGCAGTAGTTGCGGCAACGGTCAATGTTGACCTCTACGTTGGGGATAGCCTTCCACGGGCCAATGTAGCAGAAGATACCGACAGACATCGATGCTGCCTTCAGCTGCACGTTGGCACCGTTGACGCACTCTATGATATTGATGGTCATGGCATCGCTGTTATGGTCATCCGCCAGCTGTACCTTACCAAAAACGCCGCCTACATCGTTGGCACCGTAGGACATCTTATTCACGTTGCCATAGTTGCTGCAGCGATACAGGTTGGCCGCCGTGCCGGCGATGGGCTGGTTGAAGTAGCCCACTATGCCGCCGACGGTGCCGGAGCTGTTGCCGTTGTTGGAGTTGGTAGTGATTGTACCAAAGTTATAGCAGTTATTCAGCGTACCGCCGTAGCTGAGCCAGTAAGCCAACACACCGCCTGCGTTGTTGGAACGGCTGTTAAACACCGTGCCGATATTGACACACTTTTCCAGCGTCCAGCGATCGCCGGTGCGGTTCTCCTGCGTACCGATAACACCGCCTACGTAGTTATCCACCAGGTTGGCATCGGTAGAGTATTTCTCGTTTTCACTGTTGTTATCATCATCGTTCTGCGTACTGCGCACAAAGCGGCGGACGGCGGCAAAGTTGACAAGGCCGCTGGTGGAATCCACGTTGGATTCGTTCTGGCCGATGATGCCGCCCACGGCACCCCAGCTTTGGTTGATATTATCGGCATAGACGAACCACTGGCCGCTGGCGCTGTCGGTGATCTGGCCGGAGACATCGTTAAAGCCGGTGATGCCGCCCAGGTAGCCGTTGGCGAAATCGTCCTTTTTATTGCCGCCGTGCAGCGAGACCGTCAGCTGGTTGCTGCCAAGGTCGCTGGTATACACATTATTGTAGCTCTTGCTGCCGCTGGTCAGGGGGTCAATGCCCTTCATGGCGGCAAACCGGGTCTGCAGGGTCTTTTCGTCCTCGCCGCTGGCCGCACCGGTCAGCACACGAACCATCTGGTTCAGGTTGGCGTTTTGTTTGTCGGTGTCTACCACTTTGGTAGTTACGCCGTCCGTAATCACCTCTTTATAGGGCACGGCCAGCCAGTCGTTGATCTTTTCCACAAGTTCCTGGGTGTCCTTGCCGCCGCTGGTGGTGATGGTGCCGCTGTTGGAACCGGCCACGCCGCCCACAAAGCCGTGGCGCGCGGTGATGATGCTGCCCATCGTGTCGGCCGTGCCCACGGTGCTGCCCTCAATCTTGCCGCGGTTGCAGCCCGCAATGCCGCCGATGTGGGCGGCGCTGTTCATCTTGGTAGCGGCATCCTGGCTGGCACCTACGTTGGACGCGCCCTGCACCTGCAGGTTGATGTAGCCCACAGTGCAGCCTTCCACGCTGCCGGTGGCGGCGGGGGTGCCGTCCGTGTTATACACTACGTCATTGCTGCCCACGATGCCGCCTACCGTGCTGCCCACGGTGGTAAAGCCCGCCGTGATGCCGGTACCGATCTGGCCCGTATAGCTGCACGAAACCAGAGCCCCGCTGCTGCTGCCAGCAACGCCGCCCAGATTGAGATATTTTGCCATACTGTCGGTCAGGTTGGTCAGGACTTTCAGTTCCTCGCCCCGGCCGGTGTTCTCGCCCAGCGCGCCACCCGCCGTAACGGTGCTGTCACTGGCGGTCAGGTGGGAGAGGTCGAGGGAGTCAGCTTCCACATCGCTGTTTTTCACCGTACCTGCGTTATAACCAACCAGACCACCCACACGGGTAGCCGGGCCGTACAGAGTTACTTTTCCGAAGGTTTCGCTCTTTGTCCACAGGGTGGCATTTTCGATGACTGCATCCTGTGCGTTGTAGCCAGCGTTGCCGTCATGTTCATTGACCGCTGCAATGCCGCCAATGGCCGCAGAGGTGCCGCGAATCGTCGTGCCACGCAAAACAGCCGTATTGATGTAGCCATAATTGTGCGCTGTCACGCCGCCGGCTTCACCGTTGGCGGCGGTGACACGGCCATACACGCTTACACCTTCCACCGTTGCGCCAGCTTCGTTGCAGCCGGTGATGCCGCCCGCATAGCCGCCGCCGGTATACAGCACTTTGTCAGATGTTCCGTTTGCACCATGGCTGCTATTTGCAATGCTGCCGTAGTTGCGGCCCGCAATGCCGCCTGCGTACTGATTGACAATCTGGATGGAACCAGCCAGATTGGTGACACCCCGGATGTTGCCGTAGTTGACACCTGCCGCGCCGCCGCCCTCGTTGGTAGAGGTCACCGTGGTGCCGCTCTCGATTTTCGTTGCATCCGCAGCTTTCGCACCGCCGATGGTTGCCCCCTTGGCGTTGAAGCCTGCCACACCGCCGGTCTGGGTGGTGCCGCTGACTTTGACCGTCACGCTTTGGGCGGTGATCTTACCCAGGTTGTAACCGGCCACGCCGCCGGTGGCGGTGATGCCGTAGACATTGCCATAGGCAGAATCCAGCGTGACAACGCCATTTTTACCGTTATAACCGGTCACACCGCCGATATCCACGCCGCCGCGGATGCTGCTGGAAGCCGCCGGGGCGGAGTTTTCGATGGTGCCGTTGTTGATGCCCGCGATGCCGCCCAGGTAGCGGTAGCCCTCCTGCTGGTTGCCCATGGAGTTCGCCATGATGCCGCCGGTGATGGTGCCATCGTTGACACCGGTCAGGCCGCCCGCCGCCACGGGGTGCTGTACGCCGCCGTAGTTGGTGCAGTTTTGCAGGGTGGTGCGGGCCGTGGTGTAGCCGATGATGCCGCCCGCAAAGTAGCCGTTGTGGTCGTGGTCCAGTTCGCCCAGAGAGACACCGTTGCCCAGGATGTAGGCCGCGCCGTTGGCGGCATCCGCCGGGGTGCCCAGGGCCAGGCCGCCGTAGGACTGCGCCTGGCTGGCGTTGCCGTTGTTGGCGCTGACCAGCGTAAGGGTAGTGTCGGCGGCGTTGTAGCCGATGATGCCGCCCACGTAGGCGTTGGCGTAGATGTTGAACTGGTTGCTCAGGCCCTTCAGGGTGATGGCGCTGACCGTGGTGTTCTGGGTCAGGGTCGGCTCGGCCAGGGCTTTGCCGCCGTCAAAGGTGGGCAGCAGGGTCTGCAGGTTTTTGCCCAGGGTCTGGGCGGCGGCGTCCTTTTCGTTCTGCGCCAGGGCTTTTTTCAGCGTATCTGCGTTGACGACCCGGTTGTAGCCGATGATGCCGCCCGCTACGCCGTCCGCCACCAGGCGGCCGGTGCCGATGGTGGCCGCTTTGGCCGCCGTGCCGCCGGCATTGACGAAAGCAAACGTTTCTGCGGGCAGGTTGGCACCGATGACACCGCCCACAAAGTGGACACCCTCGATGCGGTTGGCGCTGACCTGCACGGCAGGCAGGGCGGCCGCGCCGTTCAGGCCGATGACACCGCCCACGCAGTCGCCGGTAGCCACGATGGTACCGGTGACGCTGGGGATGGTGGTGTGTTCGTTGGTGATGGCGGCGGTGGCATCATTGTAGCCAGCCACGCCGCCCACAAAGCTGCCGCCGTAGAGCACCGCGCCCAGGGTCGCACCCTTGTCGGAGTCTTTCCGCCAGGTGATCTGGCCGTTGGTGCCGTTGTAACCGGCCACGCCGCCCACAAAATCCGCATAGTGGGCCGTGCCGTCCTTGGTGCGGCTGAGCTGCTGCAGCAGGGCGATCTTGTTGCGGTCGGTCACCTCAACGGTGGACATGCTGTTGGCGCTGTCCAGCAGTTTTGCAGTGGCGGTGGCGGCAAGGGCCGTGCCGTCCTGTACGCCCCAGGAGGCATCGTTGACACCCGCAATGCCGCCCACGTAGGCCGCATTGGCACCCAGGCCCGCAACCAGGCCCTTGTTGGTCATGTTCTCGATGGTGCTGTTCAGGCCGTTGACCGAGACGATACCGCCCACGTAACGGTTGCCGAACACATAGCTGTTGTTGGTACCGCCCTTGGTGTAGAGGTCGCTGCCCACGAAGCCGCCGACAAAGCCGCCCACGAAGCTGCGGCCCAGCACATAGCCGGACTCGGTATAGCAGTTGGTCATCTGGATATCGCGGCCGAAGCCCACCAGGCCGCCCACAAAGTCGCCCTTGAGGGGGCTGCTCTCGGTCAGGGCACCGGCGGCGGTGTAGCCCGCCTGCACCAGGTTGGTCAGGGTGGTCTCGCTCAGGCCGCTGCGGGTGGCGCTGTGACATTCGTCCAGCACCAGGCTGCGGGCGTAACCCGCAATGCCGCCAAAGAACTGGCCCAGCACCTTGCTTTGGCCTGCGGTGCCGCCCTGGTAGTTGGCTCCGGCCAGCACCGTGCCCTGGTTTGCCAGGCCGGTGAGGGTGTTGGACTCCTCCCCTGCCCCACTGTCGGCGGCGTAGAGGTTGCCCGTGATGCCGCCCACAAAGGCGTTGCCTACCACGGTGGATTTGTTGGTAATATCGGCCAGGCTGGCGGCGTTCTGACTGCCCGCCAGGTTGGTAGCGTCCAGCACACCGGCCACGCCGCCCACGCCCACGGCGCGCCACAGGGTTTGGGCGGTGTCCTCGTTGGCGATGGCGTTATACCGCGCTTTTTCGGCGGCATCGGCGCTGGTATTGGCGGCGGTGCCGGGGTTGGCGGCGGCATCCTCATCCTGGAAGATACCCGCCACGGTAACGTTCTGGTCCAGCGTCAGACTGGTAAGCTTGGCCCCGCTTTCGGGCATGGCAAAGCCGACGAGCCCGCCGATGCCGTGGGGTTCGTCCTGGATGCTGGTGCCGTCCACCCGCTTTTCGCTGGTGGTTTCGCTGCTGAAAGTCAGTGCCGCCGTGACTTTGGCCTCGGCTCCGCGGCGGCTGCTGCGGTCGATGGTGCAGTTGGTCAGGCTGCCGGTATCCACGCCCGCCAGCGCGCCCACCGACCAGATCTCCTGGCGGTAGTCGGGGTCATCCGTTGCCAGCGGCTGCAGGTATTGGGTGCCGTTGGCATCCATCGCCATGGCGGTGTCGTTTTGCTCGCCGCTGGCTTTGACCTCGGCGTTGATCTGCACATCGGGGTCGCGCAGGGTGATTTTGGACAGTGTACCGTTGTTTTCGCCCACCAGACCTACGTAGTGGTCGCGGGCTTTATACTGTGCGGGGGCATGGTTCCACTCCTTGGCCGCGATGGAGCTGCCCCGCAATTGCAGGTTGCTGATGACCACATGGCCGCTGCCGCTGGTGCTGCCGGTGAGGGTAACGTCCTTGGCAATCGTGGGGATGGTGGGCCAGGCCACGACCTCGCCGGTGCGGCTGGGCACCTTGGCCACGGGGTCGCTGTTGGCGCTTACGCCGCAGTAGACGGTGACGCTGCCGTCCGTCCAGTCCAGGGTGGTGTTCTGGTTAGCGGCCAGCAGGGATTTATTATTAAAGGTGTAATTGCCGCCGGTGACCCACCGCAGGTTGTACAGGTGGCGGAAGTATTTCAGCGTGGCATCGGTGGGGGTGCTGCCTGCGGCAAACAGGGTGTTTTCGGTGTTGGAGCGTACTTTCTTGCTCTCGGTGTAGGCATCCTGGAAGTTTACGTTGGGGCGGGCCTTCATCTCCACGTAGATGTCCTTCGCGTCCTTGGTCAGGCGGGTGATGCTGAACAGCGTGGTCTTGGTGGAGGTCAGGTCGGCCCCGTCATTCTCGGCGGCGCGCAGCAGGTTGGCATCGCACATTGCGTCCAGCGTCAGGATAAAGCGGCCCTTGCTGTAGCTTAGGGGGAAGGTGTAGGTGTCAAACCCTTCCTGCCAGCCGGTGCCGTCCGTGGTGGGCCAGTAGACCTTGATTTTGGCGTTGCGGTTGGGCTCCACATCCGCCCAGACGATCTCCAGCTTGAACAGGCGGACACCATCGGCGGCGCTGTAAAATTCGGCATCGTAGATGGTATCCACGTCACCCATTTTGCTGTTGCCGCTCCAGTTTAAGGTGAGGGTCTCGTTATTGATGAGCTGCGGATTTTTGACTTTCAGGCGGGTTTGGCTCAAGGCCACCACGTTGACGGTGTCCTCGGCCGAGTAGTAGCCCACCAGCGAATCGCCGCGGCGGTGGGTGTAGCTGCGGTCATCGATAAGCATCGCACCGTCCGCATCGCCATCGGCGGCAAAGCGCAGTTTATCGGACGATGTATCGTAAAAAGCAGAGTAGACCTGGCCGCTTAGGCTGTCCACTTCCACCACGATGGACGCGTTGAACAGGGACTCGTCATAGACGTAGGGGTCCAGCAGGTCGCGGACCATTTGGCTGGATTCACTTTCGGGGTTGGCCTTATCGTAGTACAGCGCGTAGATCTGGTTATTGAAGTCCTTGGCCTTTTCCTCGGCGGCATCGCCGTACTGTTCCTGCAGGGCATCGGCGCTGAAGTGGCTGCCGTGGGTGCCGACATCACGCAGCTGCGTTAAAAATGTATCCATATCGCCGCTGGTGTCCTTGCGGGTCAGGGCGATCTGGGCCGTCTGGAACACGGTGCGGGCGTTGGCTTCGTTATGCTCGAACCGGGCCATGCGGATATAGGCAATCAGCCCGGCCCCCGCCAGAGCAGCCAGGATACCAAGAATAAGCAGCACGACCATCAGCTCCACCATCGTGAAGCCGCGGGCAGTGCGCAGTTTATGTTTAACATCCTTTATAATAGGCAGCACAAATGTACCTCGTTTATTTGCAGTTTGCTGGGCTGTTTTATACGCATCGACGAAAATCGACAGAATCCCCCAATATAGATAGATTCATTATAGTATAACAGTTTGCAAGTTGCAAGAGGAAATACGGTAGTTTGCTTTAGGCTGCAGGCACTCATTGTAGGCTCTGGGGGATGGCGCACAGCGTAAGCCGCCGCTCTCACACAAATAAGTTCTTATGTAACACCAAATTTGTCGAATCCCCTTGCAAATTGTCGCAGGGTACAGTATACTCTTATCTGTGTAAAAATTCGCCGCCTGGACGACGGTTAAAATCCAACAGAAAAGGGGGCGGCGGGATGCTGTCTGATCGTATCGGCGCTAAGGTCCGGTGGTCTCCGGATACACCGCTGCTCATGATGGCGGAAAAGCTGCTTCTGGCTTTCTGTGCAGCCGCGCTGCTGTTCACCTGCCTGGCCGGCTACACCGAACTGAACCGCCAGGGCAAGGCCCGCGCCGCACTGACCCAGGTCAAGGCCGCCCAACTGGCCGCCCGCGCGGTGTCGGCCCAGTGCTACGCCAGCGGCAATCCCTTTGCCGACCAGTCCAGCCACGATGGCTTCGCCGAGGGCATCGCCGACCAGATTGAATCCCTGGGCATGCTGCCCGGCACCGTGACCCTTTTGCAAATCAGTGAGGACGGCTACACCGTCGAGCAACTGCTGTACACCGAGGGCGAAATGCGTGCGCTGTACGATGCCGAGACTGGCTACACCGTCTGGCGGGCCGAGCAGCGCATCCACTTTGACCGATGGGAGGGCGCATGATGCTGCTGGTGGAATGCCTGCTGAGCCTCATCGCTTTTTTGCTGGGGGCGGCGCTGTTCAGCTTTATGAACGTGGTCGCCTGGCGGCTGCCGCTGGGTAAAAATCCGTTGACCGGCCGCAGTTTCTGCCCCCAGTGCGGGGCCACGCTGACCGCCGCCGACTTAGTGCCGGTGTTCAGCTGGCTGTTTCTGCGCGGGCGGTGCCGCCACTGCAAAGCGCCCATCCCTGTGCGCTACCTGGCGGTGGAACTGCTGGGCGGTGTGCTGGCACTGGGCTGCCGTTGGCGGTTCGGCACGGCGTACGCCCTGGCGGACGGCCTGTTTGGGATGCGGTGGCAGGGGCTGCTGGCGCTGGCGCTCTGCGGGGTGCTTTTAAGCATCGCGCTCATTGATGCCGAAACCCAGCTGATCCCCGACCGCCTGAACGCCGCCGTGGCCGTGCTGGCGGTGCTGAACCTGCTGTTCTCCCCTGCCCGGTGGGCCGGGGCGCTGATCGGCATGGTGTGCATCAGTGTGCCGATGCTGCTGTTGTGCCTGGTGATTCCGGGGGCGTTCGGCGGCGGAGACATTAAGCTGATGGCCGCTGCCGGGCTGTTTTTGGGCTGGCAGCATACCGTACTGGCGATGTTTTTTGGCATTTTGGGCGGCGGGTTTTACGGCATCTACCTGCTGGCCGCCCACAAGGCTGACAAAAAAGACCACTTTGCTTTTGGACCATTCCTGTGCGCTGGCATTGTGCTGGCGCTGCTTTTCGGCGATCCCGTGCTTGCATGGTACTGCCGGTTTTTATAACGTTTTACCGTAATTTCGGAGGTTATCCATGCCGCGTTACCGCTACACAGCCACGGCGCTTTCGGGCAAGACACTGCACGGTGTTACCGAGGCCGCCAGCGCCGAAGCGCTGTACATCACCCTGCGGGAGCAAAACCTGTACATGACCGATGCCAAAGAGGTCGGCACCAATGCCAGCGTCTACCGCCCGCTGAAAACACCGGAGCTGGCGGAGTTTTGCCGCAGCCTGGGCACCCTGCTTTCGGCCGGTGTGCCGCTGGTGCGCGCTTTCCGCATTATGGCGGACGAGCACGGCCTGAACGCCCGCACCAAACTGCTGTACACTGCCTTATTAAAGGAACTGCGCAAGGGTGTGCCGCTTTCGGACGCGATGCACCAGTGTGCGCCCGCGTTCCCGGAGCTGCTCATCTCCATGACCCGCAGCGCCGAGGGCACCGGCAGCATCGATGCCAGTTTCCTGCGCATGGGCCGCTACTACGACCGCGAGCACAAGGTCAACCAGCAGGTGGGCAACAGTCTGATGTACCCCATGATTTTGTCCGTCATGATCGTAGGCGTTGTCGCGATTTTGATGGGCTTTGTGGTGCCCCAGTTCATGCCCATGTTTGAGCAGATGGATTCCCTGCCGCTGCCAACGACGATTTTGTTCGCCGTATCGGGCTTTGTCAGTGCCAACTGGGTGCTTATCATTCTGGTCGTGGCGTTTTTGGTGGTGGGCAGCCGCATAGCGCTGACCCAGCCCGCCGTGCGCTGCCAGTGGGACCGCATGCAACTGCATGCGCCCATCATTGGCAAGCTGAACCGGAAAATCTGCACCGCCCGCTTTGCCCGCACGCTGTCCAACCTGTATTCCGGCGGTGTCCCCATCGTAGCTACGTTGATCGCCAGCCGCGATGCCGTGGGCAACCGTTGGATCGTCAGCCAGTTTGACGAGGTGCTGGACCAGGTTCGCGCCGGCAACAGCCTGTCGAAATCGCTGGGGCTGGTGGACGGGTTCGAGCAGTCGATGGCTTCCTCCATCGCCGTGGGCGAGGAGACCGGCAAGCTGGACGAACTGCTGGCTACCATCAGCGAAACGCTGGACTTTGAGGCCGAAGTCGCCACCAAGCGGCTGGTCACCCTGCTGGAACCCATCATGATCGTCATCATGGGTGTCATCGTGGCCTTTGTGGTGGTGGCCGTCATCCTGCCCATCTACCAATCCTACGGCACCATCGGGCAGTCGAGTTCGACGTATTAACGTATTAAAAACGGTATCCTACTAAAGGAGAATGTCTATGCCCGTTTTAACCTCGCTTTATCTTTGCAACAGTACCGTGTATGCGGCGGTGGGGTCGCCGACAGCGAATGGGGCCAGGATCACAGCGGCCTGCCAGACCGAACTGCCGGAAGGCTGCCTGATTAACGGCATCATCACCAACGAGGCCGAGCTGACCGCCGCACTGCAGGACTTTTTTGCCGCCAACAACCTGTCCACCCAATGTGTGGCGCTGGCGGCGGGCGGCAGCCAGTTCAACCACCGGGTGCTGACCCTGCCCCGCATGAGCGAAAAGAAGCGCGCGGCCGTGCTGGCGCGGGAGCTTTCCACCGGCGGCGCGGACGTGACCGCCCCGCTGGACGACTACATGCTGCTTTCCACCGACAAAAAGACCAAAGCCGACACAGTGCTGGCGACCCGCGTGGAAAGCGCGGTCATTGAGACCTACATCAACCTGGCCGCGGCCTGCGGGCTGAAACTGTACAGCATCGACCTGGCACTGGCCGGGCAGATCAAGCTGGTGCGCGCCACCCCCGCCCTGGCCAGCAAAAGCTTTGTGGTGCTGCAATTTGACGGTGATTCGCTGATTGCCGGCCTGTACGAGGATGGGCAGTACAAATACTCCACCCGCAGCCGGTTGTTCAACCCCCGCGGTACCGAGGCATCGGGCTCTGAGATCGGGCAGAAGCTTTCGGGGCTGATCCAGTTCCAGACTGCCGCCAAGAGCAAGCACCCGATCAAAGCGGTTTATTTTGGCGGCAGCACCGCCGATGACCTGGCCGCCTGCCTCCCCGCCTGCCGGGCGCTGCAACTGGACGTTGCCGCCTACCCGGAGACACCGAATTTGGACCTGCCCGATGGGGTACGGTTGGCGGATATTGCTTTGGCAGCAGGGAATTTGATTGGGCGGTAATTTTGGGGGTTGCGCGTTTATCGGTTGACACCACCTTGCGGTGACAACCGCCGAGCCGCCGCACAGCATATATCATAAAGAGGTCATCCTTATGGCAACAAAACAAAACAACTTTTATCTGCAATACCAGCAGGCTGCTAAGGCGGGCAAAAATGCCGATCGCAGGGCGTTTTTGCGCAAGGCAGCACCGGGGGTCATCATCGTGGCCGGGTGCCTGCTGGCCTGGGGCGGCGTGTTTTTGCACACCACACTGATGCGCGGGCAGACCAGCGACCTGCGGGCCTGGTGCTCCGACGAGCAAAATCTAACGCTATATCAGCAATCTTTGCAGGACCAGCAGGCTGCTGACGCCTACCATAGCTTAACGGACTACGCCAACGGCATGACCAGCCTGCTGGCGAGCTACCCCGACCTGACCAGCAGCCTGCTCAACCGCATCGATGCAGCGGGCGCGTCCAGCGGCATTACGGTGGAGTTCACCAGCTACGATGCCGCCTCCGGGGTGCTGCAATTCAACGCCACATCCGATACCGTCATCGACATCCCCGCCTATGTGCGGGCGCTGCAAAGCTGCGGCGTATTCTCGGACGTGACCTACAGCGGCTACCAGTCCACCAACAGCCGGAACCAGACCGCCGGATACACGCTGAACCTACGCTGCATCCTGGCTGCGCCGGAATAACCCTGTAAGGAGGATGCCATGACTACCGAGATCACCGCCCGCGACAAGCTGCTGCTTTATGTCGTAGGTATGTTAGCTTTCATCTTCTTTTTTGTGCAATTCATGCTCACCCCGGCCCTAGCGGACAGCGAGCAGGCTGCCGCCAACCTGGCCGAGGCTCAGCAGGCGCAGACCGCTATGCAACAGACCATTGCCCTGGCGGGCACCAACGCCGCCGCCAAAAACGAAAGCTGGGCCGCTTTGCAGCAGGCTAACGCCAACTACTACGGCCTGCTTTCCAGCAGCGACCTGGACACCCTGGTTTCCAACCTGGAACTGGGGCATGACCTGGAGCCTCTCTCGCTGGATATCAGCGCCATCGACACCCAGAACCTGACCGGCTACATCGCCAGCACCCAGAACGGCAGCGCCGCCGCGCCCACCGACATCAACTCCGCTGACCCCACGCTGGCGACCACCGACACCAATACCGTGCTGATGGAAGTTGCCCCGCCGCTGACCCGCATTTACGCCCGAGTCGACTATTTCAAACTGTGCACCGTTACTTTCCGCTGCACCGGCAACGACAGCAGCTTCTACACGATGCTGGACGACCTGGCCGCGCAGTACCCCTCGGTACAGCTGAAAAGCGTCCAGATCAGCCACGATGCTTACACCGATGCCAGCGGTGCCACCAACAACACCGCCACCTATACAGTACAGCTGAATGTGATCCTCTGCGATAAGGAGAGTGTAGTATCTTGAACAACATCCGTCTCGGCGATGTCCTGATCGACTTTGGCTACATCACCCAGGACCAGCTGATGGCCGCCCTGGCCTACCAGAAAGAGCACAAAAATCTGCGTGTCGGTCAGGCACTGCAGGAGCTTGGCTATGTCAACGAGCGCCAGGTGCTGGAAGCCCTGGCCCAGCGCCTGCAGCTTCGGCTGGTTGATTTTGCACAGATCAACGTGGATATTGCCGCCGTGGAGAAAGTCCCCCACGGGCTGGCCCAAAAGTACGACATGCTGCCCATCGCCATCAACGGGCACAGCCTGGTCATTGCCGCCAACGACCCGCTGAACTACTACGCCATCGAGGATATCCGCCAGCTGACCAGCATGGAGCCGGAGATCGTACTGGCGGAGCTGGAACCCCTGCGCCGCAGCATCCAGTATTATTACGCCGAGGTGCGCGCCCGCAAAGCCGCCAGCAAGGCCAACAGCATCAACATAACCGCCGCCCGCGGCGAGGAGTTCGCCGTGGACATGACCGACGAGGGCGGCGACAGCGATGCGCCCATCATCCGCCTGCTGAACAGCCTGGTCCAGCGCGCCGTCACCACCGGCGCTTCGGATATCCACATCGAGCCGTTTGAGGGCGAAACGAACGTGCGCATGCGCATTGACGGCGTTATCATCGATTATGTAACGCTGCAGCGCGCTTTGCACCAGCCTTTGATTGCCCGTATCAAGATCATGTCCAACCTGGACATTGCCGAGCACCGCATCCCCCAGGACGGGCACTTCCGCGCCCGCCTTGAGACCGGGCCGGATATCAACGTACGTGTGTCGATTTTCCCCACTGTGTTTGGCGAGAAAGCCGTGCTGCGTCTGCTTGCCACCAACACCCGCATTGAGCATGCCGACCACTTTGGCATGGACGATGACACCTACAAGCGGTTCCGCCCGCTGCTGGACCGCCCCAACGGCATCGTCTACCTGACCGGCCCCACCGGCAGCGGCAAAACCACCACCCTGTACATGGTGCTGCAAGCCATCGCCCAGCGGCAGGTGAACGTGTCCACCATCGAAGACCCCGTGGAACGCAACCTGGACCGCATCAATCAGACCCAGGTCAACAACGTGGCGGGCCTGACCTTTGAGAGCGGCCTGCGCGCCCTGCTGCGCCAAGACCCTGATGTAATCATGGTGGGCGAGACCCGCGATGCGGAGACCGCGTCCATCTCGGTTCGTGCGGCCATCACCGGCCACATGGTGTTCTCCACCCTGCACACAAACGACGCTCTATCGTCCATTGTCCGTTTAGAGGACATGGGTGTGGAACGGTACATGATCGCCAACTCCCTGGCCGGTGTGGTGGCCCAGCGCCTGATGCGCCGCGTCTGCCCCGCCTGCGCCAAGAAAGTGCCGGTGACCGAGACCGAAGCCGAACTGCTGGGGCTGAGCATCCCGTTTGTCAGCCGGGGCACGGGTTGCCCCCTGTGCAACGGCACCGGCTACAAGGGCCGTGTGGCGATCCACGAGATGGTGGTCATCAACAAGGAGCTGCGCCGCATGATCGCAGACGGCGCGACCATGGAAGAAATGACCGAAGCTGCGCGGAAAAATCAGGGTATGCGCAGCCTGCGGGAAAGCGCCCTGGCCCTTGTGCGTGACGGCGTGACCACCCCCGAAGAACTGCTGAAGATCACCTATTTTGAGGAATAATCCACGCAGATTCACGAACTGACCGCGCTGACCCGCCAGATGAAAGCCCGTATTTTTAATTGAATATCTGCCATCCCGGCCCTGCCTACCTTACGGCAGGGCCTTTTATCATGGGATTTTTCCGGAAGAATGACGCTGTAAAAGGGTGTCACCGGTCTGCCGCACTACTCCCCGCTTTGTCCCTGCCTTCTGCAAGGAGAGAAAGCAGCCAATCGGGTACCGGTGCCCCCATCGCCGCGCCATTCTCGGCGATGCTGCCCAACTCGGTAAAAATATACCACACCAACACCACCGGCAGGACGACTCCCTCAAACGCCAAACCATCTCCAAAAACCGGCAGGTTTTCCACCGCCACGTTTAAAACCAAGTCGGTCAGCGCGGCCACGCAAACCACTACCACCATGCCGGCTTTGTGCCAGATGCCCGCGCGGGCGGCGGCGCTGGACCACTCTCCCCTGCTGGCGGCGGCCGCGCTGCCGGAAAGCCAATCCAGCGCCATGCAGGCCGCCCAGGCCAGCACCAGCCAGCCCAGCCACCCAAACGCCGCCGTAAAAGCCCCGCACAACGCGGCCACGGCGGCTTTTGCATACAAAAATCCGTTTTTCTTGTCCAAATTTTCGCTCATCTTCACACACTCCATTCACTTTTGTACAAACCAGCAGCTACCAGCCCACGACTAACGCACACCGCATACACCGCATCGGCATCGCCCTGGCTGATAGGCCCTACCGTAACCAGCTGCAATTTTTTCGCCGCATCGGCGCTTTCCGTGTTCTTTTCCTCGTCAGCGCTCCCCGGTTTCTCGCCGTACACGCCAACCGCGTTGGGGCAGCCCGCGTACTGGCTGGGGTCAAGGCCCTTGCCGGTGGCCGTGGCGCGTGCCTCCAGGTGGCAGTGGTCGTAGCCGCCCGCCGCGTTGCCGCTTTGGCCCATCACGGCCAGCAGGTCGCCGCTGGAAACTTTTTGTCCCACCGTCACTTTCAGTTCGCGGCAGTGGCAAAAATACAAAAAATTCACGTCATCGGGGGTCTGGTTGAAGTCCAACTGAACGCAGACATACCAGCCCCACTCCCAGGTTTTGTTACTGTGGTCTGTCACGCGACGGGCGCGGATGACTTTACCGCTAATTCGTTTGTTTTTATAATACGGCATGCGTATATCAGTCGAATCCAATCCGACTATATCCATGCCGCCGTGCCAGATTTTCCCGCCGCTGCGGGTGTAACCGTAGCGACCGTAGGGGTAGCGCAGTTGGGTGCGCCCCGCAAAAATGCCTTGCATATCAGTTCTCCTCCTTGCGCAGTGTGTAGGTAATTTTCATCGTTTTATCAGCTGTTTTCTGCACAGGCGCGTCCAGATCGTTGATGGTAGCCAGGTAGTTGCGGCGGATGCCCTGGTGTACGGCGCTGGGCGCACTGCCGGAGTTGCTGTTGTACTGCACCATGTAGGGCACCACCGGCTGGCCCAGCACGGGCACGGCCAGGCAGGGGTAGGTGTCGCCGGTGTAGCAGCATTCCATGGCGCGCATCTCGTTGGTGGCGGTGTTCAGCACCGTGGCCTTGGCGGTGTACTTGCTGCCCATGAAGTAGATGCGCCCATCGTGCATATCCTGGAAACAGGGCATCAGCAGGTCGTGGGTGATAATGGCCGTGACGTTGCTGGGGTCGGACAGCGGAATTTTGTAAAACGGCACCGCTTTTGTGTTGGGCGAGCTGGTGTACCCGGCCATGAACAGGCAGCCGCCCAGTACGCGGCCGGTGTTGCGCAGCCCCGGCGAGATGCCGCCCACCTGGCCCGCCAGCACCACGCCGGTGGGGTTGGTGAACTCGTAGGTTTTGGCCGCCAGGGTCTTGCGGTCGTAGGTGCGCACGCGGATAAGGGCGGTGGTTTTCATCTGCTCGCTATTGTTCGGCGTACTTACGACATAAATCTGGTCAGCGTCCACATCGTAGCCCACGGCATTGTAGTAGTGGCCGGTGGTCTGCATCAGGTCCGAGAGGTCCAGTTCCTCGGTCTTTTTGACGCGGGTCGTGCCAACCGGATTGAACAAATCAATCTCGGTTGTCAAAGCAGCGGCATGGCGCAGCACCAGCTTGCTGTCAGTGATAGCCGCAAAAACCATCTCATCGGCTTCCGGGTCGGCGTACAACGGGCGGCCGTAGAGGTAGCTGTCGTACTGGCCCGCCGCGTTGGGAAAAATGGTCTCCTGCCCGAACAGGGTGCTGTTGTAGTAGCGCGAGGTGTTGGAGCCGTCCACGGCGGCCAGGGCGGTCTCGCTCTCGTCAAAAAAGCCTCCGTAGCGGTTGGTAAGGCAGACGGATGCGATCATGCCGTTGGCCTGGCTGGTGGCGAAGTCGTAAACAAACGTTACTACGCCGTTTTCAAGGTCAGTTTTGCTCTCAGCGCTGTTAAAACTGCCGCGCTGCAGGCCCTTGCCGTTGTTGAGCACCTTGGGCACACCACTGCCCACAAGGGTGGCCTCCGGCGGGGCAAACAGGGTGTCCGGGTCGCTGCCCAGGGCGGTGTCGTACAGCAAAATACCGCCGTAAAGGCTTTCCATCAGCTCCCAGCCTTGCTCGCCGGTACCGCCCTGCTCACCGTTGGCGTTGGCCTCCCGCAGCAGCGCCATGCCGTTGAACGCGTTAAATATCTGCGATACAGCGTTTGTTACAATGTTGTCTTTCTCGATGATTTCCACCTCGCCGGTGGTTTGGTTGGTAAGTTCGATTTTGGTGTGACCATGGATGGGCATGGTAAAGTTCCCCCTCTCAATTCCTACAGAATAATTCTTGTCGGTGCCTTGCGCGGCATCTTGGCGATGGTCTCCGTGATGATGCTGCCGGTAGGCTTCTGTGTGCCTACCTGGATGGTCTCTTTAAGCGCCGGCACCTTGCGGGCCACGACCGCCCGTGTCGTGCGGCCGACCAGCTCCTCAAACTCCAGCGTGCCGTCCCAGGCATCGCCCGCGGCCATGCCCTGGCCGGTGATGGTGGCACGAATCTGCCCTTTGGCGATTTTCACCGTGCCGCCCTCGCACAGCAGGCGCACACTCCAGCGGTGGAGGGCTGCGCCCTTCAAGTCCGGGAACGGGTAAAACAGCGTCAGCGCATGTACCCCGCGCACCAAACGCTGCGCCGGGGTGAAGCTGTCAATAAGAATATTATCCAGGTAGTACCGCACGGTCAGCGTCAGGGCGGTGTCTTGTTCCAGCGTAGCCGTCCCGCTAAAATCAGACACAATATCGTCTGTTACAGGTAGTTTCACCACCTCGATATCCGGCTGAGCTGTCAGCAACAACTGGGCTAAAAACATAGCCGAGGTATCCTGCGTAGTAACAAAAGTCAAGTTTACGGCGTTGGTCTCCTTGCCGGGCTTTACCGTCAGGTCGGAGCCGTTGGTAAAGCTGTAGTAGATGATCTTGTTCGCATCGGCCTGCTTTTGCAGGCTGCGCAACTGGGCATCACTGCGCTTGGTCGCGCCTGCCAGGTATGGGTTTTTGCCTACGCCTTTCAGCGTCATGCCTCCACGGAACTTCCACACCAGGTGGGTCGCCAGCGTTTCGGGCGTGGTGTCCTTGGTGGGCAGTGCTACGCGGTCGCCCAGTTCCAGCGCAGGATCGCCGGGCATGGTCACGGTGGCGGGCGTGTAGTCAAGCATTTTCAGCTTGTCGAACACAGCATCGCATATCCCCTGCCGCACCTCCGTGGTACCGCTTTCCGCCAGCGGCATGTCGGAAATTGTCATTTCCAGACCGCTGTCCCCCTCAATGTCCGAGGTGAAAGTTTCGTTGTCTGTCTCGATGACCAGCGCGGCGTAGTGGCAGGAGAAGTCAGATATTTTTGCGTTTGTGCGTGCATTTTCTCCCAGTGTTACGCAGGGTGTCTCTCCAAACTGGCAGATTTTCAGCCTGCCGAACCGGTCGATGGTGGCAAACCCGGCCAGCAGTTGGGCAATGGCTCCCACGCAGTCGCGCCAGGTGGAGACACGGTAATTGCTGTCCAACTGGCGCAAAAGTTCAGCGTTGGGCGAAAGCGCCTGGATCTCGGCCTCGGTCTGGGCCAGTTCCACGCCGCAGGTGTCCGCAATCTGGGTCAGCATTGTGTAAGCGTCACCCAGAATCACGCTGCCGGAAAAGCTGCGCTGCAGTTTCAGCATGTTGTCGTAGGCGGTCAGGCTGACCACGGCGGCGCTGCGCTCGGCCTCGGCCACCGTGTAGCGGCCCACCGGCAGGGTGTACCAGATGCCATCGGGCAGCTGGATTTCATAGTCAATTTGCAACGCTGCATCGTAAAAAGCCACACTGGAAAGCGCCGTGCGCATCTGTAGCGAGGCCTGCCCCATGTACACGCTGCCGAAGGCCAGCTCCTGCCCGGACACGCACTGGTTGTCCACGCTGACCGACCCGGCAATGACCGCGCTGTCGGTCAGCGAAAGCGTACTGCCATCGGTCAAAATGAGCTTACCCGCCAGCCGATCCGTTCGGGTCGGCAAACGGATCGCGGTTTGATATTCTTTTGGTACATCGTACATTTTGTAGTTTATCCTTTCCGTTTGACCGTTTGGTTTCATGGGCGGCTGTGCGGCCTGACCACCACCATCAAATCTCAAAACTCAATCAAACTCACCGCCACATTCCAAACGCCTTGCCCCTCCCGGGCGGCAACCAAATCCGCGCTGCGGTCGCCCGCATACATTTTTGCCGTTCGCATCTCGCCAAAAAAATACGAAACATCAAAGCTTTCCGGCTTTACCGCGTTTAATATCTTTGCGCAGTCTGCGGTGGAAACCGCCGCCCAGCTGGCGGAAATTTTGGCAATGCCCTCCCGCACACGGTTGCGCATCATCACGCCGTCCTCGGTGCGGCCGGTGTCGCTGCTGTCCAGGTCGTTCAGCTGCACCTTGTACTCGTTGGGGGCGGGCAGTGCCACGCCGCCGATGAGTAAAATATCCATGTCACTCACCTCCCGCCGCTGCGCAGACTGCGCCGCCGCTCGCTGTTGGCGATAACGCTGTCCAGCAGTTCCTCGCCGATGTAGACGTTGATGGGCTGGCTGTCGTTTGCGCCATTCCAACCGGCCAAAACTTCGGCCATTGCCTGCTGGATCGTAGCCAGCGGAGCCTCCACGTTGGTGCCCGCACGCTGGTCGCCCAGCATGGCAAGAAACTTGCGATTGGGCGGGATGACCGCGCCTGTCGCCAGCGCCGGTACCGACAGATTTTCCAGCCCGGCCACGATGGGCAAACCTGCGGGCAGGCTGTAGCCCATCACCGAACCGATGGCGCTGCCCGCCGCGCTGCGCACCGAACCGATGGCGGACAGCACCCCGTTGATGGCGCTTTGAATGCCGCTGACCATGCCCCGCACCACCGACAAAATACCGCTGACCGCGCTTTGAATGGTCGAAGTAATTTTGCTCCATACGGCGGTAACGGTGGCGGCCATGGTGTTCCAGGCGGTGGACCACCGGCCCTGCAGCACGGCAGTCAAAAAGTCCGCCAGCCCCTGCAAAATGGTCAGGCCAATGTTGACGGCATCCGCCACCAGACCGATCGCCACGCCAACTACAGACGCTATACCGTTAAATACCTGTGCCACCACCGGCCCCAGTGTGCCAACCAGCCAGGTCGCCAGCGGCATCAGCACGGTGTTCCATACGGTCAGCACCAGGTTCATCACCGCCCCCAGGGCCATGGTCAACTGCTGCCAAAGGGGCTGCAGATGCTCGCTCCACAAAGTGCCCACCTGCGAAATCAGGTCCATTAAAACGGGCTGCAGCACACTTTGCCACAGGGTGGTCAGCAGGTCGGTCAAGCCCTGGAACGCCAGCACCAGCCCGTCCAGAATCGGCTGTCCGTAAGTCTGCCATGCGGCGGTGATGCCGTCCATTACCCCCTGCCAGATTTCCAGCAGCAGGGCCAGCGCGGGCCGCACCACGGTGTTGACCAACTCCCCCACCAGGCCGCAGAACCAGACGAACAGGTTACCCAAAATTGTCATGGCTGCGCTGATGGTTCCGCTCAAAATCGGCGCGAATGCCTGGGAAAAAATGTTGGCTACACCGGGTAAAAATACCGTCAGCAGGTAGTCAGCCAGGGGCTGCAGTGCGCCATTCCAAAGGTCCAGCACTGCCGCCCGCACCGGCTCCCACACGGCCAGCGCGGTCTGTTTGATCTGCTCCCACGCGGCCTGCCATGCCGCGACAGCCGGTCCATAGTAGGTTTGCAGATACAACCAAAATCCATCCCAGGCATCCTGCAGGGTTTGCAGCGCCGCCTGCCAGATGCTCACTTCCCCGTCCGCTTCGTCCTTGGTTCTGCTGCTGGACTGGCTGCTGCTTTTGCGGGTGGAATTGCCTGTTTTCTTCGCTGCAGCGGTTGTTTTCTCAGTGTCCGCTTTCTCGGCAGCGGGGACGCTCAACCGGTTGATCTCGTCAAATTTTGCCAGGCTCCGGGCACTTTTCACGCTTTGGGCGGCGGCTGCCCGCAAGCTGGTGCGCAGCTCATCTACGGCGGTGCGGGCATCCGTTCCTGCCGCGCCCACCTTGTCCAGCGCTGATGCAATCTTTTCCAGGCTGCTGCGCAGGGCCGCGCTGGGCACATCCAGGGTGGAAAGCTCATCAAAAGAAATCGTTTCCACGTTATTTTCACCTCACTTATTCTCATTTAAAAGCGCGAGCAAACGTTGTTTTTCCGCGTCCGCCTCGGGACTAACAGGACGGCGCAAGTCCACCTCAGCCCTGTGGGCGCGGTAGTAGTCGCGCTCCCACGGCTCCAGTTTTTTGCCGCGGCGCAGCTTATCCCGCAGGGCTACTACCGTGGCAAACGGCCCATCGCTGATGCAGTCGAACCAGCCCAAAAAGGTCCACCAGTGCAGGTGGGGCAGCGCACGCAGGTCTTGCCCGGCCGCCCTCGCCGTGCCCGCCGCAATGAGCACCGCGTCCTGCTGCCAGTCCATCAGCTTGGGTGTCAGCGGTCCGCCATCGGGACGGCCAGCCTGCACAAATGTTGCCAGTGCTTCGCAGGCTTCGCGGTAATTTTCTCGCGGTATGCAACCAAAATCCTGGTAAAACAGGGCCATCGTCACGTACCACCGCTCACTGACGGTCGGCGCCGGGTCAGCGGAGCCATCCAGCCAGCGCAGAATCTCCAGCACATCCCGGAAGTCCGTGTGTACCCGCCAGTCACGCCCGGCAAGGTGGACGGTTTCGGGCAGCGTCCACAGGTTCGGGGGTGTCATACCTGCTCCCGCGCTGTGCGGGCGGCATCGGCTTCGGCGCGGGCCCTGGCGGCGGTGGTTTGCAGATGCCGGGCGGCACCCTCCTGCAAAATCGGCGTGAGTGCGTCCAAAAGGTTCTGCACGACCCGCTTGCCGTTGGCCCCGGTGCCCGCCAGGTTCACACCCTCCAGCACCTTGTCAAAGTCGTTTTCGCCGCCAAAGATCTCTGTCAGCAGCGCCTTGATGCGGCAGTCATAGTCGGTCAGCAATGCCAGCCCCTGCTGGGTACGGGCGGTATCGTCCGCCTCAGGCAGGGCTTTCAGCTTGCCGGTCAGCTCGGCATCCAGCGCGTCCAGCTTGGGTGCAGCCGCGAAAAACCGATGATACAAATTCGGGTCTCCGGGGTTAAACCGCAGGACCGCCCGGTTGTTGATGAGATATTCTTTCATGCCGGTATCAATGGTGAGAGTTTGCATTTTTATTTTCCTTTCTTTATGGTTAGGTTTGCGCACCTGCGGCAGAGCCGTCAGCCCACCTTTTTAATCCTCCACAAACTTCTTCGTTTTAACGTCAAACTTACCCTTGCTTTTCACGCCGGTGTAATGCACATTAAACGGGATCTGATACCCGGTGGTGTCGCCGCCGTAGCTGACGATCTCAATGTAGCACTCCTCGCGCACAGCGGGGTAGCTGGTGTCGGCAGTCTCGCCCCACAGCTTCACCTCCACGATGTCGGTTTTCAGGTCGTCCAGCACCAGGTCGCCGTCAATGATGGCCTGCAGCTTCTCAAACAGCGGGTCGCCGGCCTCGGCGTAGTAGGGGCTGACCTCACCCTGCTTCTGGTAACTGTCGATGACCACCGAAGTCTGCCCCAGAATGTTGGACTTTTTCTCCACGTTGGCAGTCAGTTCCGGGCTGTACTCCTCCAGATCGGCGCCCAGGCGGCAGTAGTTTTCGGCATCGCCAAAGCCAGCGTTGAGGTAATGTGCCATGTATCTACGTTCAATTTTCATGTTTCGCTCCTTTTCGTGTCAAGTTCATTGTGCTTCGTACCGCATGGAATACTCCACTAAAATTTTAATGCTGTACAGCGCGGTGCCGCCCGCATCGGCGCGGTCCAGCTGGCCGCCATCGGTGCAGATCTGCTCGGTCAGCCGGTCGCAGTTGCCAAACCGAGGCGCTCGCCCTGCGGCGCTTTCGGTTGCCACCCACGCCTGCAGCGCCGCCAAGCGCCGGGCGTTGGCAAGGGCGGTGTCCCCGTCCCCGGCAGGCAGCGGCAGGCAGAGCCGCAGCAGAAATTCCGCACGGCATCGCTGTTTTTGTTGACCCAGCAGGTCCGTTTTGGTTTGCAAGATCTTCACACCCCGCAGGTACACGCCGCCGGTGCCGGGGCGCGGCCCGGCCTGTCCCCAGGTCAGCGGCAGGTCCCCCAAAGTGGGGGCACGAGCCAAAAATGTCAGCATATCGTCAATCATAGGTTGCTCCTTTCTTTATCTCGCCAGCCGCCCGGCACCGGCCCCGCCGGAACTCCACCAGGCACCAGCCTCCACATGGTGCAATTCACCGCGCAAATACAACGGTAACACGTATGTTATCGAACCCAGACCGTCCACCTCGGCAGGCACAAAGGACGGCCACGCCGCCCAATCCACCCCCGGCCCCTCGCCCAGCATCACTCTATCCCCTGCTGCCAGCTTATAATGAACGCTGTATCGCATCAAATCTGTTTCCGGCACCACCAGCAGCATGGCCGCGCCGCCCTTGGCACCGGCCGCGTCAGGCACTTCGCGGCTGCCGACCTGGCAAAACACGTCCCGCAAAACATACCTGTCAACGCGCTTTTTGCAAGGTACCGGGTGGTACACGGTCACGGTCTGGCCGTACAAGCCGCGTTTACGCATGCACCCACCGCCCAATCTGCAGGTAGTATCCGGCCTCGCGGCGGAAGTGCCCGGCGCGTAGAGCCAGGGTGGTGGCGCACAGTTCGGGCGGGTCGGTGTAGGTCTCGCTGACGCTGCCAACGGTCACCTTGGCCAGGCCGCGGGCGGCATCCTCCTGGTCAAACTCGTACATTGCATCGGCAACGGCGCAGGCGGCCATGTCATCGGCCTCGGTGGGCTCCAGACCGGGGCGAGGCATCACGGCATACACGTCCCGCATGCGGGCAAGTTCGGCCTGCGCTCGCCGGATCAATCGCGGAAAGTCGGCCTCCGGGATGTCCTCGCCAAGGTAGTTTTCAACGTAGTAACGATAATCCGGCACGGTTCATTCCTCCTTATGCCTTGAACTTAGCCAGCACCACCTTAGCCTCGTTGGACAGCACCGCCACGTAAAATTCGTCAGCGGTGATCTCGGTGGTGCGGGTCTTGGGCTTGCGTTCGGTCTCGATGTTGACCTCGCGCTTGCGGTAGATGGTCAGTGCCGGGATCTCGTCGTCAACCTCAGGGTCGTCCTCCAGCTTGACGATGGGGCAGGCGTAAAATCCACCATCCAGCGGCACTTTTTTACTGGGCACCAGACGGCAGCCCGCAATCATGCCGATCTCGCCGCTCAGAGCCACGCCGGGGGTGTACTTGTCAGCGCTCAAAAAGTCGGGGTTTTTGCGCAGCTGCGTGACCTGCTTAGGGTGGATGAACATAACTTTTTCGCTGCAGCCCATCTCGTCCTCGAACAGATCCACCGCGTCCACGATGCCGTCATAGCTGATGGTTTTCGCCGTACCATCGTAAATCAAGCTGGCGGTCTGCAGGGCATCCATGCAGTCGCTGTCAATCTTGGCGGCAATCGCCAGGGCCAGCTGGGTGTTGGCCTCGCCCACGGGGTTACCATAGCCGGACAGCACAGCTTCGTCCGTCAGGCCGATGCCCTTCATGGCCTTTTTGATGGTGGCCTTGCGGGTGGAGGTGGTCATTTTTTCGATGGCGACCTCGCCGCCCTCGGCCACATCGGCGGCATCGCCAATGTAGGTGTAGGCGGGCACAGTGATGGTATCGCCCGGCACACCGGCCAAGGTATCATCCACCTTAGCAAACGGTGCTACGCGCAATTTTTTAGGGATACGCGCCGAAACCATATCCGCCATCACTTCCGGGTCGATCATATCAGAGAGCTTAGTAATAAAATCTGCCATTGTTTTTTGTCCTTTCTGTTGTGTGGTTGGGTTGAATTTGTTTTGATTGCTTACCCCGCCGCAAGGCAGGCAGGGCCGGGGTACCGCCCATCAAAGCGCCGCTTTCATCAAGGCGTACCCTTCGGGGTCTTCCCGCTTAAACGCCACCCTCTCGCGGTAACTCATCCGCTCGAAGGCCGCACGGTCGGGGCCAACAGGCACGGTGCCGGTACCGGCCGCATAGGGCGCGGGGGCAGGCTTTCGGTCAAGCTTTTCTTCACTCATGATTTTCACCTCCCTTCGTGGCGGGCATGTACTTTTCGCGCACAGCCCGCAAATCTTCCTCGGTTTCAGCGGGCAGGTTGTAGTACCACGCCAGCGCGATCTCCGGCCGCAGCAAACCGGCGCTCACCATCTGCTGCTGCTCTGTCCAGACGCGGTTGCGGTCGTACAGCACACCATCGCCCCAGTCGATCTGCACGTCCGTCGGCCACCAATCATCCCTGTGATAGGCTTTATCCAGACATGAGCAGATAAACAACGCATCGTTTACACAATTCTCCCAGGCTTTTTGCAAACTGCGGATGGTCAAATCGTAATCTACGCTGGTGGCGGCAATTTCAGTCGCGGTGCGGGGCTCGGTCTCGGCGTTGGTCTCGCTTAAAATACCACGGCGCAGGCCAAGCAAACTCTCGCAGCTTCGTAAAATATCCTGCTTGCGAGCCAGATAGCTGCCCTCCCGCAGGGTGGGGCTGTAGACGGTCACACCCACGTTGGCGGGGTCATCGGGCAGGCCCACGAACAGGTCGTCCCGCAGTCCGCGCCGCCCTGCGGCATCGGGTCGCAGCAGATCCTCGGAGGCAAAAACGCGGGATGCACCGTTCAAAAACTCGTGATTCAGCTGGTCCTCGCACCGGGCAAGCGCGTGCATCAAGCCCACGGCGGGCGCATAAATGCTCACGGGGTCGGCGCTTCCGTCCACGCAATTCACGGTGGGCATCCGCAGCACGGCCAGCCCCAAGTCGGGCACTCCGGGCAGATATTCCTCGTCCGACAGCATTTTACAGGCCGCCAGCGTATCCAGCGGAACGCGGTGCCCCAGCGCCTGACCGTTGACTTCAAACAGACGATTTTCGATCAGTGCGTTGTCCTTCAGGTCGGTGCGGCGCTCCAAAAGTACATATTTTTTGCCGTTCTCGTACAGCGTCTGCATCATGCCCACACTGGTCAGGTTGCCGTTTTGGTCGCGTCCCAGCGGCAGATAGCAATCGCGCCGGATCGGCACAAATTCATCGCCCACCACCTTCAGCAGACATTCGCCGCCGATTAAAGCATATTGCATCGCGATTTTTGCCACTTTGTCCAGGCCGCTCAGGTAACACTCCTTCCACCATTTCTCCCCCAGCGCCCTGTGGGAACCATACTCAGCGAAAACCGTACGGCACAGTTTCGACACAATCAGCACAGCCAGCCGCGCGCTGCCGTCCTCGCCGCTGCGGGGTGCGCCGTAATATAAGTCCATCCACTCCCGCACCGCCGCCCGCATCTTCACCGAGGAACAATCTCCTTTTCCAAATGCCTGTTCCAAATACGTCTGCATTTTGTCGCTCCTTTTCAATTTATGGATTTTTATACCATGCAAAGGCTCCCCTGGAGGGGAACCGTCCATCTTCACGCCCCGCGTCTCCGCCACACGCTTTCCAGCGCGTAACGCACTGCGTCAATGTGGTGGTTTTCCGCATCGGGGTAGCCGCCCAAAACCGCGCCGGTACGCGCATCCTTGGCGTACTCGTACTCGCCAAACTCCCGCGCGGTGTCGGGGCAGCGCGCCGGGTCAATGACGATCTCGGCCAGGCCCTGCAGCCACTTCATGCTCTCGCGCAGACTGCCGGGGCCTTTGCGGGCGGCGCGGCAGGGCAGGCCGGCGGCACGGTAGTCGGCGCAGGATTTCGGCTCCGCACCATCCGCAATCAAAAAGCCGCCCTCATCTCCACCCACGCCACGGGCAATCAGCAGTTGCGCCGTGTCAGCGTTGGGGCAGCGAAACCGCGTCAACTCGTCAAAAATCACCAGTCTGCGCCGCGCCGGGTCGTACGCACAGGCATTGTAGGCCCACGGGTCGGGCCACCAGCCCCAGTCTACACCGTGATAATAGCGGTCGTACGTCAAAATCTCGTCATCCGACACTGCCCGCAGCTGCAGGTTGGCAAACACGGCTGCGCCGCTGCCCACCACCTCGCCGCCGTACTCGTGGCGGTAGGCTTCGGGATTGGTGGCGCGCAGGTGCTCAGCATCGGCCCAAAAGCGCTCACCCAGCAGGGCGCGGGGCAGGTCGCGGTAGGTGGAGTGATGCACCAATTTTCCATCCCGTTTTTCCAGCGCGTAGCGGTTGACCCAGCTGCGCGCCATGGCGGGCGGGTTAAAACTTTTTAAAGTCAAACTGTACTGCCCGCCGCGGAAGATGCTCTGCTCCACATTGCGCACTTCCCCGGGGCCGTCGAACTGATCCAGTTCCTCAAACCAGCAGATGCCCACGCTGCCGAAGGGAAGTTTTAAACTTTTCAACTTACCGGCATCGTCCAGGCCAAAGAACAGAATCTTCTGTCCGGTAGGCAAATAAGTACATTCCATCGGCGAAACTGTACACCGGAAATAGGCCGAACACCCCAGCGCATCGATGGCCCAAACCACCTGGTTGTACACGCTGTTGCGCAGTGTCCCCGCCACCTTGCGCAGCACCACCGCATGGCAATCGGGGTGGCGCAGCAGCTGCAAAACCACCTCCAGCGACAGGTAGCTCGACTTACCCGACCCGCGCCCGCCCTTGGCAACGACTTCTTTTACGTCCCCGGCCTGCACGGCCCTGTGGACAGGTTGAAATACATTTGGGATTGTTTCCTTGAGATGAATATCCATTTCTATCACTTCCTTTAAGCAGATGCCCGGCCGCCCATCCAATTACACATCATCCACGATCACAACCTTATCCACGCCGCCGCCCCTATCCCCCAGGCCCAAATATTTGTACAACATCTCCAGCGCCCGGAGCTTGTCGGCAGTTTTCACAACCAAATCACAACCATTGTTACAACCATCATCAAAGGCAATGCCCGCCAGCTCGGCGATGACGTTTTCCTCGGTTACTCGGTCCATTTCGGACCTCCTTTCCGCAAAAAGCGCAAAATAAAAACCCGTGGCGGGGCGGCTGCCCTTCCACGAGTTTCGATGTTACTATTCTACCACGTTTAGTTGTACTTTGCAATGAAATCGCGCTGAAATCTTACTGAACTTCTTTCTCCCTCAAGTCTCCGGCTCGCACACCCTGTTCACGCCCAGGCGGTGCAGCTGGTAGACGCGGCGCTCTACCAGGGCCAGCGCATCGCAGATCTCGGCGTAGCTTTCGCCGTTCATGTAGCGGCGGCGCAGCACTTCCTGCGCCAGCGGATGCTGCACTTTTGCCAGCTCAGCCACCAGTTCGATGCGCAGTTCGCCGCAGCGGTCCAGTTGGTTGTTCCACATTTTCCGCGTTTCTTCGACCTTTTCTATGCTCCGCGCCAGCCGTTCCGTGTCCCGTCCGGCCCCGGGCATACCGTCCAGCCGGGTGCGCATGCCCTCGGCCTCGGCTTCCATCTCCCGCACACAGCCCTCCAGAAAGTTCGCCTTCTCCCGCGCTTTCAGGTACCGCTGCAGCCATGCCACCTTTTCTTTGTAGGTCATCTGTTCCTTCATCCTCCTTTAAAATATACATCGTTTCGCTAAAAATTGTCACACCGAAAGCCCCTCCCTCTCAGTGGGAGGCCATTGCAAGTTGCCGCCATTTCAACCGTCCTTGCTCTCCTTGTCATTATCCCTATAGTATAACAACTACCAGTAGTTGTCAATACACCTTACCGCATTTTCTTTTGGCAGTCCCATAACAAACCCTGCAAGGCAAAAATCCGCAAAAAAATTCCTGCAGTAAGATTGCAGTAAATTTTCAGCGGTATTTCATTGTAAAATAGGGTACGCGCGCGGTATAATACTACTATAAGTAGTGTTTGCTACAACATTTGTGTAAGGAGGACCACATGCAGTCCAATGAATTAACACTGGATGCCCAGGTGTTCGATGCGAAGATCAACGGCATGGACAAAACGTGCCTGTTGGCTCCGATTTCTTTTTTCGATGCCTGCAATGTTCCCACCGATGAGGAGCGCATACGCCGCATGATGCTGCTGCGCGCGCGGGCTTTGCAGCTGGGCATCAGTGAGGAGGAGTACGCCACCCGGCGAGACAATTATACATCCCAGTTTGATGCCGACCCCAGCTATTGCCTGAAGATCGCGCGGATGTCGCTGCGCCGCCAGGCCATGCAGGAGCTGGGGTTCACCCCCATGGCGGACGTGGAAACGCGGCAGGCGGAGTACCTGCTGGAGCCGTATCTGCCGCTGAGTGCCATCACAATTTTGGCCGGTGTAGCGGGCATGGGCAAGACCTGGCTGGCGCTGAAATGGGCCGCCGACATCAGTGCCGGGCGGGCCACCAAGGATAAAACGCCCGGGCTCGTGTACTATTTTACTCAGGAGAACGACCCCCACGTGGTGCTTTCGCCGCGGTTGGAAGCCCTGGGTGCAGACCAGGAAAACATCGTTATTATGACACAAACTGCCGATATCCCTGCCCTGACCATGTGCGACGCCCGCCTGGACGCGCTGGCCAGCCGTCCGGGGTGCCGTCCCGCGCTGGTGGTGTTCGACCCCATCCAAAGTTATCTCGAAAAGCACACCAACATGAACCAGGCCGCCGATGTCCGCCCCATGATGGACCACCTGGCGAACTTTGCCGCCCGCTACCAATGCGCGGTGATGCTGGTCAGCCACATCAGCAAGCCCAACCTGTCGGGCGGCTCGGCCAGCGACCGCATTTTAGGTTCCAGCGACTTCCGCAATGCCGCCCGAAGCATCATTTTTGTAGGTGCCGACCCCGAGGACCGCAACATCCGCGTGTTCGCCCACGACAAAAACAGTCTGGGTCTGCCCGGCCCCAGCCGCCGCTTTTCCATCCAGGACGGTGGCGTAGAGATTATGGACGAATGTGCTTTAACAGCGGATGAGATTTTGCGCGGACCCGTCGACACCCGCCGCGGGCCGGAGCCGTTGGCGTTGAATCGCGCCATTGCTTTATTGGGCGAGATGATGAAAAACAAAGGCTATGTAAAAGTCTCAGACGCCCTTGCTGCCGCCAAGAAAGAGGGCATCGGCAAGACGACCGTGTACGGTGCTGTCGACGACATGAATCTGGTCACCCACACCTATAACAAAGGCCGCAAAGGTGGTTACGCTGTTTGGTATCAGCCGGATAAAGTACCGCCTCCAACCGAACAGCTTACGCTTGCGCCCGCGCGTAGACAAAACTGCGGAACTACGGAAGCACTATAAAAAATTACATAAATATGTTAAATATAAGTACTTCCGAAACTGCGGAAGTAGTTGGAAACACTGGGGTGTTTCCGGAGTTCCGGAGTATATATGGGCCCGGAAACACGTTCCGGCGCACAAGGCTCCCGTTCGCCACAAAAAAAGGAGACACCCCGCAAGGCGTCTCCTCTAAAGCAGCTATTCAATTTAAATCGCCCGAAAACCCTTACCCACGATCTCGCTGCTGTTCACAATCGTAATAAACGCATGCTCATCCAGCGAATGTACGAACAGCCGCAGTTTTTGCGCCTGCCCGCGGGTCAAAACGGTCACAAGCACCCACTTTTCCTCGTGGGTGTACGCGCCCTGGGCCTGCTCCATGGTGGCGGAGCGGTGCAGCTCGTTCACGATGAAATCCCGCACCGGCTCGGGTCGGCTGGTCACAACGGTGCAAACCTTGCGCAGGTTAATCCCCTCAATCGCGCTGTCCGCCACGGTGCTTTTCAAAATCATGCCCAAAATGCAGTACAGCCCGGTGGCCGGCCCGTACAGATACGCGCCCGCCAGCACAATGCCAAGGTCGCTCACCATCAGGGCGCGCCCCACCGGCATGGAGGTGTACTTGTTCAAAATCATCGCCACAATGTCGGTTCCGCCGGTCGATGCGCCAATATTGAACACAATCGCAGCACCGACCGCCGACAAAATGACCGCGTAGCACAATTCCAGAAACACGTCGTTGGTCAGCGGCTCACGCAGCGGTACAGCCCATTCTAAAGCGCTCACATAAAAAGAAAGTGCAAACGATGAGTAAATTGTCCATCCCATGGAGCGTATGCCCAAAAAGAGGAACCCCAAAACCACCAGCACGGCGTTGACCACCCACATAAACGCACCTACGTTAAATCGCGGGAACAGCGTTGCCAGCACAATGGACAGGCCGGATGTGCCGCCAAAGGCAAAGTGGTTGGGCGTTTTAAACAGGGCGATGCCCGCAGCAGTAGCCACAAGCCCCAGATTCAGCCAAAAGAAAAACACAAGATCGCCCCAAATTTGTTTCGGTGTCATGTGTTTTTTCAGCTTTGTCAGCACAGCATGGCCCCCTTAGAACGTCAGGTTGCCAAACTCGGACAGTTTCAAATCCGGGTTATGCTGCTCGGCCCAGTTGATGCTCCAGGGGCTGCCAAACAGCAGCAGCGGGTTGCCCTTCATATCCTCGATGGCGCGGGTGTCGCTGGTCAGGTCCAGGTGCTTTATGTCCAGCTCGTCCGGGTCATTCTGAATCCAGCGCAGGTGCTCGTAAGGCAGGGTCTGCATGCGGATATCCACGTTGTACTCGTTTTTCAGGCGGTACTCCAGCACTTCCAGCTGCAGCACGCCCACCACGCCAACCACGACCTCCTCCATGCCGGAGCCAAGGTCGCGGAAGATCTGGATCGCGCCCTCCTGGGCGATCTGCTCCACACCTTTCACGAACTGCTTGCGCTTCATGGTGTCCACCTGGGTCACACGGGCGAAGTGCTCCGGCGCAAAGGTGGGGATACCCGCGAACTGCACGTGCTTTTTGCCGGTGCACAGCGTGTCGCCAATGGAGAAAATGCCCGGGTCAAACAGGCCGATGATGTCGCCGGCGTAGGCCTCGCTGACAATGGCGCGGTCGTCGGCCATCAGGCTGGTGCCGGTGGCAAGCTTGATGTTTTTGCCCTCCTGCACGTGGTAAGCCTCCATGCCGCGCTCAAATTTGCCGGAGCAAATGCGCAAAAACGCGATGCGGTCGCGGTGGTTTTTGTTCATGTTGGCCTGAATTTTGAACACAAAGCCCGTAAACTGTTCACTACAGGGGTCTACTACATCGCCGCTCACGCTGTCCTTGCGGGGCAGCGGGGTCGGGGTCAGTCGCAGGAACTCCTTCAGGAACGGCTCCACGCCAAAGTTGGTCAAAGCCGAGCCAAAGAACACGGGGCTCAGTTCGCCGTGCTGCACAGCGTTAAGGTCAAATTCTTCCGCTGCGCCGTCCAAAAGTTCAATATCCTCAGCCAGCTTGGCGTGGTTGGCAGCGCCAATCAAATCATCCAGCCGGGCATCGCCCAGCTTGGCCTCGATCTCGTCCACCATCTTCACGCCGTTGGCGCGGCCGTCGCTCTCAAAGGCCAGCACGCGCTTGGCGTTGCGGTCGTACACGCCCTTAAAGTCCTTGCCGCAGCTGATGGGCCAGTTCATCGGGTAGGTTTTGATGCCCAAAATTTCCTCGATGTTCTCCATCAGCTCAAAGGGGTCGCGAGCCTCGCGGTCCATCTTGTTGACGAACGTGAAAATCGGAATGTGGCGCAGGGTGCAAACTTTGAACAGTTTGATGGTTTGTGCCTCAACACCCTTGGCCGCGTCGATGACCATGACGGCGCAGTCGGCGGCCATCAGGGTGCGGTAGGTGTCCTCAGAGAAGTCCTGGTGGCCGGGGGTGTCCAGGATGTTGATGCACTTGCCCTGGTAGTTAAACTGCAAAACAGACGATGTAACGCTGATTCCGCGCTGTTTTTCAATGTCCATCCAGTCAGACACAGCGTGCTTGGCGCTCTGCTTGCCCTTAACGGAGCCAGCGGTCTGGATGGCCCCACCGTAAAGCAGGAGTTTTTCAGTCAGTGTGGTTTTACCAGCGTCCGGGTGCGAGATGATCGCAAACGTGCGCCGGGATTCAATTTCTTCGCGCAACGATGCCATTTGGGCATACTCCTCTACTATAAATATCACTGTATATCATACACGGGTTTGGGGAAAAATGCAATGCTTTGTTGCATTTTTTAGGGATTTGCGGCATCACAGGGCGGCACCACTATAAAAAGCCCTGCCGTAAAGCGGGCAGGGCCGAAGTGGCTGCTATTAAAAATCAAACATCAATCCAACTCAAAATCCCCCGGCACCAACAGCGCCAGATCCGCATCGGCATCTGCAACCAACCGCCGTGCCTGGTTCAAAATCGCTTTTTCCAACACATTCCGGGCCATGCGTCCATTGCCATTGGTTGCCGCATCGGCCGCCTGCTGCTCATCATACCACTTAATCAGCACATCCCGGCAACTTTCGTCCAGGTTATACCCCTTGCTCCTGGCAAGGGACAAGGTAATGCGGTACAACTCCTCGCCGGTGTAGTCTGGGAACTCGATCTGGTTCGGGAACCGGCTTGCCAAACCGGAGTTCGAGGACAAAAACAACTGCATCTCCTTGGTGTATCCAGCCAGGATCACAACCAGATCTCCCCGGTTGTCCTCGATGCCCTTCACCAGCGTATCAATGGCTTCCAGGCCAAAGCTGTCCTCGCCGCCGCGATACAAACTATACGCTTCATCGATAAAAAGCACGCCGCCCAGCGCACTCTGGATGACCGTATTGGTCAGCGGCGCGGTGTGTCCCACATAGCGCCCCACCAAATCCGCGCGGGTCACTTCCACCAGCTGGCCGCCCCGCAGCGCGCCAATGGCCTTGAGGTACTTCGCCAAAATGCGCGCAATGGTAGTCTTGCCGGTGCCGGGGTTGCCGGTAAAGATCATGTGCATATTGACCTCAGCCACCTTCAGGCCCTGGGCCTTGCGGCGCTGCTGAGCCTGCACATTTTTGGCGATGTCACGCACATAGTTCTTCACTTCTGCCAAACCGACGATCTCGTCCAGCTCGGCCTCCACGGCATCCACATCGCCGCGGTACTGCTGGGGCAGCAGCGTCAGCAGGTCAAAAGGCTCGCCGCCGTTCACAGCCAGCAACAATTTCCCATCCACAGCGGTCAGCACGGCGGGCGTTCCGTCGGCGGGCGGCTCCTCCGCATCCAGCACGTACTCAGCCAGGGCGCGGTAGGCGGTCTCGCAGTAGTCCCGCATCGCCTGCATGCCGGTGGTTTTGCCGTACTGGGCCGCCAGCAGGTCGCGCACATCCGCGCCCATGGTCAGCACCAAACCGCATTGTTTGCGCACCCGTTGTGCAAGCCAGTTCAGTTCGCGGGCGGCCACGGCAGCCAGCGCTTCGGGGGTAAAGGCCTGGGTACGGCACACGTCCCCGGCCAGCGCGTCCACAAACCGCGCACCAAAGGTATCGGCCAGCGCGGCCTCGTCCTTGTTGGAGAAAAACACAAAATATTTACCGCCAGCCGTCAATTCTCCAATGGCTCCGGGGGCCAGCGCCGTGCCCACGTCCACGAGAATCCCCCGCTGCAGCACATAGCGGCTACTCAGCGAGAGCGTCCCGTCGATAGCCAGGGTCGACAACATATTTAAATAATTGGCGGCGCAGCCCTCGTAGTGGTCAAAGGCCAAAACCTCGGCATCGGACTGCAAAGCCGCGTACAGATCCTGCAAAAACAGCTTCTCCTGGGCAGGCCCCGGATAGAGCGATAAATCCATCCGCTCGATGGCCGCGCTGCGCAAAATCCCCCGGCTTGCCATCTCCTCCACCGCGCAGGTCAGCGCGTAGTGGCGGCCGGTGCCGTTGGGGCCGCACAGCAGCATCAGGTTACGGGCGCGGCTGGTGTCACCGGCGGTGCCCATCACAAAGGGACGGCGGAACGCCTTGACCAGCGCCGACACAAAGGCATCCTGCCCCAGCACCTGCGCCTTGATTTTATCCGCCACACCGCTAAAATCTGTGCTTACCGGCACTGCTTTCGTCTCCGGCACCGGCGCGGCGGTCGTGCCGCCCAGCAGTCCGTCCTGATGCAGCGATTTTGTCAGTTCGCTGCTCATCTTCCGCACACTCTCGGCGGTGGCCGCACCCGCTTTTTGCACGGCATCCAGCGCCGAACCCGCCGCACTCTGCCGCTTTTGGGCGGCGGTCAGCGCGTCCAGGCTGGCCTGCATCTGCTGCACGGCATCGCTGGCTTCCTCGGCCTGTTTCGGCGTAGCGGCGTATTTTTTACCGCCCATCAAGCCGCGCACCCAGGCATCATACTGGTCTTCCAGGCTCATTGGTCATCCTCCCGATCAATTTTGTCAATGTGGCGGGGCAGTTTGTACGTGTAAAAATCTTTTGCAGTGCATCCGGCACGGCCGCCGCCCGCACAGGCGCAGGCACACGCGCAGCTGGAAGCACAGGCGCAGGCGCAGCTGCTGGCGCACCCGCTGTTGTGCCGCCCTACGCCGCCGCCACGGGAAGAACCGCCGCCCGTACGATAATTTTTCGGTGGGTCGGTGTGGAGGTAGCCCATGGGGGGCGGGTCAGTGCGGTGGTAGCCCTTGGGGGGCGGGGCGTTGCGGGCCACGCGGATGGCGTGTATGCCGTTGGTATACCAGAACCAGTCGTCGGGATCTATTCCATCGCCGAAGCCGCCGCCCCAGTCCGGTGTCCTCGAAGAAACAATAATGATCAGTACTGCGACAAAAATCAGCACTCCAATCACCACCAGGATGCCGATCATCGCATCGGTGGTAAAGCCGCCGTCATCGTAGTCGGCCGCGCTCAACTCCGCATCAGGGGCGTAGGTCTCCGCCGCCGCCACCGGCACGGTCACGTGGACGTTCGCAGTCTGGCCGTGACCCATGGGGCCAAAGTCCCAAATAAGGTACCCGTTTTCCTCGCTGCTGTTATCGGCCACAAAGCCATCACCGCTGCGCCAGCGCACCTGCATGTGCTCCACCACCAGGTCGTCAAACCAGCCGGGGGTGAACTCAAATGTCGCTGTACCGTCATCTCCACGGCTGAACAGGTGGCTCTGATGCACCGAGAACGCGAACCGCACCCGGCTTTCGCCGCCGTTTTCGGCGGCCACTTCCGGTGAGTAATACCGCCGCGCAAACACAACTTTGGCGTAGCTGCCGCCATCGCCCGAGTACTGCAAATCAGAGATGGTGTCGGTCAGCGGGGTCAAATCTTCGGTGTAGGCGTTGGGCAGGCCGATCTTGACCCAGGAGAGGTAGGCGGTCTGGTCGCCGCCAATGACCTGCCAGGTGATGTCGTAGGTAATATCCGCCGAGCCATCCGCCCGCAGGTCCACGGTGACGAGGCAGTCGGGAATATAATCCATATCCCCCTCGTCTGCAAACGGTGCCAGCCCATCCAGATCCGCCTGCACACTCTCTGCCCGCACCCCAAACGGCACCAGCAAAGACGCTGCAACAAATATCAATAAAAATAAGGTAGTCAGGTGCCCCAAAAATGTCTTTTTCTGCATATCAGCACCCCTCCTGCATCGGGGTATCCCCCAACTGGCACAGCCGCTTCATCCGGGCGCTCTCCACCCGAATCGCACAACATTCGGGGTTGCGCCAGATGCGGTTCCACGGGGTGCGCAAAATATGGCCCAACCCGTGGCCGGTCAGCCAACTTTGGCAGGGCAGCACCGTGCCGTCCGGGGCCACCGCCATGTTGCTTAAGCACGCGCCGCAGCTGGGAATCTGGGTAAATCCAAGCCCGGTCAGGGTGTCCTCATTCAGCCAGCCGGGGCTGGTAAAGTTCACTTCCATGCCGTGGCTAAGCGCAAAATCCATCGCAGGGCGCAGCACATCGGTCAGTTCTTCGGGGGTCAACCGCACACTTTTGCTGGCCGACTCTGCCGCGTTGCCAGCCGGGATCAACCCGCTGCAAGTCAGATACCGGATGCCCAGACTATGGGCAAATTCCACGGTAGCACGATAATCTTTGTTCACACTGCAGAGCGGCGTATTCAAACTCACGTTCAGCCCGGCAGCCAGCGCGTTTTTAATGCCGTTCACGGTGTCCGTGTAACCGTCCACGCCCACCAGCTCGTTGTGTACGGCCTCCTCGGCAGAATAGAACGTAATTTGCACTGCGTCCAGGCTGGCGGCACGCAGCTCCTTGCACAGGGCGCTGGTCAGCATGCGGCCGTTGGTGTTCAGCCGCGTAACAAACCATTGCGCAGCCTGCACCAATTTGACCAAATCGTGGCGCAAAGTAGGCTCGCCGCCGGTAAAGGTCAGCTGCGGAATACCGATGCTGCGGCATTTTTCAATCACAGCCAGCCACTGGTCGGTGTCCATTTCGGGCACAGCGGAAAGCGGCTGGTTGGCGGCGTAACAGTGCAAACATTTTTGATTGCAATGCCAGGCGTTGTCCTTCACCATCGCGGAGATCATCAGATCCATGCGGTGGGGCGCGTCCATGCGGTGGGCGTACTGCGCCAGCGAAACGGGCTGGATGTGCAGTGGCGGCTCCTGCCCGCGGGCCACGGCGATGAGGGTATCCAGCATCATCTGCAAGTCAGATTCTATCTGGAAATATTCAGTCTTACGGTAAATTTTGCGGGTAGCGGCCACTGTCTGGGCGTTGATGGCCGTCCAATCGCCGTCCTTCAATTCGGTTCCCGAGTGGGACTGCAAGGCTTCCATCAGGTTGGTCAGCAAAATAGCCCAGCTAATGTTCAGCGGCAAAATATCCTGGCCGTTCAAAATGGCTACAAACGGCGTATTGCGGTCGGGCTTGGTGCAAGGGATAAGGTGAATGCGCACAACGCCCGGCCCGTCCGGGTCTAGCGTGACGTGCCGCACACGGTTGAGGTGCCCGCGCAAAAACGCCCGCTCGCCGTAGGAGAGATGCTTCATAGGGGATTTCCTCCCAAAACAGGCTTTCGCCCGTTGCAAATTTTCGTACATTTTTTCAATTATATACAAAGTAAGTATACCATAGTCGGGAGAGGAATACAATAAATTGTTCTTCCTTCCCTTGGTTCTCCCGCTTGTGCCGCCTCGCCTACCCTGCGGCAGGGCTGTACAGGCCCCTCAGCCCGGATATAAAACATCACGTAAAACCGTACAAATTGTATACCTATCCACGTAAAAAATAACCCACAAAATCCGCAAATATCTGTCACTTCTCCCACTTGCCAACTGCCCCAAAATATGGCATAATAATATTCAGTAAGGTCCGGGGCGCAACCCCCATACATCACTCTATATAAAATGTAAGGAGGGCTAACCGCATGCCGAATGGGATCTACATCCAGACGGAGTACCACGGCAAACTGATCCGCAAGATCGTTTGCAACGGGGAAGAACGCTGGTTTATCGGATCTGACTGTGCCATCACGTTTTTGACCATGGATGATTGCATGGCCGCTATTGACGCACGTCTCCGCGCCTGATCCGCCCCTGACAGCCCACAATACACGGTGCTGCGCATAATTTCTATGCTTGCTTTCAGCTATACCCAAGCTATGGCTGTTTGCAACGCCCCCCCGGTTTCGTTGCCGCAAGGCCGTGCCGAGGGGGCTTTATTTTTCCACCAAAAAGGACGCATCTATGCAAAAACCACACAAACTCAAAGACTGGCGCTGGCTGCTGCACCGCGCCCTGTCCATCATCTTCAGCCGCGCCGTGGTCACCGTGCTGCTGTTGCTGGCGCAGGCGGTGTGGCTGTTCAGCGTGTTTTACTGGCTGAGCGATTACTCGCGCATCATCTCCCGCGTGGGTCTGGCCGTCAGCGCGTTGATGTGCCTGGCGCTGGTGCGCAAAGACTCCACCGCGCCGGAGTTCAAGATCAGCTGGATGATTTTGTTTATGCTCATGCCCGTGCAGGGCGGCATCCTCTATTTAATGTGGGGCGACAAGCGCCCGGCCATCGGCCTGCGCCACCGCATGGAGCGCGCCGAGGCTGAACTTGCGCCCCTGCGCACGGGCGACCCCGCCGCCCATGCCGAGCTGCAGCGCCGCGATCCGCGCCTGGCCGAGACTGCCGATTATCTGCAAAACTACGCTGCCGCGCCCGTTTTCGGCGGCACCGCCGTCAAGTACTACCCCGTGGGCGATGTGATGCTGCCCGATATGCTGGCCGACCTGCAGGCCGCGCAGCACAGCATTTTTGTGGAAAGTTTCATCATCGGCATGGGCGAGATGTGGGGGCAGATCCACGAAATTTTGCGGCAAAAAGCCGCCGCCGGCCTGGACGTTCGTGTCATCTACGATGATGCCGGCTGCCTGAGCCTGCTGCCCCACAACTATGTAGATTTGTTGCGTCAGGACGGTATCCGGGCGTTCAGCTTCAACCGCTGTGTCCCGGTGCTGAACCTGGTGCTGAACAACCGCGACCACCGCAAAATTATGGTGGTGGACGGCCGCATTGCCTACACCGGCGGCGTGAACCTGGCGGATGAATACATCAACAAAGTGACTCGTTTCGGCCACTGGAAGGACAGCGGCATCCGCCTGGAAGGCCCCGCCGCCCGCAGCTATGCTAACATATTTCTCGCATTCTGGCGGGCGCATTTTCCCGATGAAACGTTGGATTACGAGCGCTTACTGCCGCAGGTGGCACCCGTGGCCCACACCGGCGGCACCCTGGTACAGCCCTTTGCCGACAGCCCTGTCGACCGGGAAGTGGTAGCAAAAAATGTGTATCTGGAGTTCATCAACCAGGCGCAGCACAGTCTGCGCATCTGTACGCCCTACCTGATTTTGGACAACGACCTGCTGACCTGTTTAAGGTTGGCCGCCAAGCGCGGCGTGGACGTGCGCATCTACACCCCCGGTGTGCCGGACAAAAAGACGATCTACCAGCTGTCCCGCAGTTACTTCCCGCATCTGCTCAAGGCAGGGGTGAAAATTTACAGCTACACGCCGGGCTTTTTACACGCTAAAACGTGGCTTGTCGATGACCGCGCGGCGGCAGTAGGTACGGTGAACCTGGATTACCGCAGTTTGTATCTGCATTTTGAGAACAGCACAGTGCTATATGGCGGCAAGGTTTTGGCGGATATTCGCCGCGATTTTGAGGATATCGAAGCGGTTTCCCGCCGCCTTGGCCTCGATGACTGCCGAAATGGATTTTTGGGCAATATGCTCAGCGCCTGCCTGCGGTTGGTGGCTCCGCTGTGTTGATTCGGTTTTTATCTTTATGTTGTGTTCTACCGCTCCTTCCTACCCCGCGGCAGGGTCTTTTATCATGGGCGGTCGCAAGGTGGCAGCCCCGACCAGCCTCCACCCCCGACTGTTAAAATCCGACAATTTCCATAAAATCTCTTGCACCCGTGCCGAAACCGTGTATAATATACAGTAGTGAATTATGTTGCGGTATCCTACCCCCGTCAGGCCGCGTGTCTCCCTTTACATACTATATAATATGTAAGGCCCGCGCCCCGGCAGGCAGCATCACCGCCAACAAAACCCCAAACGGGACCGGAGGAACTAGATTATGACAAAAATGGAAACGCTGCAGTTAAAGCTGACTGCGACCCGTGTGCGGATGGGTGTCATTGAGGGCACCCACGGCGCAGGCTGCGGCCATCCGGGTGGCAGCCTGTCCTGCGCAGACGTGCTGACCTACCTGTATTTCCGTGAGATGCGTGTCGACCCCGATCAGCCCCAAGACCCTGCCCGTGACCGCTTTGTGCTCAGCAAGGGCCATTGCGCCCCCGCCCTGTACGCAACGCTGGCCGAGCGCGGCTTCTTCCCCGTGGCTGACCTGCCCACCCTGCGCCACTCCAACAGCTACCTGCAGGGCCACCCCAACATGAACACCGTCCCCGGTGTGGACATGAGCACCGGCTCTCTGGGTCAGGGTATCAGCGCCGCCTGCGGCATGGCACTGGCCGCCAAACAGGCCGGCAGCGACATCAACGTCTACACCCTGCTGGGCGATGGCGAGATCGAGGAGGGCGAGTGCTGGGAAGCTTTCATGTTCGCCAACCACTACAAGCTGGATAACCTGTGCATCATGGTGGATGTCAACGGTCTGCAGATCGATGGCGCAACCCGCGATGTCATGAACTCCGAGCCGCTGGACCTCAAGATGGATGCCTTCGGCTTCAACACCATCGTCTGCAACGGCAACAGCTTTGCCGAGCTGGAGCAGGCTTTCAAGATGTTTGACCTCTCCCACGGCAGCGGCAAGCCCACCTGCTTCCTGCTGCGCACCACCAAGGGCCTGGGTGTCAGCTACATGAAGGACGCTGTCGAATGGCACGGCAAGGCCCCCAACGATGAGGAGTACGCACAGGCCATGGACGAGCTGAAAGCCGCCCATGAATCTCTGGAGAAGGAGCTTGAGCTGATCAATGGCTGATATGAAAAAAATTGCCACCCGTGTAAGCTACGGCAACACGCTGGTGGAGCTTGCCCGCCAGGGCGCTGATAACCTGGTCGTGTTTGATGCCGACCTGGCCGCCGCCACCAAGACCGAGATCTTCCGCAATGAGTTCCCGGACCGTCACTTTGACTGCGGCATTGCCGAGCAGAACATGGTTGGCGTAGCCGCCGGCATGTCCACCATGGGGTACGTGCCCTTCGTGTCCAGCTTTGCCATGTTCGTGGCAGGCCGTGGCTTTGAGCAGATCCGCAACTCCATCGGCTACCCCCACCTGAACGTCAAGATCGCCGCCACCCACGCCGGCCTGTCGGTTGGCGAGGACGGCGCTTCCCACCAGTGCTGCGAGGATCTGGCTCTCATGCGTTCCATCCCCGGCATGGTCATCCTCAGCCCGGCCGATGATGTCGAGGCTCGCGCTGCGGTCATCGCCGCCTACAACTATAACGGTCCCGTCTACCTGCGTTTCAGCCGCCTGGCTACGCCGGTTTTCCACGATCCCGCGACCTACCAGTTCCAGATCGGCAAGGGCGAAAAGCTGACGGACGGCTACGATATCGCCGTCATCGCCACCGGCCTGATGGTTCCCGAAGCACTGCGCGCCGCCGTGCTGGCCAAGCGCCAGGGCATCTCCATCCGGGTCATCAACATGCCCACCATTAAGCCCATCGATGAGGAGATCATCCTCACCGCCGCCCGCGAGTGCCGCCGCATCATCACGGTGGAGGAGCACAACATCATCGGCGGCCTGGGCGAAGCCGTCTGCTCTGTCGTAGCCGAGAAGATGCCCGTTCCCGTGCGCCGCATTGGTGTCATGGATCAGTTCGGTCACTCCGGCCCTGCCGCCGAAGTCCTGCGTGACTACGGCCTGACGGCAGAAAACATCGTCACCGCCGTCCGCGAGATGGTCCGCCCCGACCAGCCCGCCGCCGAGTAAGCGCTGCCCCTCTACTTAGCGCAGTCGCACTCGCATCCTCTACTTAGTACCTCTACTCAAAACTTCAAAACCGCTGCCGCGAAGTTCCTCCCGGCGGCGGTTTTTGCTGCCCTTTTTAAGGCTCCCCTTGAGGGGAGCTGTCCGCGTAGCGGACTGAGGGGTGGCCCCTTCAGCCACAAACTTTTCCCACCAAAATTCATCAAAGAAGGCGCATCAAATGGACCTGATCTTCCAATTCCTCCGCATTATGGCATTCTGCTTCGCCGGCGAACTCTGCCATAATTTCCTGCCGCTGCCCATTCCGGCCAGCGTCTACGGCCTGCTGCTTTTGCTGGTCGCTCTCAAACTGGGTTGGGTCAAGCTGGAAAACGTCCGCACGGCGGCGCTGTTCCTCATCGGCATCTTCCCGCTGCTGTTCGTTCCGGCGGCTGCGGGTGTCATGGATCTGTGGGCCGAACTCCACGCCATGCTGCTGCCGGTGCTGATTGCGCTGATTCCTGTCACATTCCTGGTCATGGCTACGGCAGGCCGGGTCACCCAGCGCTTTGCCAAAGCCGAACCCGAACTTGAGGAGGAACTTACAAATGACGATGCTCAGTGATTTTCTGTCCACCTCGGCTACCTGGGGTGTACTGCTCACGCTGGCGGCGTTCGCCCTGGGCACCTTCATCAACCGCAAAACGGGTAAAGCTATTTTTAACCCGCTGCTGCTGGGCACGGTGTTCGTCATCGTGTTTTTAAGCGTCTGCCAAATCCCCTACGCGGATTACAAGGCCAGCGCCTCGCCGGTCAGCTACCTGCTGTTGCCTGCCACGGTCAGCCTGGCGGTCCCCCTGTACGAAAAATGGGACCTGCTGCGCAAAAACGTCCTAGCCATTGTCATGGGCATTCTGGCGGGCACCCTGGCCAGCCTGGGCAGTATTCTGGTGCTGGCCCTGCTACTGAAACTGGATCACAGCCAGTACATCACCCTCCTGCCGAAGTCGGTCACCACCGCCATCAGCATGGATGTCAGCAAGGAGCTGGGCGGCATCGCGGCCCTGACCGGCGCTATTGTTATCCTCACCGGCATCCTGGGTGCCCTCATGGCCGAGACAGTCTGCAAGGTCTGCCACATCACCCACCCCATCGCCCGGGGCATCGGTATCGGCACGGCGGCCCACGCCGTTGGCACCAGCAAGGCTCTGCAAATGGGCGAGGTCGAGGGTGCCATGAGTGGCCTTGCCGTCGCCGTAGCCGGCATCATGACCGCCATCCTCTGCCCGGTTTTTTCCTCGTTTATCGCTTAATTACAACATAAAAGGCTCCCCTCAAAGGGAGCCTTTATACTATTTACACCAAAACATCTTTAATCAGCAAACTCAACCCGCCGGTAGCCGAGTGAATAAACTCCACCGCATCATCCGACGAGCACAACTCCGCCGGGATCTTGATCTCAATGCCGGATTCCGTTTTAAAGCTGCGGCTTTCCAGCTTGCGCATGCGGGCGGGGCTTACGGTCATGCGGTCATTCTCCCGCACACCGGTCTCGGCCAGAGCCTCCTCAAATTTCGGCGCCGCAAGGGGAAAATTCTCCCGGATGCGGCTGCGCACATCCTCCACGGCAATCTGGTTATCCACGGCCTGGTTGCGCACCAGCAGCTCCACGGCGGTCTCGGTACCGCCATCAAAGGGCGGCACATCGTCCAGGTCGTCCGTTTCGGGGTAGGCTTCTTTCACGGCGGCCACGGCGGTCTCGCAGACAGCCTTCAGCTTGGCCTTTTCCTGCATGGCTTCGGTACAGCCAAAAACCCGCGTAGACAGGTAAAAATCCTTCTTGTCGTCAATGGTGTACTTCTTTTCGATCAACCGCACCACACCGTTGGCACGGTCGATCAGCGCAGCCTCGTCCGCCTTGGGGGTGCCGGGCAGCAGCGTCCGCTGGGGCACCATGTTGCTGACCTGCCCGTTGCCCAGCACCTGGGTGTTGTGGGTGTAGCCGGGGCGGTAGTTCAGCTTCAGCACGCCGTAGTAGGGCACCGCGCCGTAGTTGAAGTCCACCACGGCCAGATCGCCCGCCGGGATGGTGGGGTACTGCAGCATCTGCTCAAAGATAACACCCGCGATTCTGCGCGAAATATCGACAAAATCGTTGTTGTGGGCCATCTCGGCGGCAAAGGCCGAGTCCGGCAGAAACCGGCAGTTTTTGACCTCATCGCTGGCAAAGGCCTTTTCCAGCACGGCGGTAAAATATTCAAATAGATCGGCATCCATGTCCATCGACCGGTCGGACAGCATCGGCTCCGATGCGCCGGGATCTAGCAGATGCAGGATGACCTGATTGATCTTAACTTCCATTGGGTTCGCTCCTTTGTTTAACATACGCCCTAGTATACCACAATTTTCCGGGGATGACCAGGAGATATTTGGGGCACGCTCCTCTTAAAGCCCTCCTCCGGAGGGGGCTCCGCCGATAGGCGGTGGGGGAGAGAAACTTGTAATTATCCGTCCCTTCGGTTCACCGCCCGGCTCACTGGCGGGAAGAAGCGATTTATTGATTTTTTGCTTCCGCCTTTTTCAAAAACCGCTCTGCATCCACAAGATACCGTTCGTGCTCCCCGCGGGCCACCTCGGTCACATCGTCATACACGCGGAATCCAAAACGTACGCGGCGGTCGGTCACTTCCAGCACCTCGCAATCGCACTGCACCACCATGCCGATGGGTGTCGGCGCGGTGTGGGCCAGCTGCAAGCTGGTGCCCACGGTGGTCATGCCCAGTTCCAGTTCGGGCGCGATAGCCTGCCAGCAGGTCTTTTCCACCAGCGCAGCCACAGCGGGGGTCGCCAGCACCGGCAGTTCGCCGCTTTCCACAGCCTGGGCGGTATTCCCGGTCGTCACCCGCAGCGCCGCATGTCCCTTGCATCCAACTTGTATCATGGTATCCTCCATTATTCAGCCAAAATCTTTGCCTTATTATACCACATTCTTCCAAATCTTCTCAACCGTCTTGCAATTCCCCGCAAAACCCGCTATAATACTAAGGAAAGCGAGGGAGCAGTTGTTAAACACACAGCTGTTCCCTTTTTTGCGGCTTTTGTGCGCTGTGCCCCGTCCTACGGCAGGCCTGCAGCGCCGCCAACTGACAGGAGGATGTCATGAGCGAAAAGATCGATTACTCCAAAGGCATTTTCGATGCCAAATCCCTGGGCACACCCAAGCTGCTGATCTTGGGTGCGCAGCACATGTTCGCCATGTTTGGCGCAACGGTGCTGGTCCCGCTGCTGACGGGCCTGAGCGTCAGCACCACGCTGCTTTGCGCAGGTCTGGGCACACTGCTGTTCCACTTCCTGTGCAAGGGCAAGGTGCCCGCGTTCCTGGGTTCCAGCTTTGCCTACCTGGGCGGCTTCACCATCGTGACCAACGGCGGTGCCAACCCCGAAAACCTGCCCTACGCCTGCGCCGCCGTGGCGCTGTCCGGCCTGGTCTACGTGCTGTTCAGCGCGCTGATCTCCGCCTTCGGCATCCGTAAAATGATGCGTTTCTTCCCGCCGGTGGTCACCGGCCCCATCATCATCGCCATCGGCCTGATCCTGGCCCCCAGCGCCATCAGCAACTGCCAGTCCAACTGGCTGCTGGCCTTTGTGGCCCTAGCAACGGTCATCGTCTGCAACATCTGGGGCAAGGGCATGGTCAAGATCCTGCCCATCCTGATCGGCGTTCTGGTTGCCTACGCAGTGGCTATCGTCACCGGCGCGGTGGACTTCCAGGCCATCGGTGCCGCCGCCTGGTTCGGCATCCCCCTGCATAAGGATTCCATGGGTCTGTTCGCCATCGATGGCAGCGAGACCTTCATCAGCGCGTTGTTCACCATCGTGCCCATCGCCCTGGCTACCATGATGGAGCATATCGGCGACATCGCCGCCATCAGCGCCACCACCGGCAAAAACTACATCCGTGACCCCGGCCTGAACAAGACCCTGCTGGGTGACGGCCTGGCTACCGCCATGGCCGGCCTGCTGGGCGGCCCTGCCAACACCACCTACGGCGAGAACACCGGCGTTCTGGCCCTGACCAAGATCTACGATCCCCTGGTCATCCGCATTGCCGCCGTCTTTGCCTTGATCCTGAGCTTCTGCCCCAAGTTTGAGGCTGTCATCAACACGATCCCCTCCGGCATTGTGGGCGGCATCAGCTTCGTGCTTTACGGCATGATTTCCGCCATCGGTGTGCGCAACGTGGTCGAGAACCACGTTGACTTCACCAACTCCCGCAACCTGATCATCGCGGCCGTCATCCTGGTCTGCGCCCTGGGCTTCAACTCGGTGGGCGGCATCACCTTTGCCATCGCCGGTGTCAGCGTCAACCTGTCCGGCCTGGCCATCGCCGCCATCGCGGGTATCCTGCTCAACGCCATTCTGCCCGGCAACGACTACCAGTTCGACGAGGGCAGCAACGAGCCCGAAAGCGCCAGCCTGCGCGTCTAATTTGTAAAGGCTCCCCTCCGAGGGGAGCTCCCGCGAAGCGGGTGAGGGGTGGCCCCACAGCCGCCCCTTTTTCTATCTCATGTAGGGGCTGATGCTTGCATCGACCCCTACACCCACACCAAAAAGGGGAACATCATGACCGCCAACGATTTCACCAACCTGCATCTGCAATACCTCTCCACCCAGGCCGAGGGCGAACTCCCGGCCACCATCGAGCACGATTTCCACAACGGCCGCATGGTGGACCACTATTTCGTCACTCCGTCCGAAAATTTCTGGAATGACGAAGCCATCAAAGCGTTAGAGGGTGTGACCGGCATCATGTTCCTGCAGCAGCCGGACGGTGCCCCCTGGAAGATTCTGGTCAACGATACCACCATGTTCAAGGAGGTCTACTTCGACTTTCCCGAGGAAGAATTCCGCCAGATGCTTGCCAACAGCCACATCATTCTACCCGGCGAACCCGGCTTCGTCCCGCCTTCGGCCAACTGAATACCCTGCTTTACGGGAGTCACCATCATGCGGTGACTCCCGTTTTTCGTCACAAAAAATGGAATCAGAGCCGCCTAACCACAAACTTAAAAATTACTCAAAAAACCTATTGACATTTCCTCATCATCATGCTAACATATGAACAGATAAACATATGAAAGGATGAGACATCCAATGCCAGACATCGCCTCTATTGAGAAAACACAAGAGACCCAGCCCCTGGACGATGCCACCATCGCCAAGCTGCAAAACGGCCTTCCCGGCGATGAGATCCTCTACGATCTGGCCGAGCTGTTCCGGGTGTTCGGGGATTCCACCCGCATCAAAATTTTGTATGCTTTATTCGAAAGTGAACTCTGCGTCAACGATATTGCCCAGGTCGTGGGCATCTCGCAAAGCGCGGTCAGCCACCAGCTGCGGGTGCTCAAAACCAGCAAACTGGTCAAGTTCCGGCGGGACGGCAAAGCCATCTACTATTCGCTGGACGATGACCACGTCCGCAGCATGATCTCCCTCGGCATGGACCACGTCGAGGAATAAAAGGCTCCCCCTTGAGGGGTGACTCCCCGCAGTGCGGGGAGATGTCGCGAAGCGACAGAGGGGCCCGGCCGCGTAAGCGGTGTCCGCGAAGCGGACTGAGAGGTGGCTCTTTTAGCCACCACTTTCCCAACTAAGTTTCCCATTTAAATTAAATTTTATTATAAAAGGAGTCACCCACCATGAAAAAGAAGTTTGCTATCGAAGTCGACTGTGCCAACTGCGCCGCCAAGATCGAGACCGCCGTTAAGGAGCTGCCCGGTGTCACCAACGCCAGCATCAGCTTTATGGCCCAGAAAATGATGCTAGAAGCCGATGACGACAAGTTCGATGCCGTCCTGCAGGAAGCTGTCAAGGTCGCCAAAAAAGTCGAGCCCGACTTCGAGATCGAGCTGTAATTTTAGCAGAGCCTAAACCCTCCCTTGTGCAAAGGGTGACTCCCCACAGTGTGGGGAGATGTCGCGAAGCGACAGAGGGGGCCGACGCGTAAGCGGGTGTCACGGCACAGCCGTGACGGAGGGATTGTGACCTTGCCCACAAATCGACCTCCCCCGTAAAGTCACAATCCTCCAGTCTGCGCTAACGCGCATCCAGCCCCCTTTGCACAAGGGGGCCTTTCTCTACCCCGGCCACAGCTATGGCCGCCCCAAACGGAGGTTCCCCACCATGAACAAAAAGCAAAAAAAGGCGCTGCAGCGCATCATCGTTGCAGGCATCCTTACCATTGCTCTGGCGCTGCTGTTCCATTTTGTCGCCCTGCCCTGGTTCGTCCAGCTCATCCTGTGGCTGGTGCCCTACCTCATCATCGGCCATGATGTCCTGCGCAAAGCCTTTATGGGCATCAAAAACGGCGAAGTTTTCGATGAAAACTTCCTCATGGCCATCGCCACGGTGGGCGCAGTCGCCTGCGGCGAGTACAGCGAGGGCGTAGCCGTTATGCTGTTCTACCAGATCGGTGAGCTGTTCCAGTCCTACGCCGTGGGCAAGAGCCGCAGCAGCATCACCGCCCTGATGGACATCCGCCCCGAGAGCGCCAACCTCGAGGATGACGAGGGCAACGTCAGCGTGGTTGACCCGGACGATGTGGAGATCGGCTCCATTATCGTGGTCAAGCCCGGCGAGAAGATCCCCCTGGACGGCAAGGTCGTCTCCGGCGAATCCACGCTGAACACCGCCGCCCTGACCGGCGAGAGCCGCCCCCGCACCGTGCGCCCCGGCGATGATGTCATCAGTGGCTGCGTCAACGAGGAGGGTGTCCTGCGCATCGAGACTACCACCCTCTACGATGATTCCACTGTGGCAAAAATTCTCGATCTGGTGGAAAATTCCAGCCTGAAAAAGTCCCCCATCGAGAACTTCATCACCAAGTTTGCCCGCTACTACACCCCAACCGTCTGCATCGGCGCGCTGGTGCTGGCCTTTGTGCCGCCGCTGTTCCTGGGCAACTGGCTTGACTGGATCATGCGCGCCCTGACCTTCCTGGTCATCAGCTGCCCCTGTGCACTGGTCATCTCCATCCCCCTCACCTTCTTCGGCGGCATTGGCGGTGCCTCCAAGTGCGGCATCCTGGTCAAGGGCGGCAACTACCTCGAAGCCCTGTCCAAAACCAGCGTAGCTGTGTTTGATAAGACCGGCACCCTGACCAAGGGCGTGTTCAAAGTCACCCAGGTTATCCCCGTTGACGGCAAGGCCTGCGACCCGCAGATGATGGAGTACGCCTCCCTGGCCGAGAGCGTTTCCAACCACCCCATCGCCAAGAGCATCCAGCGCGCCTGCCCCGACCTGGACCACCGCCGCGTAACCGAAGCGAAAGAGATCGCGGGCCAGGGTGTCAAGGCCAAGATCGACGGTCACTGGGTACTGGCCGGCAACAAAAAGCTGATGGACGCTGAAAATGTCAACATGTACCAGAGCGCCGAGGGTGACGGCAAATTCGGCACAGTGGTCTACGTTGCCGTGGACGGCAAGTTCCGTGGCCATCTGGTCATCTCCGATGAGGTCAAGCCCACATCCAAACGGGCCATCACCCACCTGAACAGCCAGGGCGTACACACCGTCATGCTGACCGGAGACTCTCCCCGCGTAGGCGAGTACGTAGCCAACCAGCTGGGTGTGCAGGAAGTCCACGGCGGCCTGCTGCCTGCGGATAAAGTGGAGTGGGTCGAAAAATTGCTGGCCGCCAAGAAGCCCAAGACCGAGCTTGCTTTCGTTGGTGACGGCATCAACGATGCCCCCGTCCTGATGCGCGCCGACATCGGCATCGCCATGGGTGCCCTGGGCAGCGATGCCGCCATCGAGGCCGCTGACGTGGTGCTGATGGATGACGACCCGGCCAAGATCGAACTTGCCATGCGCATTTCCCGCAAGTGCATGCGCATCGCCTACGAAAACATCGTCTTTGCCCTGGCGGTCAAAGCCATCTGCCTGATTCTGACAGCCCTGGGCATCACCAACATGTGGTGGGGTGTTTTCGCCGATGTCGGTGTCATGGTCCTGGCCGTCCTCAACGCTACCCGCATGCTCAGCACCCGCAATTACCAGGTTGATGCGGAATAATTTTTTAATTTCAATAGCGCACCTAGCGGCCCTGCCTACCCTGCGGCAGTGACAGCCCCTTTTTCTTAAAAAATCACTTCAAATGCTCATCGTCCCCGGTCCTTTCGGCAATTGATTTGCCTATAGTCTGGCCCGGGGACGATGTTTTATACATAATTTTTTCTGCTGTTCTTACTTATGCAGCACATCCAGCAATTCCATTACCCGCATGGTGCGCATCCGGGCTTCGGCCTCGGCATCCGTGTCCTTTTCGGCGATGATACGCGCAAACTCCGCAAACTCATACGCCATACGGTGACGCTCCGGGGCAGGACCATCCACACGGGTGCCGCCGCCGCGCACACCGCCCAGCACACTGTACACCACGGGCAGGGCGTTGGTGCCGCCCTCCACCACCAGGTAGCCGCCGGGGCCCTGCAGCACCAGACCGTTGCGGCCTTCGCTGTCCTTGGCTGCCAGGGCGGCCGCCGTGAACCCGCCGTAATCCAGCAGTGCCAAACCGGCGGTATCTACGCCGTTTGGTCCGCAACTGGGGCGGTACTCGGCCCGGTCGGGCGCGCCCAGCAGTCCGCACAGCAGGTGCAGGTTGTAAACGTTCATGTCGTTCAGCGCACCACCCAGACAGGCCGGGTCGAAAGTAGTGTTCCAGATGCCCTTCAGGTAGTCATCGTAGCGGGCGCTGCGGGCGCAAAAGCTGGCCACCGCACCGCGCACCTCGCCGATTTTGGGCAGTTCGGCCTGCAAAAAGGCGTACTGCGGCAGGTAGGGGATCGTGATAGCTTCCATCAAGACAAGCCCCTTGGCGTCCGCCAGGGCAAACAGCTCCCGCGCCTCGGCCGCCGTGGCGGTAAACGGCTTTTCCAGCAGCACATGATACCCCGCCTGCAGGGCACGCTTGGCCGCCGCATAGTGCAGATGGTTGGCCGTGCCGATGTACACCGCATCGAACCCGCCCGCTGCGTAGGCGGCATCCTCATCGGTATACACAGCAGGCACACCGTACTCCGCGGCCCAGGCCTGAGCCTTTTCGGCGCTTTGCGGGCGGCAGATGATGGCAGCCACGTTGACCTCCGGCCAATTGCTAATTTCCCGCATCACCTCCGCCACGATCCGGCTGGTAGACAGCACTGCAATTTGTAAAGCCATAGTTTGCACCTCGCATATATTGATTTGTGGCTATTATAGCGCGCCACCATTGGAAGGGTCAAGACCTCTCCTACAGTACCATCGCCACATCCGCATGAACCTTCGCCAACTCGCGATATTCCTCCCCATTCGCATCAATAGCCACCGCCTGCGCCGCAGAAACCTTCCTCACTACTTTCCCCGGCACACCCACAACAAGGCTGCCAGCCGGCACAACGGTATTTTCGGTCACCACAGCCCCTGCGGCCACCAGCGATCCATCCCCTATCACCGCACCATTCAAAATCGTGGCATGCATGCCGATCAGGCAATCATCCCCCACGGTGCACCCGTGTACCACGGCACTGTGCCCAATCGACACATTGCGCCCCACCACAACATCCAACCCCGGGCCGGTGTGCAGCACAGCGTTGTCCTGCACGTTGCTGCCTACGCCAATAGTAATGCATCCGGTATCCGCCCGCAGCACCGCACCGTACCAGACACTGCTGTCCTCGGCCAGGGTCACATTCCCCGCCAGCGTAGCATTGTCCGCCACAAACGCCGCCTTATCCTCCTGCGGCGTGTGACCGTTTACTGTATAAATCGCCATAATTCTTCCTCCTTTTCCCCCATCATACACCCCTGCCCCCAAAATTGCAAAGCCCTCGCCCCGGCCCGAGGACGTATTGCGTGACTTTTTGGCCTGATAACCAGCCAAACGGCACATCCATCTTGTGCAGTCCAAACCTGTCCCCCATGTTGCATCTGCATGGAGAATCCGCCCATCCCAATAGCATATTTTACGCACAAATCGCCAAAATGTACGGGGATAAATCCCCCTTTTTCGGTTGACGCTTTGGGCACTGTGTGTTATTATTATAACGACTTAATGGAGAAGCTCCGCACCAAAATCAGGCGGAGAATTAGGAGGATACTGTAATGAAAGAGTTCACCTATACGATCAAAGAGCCCGTTGGCATTCATGCCCGTCCCGCCGGCATGCTGGCAAAAGAGGCCAAGGCCTGCCAGAGCACCGTTACTATCGTGGACAAGAACGGCAAGGCCGTTGACGCTACCCGCCTGATGGCCCTGATGGGCATGGGCATCAAGTGCGGCGATACCGTTACCGTCCGCATCGAGGGCGCTGACGAGGACACCGCTGCCCCCGCCATGGAGAAGTTCTTCAACGAGCACCTGTAATCCAGGCTAACTTTAGCCGCGGCCGCCCCAGACAAACGGTGGACGCGGCTTTTTCGCATCCTACTAAAAAGGAGGATTTTGCACAATGATTACCATTCAGGGCAAGGGCGTTTCCGCCGGTGTGGGCGTAGGCCCGCTGTACTACTACCGCCGCGCCACCGCCGAAATCAAACGCTATACCGCAGAAGATACCGATGCCGAGTGGCATCGTTTCAAGGGTGCCCAGACCGGCGCGGTGGAGCAGCTGGGCCAGCTGGCCGAGCAGGCCCGCGCCGAGGCCGGCGATGAAGCCGCCATGCTGTTTGAGACCCACCAGATGATGGCCGAGGATCTGGACTACGAGGAAGCCATCGAGGACCGCATCACCAACCAGAAGATGAACGCCGAGGCCGCCGTCTCCGACACTGCCGAGCAGTTTGCCGAGATGTTCGCATCCATGGACGATGCCTACATGCAGGCCCGCGCCGCCGATGTCAAGGATGTCAGCCAGCGCATCCTCAGCATCCTGTGCGGCGTGGTGCAGGGCGGCATCGCCTCCGATGTGCCGGTCCTGCTGGCCGCTGACGATCTAGCCCCCTCCGAGACCATCCAGCTGGACAAGTCCAAGATCTTGGGCTTCATCACGGCGGGCGGTTCCGGCTCCAGCCACACGGCCATCCTGGCCCGCACCATGGGCATCCCCGCCATTGTCGGCGTGGGCGATGCCCTCAAGCCTGAGTACGAGGGCCGCCAGGCCATCGCGGACGGCAGCACCGGCGCGCTGGTCATCGACCCCGATGACGACACCCGCGAGCGCCTGATGAAAAAGCGCGAGGAGCAGCAGCGCCTGCAGCGCCTGTTGGAGACCCTCAAGGGCCAGGCCAACGTGACCAAGGACGGCAAGACCATCCGCATCTACTGCAACATCGGCTCGCCCGAGGATGTCCACGCCGTGCAGGTCAACGATGGCGGCGGCATCGGCCTGTTCCGCAGCGAGTTCCTGTATCTGAACTCCTCCACCTTCCCCACCGAGGACGAGCAGTACGAGGCCTACAAGCAGGTCCTGTCCGACATGGACGGCAAAGAGGTCATCATCCGTACGCTGGACATCGGTGCCGACAAGCAGATCGGCTACTTCGACCTGCCCAAGGAGGACAACCCCGCCATGGGTATGCGCGCCCTGCGCATCTGCCTGACCCGCCCGGAGATCTTCCGCACCCAGTTGCGCGCGCTGTTCCGCGCCTCGGCCTACGGCAAGCTGGGCATCATGTTCCCCATGGTCACCAGCGTGTGGGAAGTGCGCGAAGCCAAGAAGCTGTGCGAGGAAGTTAAGCGCGACCTCAAGCATGAGGGCATCCCCTACAGCGAGGACGTGCAGATCGGCATCATGATCGAGACCCCGGCCGCCGCCATCAACAGCGACCGCCTGGCGAAAGAGGTAGACTTCTTCAGCATCGGCACCAACGACCTGACCCAGTACACCCTGGCCTGCGACCGCCAGAACAACGACCTGGGCCGCTTCTACGACCCGCATCACCCCGCCGTGCTGCGCCTGATCAAACTGGTCACCGAGAATGCCCACAAGAACGGCATCTGGGCGGGCATCTGCGGCGAGCTGGGTGCTGACCTGGCCTTGACCGAGACGTTCCTGGCCATGGGCCTGGACGAGCTCTCCGTCACCCCCCGCGCCGTCCTGCCCCTGCGCAACGCCGTGAGAATGACCGACACCCGCGAGAGCGCGGAGCGTCTCATGGCTGAACTGGATGCGGACTATACCGCTAGATAAATTTAAATCGTACCCCTGCGGGAGACATCACCATGTGGTGTCTCCTTTTTTGTTTTTCTCCGTCTGACCTCTCCGGGGCCAAACTCCCCACTCCCATATCGTAGGGGCGGATTCCATATCCGCCCGTTACCCAATGAATGTCGTTGAGCCTGTAGGGGCGAACAGTGTTCGCCCGTGGAATCTTGCGTAACCACAAAACCGCACGGGCGCACACTGTGCGCCCCTACACCTTTTACCGTTGGTATCGTAGGGAGGGGTCTTGACCCCTCCTTTCTGCCTTTTCCTGCCACAAAAAAATGGTCCACCATAAAATGGTGAACCACATAAACCGCAATATAAAAGCTCACAAAACCTTCGACAAAAACGCTTTCAACCGCTCGTTTTCCGGGTTGGCGAAAAACTCCTTCGGCGGTTTGTCCACTTTCACAACGCCTTCGTCAATAAAAATCACCCGGCTCGCCACTTCGCGGGCAAAACCCATCTCGTGGGTCACGCAAACCATCGTCATGCCGCTGCGGGCCAGCTCTTTCATCAGTTCCAGCACCTCGCCCACCATTTCGGGGTCAAGGGCACTGGTCGGCTCGTCAAACAGCAGCACATCCGGGTTCATCGCCAGCGCGCGCACAATGGCAATGCGCTGCTTCTGGCCGCCGGACAGCATATTCGGGTAGGTGTCGGCCTTGTCGGCCAGGCCGATGCGTCCCAGCAGCTCCATCGCCTTCGCGTCCGCTTCGGCCTGCTTCATCAGGCCCAGCTTCACGGGGGCCAGCGTGATGTTCTTCTTCACCGTCAGATGCGGGAACAGGTTGAAATGCTGGAACACCATGCCCATCTTCTGGCGCACATGGTCAATGTCGTGGTCGGTCACGGGCTTGCCGTTGAAGATGACCTCGCCGCCGTCCGGCTCTTCCAGCCGGTTCAAACAGCGCAGGAACGTGGATTTGCCGCAGCCGGAGGGGCCGACCAGCACCACGCAGTCGCCTTTGTCAATGGTCAGGTCCACGCCTTTCAGCACCTGCAGACCGCCGTAATTCTTTTTCAGTCCTTTAACGTCGATCACTTTGTGCCAGCCTCCTCTCAAATTTTGCCAGCAGCGCGCTGAACAGCATGACCAGCACCAGATAGATGGCGGCAACGCCCAGCAGCGGGAACATGGCTTCGTAGGTACGGTTCATGATGCCCTGGGCCGCATACAGCAGTTCCTTGCCGCCGATGACCGTAATCAGCGAGGAATCTTTCAGCAGCATAATAAACTCGTTGCCCAGGGACGGCAGAATGGACCGGATGGCCTGGGGTATGATGATCTCAAACATCGTGGTCATGTAGTTCAAACCCAGGCTGCGGCCGGCTTCCATCTGGCCGGGGTCGACCGCCATCAAACCGCCGCGGATGATCTCGGACACATACGCGCCGGAGTTGATGCCCAGCGCCAGCGCGCCGACCATCGTAAAGTTGCGGCTGCTGGCGAAGATGACCATGCTCATAATGAGCAGCTGCACCATCATAGGCGTACCGCGGATGACCGTGACATACACCTGGCAGACGGCGTTCAGCACACCCAAGATCGGGTTGCGGTGGTGGGGTTTCTGCTGGGCGTGGCCCACGCGGATCATCGCCACGATGGCACCCAGCACAACGCCCAGCACCAGCGCGATGGCCGTTACCAGCAGCGTGGTGCCAACGCCCTTAAAATACTGCTGCCAGCGGTCGGCGTACAAAAACGCCTGATAGAACTTGACGTAGAAATCCTGCCAAAGGTTCAGAGTATCGCCGTTTTTAGCCATCTCTGACAGCAGCTCGAACTGTGCTTCCATCGCACCACAACCTTTCCCGGCAGCGCCGGTTCTTTTTAACATGAACAAACAAAAGGCGCGCCGGTGCTCCCGGCGTGCCCTTCTTCGGACATACGAACGATTTTCGCCCCTACGTCAGATTTTACTCTGCTTTGATGTATTTGTCAACGATGCTCTGCAGGGTACCGTCAGCCTGCAGTTCTTCCAGCGCGCCGTTGATGGCGTTCAGCAGTTCGGTGTTGCCCTTAGCCACGCCGATGGCGTAATCTTCCTGGGCGTAAGCGGTATCCAGGATCTTCAGGCCGGCGTTGGCAGCCACGAACTCCTTAGCGGGGGCATTGTCGATAACAACAGCATCGACCTGGCCATTGTTCAGAGCCTGGACAGCGGTCAGACCGTTGTCGTAAGCAATGACGTTCTCGTCACCGAAGTCATCGGTGCAGTAGATGTAACCGGTGGTGCCGCGCTGGGTGCCGATGACCTTGCCGGCCAGATCGTCAACCGTGGCGATGTCGGAATCCTCGGGCACAATGATGGACTGGATGCCCTCGGCGTAAGAATCAGAGAAGTCCATGACCTTCTGGCGCTCGTCGGTAACGGTGACACCGGCCATGACCATGTCGCTCTTGCCGTTCTGGGCGGCCAGCAGGGCGGCATCAAAGTCCATGTCATCGACCTGCAGTTCCAGGCCCAGCTTTTCAGCAATGGCACCGGCGACCTCAATGTCGATACCCTCGAAGCTGCCGTCATCGGCGGTCATCTCGTACGGGGGGAAAGCGGCGTTGGTGGACATGGTCAGCTTGCCGGCGTTGACGGTGGTCACTTCGCCGGTGGTCTCCTCGGTGGTTTCCTCAGAAGCAGCCTCGCTGGTCTCCTCAGAGGAAGCGGCCTCGCTGGAGGCAGCCTCAGAAGAAGCAGCAGAGGAAGCGGAGCCGCCGCAGGCGGCCAGGCTGAGCACCATAGCGGTGCCCATCAAAAGAGCAGTCAGTTTTTTCATGTTTATTCCCTCGGATCTTATTCAATAATAATTCCCAAGCCCTCACTTGGTGTGTACCCAGTATAGTTGCATAAATATGTAAAGTCAATGTATAAAATCAAACTTCGGCACATTACCGCCGCCCACGCCCCCCTCTCCCCCGTTTTTTGTGCAATTTAGCGGGACAGAGCGCCGTAAAGCCTCCCTTGTGCAAAGGGAGGTGGCACGGCGCAGCCGTGACGGAGGGATTGTGGCCTTACGTGGGTGGGGCGATGTATGGGCAAGGTCACAATCCCCTAGTCAGCTACGCTGACAGTTTCGTAGGGAGGGGTCTTGACCCCTCCTTGCAATTGGGCGGTCGCATGAAATTGTACGGGGGATGGGAAAACAAATGGGAATGTTGTAGTTTGTGCAAGATGGTTAGGAGGGGTCAAGACCCCTCCCTACAGTACCATTTTATAGAGGGTGTAGGGGCGAACAGTGTTCGCCCGCGGAGTTTTGTGGTAACGCTAGACTCCACGGGCGATCAATGATCGCCCCTACAGCCCCCGTATGGTTGGACGTAGGGGGCAGCGTCCTCGATGCCCCGTTTCGGCCCCGGAGGGGCCAGACGGAGAAGGGCCCAAAAGCGTTAAGAAAAATGCAGCACTCCTGCATTTTTTAGCTTTTGGGTCCTTCGACCACCCCTTTGGGGTTCCAAGGGGCGAGCAGCCCCTTGGCCGGGCCTCCCGCGCTATCGGAAGTAGCGGGCACCTTTTCGGTTCCTTTTGGGTGTCCAAAAGGAACATCTAACGGCGAGATGCCATTAAAACGAGTGGAGCGCCGCAGGGTGGCGCGGAACGGAAGCCGCATACCAAAAAACAACCAAAAAACACCCAAACTTTCCCTCTTGACTTCCCCCCAAACATGTGCTATAAATAAACTATCTTCATCCTGACAAAGCCATGAGGCAGACAAACGGATCGCATCCCCCGCCACATAAGAGAGAACCGCCGCGGCAGCCCCGCGTGGTGCAAGCGGTTTTGTGCGCAGCTGCGTTCTTACCACTGCCGAGCGCGGGGGCGAACCTCCGCCGGGTACGGCCCGTTACAGCCGACACGAGCGGCGCTTACCTTTATATATAAGCGCAATCTGGGTGGAACCGTGGAGCGTTACATGCTTCATCCCTTTTGTAAGCGAGGGATGGAGCATTTTTTATTTGCATTTTTGTGCAATTGCAAAAGGAGCGTACAATCATGAAGATCATCTACAAAGACGGTACGGTCGCTGAGTGCCCGCAGGACCAGGAACTCCACGTTCTGCGCCACACCGCTGCCCATATCATGGCCCAGGCCATCAAGCGCCTGTATCCCCAGGCTGATTTCGCTTTCGGCCCCGCTACCGAGAACGGCTTCTACTACGATGTCGACCTCGGCGATACCAAGCTGACCGATGAGGACCTGGCCGCCATCGAGAAAGAGATGAAGAAGATCTGCAAAGAGAATCTTCCCATCAAGCCGTTTATCCTGCCCCGCGAGGAAGCCGTCAAACTGATGGAGGAGCGCCAGGAGCACTACAAGATCGAGCATATGGCTGACCTGGCCGAGGAGACCGAGTTCAGCTTCTATCAGCAGGGCGAGTACGTGGATATGTGCATCGGACCCCACCTGACCTACACCAAGGCCCTGAAAGCCTTCAAGATCACCCAGCAGTCCGGCGCTTACTGGAAGAACGACAAAGAGAACAAGATGCTGACCCGCATCAACGGTGTTGCTTTCCACAACCAGGAGGAACTGGATGCCTGGGAGAAGCAGCAGCAGGAAGCCCGCGAGCGCGACCACCGCAAGATCGGCAAGGAAATGCGCCTGTTCATGACCGATGACCTGGTAGGCCGCGGCCTGCCCATGTTCCTGCCCAACGGCTACACCGTCTGGCAGGAGCTGGAAAACTATATCAAAGCCAAGGAGCGTGAGCGCGGCTATCTGCACGTCATGACCCCCTGCATCGGCACCGTGAACCTGTACCGCACCTCCGGCCACTGGGACCACTACCGCGAGAACATGTTCCCCGCCATGGAGATGGAGGGCGAGGATTACGTGCTGCGCCCGATGAACTGCCCCCACCACATGATGATCTACGCCAACCAGCCCCACAGCTACCGTCAGCTGCCCATCCGCATCGGCGAGATCGCCCACGACTTCCGTTATGAGTCCTCCGGCACCCTGAAAGGCATCGAGCGCGGCCGTCACTTCTGCCAGAACGATGCCCACCTGTTCTGCACCCCGGAGCAGATCAAGAGCGAAGTCGCCAACGTCTGCAGCCTGATCTTCGATGTCTACAAAGACTTCAACATCACCGATTACCGCTGCGTTCTGTCCCTGCGCGACCCCGCCGACAAGAAGAAGTACCATGACGATGATGCCATGTGGAACCACGCCGAGAACGCCCTGCGCGAGGTTCTGACCGAGCTGGGCATCCAGTTCACCGAGGAGATCGGCGAGGCCGCTTTCTATGGCCCGAAGCTGGATGTCAACGTCAAGCCCGCCGTTGGCGCTGAGTACACCCTGTCCACCTGCCAGCTGGACTTCTGCCTGCCCGCAAAGTTCCACCTGACCTATATCGACAAGGATGGCAGTGAAAAGACCCCTGTGGTCCTGCACCGCGCCATCCTCGGCTCCCTGGATCGCTTCATGGCCTATATGATCGAGGAGACCAAGGGCCGCTTCCCCACCTGGCTGGCTCCCACCCAGGTCAAAGTGCTGCCCGTCAGCGAAAAGACGCTGGACTACGCCCGTGCCGTCAACGACAGCTTGAAAGCTGCCGGTATCCGCGCCGTGCTGGATGAGTCCAACGAGAAGATTGGCTACAAGATTCGCCAGGCCCAGCAGGTTGACCGCGTACCCTATATGCTGGTCCTCGGCGCTAAGGAAGTCGAAGCCAACAATATCAGCATCCGCGACCGCAAGGGCGAGACCACCACGATGACCCTGGACGAATTTACCGCCAAGGTCGTTGGTGAAATCAAGGATAAGACTTTTAACGTCTGATACAACTAACAAAACCCCGTGCAACGCTGATATGCTCCCTATATAGCGAACAGTGAAATAAAACACTGAAAGCTATATAGGG
>CAVAGJ010000009.1:0-42046 GCA_963588145.1 Coriobacteriaceae bacterium
GGTTGGCGTCGCTCATTGTGCGCCTTTAGGCGCGGCTGGTATTGATGCCCCTATGGGGCTGTTTTGCAAACCCCACGTTCAACGTGGGGTTATGATTACGCAGCAAATTTTATCATCATGGTATGTAACAGCTTTTCTGCTTAATGGACAAAACGAAAGCGACCAACTTTTTACGGTTGATCGCCTTCGGTCTGCCTATTCAGTTCGTCTTGCCGTCACAATAAATCTGCCATTTGCAGTATGTTTCGCTCCTTATCAGCAGAAGGGGATGAAGCTGCGCCGCAACCTCATCCCCCGCTTTTGGTAAAAACTAAGCTGATAGTGTTTATCTTCTCAGGTTCACCGAATTTCAAATTGATTTTCTTTTTTTGTAATTCTATTTCTGCACATGGTGACCTGTATAACGATGTTTCCGTCCGTAAAGCCAAACACCTGTAAATGCCGCAAACGAGATAATCATCAAAGCCAACCAGAAATCAACATTGCTTTCATCGCCGGTTTGCGGTATCAGATTCGTCGGTACTGCCGATTTATCCGGTACCTTCGGATTGTCTGGCGTGCTGGGTGTACCCGGGTTTGTAGGATTATCAGGGGTGTCCGGTGTCGCCGGTACAGTATCTTTACGGTTGGTAAAAGCAGCTGTTGCGGTCAGATCCTTTACAATACTGCCGCTTGCTTCCGTAGCGGTTGTTGTATAACCGTCCTGATTGGCTTCGCTCTCAGTTACTTCATAACTAATTCCTGCAGGCAGTCCTGTGGCAGTCTTCTCCTCATTGTGCTTCAGAGTAAAGGTTGCTACACCATTTTCAAAAGTCATGTCTCCATAGCTTCCGTTTATGGTCTCATCTCCAAGCTTTACTGTAAATGTGAAGTCTTTACTTGTATCTCCTGCATTTCCTGTAACTTGCTTGGATACTGTCAGATTTCCTGTTGCTTCTTTTGTATTGATGACCTTAGCTTCTACAGTTTCATTCTTTGCAATACTTCCATCTGCACCAGTAGCGGTTGTTGTATAACCGTCCTTATCTGCTTCACTCTCTGTAACCTTATAGCTGATTCCTGCCGGAAGTCCTGTGGCAGTCTTCTTTTCATTGTGCTTCAGGGTAAAGCTTGCTACACCATTTTCAAAAGTCATGTCTCCATAGTTTCCGCTTATGTTGCTATCATCAAGCGTTACTGTAAAGTTGAAGTCTTTCGTGGTATCTCCTGCATTTCCTGCAACTTGCTTGGATACTGTCAGACTGCCTTTATCTCTTTCGTTTGTAACGGTCAGATAGTATCTCTTATCTGCTTTATTTTGCTCAAAAACAACACCATCATCTACCGTTGCATTTCCATTTACATCCAATGCAATACAAATTGGTTCGCCGTCTGTTATATGGTATCCGTCAGGTGCAGCCAATTCTTTCACATAATATGTGTACCCCGCTACCATTCCATAACCGGTCGCCATGCCATCTTTACCTGTTACAAATTCATTGACAGGAGCTTCACTTTCATTTGCGTCACTATATAGTACTGCCGGAATAGTGCACGCTTCATCTGAATAAACACCAAATCGTGCTCCCTGCAAAGCAGACGCATTATCGGCATCCTTCTTCATAATAGTAAGTGCATATTTAGGTGCAATATTAAAATAAATCGAGCAGTTGGATTGAGATGATCCTCTTTCCAAATAGTAAATCGTCAGTTTATGTTTACCAGCCCCAATGGAATCTGTTAAATCTGTTGTCTGATAGACTTTTTTGTCTGTTTCGGTAACTACTTTTCCTGTACTAAAGTTAATTCTTCCACTTCTGGCACCGTGAATGCCGCCCAGGTCAAGAACCAAGGTATCATCGACAAAAACCCATACATCATCATCACCGGAAAAACGGAATTCCATTTTTTTACCGGTATCAGCTATATTGCCTCCTTCTCCCGGATCATTCGGCAACCAAAAATCAACGGTACTCTGCATACCAAACCAGTAATTTATGCTGCCGTCTTTTTCATTATATTCTCCGGATACATTGTCATTAAAAGGCAGGAAGCCCGTTGTTTTAGCTTTATCGGTTTTATACTGCCAGCTATTATTTTTAAGACTTTGTTCTAAAATATATTCCGGATCTGAATATAAGACAAATCTCTGTTTGGATTGATTATATGATGCACCGTTCTTGCTGCTATCGTAGTAATAATATCCGTAATTATCGTCATCCTTATCGGATACATACTGATACAAGCCTTCGCCTGTTCCAAGATAATAACGTCCTAACGCATCACTTTTTGTGAAAAGAGCATCTAAAATAGCCTGCCCCTGTTCTGTAACTGTTCCATTAGAATCCGATATGATATTGGTTGTAATATTAGATAATGAAGAGTTTTTCGTATCTTTATCTGCTATCGATCCCAGTGTGCGGTCTTTTGTTAGATCATTATATGCCCAGTTCAAGAATGCAAAACCAAGAGAGGATCCATCCAGTCTCCAAAGTTCTGCATGTGTATCCTCGTTTACATAAGTACGAGAATCCGTAATGTCATTTGCTGTGCTGCGGATATTAAATAACTCGTTGTAATCAAATACGTTAGTTTCAATAAACCCGCTTGTATTTGGCTGATCGTTAACCTTATTACGTTCAGAATTACCAAGTGAATAATCCGAAGCTTTCCAGTCTGCATAGAATACAGTATCTTTGGTGACTTCAATCTCCTGACCCAGCATATCCTTTCCGTAATAGATGCCATTATAAACATCATACCAGCCGTTCAAGGTATATCCGTATTTTGTTGTCTCACCGGCTGTTTCCGGAAGAGTTACTGTGCCGTCTGTAACCTGTATATAGGTATCTGTAGCGCCTTCATAATAAGCACTCATACCCGGATGATAGGTTTTTGTATCACGGCTATTCTTTAATAGTTCCTGAACACCAATCGTACCATCAAACCATACATTATATGTTGTATCATCATCCGGGATTAATGTTCCACCAAAGTCACTCACCTTCCCGCTACCATTGCCAAATACCACTACCTTCATGTTCACCGGCTCACTGCAAAAATCAGTATAGAGTTCACCGTTGGCTTTTTCCGAAAAAATTTCCAGCGTATAATTTCCACTACTTACGCCCTCAAGAGGAATCTCCAGATTTCCACTTGCAGCAGTTGAAGAATCTGCAAGCTTGCCATAGTATTTAACAGTGCCTTCTTCATCTTTTAAAATGCAGGAAACATATTGACCTTCTCCGGTGGTTGCATCGGAATAACTAAAAGAAAGTTTTTCACTTGTCTGGGTGCTTTGCTCAGTAGTAGCACTTACTGTAAGATTTTGAGAGCTGTCCTTCACAGTAAATTTTACCATCTCACACTGTAGATCTGTAACATCAGCAGTACCGATAAGTTTTCCTCCTACTGCCGCATCTGATTTGCCGGTTCCGTTGTTAGCCGACATAAATTCGAAGAGTACAGATGATACATCAAGACTTAAAACCGGCTGAGCAGGCCACTTTTCATCCACATCAAGCTCATCTGTACTAGCGTAATTGCCAATTAATCCTGCCTGCCCCAGGTCATCATAAGGGGATCGTAGCCACGCATTATAAATTTCGGTACGCGATCCCCCCATAACATTCATTAAAGTCTCGTACTCACCAGCTGACAAAGCCCACAGCTTTTGATTATCTACATTCGGTCCTGCAATTCCATCCTCACCAGGAGAATGATAATCTTCCGCTCCGGTCAGGCTCCTTGCAGTGACAAGTCCCAGTTCCTTATCCGGGATTTCTTTCGCAAGGGAGACCATTTTTTGCTGCAGCGTGCTTCCGGCATACTCATTCGGTGTTTTCCAACTTGTTCCGTCCAGATTATTAGCATAGTAAAAACCATCGTATGCCGTATACCCTTCGGCTTCATTTTTTTGTCCGTTTCTAAATGCTATTTCATCAAGATCATTATTATCATTTGAAGCCATCAATGTAATATGATTGTCTTGCGGATAGACTCCATCCGTCCCATCTCCAATCACATACCATTCACGGCCGCCAAAAGCCACTTTGCTCTCGCCGAGCGAGAACGATAATCCCGTCTGCTCATGATCTTCAGCGAATGCTGTTACAGGTAATGCACTAGCAAGCATAGCAAATGCCATGAGCGAAGCAAGCCACCTGCGCTTACTTTTCATTTTCATGATTTATCACTCCTTTTTGTCTGTGAATTTAGACGTTCTTATTGTGTGATTAGTTATACATTGTCACTGTCATATCTGATATTCTCCCTTCACCAAAACGTGTACTTTTTTGTAGCGAAAAAACAAGTCATAAACCAACTATAAAAAACGCTGATTTGTATTGAAAAATATGCGCTTCTATGGTAAAATAACATGGATATATTTTGCGTGAGCACTTTACAAAAAAGTACACATTTCTGTAAGTTCGTATTCCGCTGGGTAGAGGGCTTTTTCATAAATCGAGGCCCGGTAGCGGAAGGTCGACAGCGGCATGGCACATTCGCTGGCAGCTTTTGTGCCGGTGATTTTGCCCTTCTTCCAGTTTTGGTACACACCGTGGAAATTTTCCGGCAGTTGGCGCGGGGGGCGGCCAAAACGCACGCCCTTTTGCTTGGCCGCTGCAATGCCCTCGGCCTGGCGCTGACGTATATTCGTCCGCTCGTTTTCTGCCACAAAGGAAAGCACCTGCAAGACGATATCACTTAAAAAAGTTCCCATCAGATCTTTGCCGCGCCGCGTATCCAAAAGTGGCATGTCCAGCACCACGATATCAATACCCTTATCCTTAGTCAGAATCCGCCATTGGTCCAATATTTCGGCGTAGTTGCGTCCAAGACGGTCGATGCTTTTGATATAAAGCAGATCGTCCCGCTTGAGCTTTTTGACCAGCTTTTTATACTGCGGGCGCTGAAAATCTTTGCCGGACTGCTTGTCCATATACATGTTTTTCTCCGGGACGTCCATCTCCCGCAGGGCCAGCACCTGCCGGTCCTCATTCTGCTCACGAGTGCTCACCCGGATATAGCCGTACAAATTTCCCATACCAGTCATCCTTTCCCGTGGTTTGTATACTTTACTTTTTCCAAACCAGCGTCCCTTATACAATAGCAAAAAAGCGTCCTGCCTGTTTGGAGGGACGCTTTTGGGGTGGGTAAGAGTAAATCTTTTTATTGCAAAAAAATCTTTCCAAAACCTGTTGACAAATCCCCATGGGCATGGTATAGTATCCTCGTTAGTTAAAACTAACCTATGACCCCCTTACAATGAATCTCCTGCAACCATAGCCCGCACAGTGCGGCTCTCTCCCCGTGCTGTGCGGTTTTATGGGGGTTGCGGTTAGCAAATGCTAACTGATGCGTTTTAAAGGAGCCGAGCCTATGCCTGTCCCCACTCACGTCACGGTCAGCCCCCGCAGCTTTGCCTGCGACCTTGCCACAATCTGTGCGCCTACTTTGGCAGGTCTCAAGCCCGCCAGTCTTTTCCGCTACCAGCCGGCCCCCGGCCAGGATGGTGCAGCAATGGCGGCAGCATGGCATGCCCTGCTGGCACCCCGCGGCGTGACCATCCGTGTGCTGAAAGCCTGCCCTGTTACCGGTGCGGTGCTGGTGTATGTGTACCGCCCCGCCCGAGTGGCCGCCATTTTGCAGCGCGGCGATGTGCAGGACTTTCTGCAAAGTGAGGGCTACACCCCCGGCAATGCCGAGTCGATGCTTGAGCGGCTCTCCCAGCGGCTTTGCTGCGAGGAGGACTTCCCCCACGAGATCGGCGTGTTCCTGGGGTACCCGCTGGCAGATGTCATCGGCTTCATTCAAAATCGCGGCAAAAACTTTACGGCCTGCGGATACTGGAAGGTCTACACCGACCCTGCCGCCGCCCAAAAAGCCTTTGACCGCTATAAAAAGTGCGAGCGTATCTACGCCCGCTGTTATCACAATGGCACCCCGATCCGGCAGCTGACAGTAGCGGCCTGAATCGTGGACATACTATTATAATAGTAGTAATGAAAGGAAGAAACGATTATGAGCAAGATCGCAGTAGTTTATTGGAGCGGCACCGGCAATACCGAGGCTATGGCTGACCTGGTGGCAAACGCTGCACAGTCCGCAGGTGCAACTGTGGATAAGATGACCAGCGCTGAGTTCAACGTGGCTGACGCTGCTAATTATGACGGCTTCGCCCTGGGCTGCCCCGCTATGGGCGCTGAGCAGCTGGAGGAGAGCGAGTTCGAGCCTATGTACCAGGATCTGCGCGGCTCCCTGTCCGGCAAGCCGGTCGGCCTGTTCGGCAGCTACGGCTGGGGCGATGGCGAGTGGATCCGCACCTGGGCTGAGGATGCTCAGGCTGCCGGTGCCCGCCTGGTTGCTGACCCCGTTATGGCAAACGGCGCACCCGATGGCGATGCCACCGATGCCTGCAACGCCCTGGGCACTGCCCTGGCCAACGCCTGATACACAAAGCAGTCAAATTTAATTTCCAACCATTGCCTTTCTCCTGAACATTGATCCCATATACAAAGCCGGCGCACTGTGGCAGCAGCGCGCCGGTTTTGCTGTGTGCGGGGCAGGGGAGTGGGCGGTATCCCAAAAGTGCCTGCTTGACAAAACCATAAGGTTAGTGTATTCTAAACAAAGAATTAGCAAGTGCTAACTTGGAGGGAAGTATACCTATGGCAAACATTATTATTGTGCTGATTTTGGTCGCCCTGGTCGGCTACGGCATTTACAGCTTTGTGCATCACCTGACCCGTGGCGGCGGCTGCTGCGGCGAGCGTGATGCCGCTGTCAAAAAGGTCAAGGTCGAGGACCGCAACAAGGCCCACTACCCCCACACCCTCGTGATGGGTGTGGACGGTATGACCTGCCAGAACTGCCAGCGCCATGTGGAAAACGCGCTGAACGTGCTGCCCGGCACCTGGGCCACCGTGGACCTGGCCGCCCAGAACGTCACCATCCTGACCAAGGATGAAGCGGACGAGGATGCTATCCGCCAGGCCATCCGTGATGCCGGTTACCTGCCGCTGCGCACCACCAGCAAAGTGTAAGGCCGCAACACTGTACCTGCGCCGCCACCGAAAACGATGGCGGTATTTTTGTGTTTACAGGAAAAGGAAAAACTGCTTATGATGATCGACAAACGCCTCATCGGTATGATGGGGGACTCGAAACGGTACATCGCCAAAAACGTGGCGCTGCAATGGCTGGCACTGGCCGCCAACGTTGCCATGATCTTTGCGGTCAGCCGTTACCTGGGTGCCCTGTACGACCAGCTGACCATCGGCGACACCATGGCCGGTGCCCCCAACCTGCCCCTGACGCTGGGCATTATGGCGGCGGCCCTGCTGGTGCGCGCAGCCTGCACCCGCGGCGCGGCAGCGGCCAGCTACAACGCCAGCCGCACCGTGAAAAAGACGCTGCGCAGCGCGATTTACGAAAAGCTGCTGCGCCTGGGCGGCAGCTACACCCAGACTGTGCCCACTGCCGAGGTGCTGCAGCTGGCGGGCGAGGGTGTGGAGCAGCTGGAAACCTACTTCGGCGCGTACCTGCCGCAGTTTTTCTACGCCATGCTGGCCCCTGTTACGCTGTTTGTGGTGCTGGCCCCAGTCAGCTTAAAGGCGGCGGTCATCCTGATGATCTGTGTGCCGCTGATCCCGGTTTCCATCGTGGCTGTGCAGAAATTCGCCAAGCGGCTGCTGGGAAAATACTGGGGCCAGTACGCCGCCCTGGGCGACAGCTTTTTGGAAAACCTGCAGGGCCTGACCACCCTGAAAATTTACCAGGCCGATGAGGCCCGCCACCAGGCCATGAACCGGGAGGCCGAGCACTTCCGCAAAGTGACGATGAAAGTGCTGACCATGCAGCTGAACTCCATCATCGTCATGGACATCATTGCCTACGGCGGCGCGGCATTGGGCATTGGCATTGCGGCACGGGAACTGGCGGTCGGCCATGTCAGCTTGAGCGGCGCACTCTGCATTTTGCTGCTCTCGGCGGATTTCTTCCTGCCGATGCGCGCGCTGGGATCCTACTTCCATGTGGCGATGAACGGCATGGCTGCCAGCGATAAAATTTTCAAGCTGCTGGACCTGCCGGAAGCCACCAGCAAGACTGCCGAGCCGGACGATGACTGCGCCATCCACTGCCGTGACCTGCACTTTGGCTATACGGCTGAAAAAGAGACGCTGCACGGGCTGAATCTCGACTTTCCCCGTGGCAGCTTTACCGCCCTGGTGGGCGAGAGCGGCTGCGGCAAGTCGACCATCGCCGCCGTGCTCACCGGCCGCGCCGCTGGCTACACCGGCAGCGTGACCCTGGGCGGACAGGAACTTTCCACGGTGAAAGAATCCGCCCTGCTGAAAAACGTAACGCTGGTCAGTCTGGGCAGCCACTTGTTCAAGGGCACTGTGGCCGAGAACCTGCGCATGGCCGCGCCCACGGCGGAGGACGATGCCCTTTGGGCCGTGCTGGAACAGGTGCGGCTGGCGGACTTCCTGCGCAGCGAAAACGGGCTGGACACCCAGCTGAACGAGGGCGGCAGCAACCTCTCCGGCGGCCAGCGCCAGCGCTTGGCCCTGGCCCGCGCCCTGCTGCATGACAGCCCGGCCTATATCTTTGATGAAGCTACGTCCAATATCGATGTGGAGAGCGAGAACGACATTATGGCCCAGATCCAGGCATTGGCGGGCAAAAAGACCGTTATCCTGATCTCTCACCGCCTGGCCAACGTCACGGCGGCGGACAATATCTACGTGCTGGACCACGGCACCCTGGCCGAGCAGGGCACCCACGAAGCCCTGCTGGCCGCTGGCGGCACCTACGCCCGCCTGTGGACCCAGCAGCAAGAACTGGAAAATTACGGAAAGGAGGAAGCATCCCATGCCTGAAAATCATAACGTCCCCAAGACCCGCAGCAATCTGGCCGTTATGGGCCGTCTGGTAGGGCTGGTCAAACCGCTGGCCCCCGTGATGGCGGCCGCCGTGCTGCTGGGCGTGGCGGGCTTCCTCTGCGCCATTTTTATCACGGTGCTGGGCGCGTATGCGCTGCTGGACAGCATTTTGCCCGGTATGCCCATCAGCCTGGGCACCGTCTGCCTGCTACTGCCGGTGCTGGCTGTCGCCCGTGGTGTGCTGCACTATGCCGAGCAGGGCTGCAACCATTTTATTGCCTTTAAACTGCTGGCCCTCATCCGGGATAAAGTGTTTGGTGCGCTGCGCCAGCTGGCCCCCGCTAAGCTGGAGGGCCGCGACCGTGGCGACCTGATCGCCGTGCTGACGGCGGATATCGAACTGCTGGAAGTGTTTTACGCCCACACCATCTCGCCCATCTGCATCGCCGTCATCGTCAGCGCCATTATGGTGGCGTTTCTGGCTAGCTATCACTGGCTGCTGGGGCTGTATGCCCTGGCGGCTTACCTCGTTATCGGTCTGCTGGTGCCGGTGGCGGCGGCAAAATCCGCCCGCCGCAGCGGCGAGGAGTTCCGCGCCTCGTTCGGCGCGCTGAACGGCTTTGTGCTGGACAGCCTGCGCGGCGTGCGGGAAAGCCTGCAATACGGCGATGGTCCCCGCCGTCTGGCCCAGATCAACGCCCGCACCGACGAACTTTCCGTCCAGGAGCGCCGCTTAAAGCTGGCGGGCGGCACGGCCCAGGCCGTCACCGGCGGCATCATTTTGCTATTGGATGCCGGAATGCTGGCGCTGGCGGCCAGACTGGCCCAAAGCGGCACCATCGGCTTTGACGGCTGCTTGATCGCTGTTGTGGCGCTGATGAGCAGCTTCGGTCCGGTCATTGCCCTGGCTAACCTGGGCACCGGCTTGCAGAATACTTTCGCCGCTGGCAACCGTGTGTTGGACGTGCTGGACGAGCAACCCACCGTGCGGGAAGTGACCGATGGCGAGGACATCGCCTTTACCGGCGCTGTCTGCCGCTGCGTTACTTTTGGCTATGGCAGCGATGTGATTTTGGATGATGTATCGCTGGAAGTGCCGCAGAACTCCGTTATCGGAATCACCGGCCGCAGCGGCAGCGGTAAGTCTACGTTGCTCAAGCTGATGATGCGTTTCTGGGATACCGATTTGGGCAAAGTTGAACTGTCCGGCGTGAACATTAAAGATATCAACACCGCCAGTCTGCGGGATGCCGAAAGCTTTGTGGAACAGGACACCGTGCTGTTTCATGACAGCATCGAGGAAAACCTGCGTATTGCCAACCAGAATGCCACCCACGAGCAGGTGGTGGAAGCCTGCAAAAAGGCATCTATCCACGATTTTATCATGACCCTGCCCCAGGGCTACGACACGCCGGTAGGGGAACTGGGCAGCACGCTTTCGGGCGGCGAACGCCAGCGACTGGGCGTGGCACGGGCCTTTTTGCACGATGCGCCGTATATCCTGCTGGACGAGCCCACCAGCAACCTGGACAGCCTGAACGAAGCGGTGATTTTAAAGAGCCTGGCCGAGGAGCGCAAGGATAAAACGGTGGTGTTGGTCAGTCACCGTTCGTCCACCATGCGCATTGCGGACCGCACCTATTCGGTAGAGAACGGGAGGATGAGCTGATGGCAACCCTGACCCCTGCCCAAAAACGCGAGCAGGAAAAGCAGACCGTGGGCCTGATGATCGAACTGTACTGCCACGGCCACCACGGCACCAAGGGCCACGCCCTGTGCCCCGACTGCGAAGCCCTGCGCACTTATGCCGATGCCCGGGTGGATCACTGCCCGCACATCGAGACCAAAACCTTTTGCAGTGCCTGCAAAACCCATTGCTACAAGCCCCAGATGCGGGAAACCATCCGCCAGGTCATGCGCTGGAGCGGCCCGCGGATGCTCTTCCACCACCCTGTGCTGGCGGTACGGCATCTGATCGAGACGAAAAAGCAAAGCAAGTAAACCGGTAGGGGCGCACATTGTGCGCCCGCGGGTCGATGCAAGCATCGACCCCTACAAAAAAGCGGCAACACATAAAGGCCCCCTCTGGGAGGTGGCTCCGCCGCAGGCGGTGGGGGAGAGAGCTTTCGATTTAGCAGTAGCTGAATTTTAAGTCTCTCCCTCAGTCCGCTTCGCGGCCAGATCCCTCCCAGAGGAAGCCTTTTTTATTATCTTGCGCCATTTCTCCAAAAAGTTTTTGCAAATGCTATGGCAAACCCCTGCATAATATGGTATTATAATAAGCTGAAGACTTGTAGTGTGTCTGTATATAACTGTTGAGGAGTCTTTATAATATGAGCGAAAATCAGAAACTGCGCGTTGCGCTGTTTTTCGGCGGCGTATCCAGCGAGCACGAGGTCAGCTGTGTTTCGGCCTCGACCTGGCTGCGCGCCCTGGCACAGAATCCCTGCGCTGAGCAATACGAGGTTTTTCCGGTAGGCATCACCAAGCAGGGCCGCTGGTTGGCCTGCCACCCCACGCCCGAAGCCATGGCCGACGGCAGCTGGGAGCAGGGTGCTGATTGTACCCCCTGCGTCCTCAGCCCCGACCGCAACGACCACGGTATCTGGCTGCTGAAAGACGGCAAGGCCGAATTGGTTCATATCGACATCTGCGCCCCTGTCATGCACGGCAAAAACGGCGAGGACGGCACCATTCAGGGTCTGTTTGAGCTGGCCCGCATCCCCTACGTGGGCTGCGGTGTGCTGGGCAGCGCCGTTTGTATGGACAAAGCCGTTGCCAATACCATCATGGATGCCGCCGGTGTGCCCCACTGCAAGTGGGCCAGTGCCATCCGCGCCGAACTGGAGAGCGATCACAAGGCCCTGCTGGACAGCGTCGAGCGGCGCTTGGGCTACCCCATCTTCGTCAAGCCCGCCAACGCCGGGTCTAGCGTGGGCGTCACCAAAGCGACCGATCGCGTTGTGCTGGAGCGGGCTATTGAAACGGCCTTGAAAGAGGACGACAAAGTCGTCTTTGAGGAGTTCATCGACGGCCAGGAGGTTGAGTGTGCTGCCATCGGCAACCCCGATGACCCTGCTACGGTCTCTACCACCCGCCCAGGTGAAATTTTGGCCGGTGCTGAGTTCTATACCTACGATGATAAGTACAAAAACGGCGTTTCCCAGACCGTCATCCCCGCACATCTGAGTGAGGGAAAACTCGACGAAGTCCGCGCTGAGGCCCGCCGCGCTTACCTGGCCCTGGGATGCGCCGGGCTGTCCCGCTGCGATTTCTTTGTCGAGCGCAGCACTGGCCGTGTGCTTTGCAATGAGCTGAACACCCTGCCGGGATTTACGTCCATCAGCATGTATCCCAAGCTGATGGAGCATGAGGGCCTCAGCTACGCCCAGTTGGTGGACCGCCTGCTTCAACTGGCCCTGCACCGCCGGAAGGGGGGTTATTGATGGACACCCGCCCTATTGGAGTATTTGACAGCGGCCTGGGCGGCCTGACCGCCGTGCGCCAGCTGCGCCGTGTGCTGCCTGGCGAGGATATCGTGTATTTTGGCGATACCGGCCGCGTACCCTACGGCTCCCGCGGGCGGGAGATCATCCGCCAGTATGCCCGGCAGGATGTCCGGTTCCTGCTTTCCCACGACGTAAAGTTCATTATTGCCGCCTGCGGTACGGTGTCCTCCACCTACCCGCCCGAGGAAGCCGCCCGTCTGCCGGTGCCCTTTACCGGTGTGGTCGGTGCAACGGCCCGCGCGGCGGTGGATGCCACCCGCAACAGCAAGGTGGGCATTATCGGCACGGCGGCCACAGTGCGCAGCGGTTCCTACGCGGCGGTCATCAAAGATATGAAGCCGGAAACCGAGATCGTTGCCCGCGCCTGCCCGATGTTTGTGCCGCTGGTGGAAAACGGCTATGTGAATGACGGCAACCCCGTCACCAAACTTATCATTGCCGAGTATCTGCAGGGGGTCAAGGATGCCGGGGTCGACACCCTGATTCTGGGCTGCACCCATTATCCGCTGCTGAAAAAGATGATCGGCGATTTCATGGGCGAGGATGTCACCCTGATCGATTCCGGCAAGGTCACAGCCCAGGCGGCCGCCGCCGCGCTGGCGGATCTTGGCCTGCTGAACGGCCGCAGCGAGGGCGGCAACGCCCACTATTACGTCAGCGACACGCCGGATAACTTCGACGAGCTGGAGCACCGCTTCCTCGGCGAATACGCCGGCGGCCCGGTGGAAAAAATCGCGATCGAAACGTACTAAGGATTCATCATGCAGGAAAATTTTCTCATCACCATCAAAGGCACCATGGAGCAGCGCGGCGACAGCGACACCGTCGAGCTGATGACCCGCGGCTCCCTTGTCCATAAAGAGGGTGCCTATTATATCGTCTACAAAGAGACAGAAGCCACCGGTTATGAGGGATGCACCACCACCGTCAAGGTGGCCGAGGATGCCCGCAAAGTCTCGATGCTGCGCTACGGCAAGGTGCCCAGCCAGCTTATCATTGAGAAAGGCACCCGCCATCTCTGCCATTACGAGACAGGTTACGGTGCCATCAGCCTGGGCGTTGCCGCCGATGTCATTGAGCACGAACTCACCGAGGAGGGTGGCAAGCTGAAATTCAGCTACACGCTGGATTCCGGTGCCGAGAATTTCATCAGCCGCAACCTTGTGGATATTACGGTAGAAGCCCTGCCGCAGAACGCCGAAAATTAAATTGCAAAAGTAAAACTCCCACAGGAGGTAACCTATGGACTATAAAAACTACAACCCCCGCCAGGCCGCACTGACCGAAGCCCGCGCCCTGCTGACCGATGCCGCCAAGGCCGCCGTGGCCGATGGCACCCTGCCTGCCGCCGACCTGCCGGATTTCATCGTGGAGATCCCGGCGGATGTCAAAAACGGCGATGTGGCATCCAATATTGCCATGGCTGGTGCCCGCGCGTTCCACAAGGCACCCCGCCAGATCGCCGAGGCCATCACCGCCAAGCTGGACCTGAGCGGCACACTGTTTGCAGGTGTCGAGATCGCAGGCCCCGGCTTTATCAACCTGTTCCTGGGTCAGGACTGGTTCACCAGCGTGGTCCGCGCTGCCTGCGCCAACCCCGAGTACGGCCGCACCGATGCGGGTGCTGGCAAAAAGTATAACGTGGAGTTCGTCTCTGCCAACCCCACCGGCCCCATGCACATGGGCAACGCCCGCGGCGGCGCCCTGGGCGACGGCCTGGCCGCCTGCCTGGACTGGGCCGGTTACGAGGTCACCCGCGAGTTCTACATCAACGACGCAGGCAACCAGATCGAGAAGTTTGGCAAGAGCCTGGCCATCCGTTACCTGCAGCTCTACAAGGGCGAGGAAGCCTGCCCGCTGCCGGAAGAATGCTACCAGGGCGCTGACATCATCCAGCGCGCCAAAGAGTTTGCCGAGATCCACGGCGACAGCTATGTCAACGCCGATTTCGACGAGCTGAAGAAGGCCCTCATCGCCGATGCCCTGCCCAAGAACATCGCCGGTCTGCAGCGCGACCTGGGCAAGTACCGCATCGATTACGATGTCTGGTTCCACGAGAGCGACCTGCACAAGTCCGGTGCAGTCCAGGCAGTTGTGGATAAGCTGCTGGAGATCGGTGCCTGCTATAAGGCCGAGGACGGTGCCATCATGTACCGCAGCGCCCAGTACGCCGCCAAGTACGGCGTTGTCAACAAGAAAAAGGCAGACGATGGCAGCGAGGAAGAAGCAAAGGACGAGGTCCTTGTCCGCGCCAACGGCATTCCCACCTACTTTGCTGCCGACATCGCCTACCATTATAATAAGCTGGCCGTGCGCGGCTTTGATAAGGCTATCGATGTCTGGGGCGCTGACCACCACGGCCACGTGGCCCGCATGAAGGGTGCGATGGATGCCATCGGCCTGGACGGCAGCCGCCTGGATATCGTGCTGATGCAGATGGTCAACCTGATGCGCGATGGCAAGCCTGTGCGTATGAGCAAGCGTACAGGCAAGGCCATCACCCTGACCGATCTGCTGGACGAGGTGCCCATCGATTCCGCCCGCTTCTTCTTCAACCAGCGCGAGAGTTCTTCCACCTTGGATTTCGACCTCGACCTGGCCGTGCGCAATGACAGCGAGAACCCTGTCTACTACGTGCAGTACGCCCACGCCCGCATCTGCTCCGTGCTGAAAAAGCTGGAGAGCGAGGGCGTTACCTTCAACGGCGTGGACGGTGTCGATGCCTCCGTGCTGACTGACCCCGCCGAGCAGGCCCTCGTCCGCCTGCTGGCCGCCTTCCCGGCGGAGATCGTGGCTGCAGCCGATAAGTACGACCCCGCCCGCATCACCCGCTACTGCATCGATGTGGCCTCGGCTTACCACCGCTTCTACAACTCCTGCCGCATCATGGATGCCGAGGGTGCCGTCCAGCAGGGCCGCATCGCCCTCTGCCTGGCCGTGCGCGGTGTCATCCGCAACATCCTGACCATGTTCAAGGTCAGTGTACCGGAAACGATGTAAAAGTGTGAAAAAATCCCTTGACAAGGCACGGGTTCTATGGTAAACTATTGCCTGTAAAAAAAGCAGCAACCGGCAGTAGGCCGTCGGCTCACCTTGTGAACGCATAGTTCCGGGTCATACCAGATACGTACATTTGGTGCGCAACTACGTATGTTCGGCGGCTGCTTTTATGGCAGCCGCTTTTATCATTTATCATACACTTGTGGGAGGTGTGTTCCAATCGCCAGCAACAGCAATTCCAAGGAACTGGAAATCAATGAGCAGATCCGCGATAAAGAAATCCGCCTGATTGGGGCGGACGGCGCGCAGATGGGCATTATGAGCCCGCGTGACGCACTGCGTATGGCTATCGACAAAGATCTTGACCTGGTCAAGATCGCGCCGCAGGCCAAGCCGCCGGTGTGCAAGATCCTGGATTACGGCAAGTACCGTTTTGAGATGCAGAAAAAGGAAAAGGAAGCCAAGAAAAACCAGAAAGTGGTTGAACTCAAGGAAATCCGCCTTTCCCTGAACATCGACACCAACGACTTCAACACTAAGGTGAACCAGGCTGCCAAATTCCTGCAGCAGGGTCACAAGCTCAAAGTGAGCATCCGGTTCCGCGGCCGTGAAATGGCACATACCAGCTTGGGTCTGGAAGTGCACAAGCGGTTTGCCGATGCGTTGGCAGGCAAGGCCGTCATCGACAAGCAGCCCAAGCTTGAGGGCCGCAGCATGATGATGTTCATGTCCCCCGCACCCAACAAGTAAGAAGTAACTCTTTAGGAGGAAACAACAATGGCTAAAATGAAGCTTAAGACCCTTTCCGGCGCAAAGAAGCGCTTCAAGATGACTGCTTCCGGCAAGATCAAGCGCAATGCGACCAAGCGCCGTCACATCCTGACCAAAAAGACTACCAAGCTCACCCGCGGCCTGCGCATGCCCAAGTATGTCGACAAGACCAACGAGGCTGCTGTCAAGAAAATGATGCCCTACGGCGGCTAATCGCCCCACGGCAAGGTCAGTTAACTTAAGAGTGTATAAAGGAGATATAAACCATGGCTCGTATTAAAGGCGCTACCATGACGCACAAGCGTCGTGCTAAGACTCTCAAACTCGCAAAGGGCTACTACGGTGCTAAGTCCAAGCACTTCCGCATGGCCAAGCAGGCCGTCATGAAGTCCGGCAACTACGCTTTCGTTGGCCGTAAGCAGAAGAAGCGTCAGTTCCGCAACCTGTGGATCACCCGCATCAACAACGCTGTTCGCGCTCAGGGCATGAACTACTCCAGCTTCATGAACGGCCTGAAGAAGGCTGGCGTCGAGCTGAACCGCAAGATGCTGTCTGAAATGGCTATCCACGATCCCGCCAGCTTCAACGCTCTGGTCGAGACCGCCAAGAAGGCTCTGTAATAATTCTTGCAAAAAGACTCACGCGCACGCGTGAGTCCTTTTGTGTTTAAAGGAACAATTATTCTGCGAGGAACTGCGCAATGAGGAGATCCCACAAAAAGGCACTGCGCGTGTTGATCCCGCTTGTACTGACGGCCGGCGTTGCCGCCCTGTGCGTGCGGGAAGTGGATTATATCGCGACCACCCGAACGGGATACGGGGACAAAAAGGTCGTCATCAATGAGATCTGCGCCCACAACCTTTCCGGCCTGACGGACGGCTACGGCAAGTACAGCGATTGGATCGAACTGTACAGCGCCGCCGGTCGCCCGCTGGATATTTCCGGCTGGACGATCACCGATAACGAGAAAGTCCCCGATAAATGGACCTTCCCCCAGGGCTCGATCTTGAAAGATTATATTGTTCTGTTTGCCGACAGCCAGACTGAGGACCGGGATGTACTGGATCCCAACGGCTACTACCACCTGCCTTTTTCGCTGGGTACGGATGGCGAGACGCTGTACCTGTACGATAAAGAGGGCAACCCCCAGGATAAGATGACCTACCCGGCCCAGAAATACGATTTCACCTATGGCCGCGCCTTTGGCAGCTATGACGAGACCGGCATCTTCGCCGTGGCCACACCCGGCGAGGCAAACCCCATCGCCTTCAAGCAGGCGGACGATACGGCAGAGCTGGGGACCGTCTACTTCTCCAAGAAAGCCGGATTCTACGAGGAGCCGTTCACCCTGCATTTGCAGTGCGACGACCCCGATACGCTGATTTTCTACACCACCGACGGCTCCGACCCGAAGGATAACGGTACGATGTACCTGGGCGGTATTGAGTTGAAGAGCCGCGAGGGTGAGCCGAATGAGTTCGCCTCCCGCGCGCTGCAGACCTACGTCATCTGGGACGAGGAAAAGCCCATCTACCTGGAAAACTTTGCCTACCGCTATGCGCCGGACCCGGTGGATAAGGCCACGACCGTGACGGTGCGCCTGTACAAGGATAAGCACTGGTCAGAGGAAATGCAGGCCCGCACCTACTGGATCGGTGTGCAGCAGCATACGCTGCCGGTGGTCAGCGTGGTGGCCGAGCCGGGCAAGATCTTCGGCGCGGACGGCATCTATGAGCCGGGCTCCACCTACTTCACCCTGCACAAATACGGCGAACATACCCAGAACTCCCCGGCCATCGGCAACTTCTCGCTGGAGCGGGAAGTCGACGCCACGGTGCAGATCGTGGACGGGGAACACGATGCCAGCCTGCCGGTGGAGATCTCCATCAGCGGCGGCATGACCAGGGCGCGCGGCCTGCTGAAAAACATCGCAGTCGAGCTGCAAAACGAGGAAACGACCGATGTGCTGGCTGAGGTCACCGGCGCGGATGTGGAAAAGTTCACCCTGCGCGGTCCGGGCAGCGGTGTGCCGGGCTTCAGTGCCTGGCGCGACCTGTACCAGAGCGCGTTCCTTAACAACTACCTGTATGACGAGGGGCTGGCGACCCAGTACAACCTGCCGGTGGTCCTCTACTTACAGGATGAATACTGGGGCATCTACACGATCCGCGAAAGCAAGGGCCGCGAATTCTTTGCAGATCACTATGGCGTCGACCCCCGCAAGGTGCAGCGCTTCGGCAACGGCAACGAGGACGCCGAAGGTGAAAAGCTGGCGGAAGAACTGCGCACTCTGCCCCACAACCAGGCTGCCTGGAAATGGCTGAACAAGCAGTTCGACCTGGATAATTATATGGATTATCTGATCGCCAGCATGTTCCTGAACAACCGCGACGGCCTGTTTGCCAACACCAGCAACATGCTGCTGTGGAAAGCAGACGGCGACGGCGAGGACAACCCCTATGAGGATGGCCGCTGGCGCTTTGTGCTGAACGACCTGGATGCCACCCTGCAGGAGCAGGAGACGGACCCCTTTGCGCTTTTGGACAAAGACCCGGTGGAAAACGACATCCCTGTGCTGCTTTTCCAAAAGGCGTGGAAGTACCCGGAGTTCCGGGAGAACTTCGCCGAAAAGATGCGCGAAGCCGTGCAGACGATCTACGCGCCGGAAAACACCCTGCCCGCCTTTAACGCCTGGAGCGAACAGCTGGCTCCGGAAATGCCCCGTATGCTGGACCGCTGCCGGGTAGAGCTTACGCCGCTGGCCCCGCTGGCAGGCTTTTTGACCCACGCGGATCCGCAGCCCCAGCTGCGCACCATGGAAAATTGGGAGCAGGACTGCGACAGTGCCCGCACCTTTTTGCAGACCCGCGGGGACATCCTGCTGGGCTACCTGGATGAATACCTGGCCGATACGACCTACCTGGCCGACCGATAAAAACGAGGACGTGCGAAAGGAGAACCAAGATGAACAAGCGCCAGATCCTTGAATACCTGCTGGAACACAATACCAGCTTTTCCACAACGCAGGTCTGTGTGGCCCTGCTGATGGCTGTGCTGATGGGCGCGGTGCTGCATTTTGTCTACCGCAAGACCTACAAGGGCACGGTCTACTCCCGGGACTTCAACCTGACATTGATGCTGGTGGCGATCATCACCACGGTGGTCATGCTGGCCATCGGCTCCAACCTGGCGCTGAGCCTGGGCATGGTGGGAAGCTTGTCCATCATCCGTTTCCGCACCGCCATCAAGGAGCCGCGGGACATCGCGTTTCTGTTCTGGTCCATCGCCATCGGCCTGACCTGCGGCAGTGAGATGTACGTCGTCGGCGTGCTGGGCAGTGCGGTTATCACCGTCATTCTGCTGCTCTCCTCGCTGGAACTGTACGATGTAACGGCCTATCTGCTGGTGCTGCGGGCCGAGCAGGGCGTAGTGGAGCCGGAATCCCTGCAGGCCCTGCTGGAAGCCGAGACCCGCAACTGCAAGCTGCGCACCCGCAGCCAGTCGCCTGCCGGGGACGAGTTTACCTACGAGCTTTCGGTGACCCGCAAGCAGAAGCCCGAGAAGATCGTGGAAAGCCTGCACAATGTGTATGGCGATAAGCTCAAGACGCTGAACCTGGTAAGCTACAGCGGAGAGATCGTCTGATGGGCGAGGAACTTCGCGTTCAGCGGTACGAGGAAAAGTATCTGCTCTCGCTGCAGCAGGCGGTCTCAATGCAGGCCTTGCTGGACAGCTTGCTGGAACGGGACACCCACTCGCTGCACGGGGCCTACTACATCCGCAGCCTCTACTTTGATACGCCCGACGACCGCGACTACCTGGAAAAGGCGCTGGGCGTCAGCGAGCGCACCAAGCTGCGGCTGCGCATTTACGATCTGCAGGCACAGACGGCCAAGCTGGAGATCAAGGCTAAACGAGACAAGACCTCCAACAAGCGCAGCGCCGTGCTGCCCCGCGCCGCTGCCATGCAGCTGGCCCAGGGGGATGCAGAGTGTCTGCTGCAGCAATCCGACGCCGCGCGGGAAGCCTACACGCTGTACAAGCGGGAAAGCCGCCGCCCGGCTGCGCTCATCGATTACGAGCGGACGGCCTGGGTGTTTCCCATCGGCCGCACCCGCATCACGCTGGACGAGCACATCCGCGCCGCCAAAAGCGATGCCATCTTCCAGCCCGATGTGCCGATGGTGGGCGTGCTGAATGGCCGGGTCGTGCTGGAGATCAAGTATGACCAGCCGCTGCCGCCCTGGCTGGGCCGCGCGTTAAGCAGCGTGCCGTCCACTAAAATGAGCGTCAGCAAGTACGCCCTTGCCCGGGAGACACTTTATTAAATAAGAATGTTGTGGTAGAAAACTATGTCTGACTTGATTTCTAGCCGAGAAAATCCTAAAATAAAGTATGCCTGCACACTGCGCGACAGTGAGAAGCAGCGCGCGGCGGAGGGGCTATTTTTTGCCGAGGGGCCCAAGCTTTGCCTGGAACTGGCCAAAAGCTGCACGGCCCGCACGGCCTACGCTACCGAGGCGGCGATGGAAAAAACGCCCGCTCTGGAAAGTTTGCACCCCACGCTGATCGCCCCCCATGTGGCCGAAAAGCTGGCGGGCACCAAGACGAGCCAGGGCGTGTTTGTGCTGTTTGAACAGCCCGTGCCCCCGGTGGAACGGCTGGACACCGCCACCCACATCCTGGCGCTGGAAGGTGTGCAGGACCCCGGCAACGTGGGCACCCTGCTGCGCAGCGCGGCGGCTTTCGGGTACGATCTGGTCCTGCTGGGGCCGGGGTGCGCCGCGCCGTTTTCGCCCAAAACGTTGCGTTCTTCCATGGGCGCAGCCGGGCGGCTGCCGGTGCTGCATGTGGACGACCTGCCTGTTGCCCTGCAAAGCCTGCGCGCCCGCGGCGTGGCATGCCTGGCTACCGCACTGTACAATTCCCGCCCCCTGGGCGAGGCCGGGCAGGAGTTTCCCCAGGGACTCTGCGTGGTCATTGGCAGCGAGGGCCAGGGCCTGACGGATGCCACCGTGGCCGCCTGCGACCTGGCCGTGCGCATCCCGATGACCGACCGGGTGGAAAGCCTGAACGCCGGCGTGGCCGGCAGCGTGCTGCTGTGGCAGTTCCGCAACGTGTAAAAATAGAGTATAATAAGGGAAGGGGAGACGCGCGTGGACAAGACACTGGCCTGGCTTTGGCTGGCGGATGCCGTTGGTTCTGCCTGCCAGAACGCCCGCGACCTGCTGGCGCTCTACCCTGACCCCGAGGCTTTGTACGAAGCCCTGCGCGCCGGGCGGGAAGCAACGCCCTACTTTTTGAGCGACCACGCAGCCGCCCAGCTGTGCGACACCACCCCCTTTGATTACGAGGAGCGGCTGGACCACTGCCTGCTGACCGGCGTCGAGGTCGTCACCCCCGACGATGCCGCCTACCCGGACCGCCTGCGGGACCTGCCCGACATGCCGCTGGTGCTGTATGTCACCGGCGACCCGGCCTGTTTGAACGGCCGCCGCTATGTGGGCATGGTGGGCACACGCCGCCCCAGCGCGTACGGGCGGCAGGCGGCGTTTGATCTCTCGCTGGAATTGGCGAAGCAGGGCACCGTCATCGTCAGCGGCCTGGCGGATGGCCTCGACAGTGAGGGCCACCGCGCGGCAGTGGAAGCTGGTACGCCCACCGTGGCGTTTCTGGGCACGGCTATCGACACGACCTACCCTGCCGCCAACGTCAAACTGCGCCAGCGCATCGAGAAAGACGGCGGCGCGGTCTGCAGCGAGTACCCGCCCGGCTACCAGGGAAAACAAAAGGGTACGTTCCTGGCCCGCAACCGGCTGATCGCCGGATTGTCCGAGGTGCTTTGCGTGGCCGAAGCCCGCATCCGCAGCGGCACACTGAACACCGTATCCCATGCCGAAAGCCTGGGCCGCCCGGTGTTGGCCGTGCCGGGCAGCATCTACAGCGCCCAGAGCCAGGGCACCAACGAGCTGCTGCGCTCCGGCCGTGCCGGGGTGCTGTGTCAGGCGTCGGACGTACTGGCCTGCATGGGTGTGGAAAACAAAACCGCCGCGCCGGAGCAAGCGGCCTTTGCGGTGGAGCAGACCAGCCCTGATGCCCAGGCTGTGTACGCGGCGCTGGGCCCCACGCCCAGAGGTGTGGACGAACTGGCCGCCGCCACCGGCCTGCCCGCCAGCCGGGTACTGGCCGCCTGCACCGAACTGGAGCTGTACGGCGGCGCCCAGAGCCAGCCGGGACGGCGCTACGTCGCCCTGTAAAATATAGAGTTAAGTTGAGGTAACCTATGCCGAAATTAGTCATAGTGGAGTCCCCCGCCAAGGCAAAAACCATCAGCAAATACCTGGGCCGGGGCTATAAAGTTACGGCCAGCATGGGCCACGTGCGGGACCTGCCCGCCAGCCAGCTGGGCATTGATGTGGACAACGGCTTTGCGCCGAAGTATATCACCATCAAGGGCAAGCAGAAACTGGTCAAAGAACTGAAAGCCGAAGCCAAAAAGTGCGACGGCGTCCTGCTCGCGACCGACCCGGACCGCGAAGGCGAAGCCATCAGTTGGCACCTGGCCAACATCCTGGGCTTGGACCCCACCGCCCCCAACCGCGTGACCTTTGACGAGATCACCAAAAAGGGCGTCAAGGAGGGCATGGCCCATCCCCGCGCCATCAATATTGATCTGTTCAACGCCCAGCAGGCCCGGCGCGAGCTGGACCGCCTGGTGGGCTACAAGCTCAGCCCGTTTCTGTGGCGCAAGGTCCGCCGCGGCCTTTCCGCCGGCCGTGTGCAGAGTGTGGCCGTGCGCCTGATCCGTGACCGCGAGCTGGAGATCGAAAACTTCAAGCCCGACGAATATTGGAACATCGACGCCGCGCTGTACCCCCAGGGCAACAGCAAAAACGGCTTCACGGCCCGCCTGGCCGCCACTGCTGACGGCAAAAAGCTGACCGTCACCAATAAGGAGCAGGCCGATTCCATCGTGGCCGCGCTGGATGGCAAAAGCTACACCATCTCCAAACTGGAAAAAGGCAAGCGCCGCCGCCAGCCGGCACCGCCGTTTATCACGTCCACCCTGCAGCAGGACGCCAGCCGCGTGTTTGGCTTCTCGGCTACCCGCACGATGCGCGCTGCCCAGACTTTGTATGAAGGCATGGACATCGCCGGCCACGGCACCGTGGGTCTGATCACCTACATGCGTACCGACTCGCTGCGCATCGCTGCCGAGGCCAGCGCCGCCGCCAAGCAGTTCATCGCAGGCCGCTGGGGCGAAAACTACGTCTGCAACACCCAGCGCAAGTGGAAGTCCCGCTCGGCCACCGCCGCCCAGGACGCCCACGAAGCCATCCGCCCGTCTATGCCGGAGCTGACCCCTGATGAGGTCGAGCAGAGCATCAGCGGCGACACCGCCAAGCTCTACCGCCTGATCTGGAGCCGCTTTATGGCCAGCCAGATGGCCGACTGCATCCAGGATACCGTCTCGGTGTCCATCACGGCAGGGGATTACCTCTTCCGCGCGTCGGGCTTCCGCGTGTCCTTTGACGGTTTCACCGCCCTGTACGAGGAATCCACCGACGACAAGCAGAAAAAGGAGACTGCCCTGCCCCCGCTGGAGGAGGGCCAGACCCTCAAACTGCGCAGCCTGACGGCGGACCAGAAGTTCACCCAGCCGCCGCCGCTCTACACCGAAGCTACGCTGATCCACGCGCTGGAAGAAAACGGCATCGGCCGTCCTTCCACCTACGCGCCCATCATCACCACCATCGTTGACCGCGGCTATGTGGAAAAGGACCAGAAAAAGCTCAAGACCACCCCGCTGGGCCAGGCTGTCAACACCGTGATGATGGAGCAGTTCCCCGACATCGTGGACGTGACTTTCAGCGCCGACATGGAGAAAAAATTGGATATTATCGAGGCTGGCAAGGCCGACTGGGTCCAGACCATCGACGACTTCTACAAGGGCTTTGCCAAGAGCCTGGAGGACGCCGAAAAGAACATGGAAGGCAAGCGCGTCAAGGTCGAGGACATCCCCACCGACGAGATCTGTGAAAAGTGCGGCCGCCCCATGGTCATCAAGTCCGGCCGGTACGGCAAGTTCGTGGCCTGCTCCGGCTTCCCGGAGTGCCGCAACGCCCACCCGCTGGTCAAGGATACCGGCGGCATCTGCCCGGAGTGCGGCGGCCACATGCTGGTGCGCAAAAGCGCGAAGGGACGCATTTATTACGGCTGCAGCAACTACCCCAAGTGCAACTTTATGACCTGGGACGAGCCTGTGCCCGAAAAATGCCCCCGGTGCGGCCAGACCTTGTTCAAGAAAAAAGGCCAGCTCTACTGCGCCAAAGAGGGCTGCGGCTTTACCAAGCCTGTTGAGAAAAAGTAACGGCATAATGCCGAAACCATAACGGAGTAACTATGCAAGTAAACGTGATCGGTGCCGGTCTGGCGGGGTGCGAAGCCGCGCTGTGGCTGGCGGACGCCGGTGTGCAGGTAGACCTGTACGAACAGAAACCGGGCAAGTTTTCGCCCGCCCATAAAAGCGCTGGATTTGCTGAGCTGATCTGCTCCAATTCGCTGAAAGCCGAGCGCCCGGACTCTGCTTCCGGCCTGCTGAAGCTGGAAATGAAGATGATGGGCAGCCACCTGCTGCAGGCCGCCGAGACCGCCCGCGTGGCGGCAGGCGGCGCGCTGGCCGTGGACCGGGATGTCTTTTCCGCCGCCGTTACCGAGATGGTGGAAAAGCACCCGAATATCGCGATCCACCGCGAGGAAGTAACAATTCTCGATGAAAGCGCCCCCGTGCTGGTAGCCAGCGGCCCCCTGACCGAGGGCGCCCTGGCGGACGCCGTAGCAAAGCGGACCGGCGACCATCGCCTGAGCTTTTTTGACGCGGTAGCGCCCATCGTCACTGCCGAGAGCCTGGACTACGAGAAGGTATTTGCCGCTTCCCGCTATGGCCGCGGCGAGGCCGATTACCTCAACTGCCCCTTTAATAAGGAAGAGTACGAGAATTTCCACGCCGAGCTGATCGCCGCCGAGCGCGCACCCCTCCACGATTTTGACGGCGACCTGACTGTCTACGAGGGCTGCATGCCCATCGAGGTCATGGCCGCCCGCGGGGCCGATACCATCCGCTTTGGCCCGCTGCGCCCGGTGGGCCTGCGGGACCCGCGCACCGGCCACCGCCCCTGGGCGGCGGTGCAGCTGCGTGCCGAGAACACCGCCCGCACACTGTATAACCTCGTCGGCTTCCAGACGAACCTGAAATGGGGCGAGCAGAAGCGGGTGTTCAGCATGATCCCGGGTCTCGAACACGCCGAGTTCGTGCGTTACGGCGTCATGCACCGCAACACCTTTTTGGAAAGCCCCAGCGTGCTGACCAAGCAGCAGTTCTTAAAAGAACACCCCAACGTGTTTTTTGCCGGGCAGATCACCGGCTTTGAAGGTTACATGGAAAGCGCCGCCAGCGGCCTGCTGGCCGCCCACCAGATCTTGGCCCGCCTGCAGGGTCGCGAACTGCCCCCGCCGCCCGCCAGCACGATGTGCGGCGCGTTGCTGGATTATATCACCACGCCCAACAAGGACTTCCAGCCCATGGGCGCGAACATGGGCATTCTGCCCCGCACCGAAGAGATCAACGCTATCCGCGATAAGCGCGAGCGCTACGCCGCCCTTTCGCAGACCGCACAAGACGCCATGCACGCATGGGTGGAGGAAACCAAATGAAAATTTTAGTGGATGCAATGGGCGGCGATAACGCCCCGCTGTGTGTTTTGCAGGGCGCTTCCCAGGCTGCAGCCGAGTTTGGCGACGGCATGGAACTGGTGCTGCTGGGCGAAGAAGCCGCTATCAAAGACTGCGCCGCCCAGAATAAGATCGACCTGGCACCGTTCACCATTATCAACTGCACCGAGAATATCGACATGCACGACGACCCCGTCAAGGCAGTGCGCCACAAAAAGGATTCCAGCCTGGTCAAGGGCCTGACGATGCTGAAAAACGGCGAGGGCGACGCCTTCGTCAGCGCCGGTTCCACGGGCGCGCTGCACGTGGGCACCAGCCTGATCGTGCGCACCATCAAGGGCGTCAAGCGCCCGGCGCTGGCTACCCCGATGCCCGGCGCGAAGCAGAATTTCCTGCTGCTGGACTGCGGTGCCAATGTCGAGTGCCGCGCCGAGATGCTGAACGCTTTCGGCACCATGGGCAGCGTCTATGCCGAAAAGGTCATGGGCCGCACCGCCCCCAAGGTGGCGCTGGTCAATAACGGTGCCGAGGAAACCAAAGGTACGCCCATTTACCGCGAGGCCCACCAGTTGCTCAAGGCCAATCCCTGCATCCACTTTGCCGGCAATATCGAGCCGCGCTATATCATGGATGGCGAGGTGGATGTCGTTGTCTGCGATGGCTTTGTGGGCAACGTTGTGCTGAAGCTGACCGAGGGCGTTGCCAAGACGCTGCTGGGCATGCTCAAGAAAATTTTCCTGCAAAACCTGCTCACCAAGCTTAGCTACCTGGGCATCAAAGGCGGCCTGGGCGAGTTGAAACGAATGATGGACTCCGAGGAAGTGGGCGGTGCGCCGCTGTTGGGCGCTGCCAAGCCGGTCATCAAGGCCCACGGTTCCAGCCATGCCAAGGGCATTAAGAATGCGATCCGCCAGGCCAAGCTGTGTGTTGCCAACGACCTGTGCGGCACTATGCAGACCGCCCTGGCCGCTGTGGCTGAAAAGGGCGAAGCTGAGAAAGCAGCCCCGGCAGAAGAATAAAAGCTATCGTACTGTTGTTTTAAGAAAGGCATGAGATAGATGGCAAAAAAACCGGAAGAACTGCAGCAGGTGCTGCATTATACCTTTAAAAATCCCGCGCTGCTGCGCATTGCACTGACCCACACCAGCTTTGCCAATGAGAGCAAAGTCGCCACCACCCACAACGAACGCCTGGAATTTTTGGGCGATAGTGTGCTGTCCGTCGTGGTGGCGGACTACCTGTTCCACCAGTCCGGCCGGCCCGAGGGTGAGCTGACCCGGATGCGCGCCAGCCTCGTCAGCGAGGACGCGCTGTTTCAGTTTGCCCAGGAGATCCACCTGGGCGAGTACCTGCGCCTGGGCCACGGCGAGGACCTGGGCGGCGGCCGCAACCGCCCCAGCGTTGTCTCCGATGCGTTTGAGGCGGTCATCGCCGCGCTGTATCTGGATGGCGGCATGGAGGTGGCCCGCAACTTCATCCTGCCCTTTATCACCGAGGGAAAGACCGCCGAGGAGGACTACAAGACCCAGCTGCAGGAAGTGGTCCAGCAGGACCCCAGCGCCGTGTTGCGGTATGAAGTCACCGGTGAGACCGGCCCCGACCACGCCAAGCAGTTTACCGTTTGCGTATGGCGCAACGGCGAGAAGCTGGCCGAAGCCCTCGGCCGCAGCAAAAAAGCCGCCGAGCAGCACGCCGCCAAATTAGCATTGGAAAGACTGCGAAAATAAATTTACTGACCATTTTGTAGGGGCGGATGCTTGCATCCGCCCGCCAAACAGCATCCCAACGAATTCAACCAACCTACGCGAAAGGTTTTAACCATACATGCGCCTGAAAGAACTGGAAATCCAAGGTTTCAAATCCTTCCCCGATAAGACCAAGATCACCATCGGGGAGGGTATCACCGGCGTGGTCGGGCCGAACGGCTCCGGCAAATCAAATATTTCGGATTCGATCCGCTGGGTTTTGGGCGAGACCAGCTCCAAGCAGCTGCGCGGCTCTGGCAAGATGGAGGACGTTATCTTCGGCGGAACCCAAAGCCGTGGTGCCATGGGCTTCGCCTCGGTGGCGCTGACCATCGATAACAGTGACCACGGTCTGGACATGGATGCCGACGAGGTCACCATCGGCCGACGCTACTACCGCAGTGGCGAGAGCGAGTACTCCATCAACGGACAAAGCGTCCGCTTGAAGGATGTCTACGAACTGCTGCTGGACACCGGCATCGGCCGTGACGGTTATGCCATTGTCGGCCAGGGCCGCATTGCCGAGATTGTTGGTGCCAAATCCGCTGAGCGCCGCGAAATTTTCGAGGAAGCTTCCGGCATCGCCAAATACCGCTACCGCAAAAACGAGGCCGAGCGCCGTCTCGAAGCCGCCGAGGGCAACCTGGAACGCCTGCGGGACATTCTGGGCGAACTGGAAAAGCGGGTCGGCCCCCTGAAGCGCGACAGCGAAAAAGCCCAGCAATTCCTGGAACTGTCCGAGCGCCGCAAAAGCCTGGAAGTCACCCTCTGGGTGGATGCCATCCGCCGCGCCAACGATACCGTGCGCGACCAGCAGCGCAAGTTTGAAGCCGCCCAGGCCGATTACGAGCGCTTAAGCCGCCAGCTGGACGAGTTTGACGAAAAAAGCGCGGCCCTGCGGGAAGAAGCCCAGCAGCTTGTGCTGCAGGTAGAGCAGGCCAACGCCGATATCCGCGCCGTGACCGAAGCCAACGCGGGCAGCGAGAGTGAGATCGCCGTCTTGAAAAACGAGAGCGAGCACAGCCGTTTCCGCATCGATGAAGCCACCGGCGAGTTGGAACGCGCCGGGCAGGGCCGCCAGTCCATCGAGACCGAGGCCGCAGGCCACAAAGCCGCCATCGAAAAGCTGCACGGCGAGGTCGCCGCGCTGGATGCCCGTGTGGCCGAACTGCGCACCGAACTGCATGCGCTGGAAGAAAAAGCCGCCGCCAGCGGCCAGCGCCGGGATGTCATCGATGCCGCCATCGCCCGCCTGCAGGACACTGCCACCGCCGCCAAAGTGCGCGCCGCCTCGGCCCAGTCGGCCCGGGAAGCCGCTGCCCAGCGTTTGGCCGAAGCAAAGCAGCAGGCCGCAGACCTTGAAAACTCTGCCGCCGCTGCCGAGGAAGAAAAGCACCGCGCCGAGCGCCGCTTAAAGGATGCCGAGGAAGCCGTCACCCGCAACGATAACATCAAGGCGGGCTTGAAGCTGAAACTGGAAAGCCGCCGCCGCCAGCAGGCCGAAGCCGCAGACGCACTGCAAAAGGCCGACAAGGAACGGTCCAACACCTCCCAGCGCATCCATATTTTGGAAGACCTCGAGCGCAACATGGACGGCTACCAGCAAAGCGTCAAGGCCGTCATGCGCGCCGCCGCAGGTCGCCGTCTGCGGGGCATCATCGGCCCCGTGGCGGGTATCCTGACCGTAGAAAAAGGCTACGAGGTCGCGATCGAGACTGCACTGGGGTTTGCACTGCAAAACATCGTGGTCGAGGACCAGGGCTGCGCCCGCGCGGCTATAGGCTTTTTGAAGGACGAACGCGCAGGCCGTGCCACCTTCCTGCCGCTGGATACCGTGCAGGGCTCCCGCTTTACAGGGCGCCTCAACGGTACCGCCGAGGTCGCCGCCGATCTGGTCCAGTGCGACCCGCGCTACCAGCACATTATCGATAACCTGCTTGGCCGCATCATCGTGGTCGAGGATCTGTCCGAAGCTTCCACGGTAGCCAAAAACCTGGGCTACCGAAACCGCATCGTCACGCTGGACGGCCAGGTCATCAACGCCGGTGGTTCGTTCACCGGTGGCTCCACCGCCCGCAGCGTGGGCGTGTTCAGCCGCAAGCAGGAATTGGACGAACTGCGCACCCGCTTAGTCAAGCTGGAGAAAAAGCGCGCCGATGCCGAAAAGGAACTGGAAGCCCGCAAGGCCGAGGTGGACAACCTTACCGCCCAGCTTTCCGGTGCCGAGGCCGAGGGCATGAACGCTTCGTCCGAACGGCTGCGCGCCTCGCTGGAACTGGACCGCTTGACCGCCGCCGTGGCCCAGCATACGGAAAACACCCGCAACCTGGCTGCTGAGATCGAAGCCCAGCAGACCGCTGTGACCCAAAACGAGACCGCCTGCGCCGAAGCCGAAGCTGCCCAGGCCAAGGCCGAGGAAGAACTGAACACCTACAATGCCGAGCTGGCCGAACTGGGCGAGAGCACCGGCAGCCTGACCGCCGAGCGGGAGCGTATCACCAGCGAGTTGAGCCAAAACCAGATGCAGCGCTTTGCCAACGAGAAGGACATCGGCCTGCACGAAGCCGCGTTGGAGGGCCTGCAGAGCCGCACCGGAGAAGCCGAAGCCCGCGCCCGCGAGCTGAACGCCGCCATCGAGGCCGCCAAGGCCAAGATCGAAGCCAACGCGCTGAAGATCGTCGAGATCGAGCGCATCCGCGGCGAGAACAAAGAAAAGATCGCCGCCGCCGAGGAGACCATCCGCACGGCCAACGCTGCCCGCATGGAAAAAGAAGCTGCCGTGGCCCGCTTAGGGCAGGAAAACCGCGCCCTGACCGATGAGCGCGAGCGGATGAGCGGCGAGATGGCCCGCCTGGCCGAGCGCCGCACCGCCGCCGAAAACGAGCTGAACGACACCAACACCAAACTGTGGGAGGAGTACCAGCTTACCGCTGGCGAAGCCAAAGACCTCTGCGTGGAGTTTGAATCCCTGACCGAACTGCGCCGCAGCGTGGCCGAGGTGCGCGGAAAAATTCGCGGCTTGGGCAATGTCAACGTGGGTGCCATCGAGGAGTATAAGGAAGTCAAGGAACGCTACGACTTCCTGAAAGCCCAGGTCACCGATGTGGAAAAGGCCAAGAGCGAACTGACCCGTATGATCGCCGAACTGTGCAGCGAGATGGAGGAACTGTTCACCACAAGCTTCAAGCAGATCAACACCCACTTCCAGCAGATCTTCAAGGAACTGTTCGGCGGTGGCCACGCACGGCTGTACCTTTCGGACGAAAGCAATGTGCTGGAATCCGGCATCGAGATCGAAGTCTCGCCCCCGGGCAAGGTCATCAAGAACCTGAGCGCTCTTTCTGGCGGCGAGCAGGCGCTGGTCGCCATCTCAATCTATTTCGCCATCCTCAACGTCAACCCCGCGCCCTTCTGCTTCCTGGATGAGATCGAAGCTGCGCTGGATGATGTCAACGTAGCCCGCTACGCCCAATACCTGCGCCGCATGACCGACCACACCCAGTTCATTGTTATCACCCACCGCCGCGGCACGATGGAAGCCGCCGATGTGCTGTACGGCGTTACCATGCAGGAGGACGGCGTTTCCAAGATCCTGCGCCTGGACCTGGATAAGGTCAGCGCAGACCTCATTACCTGATAAAAAGGGAGGTTTCCCATGGGATTTTTCAACTTTTTCAAGCGCAACATCTCGGAGCAGGAGTTCCAGGAGCAGCAGAAAATGAAGTACGGCCTGGAAAAGACCCGCACGGGCTTTTTCCAGAACATCGTCAATACGCTGACCCACGCCCAGATTGATGATGACCTGTACGACACGCTGGAAGAACAGCTGATTCTGGCCGATGTCGGCCCCATGTGCGCTGTGCGCCTGGTGGACGAACTGCGAGATGCTGTGGAGGAAAAGCATCTCAAGACCGGCCAGGAGGCCCTGGATGAGCTGCGCCAGATCATCTGCCAGGAATTGACCCCCCGCTACCCGATGGACCTGGACGGCAAGCCTGCCGTGATCTTGGTCATCGGTGTCAACGGCGTGGGCAAGACTACCACCATCGCCAAGCTGGCCTGTCTGTATAAGGAAAAGGGCAAGCGCGTGATGCTGGCTGCGGGCGATACTTTCCGCGCCGCCGCTAGCGAGCAGCTGGAACTGTGGGCCGACCGCGCCGGTGTGCCGCTGGTGCAGGCCGGTCAGGGCGCTGACCCCGCCGCCGTCATCTTTGATGCGGTCAAGAGCGCCACCGCCAAGGACTACGATATGGTCATTGCCGATACCGCAGGTCGCCTGCACAACAAAAAGGGCCTGATGGACGAGCTGGCCAAAATTTCCCGCAGCGTCAAAAAGGCCAGCCCCGAAGCCAGTCTGGAAGTGCTGCTGGTGCTGGATGCCATCACCGGCCAGAACGCCATCAGCCAGGCCGAGGAATTCTGCCGCGCCGCTGGTGCCACCGGCATTGTGCTGACCAAGCTGGACGGCACCCCCCGCGGCGGCTGTGCTGTCTCGGTGTGGGAGAACCTGGGCCTGCCCATCCGCTTTATCGGTGTGGGCGAAAAGATCGACGATTTGATGGAATTCGATGCCCAGACCTTTGTTGAAACCCTGCTGCCCGAGGAAGCACTGCAGAAAAAGGACGAGGAAAAAGAGGAAACTTCTGGGGAGGAACAGGCATGATCGTATGCGCCGCCAGCAACAACGCCGGCAAACTGAAAGAATTGCGCCGCATCCTGGAGCAGATGGGCCACGAGGTGAAGAGCCTGCGGGACCTTGGCGTCACTCTGGACCCCGATGAGACCGGCACCACCTTTGCCGAGAATGCCCGCATCAAGGCCGAAGCCTTCTGCAAGGCCAGCGGCCTGCCCACCGTGGCCGATGATTCTGGCCTGTGCGTGGATGCCCTGCACGGTGCCCCCGGTGTGTACAGCGCCCGCTATGCCGGGCACCACGGCGATGATGCCGCTAACAATGCGAAGCTGCTGCACGAGATGGAGAACGTCCCGGCGGAACAGCGCGCCGCAAAATTTGTCTCTGCCATCTGCTTTATGCTGCCCGATGGCCGCGTACTGGAAGTGGCAGGGGAGTGCCCCGGTTCCATCAGCTTTGCCGAGACAGGCTCCAACGGCTTTGGCTACGACCCACTGTTTGTGCCCGCCCGCGTGGGCCTGCCCGATGGCACCACCACCGAGAACACCGCCCGCCGCAGCTATGCCGAACTGACTGATGCCGAGAAAGATGCCATCAGTCACCGCGGTCGTGCCATGGAAAAACTGGCGGCCGAACTGCCTGTGTTTTTACAGTAACTTTATCTATTATACAAAGGAGACCACTATGTCTTTAACCAGCAAACAGCGCGCCGCCCTGCGCAGCGCCGCCAATACCATTGACCCCGTTTTCCAGATCGGCAAGGGCGAAATTGACGAGACCCTGATCCAGGGCCTGGCCGACTGCATCGCCGCCCGCGAATTGATTAAAATCAAGGTGCTGGAAAACAGCGAGTATTCCGCCCGCGAAGCCGCCGATGCCCTCTGCGAAGCGCTGGACTGTGAGTGTGTGCAGGTCATCGGCCGCAAGTTCGTGCTGTTCAAGAAAAAGAAGAAAGAAAGCGCCTTTGACGCAGTTTTTGCAAAATAATGGGTGCGGTACAAAAGGTCCTGTTGTATGGCGGCACGTTTGACCCGCCCCACAACGGCCACATGAACAACCTGCGGGCTGCGCTGGAACTGGTGCGGCCGGATAAAGCCATCGTCATGCCTGCGGGCATCCCGCCCCACAAAAAGGCCAGCACCACCCCCGGCGAAGTGCGGCTGGCGATGTGCCAATGCTTTACGGCGCTTAGCCCGGCGGTGGAAGTCAGCGATTGGGAAATACGCCAGGGCGGCCGCAGCTACACCGTACACACGCTGGAAATGCTGCGGGATGCCTACCCCGGCGCGGAGCTGTACCTCTGCGTGGGCAGCGATATGCTGCTGACCTTTACCCAGTGGTACCGCTGGCAGGATATGCTGGCTATGGCCACGCTGGTGGTGGAAAGCCGCGAGGCAGGGGACATGGCCGCTTTGCAGGCGGCCGCCGCTGACCTGACCGCCCAGGGCGGCAGGGTGCTGTTTGCCAAAGCCGAGGCCTACCCCTGTGCTTCCAGCGACATCCGCAGCGGCAAGATCCCGCCGGAGCAATGGCCCGAGGTTTTGCCGCCGGAGACCCTGCGCGTGGTGCAGGAAAACCATTTATACAGCGCAGAAAAAGAGGTTTGATACCATGACCTGCGAAGAAGCTAAGAAGATCGTGAAGCCGCGCCTGAGCGAAAAACGCTGGACGCACACCAAAAATGTAAAAAAAATGGCGGTAAAACTGGCAAAACAGTGGGGTGCAGACCCGGAAAAAGCCGCTGTGGCGGCAATTTTGCATGATTCTGCCAAAGAACTGCCCAAAGCGGAGTTGTTGCAGATTTTTGCCGATAATGCTATAATAGCAGAAAATGCCCCTGCGCGCCCATCGCCCGTGTGGCATGGCATTGCCGCGGCCATCCTGGCCGAGACCCAATGGGGCGTTACCGATCCTGAAATCTTGTCTGCCATCCGCTGCCACACCACCGGCAAGCCGAACATGAGCAAACTGGACAAGATCATCTACCTGGCGGATATGTCCAGCGCCGAGCGCGATTGGCCCGGCGTGGAGGACCTGCGCAAATTGGAAATGCAGGACCTGGATCGGGCGCTGTGCGACGCACTGAAGCGCAGCATTGATTTTGTAGAAGAAAAGGGCGGTACGCTGGACCCTGAAAGCGTGGCCGCTTACGAGTATGCAAAAGAGCATTTGCAAGAACCGTAAGGGAACCCAAGGCGTTGTTGCCGTATCCGCGGTAGTTCGCTTTGTGGCTGTTCCCGCCAACTCCAAAAACAGGGAGGAAACACAATGAGCGAACCGCGTAAGCTCAATACCGGCAGCGCGTCCGGCGGTTTTGACCAGTCCCAGTACGAGGCTGCCCGCCGCCGCGCCCAGGAGCAGGCCAACCAGAATGCCCGCCGCCGTACCATCCAGCAGCCCATGCGCACCCAGCAGCAGGCCCGCCAGATCCGCCAGCAGGCCCCCGTACAGGAACCTGTGCAGGAAGCCCCGCAGCCGGTCCAGCAGGCCCCCGTGCAGGAGGCACCCCGTGAGCTGACCTACGCCCAGCGCCAGGCTATGGCCTACCGCGCAGCGGCCGAGCGCAAGTACGGCAACACCGTGCAGTTCCCCACGCGGGAGATCCAGACCCGCCGCCCCAGCCAACCTGCGCAGCAACCCGCCCAGCGCACCATCCACCGCGATGGCGCCGCCCAGCAGGGCCGCCCCCGCGCCCAGGTACAGCAGCTGGATGTAAATCAGGTCCAGGGCAGCCGTCCCGCCTTTAATTATGACGAGGCAGCCGCCCCTGCCGGCGGCATTCAGTTGGAGGACGCCCCCCGCGCCCACAAGGCCCGCCGCACAGACGAGGACGCCCCTCGCACCCATCACGCTTCCAACGGCGGCGGCCGCAAGCCGCCCCGTGACAGTGGCCCTACGGACTCCAAGCCTCACGGAAAAAAAGGCGGCAAGGGCAAAGATGGCGGCGGCAAAAAGAAGAAAAAGAAGGGCACCTGGTGGAAAATCCTGCTCATCACCCTGCTGGTGATCGTGCTGATCTTCGGCGGCGCGTATGCGCTCATCATGGGTGCCATCGCCCCCAAGGGCGGCAGCATCAAGCTGAACCAGCTGGTCAACACCCCCAAGGAGTTCCAGGATAAAGAGCTGAACATCCTGGTCACCGGCGTGGACCGTTCCTCCACCGGTGATCTGTCTGCCGGTGCTGCCAACGACTCCAACGTCAACGACGGCATGACCGATATGGTCCTGTACGTCCACTTCAACAACGAGACCGGCGAGCTGAAGATGCTGCAGATCCCCCGTGACACGATGGTCACCACCGATACCAGTGTCTCCGGCAACTACCGCATCAACGGCGTAGCCAAGACCCAGGGCAGCGATAACAACAACAATATGGCCGCCCTGTGTGAGCTGGTCGCCGACCAGTACAAGATCCCCATCGATGGTTATATCACCATCCGCCTGGAAATGCTGACCGAACTCGTCGACCTCTTCGGCGGTGTCGAGATCAACGTCCCTGTGGACATCGACTACGCGGCCCTCGGCCTGGGTGACAGTTACATCCCGGCTGGCTACCAGACGCTGGATGGCACGGCCATGGAGTTCCTGCTGCGTGCCCGTAAGGTCTACCCGGACGGCGACATCGGCCGCCTGAACATGCAGCGCCAGTTCTACGCCGCGCTGTTCCGCAAGCTCAAGAGTATCGGCAACATCTGGGACGTCGCCAAGCTGACCCCCGCTGTGCTGAACTATATGGAGACTGACCTCAATGCCTCCACACTCATCAGCTTTGCGGTCAGCATGCTCAAGATCGATTCCAACAAGATCATGATTGCCCAGATGCCGGTCATCAGTGGCCCGCAGTACAACGGTCAGTCGCTGCTGTATCCTGCCCGCCAGGAGGATGCCGACCTGCTGAACCAGTACTTCCGCGAGAATACCGGCCCCGTGGATGCCAGCCAGCTGAACCTGTGTGATAATGTCATCGACCTGTCCGGCTACTCGGCCACCGACCCCAACATCCAGATCATGGGCGGCTTGATGAGCGAAGCAGACGATGCCCAGAAGAACAACAACCGCGACGGTTCCAACCAGGTTACGGACGTTATGGAGAATGATTCGGCGACTGCGACATCGGAGTCTGAATCCACCAGTGAACCGGCCGCCTAAATAAAAGGAGAACCTATGGAAAGCAGAGAACTTGCCATCCGTCTAGCTCGTGCGCTGGACGCAAAAAAAGCCTTCAACATCCACATTCTGGAGGTTGAGGACCTGACCACCGTTACCGAGTATTTCGTCATCGCCACCGGTAACTCCACTACCCATGTGGGTGCTTTGGCTGATGAAGCTGAGTTCCAGCTGGGCCGCGAGGGGGTCCAGGTATTGCGCACCGAGGGCCATGACGGCAAGCGCTGGGTGTTGCTGGACTACGGCAGCGTTATCGTCCACGTCTTTACCCAGGAAGCCCATGACTACTATGATCTGGAGCACCTGTGGGCCGATGCCAAGCCCGTGCCCGCCAGTGAGTGGATGCCCGAGGAAGAAACCCCAGCAGAATAAGTAAGCAAAACCCATTTAAAATATTAACGTGGGGAGAAAAGATAGAGTATGAAGTACGATTTCAAAACCGTTGAGGCCAAATGGCAGAAAGTTTGGGAGGACGAAGATACCTTCCACGCTGACATCGACTATTCCAAGCCCAAATTCTACGCCCTGGTCGAGTTCCCGTATCCCTCGGCCGCTGGCCTGCATGTCGGCCATCCGCGCAGCTACACTGCGCTGGACATCGTTGCCCGTAAAAAGCGCCAGTGCGGCTACAACGTCCTGTACCCCATGGGCTGGGACGCTTTCGGCCTGCCCACCGAGAACTACGCCCTGAAGAACCACATCAACCCCGAGATCGTCACCGCCCAGAACGTGGCCCGCTTCAAGAGCCAGCTGAAAGCCCTGGGCCTGTCCTTCGACTGGGACCGTGAGATCAACACCACGGACCCCGAGTACTACAAGTGGACCCAGTGGATCTTCATTCAGCTGTTCAAAAAGGGCCTGGCTTATAAGAAAGAGACCACCGTCAACTACTGCACCGGCTGCAAAGTCGTGCTGGCCAACGAGGAAGTTGTCAACGGCGTGTGCGAGCGCTGCGGCAGCCCCGTTGTGCAGAAAAACAAGAGCCAGTGGATGCTCAAGATCACCGCGTACGCTGACCGTCTGATCAACGACCTGGACGATGTGGACTACATCGACCGTGTCAAGACCCAGCAGCGCAACTGGATTGGCCGCAGCCACGGTGCCGAGATCAATTTCGACACTACTGCCGGTGATACCTTGACCGTTTACACCACCCGTGCCGATACGCTGTTCGGCTGCACCTACATGGTCATCAGCCCCGAGCATGCGTTCATCAAAAAGTGGACCGATGCCGGTCTCATTAAGAACGCTGGTGCTGTCGCCGCTTACCAGGAGGAAGCCGCCCGCAAGTCGGACTTCGAGCGCACCGAGCTGAACAAAGAAAAAACCGGCGTTGTCATCGAGGGTGTACAGGCTATCAACCCCGTCAACGGAAAGCAGGTGCCTATCTTCGTGTCTGACTATGTCCTGGCTACCTACGGCACCGGTGCCATCATGGCCGTTCCTGCCCACGATACCCGCGACTGGGAATTCGCCAAGAAGTTCGGTATGCCCATCATCGAGGTCGTTAAGGGGAACACCGAGAGCGACCTGGACAAGGAAGCTTTCACCGATGTTGCTACTGGTACGCTGGTCAACTCCGGATTCCTGGACGGCCTGTCCGTGGAGGATGCCAAGAACAAGATGTACGCTTGGCTGGAAGAAAACGGGAAGGGACACAAGCAGGTCAACTTCAAGCTGCGTGACTGGGTGTTCAGCCGCCAGCGTTACTGGGGCGAGCCCATCCCCATGGTCTCCTGCGAGAAGTGCGGCTGGGTGCCCTTGCCCGAGAGCGAACTGCCCCTGCGCCTGCCCGAGATCAAGGACTTTGAGCCAGGTGAGAACGGCGAAAGCCCGCTGGCTCGCCACACCGAGTGGGTCAACACCACCTGCCCCTGTTGCGGTGCCCCCGCTAAGCGCGAGACCGACACCATGCCCCAGTGGGCCGGTTCCAGTTGGTATTTCCTGCGCTACTGCGATCCCCACAACCACGATGCCATCGCCAGCAAGGAGGCCCTGGAATACTGGAGCCCCGTGGATTGGTACAACGGCGGCATGGAGCACACCACCCTGCACCTGCTGTACAGTCGTTTCTGGCATAAATTCCTGTACGATATCGGCGTAGTGCCCAGCAAGGAGCCCTACCAGAAGCGTACCTCCCACGGCATGATTCTGGGGCTGAACCCCCATGCTTTCGAGAACCAGCCCGATGCCGAGCGTAAGCGTCTGCTGGCCGAGTATGGCGATGAAAAGGGGGCCCGCAAGGCTCTGGTCGAGAAGTACGGCGAAATGACCGAGCATCCCATCGTCAAGATGTCCAAGTCTCTGGGCAACGTTGTCAACCCCGATGACGTGGTGAACGAGTACGGTGCCGACACCCTGCGTCTGTACGAGATGTTCATCGGCGACTTCGAGAAGGCAGCACCCTGGAACACCTCCTCCATCAAGGGCTGCAAGCGTTTCCTGGATAAGATCTGGTCCATGAGCGAAAAGCTGGTGGACGGTGACGGCATCCGCCCCGAGCTGGAGGCTGTGGCTAACCGCACCATCAAGAAGGTAGGCGAAGACATCGATGCTCTGAAGGCCAATACCGCTATCGCCCAGCTGATGATCTACGTCAACGCTCTCAGCGACAAGGGCGGCGCAACCAAGGCTGAGTACGAGATTCTGCTGCAGCTGCTGAATCCGTTTGCTCCCCACATGACCGAGGAGTTGTGGCAGCAGCTGGGCCACACCGAGCAGCTGGCTTACCACGCATGGCCTATCTACGATGAGGCCAAGTGCACCGAGCAGACCATTGAGATCGCTGTGCAGGTCAATGGTAAGGTCAAGGCCCGCATCAACGTGCCTGCTGCAATCGAGAATGCTGACGCTATCGCCCAGGCCAAGGCCGAGCCAGCTGTGGCTGAAGCCATCGCCGGCAAGACCATCGCCAAGGAGATCTACGTCAAGGGCAAGCTGGTCAACATCGCCGTCAAAGGCTAATTGCGAAGGCTTTGTTCCTTTTTTGAAAGAAAGGAATCGAAAGAACTTTTAATCAAAGGCAGGACCTGCAAGTCCTGCCTTTTTAGTTTACAAATATAGAAAAGTACGGTATAATAAAAAAATACAAATTTGTCATGAAAGCGGGTCAAAAACCATGCTCATAAGTCTGATCGTACCCTGTTATAACGAGGAAGAGGCTATGCCTCTGTTCTATAAAGAGGCCAGTCGTGTGGCGACCGAGATGAAAACCAGCCACGGCGCGGATTTTGAGTTTATCTTTGTGGATGATGGCTCCCGCGATGGAACCCTGCGCGTAGCCCGCGAGCTGCATGCCCAGGACGACCGTGTGCGCTACGTTTCGTTCAGCCGAAATTTTGGCAAGGAAGCTGGCATCTATGCGGGCTTGCAAGCTGCCAAGGGCGACTACGTTGCCACCATGGATGCCGACCTGCAGGATCCCCCCGCGTTGCTGCCCCAGATGCTGGACACCCTGCTGACCGGTGACTACGACTGTGCCGCTACCCGTCGCACCACCCGCAAAGGCGAGCCGCCGCTGCGCAGCTGGTTTGCCCGCAAATTTTACCAGATCATCAACAAAATGTCGGACACGGAAATTATTGATGGGGCGCGGGATTTCCGCCTGATGAGCCGCAAAATGACGGACGCTGTGCTGAGTATGGCCGAGTATAACCGCTTCAGCAAGGGCATTTTCAGCTGGGTCGGTTTCAAGACCAAGTGGTTCGATTACGAGAATATCGAGCGCGTGGCCGGCACCACCAAGTGGAACTTTTGGAGCCTGTTCAAATACTCCATCGAGGGTATTGTCGGTTTCTCCACCACGCCGTTGCTTATTGCCGCCGGTGTAGGTGTGTTGTTCTGCATCCTGGCGTTTATCGGCATCATTTTCGTCATCGTCCGCGCGTTGGCCTTTGGTGACCCCACTTCCGGCTGGCCGAGCCTTGTCTGCATCATTCTGCTGTGCAGCGGCGTGCAGCTGTTCTGCACCGGCATCGTGGGCGAATACCTGGCCAAGACCTACCTCGAAGTCAAGCACCGTCCCATCTACATTGTGGCTGAGACCGAGGAAGATAAATAACGTCTATGCGTGATATGACAAAGGGTGCCCCGCTGGGGCACCTGTTCTTTTATGCGGTGCCGCTGCTGCTGGGCAACTGGCTGCAACTGGCCTATAATGCGGTCGATTCCATCATTGCGGGCCGCTTCATCGGGCAGGACGCCCTCGCGGCCGAGGGCATTGCAGGCCCTGTGATGAATCTCGTCATCCTGGCCATCAGCGGCCTATGCATCGGTGCCGGTGTGCTGATGAGCGAAGCGTTCGGTGCCAAAAACGAAGAAGCCTTAAAGGAAACGCTGGCAACGACCCTGCTGTTCGGCGCGGCGCTCTGCTGCGCCGTGGCGCTGCTGGGCGTTGCCGCTGCGCCGCTGATCATGCGCAGCCTGGCCGTGCCCGATGAGATCATGCGCAGCACCGGCATTTACCTGCGCATTACTTTTTTGGGCGCGCCGTTCACGTTTTTTTATAACGCACTGGCTGCCGGATTGAAAAGCGTCGGCGACTCCAAAACGCCGCTGAAATTTCTTGCGTTCTCGGCGGTGCTCAACGCCGCGCTGGATATCGTGCTCATCGGCGGGTTGGGCTTTGGCATCGTGTGCAGCGCCGTTACCACCGTGGTGGCCGAAGCCGCCAGCGCCATTATGGCCGCGTGGTACATGGTGCGCCGTGTGCCGCAGCTTTGCCTCGCACGCAGCCAGTGGCGCATCTGCCCGGTGCTGCTGGGCCGTATTTTGCAGTACGGCGCGGTCACGGCTTTGCAGCAGGCGGTGCAGCCTGTGTGCAAGGTGCTCATTCAGGGCCAGGTCAACGCACTGGGCGTGCAGGCCATCGCGGCGTTCAACGCCGTCACCCGTGTGGATGATTTCGCGTTCACCCCGCAGCAAAGCATCGCTACCGCCATCACGACCTACATCGCGCAGAACCGTGGTGCCGGGCAGAAAGAGCGCATCCGCCCCGGTTTCCGCGTGGGCATCCGGTTGGAACTGTGTTACTGGCTGCTGGTGGGCAGCCTGACCTGGCTGCTGCGCGTGCCCATCATCAGCCTGTTTGTGGCGGGGGCGGGAGCCGCCGAGATCGTGGCCTTGGGCAGCCAATACCTGGGTTACATGGCGCTGTTCTACGTCCTGCCCGCGCTGACCAACGGCTTTCAGGGCTTCTACCGTGGTATGGGCAAAATGACCACCACCCTCATTGGCACCTGCCTGCAGGCGGGCCTTCGCGCCCTGGGGGCTGCCTTGCTGGCCCCCCACATCGGCCTGCCCGGCATCGCCTACGCCTGCGCCTTCGGCTGGTGCGTCATGCTCTGCTTCGAGATACCGTACTATTTTTACACCTGCAAAAAGCAACAGCTATAATTTCAGTGGTGCGGCCCGGTTCCAGAATTGGGTGCCGATATAGCCGCAGGTGCAGTAATTCACAACTGGTTTGCCGTTCTTCCGCAATTACATCGGCAAAAACATAAAAAACTCCGCCTGATCGTTGAACCGCATCCCGTCAAGCGTACAATGAAATAAAATAAGATTTTTGCTGCCAAGAGCGTACTGCTCTTGGCAGATTTTTTACGCAGCAAATGCCATCTGGTA
>CAVAGJ010000009.1:42056-76374 GCA_963588145.1 Coriobacteriaceae bacterium
GTAATCCCGAATCATCCGAACAAGCTCCTGCTTGGAAGTGAACCTCTTACCATAGAACTGCCCGCCGCCATTATCGAGGTGTCCAAAAACTTATGGACCAACTGAACGACTCTCTTAATGAGAAGAAACGTCAGCAAATGGTCGAAGAAGCCAACAAAAAGCTCGACAACTTATTGCAAGAACATAAGCAGGCAGCATTTGCCGAGAAAATCACAGAGGATGAAGCCGCAGATAAGGAATTGCTTCCGCTAAAGAAGAACGTCATCCGCAATATTCAGATGGTTATGGATGATTACAGCGCCGAAGAAATTGCCGCTGTAATCGACAAGGTATTCGAAACCAGTAAAGATGTTGACGAGAAAACTTTCACCCGCGTTGTCGTAAAGCACCTGACCGAAAAAGACAAGCCTGAGCAAAAGAGAGCGCTGCGCAAAAAGAAAGGCGAATCTTTGACACCGAACATGGTAAAATTTATCCTTGACTAAAACAGCGGGGACATCTGCACAGTACGGTGCGGATGTCCCTTTTATATTCTGACAGCAAAAGACCGCCTCCACCTTTCGGTAGAAGCGGCCTTGCTCATTTAAGATATAATTGTAAATCGCTCTTACAAGCAAATTCCCTTATTTAAGATAGGCGCTGCCTATTTAAGATATAATTGCAATTTTCCGTGCAGAGCAGAAGCCCTTATTCACGATATAATTGTAGATTCGCTTGCAGGACAATCTCTCTTATTTAAGATGTTTTGTCTTATTTAAGATATAATTGTAGATTTACATTTTAATTTTACAAATTACAGATGCAGCACACGGTCCTTGATCTCGGCGGTGCGACCCTGGTTCCAGAACTGGGTGCCGATGTAACCGCAGGTGCGGCGGGCAACGTTCAGCTTGTTCTGGTCACGGTTGTGGCACTTGGGACACTCCCAAACCAGCTTGCCGTCCTCCTGCACGATGCTGATCTCGCCATCGTAGCCGCATACCTGGCAGTAGTCGCTCTTGGTATTCAACTCGGCGTACATGATGTTCTCATAGATGAACTGCATCACCTTGATAACAGCCTCAAGGTTGTCCTGCATGTTGGGCACTTCCACGTAGCTGATGGCACCGCCAGGAGACAGGCGCTGGAACTCGCTCTCGAATTTCAGCTTGGTGAAAGCATCGATCTGCTCGGTCACGTGGACGTGGTAGGAGTTGGTGATATAGTTGCGGTCGGTGATGCCGGGCACCAGGCCAAAGCGCTTCTGCAGGCACTTGGCAAACTTGTAGGTGGTGGATTCCAGCGGGGTGCCGTACAGGCTGAAATCGACGTTGTGCTGCTCTTTCCACTTGGTGCAGGCATCGTTCATATGCTGCATCACGTTCAGCGCAAAGGGCTTGGCGGCAGAGTCAGTGTGGCTCTTGCCGGTCATATACTTGCAGCACTCATACAGGCCTGCGTAGCCCAGGCTGATGGTAGAGTAACCGCCGTACAGCAGCTTGTCGATGGGTTCGCCCTTCTTCAGGCGGGCCAGGGCACCGTACTGCCACAGGATGGGGGCGGCATCGCTCAGGGTGCCTTTCAGGCGGTTATGGCGGCACATCAAGGCCTTGTGGCACAGTTCCAGGCGCTCATCAAAGACCTTCCAGAACTTATCAAAGTCGCCGCCGCTGGACAGGGCCACATCCACCAGGTTGATGGTGACAACGCCCTGGTTGAAGCGGCCGTAATACTTGGGGTTGCCGTTCTCATCCACGTAGGGGGTCAGGAAGCTGCGGCAGCCCATGCAGGTGAAGCAATGGCCTTCACCATTTTTATCCACCTTGTACTCCAGCATCTTCTTTTCGCTAATATAGTCAGGCACCATGCGCTTGGCGGTGCACTTGGCGGCCAGCTTGGTCAGGTAGTAGTAGGGCTGGCCCTCGTAGATGTTATCATCTTCCAGTACGTAAATCAGCTTGGGGAAGGCGGGAGTGATCCAGACACCGGCCTCGTTCTTAACACCCTGGTAGCGCTGGCGCAGCATTTCCTCAATGACGATGGCCAGGTCGTACTTCAGGCGCTGGTTATCGCCCGCCTCATTCAGGTACATGAACACAGTGATGAACGGGGCCTGGCCGTTGGTGGTCATCAGGGTGACGACCTGATACTGGATGGTCTGCACACCGCGCTTGATCTCCTCACGTAGGCGCTTTTCCACGATTTCGGAGAGTTTCTCCTCGCCGGGGTCAATGCCCAGATCGCGCATCTCGGCCTCGACATCGCGGCGGATCTTTTTGCGGCTGACATCGACAAAGGGTGCCAGGTGGGTCAGGCTGATGCTCTGGCCGCCGTACTGGCTGGAAGCTACCTGGGCAATGATCTGGGTGGCAATGTTGCAGGCGGTGGAGAAAGAATGGGGCTTCTCGATTAGCGTACCGCTGATGACGGTGCCATTCTGCAGCATATCGTCCAGGTTGACCAGGTCGCAGTTGTGCATGTGCTGGGCGTAGTAGTCGGCATCGTGGAAGTGGATGATGCCCTCCTCATGCGCTTTGACAATCTCCGGGGGCAGCAACATACGCATGGTCAGGTCCTTGCTGACCTCGCCGGCCATGTAGTCGCGCTGCACACTGTTGACGGTGGGATTCTTGTTGGAGTTCTCCTGCTTGACTTCCTCATTATTGCACTCGATCAGCGAGAGGATCTTATCGTCCGTCGTGTTGTGGGTGCGCTTCAGGCTCTGCACATAGCGGTAAGTGATGTATTTACGGGCGACCTCAAAGGCACCGGTCTGCATGATCTCATCCTCGACCAGATCCTGGATTTCCTCCACGTTCATGGCGTGGCCGCGGGACAGGCAGTTGGTCTGCACATGATCGCTGATCTCAATGATCTGCTCTTTGGTCAAGCGCTGGCTTTCCGGCACGACATGGTTGGCCTTAGTAATGGCTGCAATGATCTTTGTGATGTCGAATACGGCCTCGCTGCCGTTGCGCTTGATGATTTTCATGCTGACAACTCCTAAACACTGATCTATCCAAATATACAAACTGTATACAAGTTCCAAACGTACAAACTCCGTTTGGCGAGCAAGTCTATCTTATCGCAGCGGGGGCAAAAAGTCAAGCGAGAAAACCACAAGATATAGTGGTGCTAAAATTCAACACGACAAAATATTGAATTTCGGACGTTCCAACGATGAAAATGCTGCGGCTACAACCGCGTAGAAAATAAGACTGATTTTTTAGCTATTTTGGGGAGATGTTGCCAATTGACAAGATTTACGCTGATACAACGCGAAAAATACAAATCCTGTGGCGCGGCGGGGCTTGCAGTGTGCGGCGTAAGCTGGTATACTGTTAGCAGATATTGAATCACCACGGCACAAAAACACAAGATGTTGAGACGATACTGCATGTGCCACCCATAAGGAGAACCTTGCCCCATGAACTATGCAACCATCAAATACTGCGACATCGCCAACGGCGAAGGGGTGCGCACCAGCCTGTTTGTCTCAGGCTGCCGCCGCCACTGCCCTAACTGCTTTAACGCTGTGGCGTGGGATTTTAACTATGGCGAGCCTTTCACCAAAGAGATTCGCAATAAAATTTTGGAAAGCCTGGCCCCCGGCTACATCAATGGCCTTTCGCTGCTGGGGGGCGAGCCGTTTGAGCCGGAAAACCAGCGGGAACTGCTGCCTTTCGTCAAAAATGTCAAGGCGCTGTACCCCAACAAGACCATCTGGTGCTACACCGGCAACCATTTTGAGCAGGAGATCCTGCAGCCCGGCTGCGGCCGATGCGAAGTGACGGACGAGTTCCTACAATATATAGATGTGCTTGTGGATGGTGACTTCGTGCAGGACAAGTATGATATCAGCCTGCGGTTCCGTGGCTCCAGCAACCAGCGCATCATTGATATAAATCGAACTCGCGCCGCCGGTCATGTGGTGCTGTGGCAGGATGACCCCCTCTTTGCAGACCACAAGATGTAGTAGATACACAAACAGCCCCCACCAGGAATCTATCCCGGCGGGGGCCGTTTTATGCGCAAAAATATCAAGCCTTTTTCGTAAGGGCTTCTTCATCCTGGATGAACATGAAGCATAGGCTCACCAGCAGCAGCGCGCAGCTGAACCAGATGGTCTTGTTGCCAAACACAGCCACACCCTGGGCACCCAGTCCGGAACCGATGGCAAACAGCAGAATCACGCCAAAGTAGTGCAGCGCTTTGTGCAGCACCTTTTTGTCGTGCAGGTGGAAGTAGACCACCAGCGATTCCATGCCGCTGCGCATATTGCCAATGCACATGGTACTGGCAAACGGGTAGCCGTGCACCTTACGGAATGCCTGTACCTGCATGGCGCAGGCAAAGGACACCAGCGCGTTGGCGGTTAGGTCCCAGGTGTTGGGGATGAACCCCACGCCGAACAGCAGCAAAATTTCCACCACCAGCACCAGCTGCCGCCAGTGCAGGCGCTTGGCCTCCCGGTAGCGGATGTGGATCGCTTCGGCCACGGCCACGCCCAGCGCAAAGGAAAGAAGCGGCACCAGATAGTGCAGCGCACGGGCAAGATTGCCGTCAAAAGCGGCCTGGCTCATCAATACAATGTTGCCGGTCTGGGCGTTGGCAAACACCTTGCCGCGGCCGACGTAGGTGTAGGCATCCTGTAGGCCGCCGGATGCCGAAAGGAACATCACGGTGCGGAAGGCTTCGCTCATCTGCCCGTGATGGTGCCATACTTTGTGTGCCATGGATAACCCCTCTTACCTTATTATATAACAACATAGTAGGTACGCTGCCCATTATAGCGCGGTGGTGTGCGCTTTGTAAAGCTGCAAAAAACAAAAGCGTCAGGATGTACCAAAAAACAGCCCGTAAACCGGCTTTGTGCAACATGCCGCAGGGGAGTGTGGATGAATTTTCTGCCATTTTGCCCATGACACGGGGCTGCCCAAATGTGCTACAATAGTCAGCGTAAAAACTGAATAGATGCAAGACAGTAAATGTCACCCTGCCAATGTCATGACGGCGGGGGTGGCATTTGTTTTTTTGTCTGCATTTTTTCAAAATGTGAGAGGAGCAATGTTAAATGTTTGAGAAAAAATGGCACGAGGTTTTATTCACTATCGTCACCTCCGGGCTGATGATCTACCTGATGGGCATTTACAATGTGGCGCTGCACGCCGGCGGGCTGGCCTATGCCACCTTTGGCATGGCTGCCCATAGCTTCCCGCGGGAATGGGTCATCGGTTTTGTGTTTGCCGCGTTCATCGCCGGGCCGCTAGCCCCCAGGCTGGCGTTCCGCGTAGCGCGCCCCGGTGACCGCAGCATCTTCATCATCCTGTGCATCCAGACCTTCACCGTCTGTACGATGGTGCCGCTGATGAGCCTGGTCGGTACCATCGAGAGCAGCGGCCTGACCGCGCAGCTGCCGGTGGTCTGGCTGCAAACTGTGATGCTGAACTTTGTGGTGGCCTACCCGCTGCAAATTTTCGTGGTCGGGCCGTTTGTGCGGTGCATCTTCCGCCATGCCTGCGGGGCGTTCCCGGCGGATAAGTAACCAACCGCCAGCCAACAGGCAACGATAACTTTTGTACAAAACGTAGAATCTTGTAAAAGGGTATTACACGGCGCGTACTTTTGCGGTATACTTGCTTCACTTTCCAACGCAGTGAGACAACAGCCGCCAGGGCGTCGCAACGAGTTGAGCGACACCCCAGCGGCTGTTTTTGTTTTGGAAATCCGTATCTACTTTTATAAATAGAGGAGTAATCGAGTATGCCGCAAACGAAAAAACAGGAAATCGTCTACACCGTTATGATGGTCTGTGTCATGGTCTATGGCATGGTCTGCTACAATATCGCCCTGGATGTGGGCGGGATGCAGAACTTTATCTTTTTAGCTGCCTTCAGTGAACTACCTATCATGGGTACGATCGCTTTCCTGCTGGATACCTTTTTGGTAGGCCCCACGGTCATGCGCATTGCTACGGGCTGGTTTACCCCTGGTAAGGATAAGCAGGTGTTTCTGATTACGGCTATCTCCTGCCTGTCGGCCTGGATGATGTGCCCGCTGATGAGCTTTTTCGCCACACTGCTGTTCAAGGACAGCCACAACGCTAACTTTGTTGCCATCTGGGTGCAGACCACGATGCTGAACTACCCCGCCGCATTCCTGTGGCAGTTGGTTGCCGCCGGCCCGCTGGTGCGCACGGTGTTTGGCACAGGGCTGAGAGCAATGCACAAAGCATGATAAATAAAAAAACAGATTTCCAAATCTGTACTAATAAAAGTGCACAAATGAGACTTGTTATCTTTGGTGAAAGTGCTATAATACGGGACGAAACCCGGAAAAATCCCAATATTCCAGAAATGAGGTGCATGGGATGAAAGATGTGAACGATCTGATGCAGGCGATCCTGGAGATGGATGCCGCCCAGCGTAAGGCCAGCGAGAAAGCCAAGGCCGAGCACACGGCGCGCTTGGTCGCTCTGGATGCCCGCAAGCAGGCGATCGCTGCCGAGTGCGATGCCAAGGCCCAGGCGGATGCGGAAGCTGCTGCCAAAGCAGCCGAGGCCGCCAACGCCGAGGCCCGCGCCGCCTTAGACAAAGAAAGTGAACAGGCTGCCGCCGCTATGACGGCCGCCGCCAAACAGCACGAGGCTGAGTGGACGGCAGAACTGGTACGCCGTGCCCTGGCCCAGGAGGCTGCACAATGACCCACGCCAGCGGCAAAGCCAGCAATGCAGTGCTGGCAAAGGCCCGCGCCCTGTACGGCCGCCGCCTGCGCGCCGAGGATTACCACCGTTTAACGGATTGCCGCACAATGACAGAACTTGCCAATGAATTAAAAGCCCTGCCACTGTACGCCAATACGCTGGCCGAGATAAACCCCACCTACGCCCGCCGCGCTCAGCTGGAAAACCTGCTGCGGCAAAGCCAGTACGAACGCTTCGACAGTCTGTGCCGGTATGACCGCAGCGCAGGCAGCAGCGTCTACCAGTATTTAACGCTTTGCTGTGAGGTGGACGAGTTGACCGCCGCCCTGCGGTGCTTGGATGCAGGCCGCCCCGGCGATTATTTGTACCGCCTGCCGGACTTTCTGGAGCAGCGTTGCAGCATTGATTTGTACGCGCTAGCCAAAGCTACCGACTTGGCCAGCCTGTTGGTGGCGGTGCAGGGGACACCCTGGCAAAAGGTGCTGGCCCCGTTGGCCAACGCCAAGCCGGATCGCGGCCTGACCGCCCAGGCGGAACCTCTCCTGCAGGAGTACCGCCACCGCGCCCTGGTTGCCATGGCACCCAAGCCCGCCAAGCCGGGCGAAGAGCCCGGCCTGCGGGAACTAATCCAGCTGGAGTGCGATACCTCGGCGGTGTCCAACGCTGCACGGCTCATCCGCGTGGGGGCACCGGCAACCACGGTACGCAACGCCTGCCGCCGAGACTGCAGCGCCCTGACCGCTGCCGAGTGGGACTACCTGCTGGCCGCGCCGGACCTGCCTACTTTTAAGCAGCGGTTTGCCCAAACCAGTTACGGCCCGCTGCTAGCTCACCACGATTATACCGTGCTGAAGGAAGGCTTCTTCCGCTACCGCACCGATTGGTGCCGTAAGTGGCTGCGGTTCTCCACCGACCCTACGCTGGTCATGATGTGCTACATCTGGCTGGCTCGGTGCGAGGTGTGGAACCTGAACCACATCATCGAGGGCGTACACTACAAGCTGCCCGCCGAAGAAGTTCTAGCCCTGCTGATCGGCTACGACGAACACGATTGAAAGGAGTGTGAACAGATTGGTTGAAAAGATGAAGCTGGTGCGGGTACAAGGCACCCTGCCCCAGCTGAACAATTTCCTGGATGCCTGCTGTATGGACGGTCGGTTTGACCTGGAACCTGCCACCCGTTATATGTCGGATTCGCTGGGATACGCCGCCCTCAACGAGGAAAACCCCTATCCCGCCACCCGCGACCAGATCGAGACCATGGCGAAAGAGGCTGGCATGGCGCTGCACGAGGAGCAGCGCCACACCGACCCGCCGGATGACGAAGCTAAGACTTACCTGAGCGATCTGTTAGAGCAGATCGATGACCTGTGTGCCGAGCGCCAGGGCCTGCTGGATCAGCAGAAGCTTTGCGAGGATGGCATCGCCCAGTACAGCCACTTTTTGAACCTGAAAGTCAATGTGGATGAACTGCTGGACTGCCAGCACGTCAAGGTGCGGTTCGGCTTCCTGCCCATCGAAGGCTATAACAAGCTGATGAGCAACTACGCCGATGACCCCTACATCCTGTTTGTGGAGTGTACCCAGACCAAGACCGGCTACTGGGGCATCTACCTGACCCCGCGGGAGAAAGCGCTGGAGACCGATGGCATCTTCTCGATGCTCTACTTCGAGCCGGTGCATGTGCCCGGCGCGGCCGGTTCCCCTGCCGAGATCATCGAGCACTTTAAAGAGAACCTGGAAGTCGTCAAAAAGGCTGTGGATGAGGTCAACGGCCGCATCGCCGCTTTGTGGCATGACAACGAAGCCAAGGTGCAGATGCTGTACGACACGGTGCGTTACTACGCCGCTATGTACGACCTGCGCCGCATGGCTGCGGTGAAAGGTTCCCACTTCTTCTGTGTCGGCTGGGTCCCGGCATCGGAGGTGGAGGAGATCGCCGGTAAAGCACGGGCCATCAAGGACCTGCGCGTTACCGTGGACGGCCCCGAGGCCGCCGGTAAGATGACACCCCCCACCAAACTGAAAAACCCCTGGTGGAGCCGCCCTTTTGAGTTTTTCGTCGAGATGTACGGTCTGCCCGCCTATGGCGAGACAGATGTCACCGGCTTCGTAGCGCTCACCTTCACCGTGCTGTTTGGCATGATGTTTGGTGATGTCGGGCAGGGCATTGTGCTGGCACTGTTCAGCAGCTTTATGTGGAAGGTCAAGCACAACGACCTGTTCCATCTGATGATTCCCTGCGGCATCTCCAGCACGATCTTCGGCCTGGTCTATGGCTCCTTCTTCGGCTATGAGGAAGCCCTGGATCCGATCTACTACGCCATTGGTATGGCAGGCAAACCCGTTTCGGTCATGGATTCCATCACCGGTATCCTGATGGTCGCCGTTTACATCGGTGTCATCCTGGTGCTGGCAGCTATGGCACTGAATATGTACACCCACGCCCGCCACAAGGAGTGGGGCGAGTTCGTTTTCTCTCCCAACGGCCTGGTGGGTGTCATCACCTACCTGTGCGGCGTGGATCTGGCTTCTGCCTACATGGGCGCGTTCACCTTCCTGCCGCAGGTGGTGGCCGTTATCGGCATGGTAGCGGGTTTGATCCTGTTGCTGTTTGCCGAACTGCTGGCCTCTATGGTGGAAAGCAAGCCCTGGAAACCCGCCGGCGGCATGGGCAACTACCTGATGCAGAGCGTGTTTGAACTGCTGGAAACGGTGTTAAGCTATCTGTCCAACACCATCTCGTTCCTGCGCGTGGGCGCGTTCGTCATTGTGCATGCCAGTATGATGATGGTCGTCTTTACGCTGGCCGGTACGCCCAACAATCTGCTGGTGGTCATCCTGGGCAACATCGTGGTCATCTGCCTCGAAGCGCTGCTCTCCGCCATCCAGGGCATCCGTCTGGAGTTCTACGAGATGTTCAGCCGCTGCTACAAAGGCGGCGGCCGCAAGTTTACCGCGTTTAATATCAAAAAGGCATAAGGGAAAAACAAACATTCAAAATCATGGAGGGTATTCTTATGAAAAGCAAATTCAACAAGCTGTTCGTTACCATTCTGCTGGTTGTGGCTGTGACCTGCTGTGGCGCTTTTGGCGTTCTGGCTGCCGATAACACCGATGAAGCAGCTGCGACCACTTCCACCACCGAGACTACCGAAACCAGCACCGACAACGATCACAACTCTTCCCTGAGCATCGGCCTGGTGGCTGCTGCCCTGGCAACGGGTCTTGCCGGTATCGGCGGCGGCATGGCTGTCGCTTCCGCTGCCCCCGCCGCTATCGCTGCCAACAGTGAGAACGAAAAGACCTTCGGTAAGAGCCTGATCTTCGTGGCCCTGGGCGAATCCATCGCCTTGTACGGCCTGGTCATCTCCATCATGATCCTGAGCAAGCTGGTGTAAGGCCATGCGGTTCTTTCTCATCAGCGATAACTCTGACGCCATGAACGGTCTGCGTCTGGCCGGCATCGAGGGCACCGTGGCCCGCAGCGAAGCCGACCTGCGCCAGGCGCTGGAAAACGCCGCCAAACAGCCCGACATCGCCGTGCTGCTGGTGACCGAAAAGATCGCCGAGACCTACACCGAGGTGCTGGACAGCGCCCGTGCCAAGGGCACGCCGCTGCTCATCACCGTGCCTTCCACCGGCGGCGGTGCTGCCGGTAAGGACCGCCTGACCCGCTATATCCGCGAGGCCATCGGTGTTAAAATCTAAGAGGTGTGACCATGAATGAATTAGATACCCGCGCCGAGCGGTTCCTGGAATCGATCCGCGCTGAGGGCGAGGCCGCCTGCGCCGCCATCCGCACCGAGACCGATGCCGAGATCGACCGTCAGCTGGAGGAAACGCGCCAGGCCCAGCAGGCTAAGGCCGAGCATACGCTCCGCTTTGAGACCGACCGCGCCCACACCCGCGCCAACCGCGAACTGAGCGCCGCCCGCATGCGAGCCCGTGCCAAGCTGGCCGCCCAGCGCCAGCAGATCGCAGCCGATACCTTTGCCGCCGCCCGTGCCAAGCTGGCCGATTTCGCCGCCGGTAAGGACTATGCCGCCTGGCTGCTGGCCAGCGCCGCCGCCCTGGCCGAGGCTATGGGCGAGAGCGGCACCCTGTACGCCCGCACCGCCGACCTGCCCCTTTTGCAGGGCAAGCTGCCCGCCGGTGTGGCCCTGGCAGCCGATGATACCATCACCCTGGGCGGCCTGCGCGCTGCCAACCCCGCCACCGGCCTGGCTGCCGATGACACGCTGGAAGCCCGCCTGGACGCCCAGCACGACTGGTTCCTGCAGAACGCAGGGCTAGAAATCACGATTTGAGGGGCAAAGCTATGGAAAATAAAATTTACAGCATCAACGGCCCCGTTGTTACCATCAAGGGCAAAACCGACCTGGCTATGATGGAAATGGTCTATGTGGGCAAGGCTCGCCTGGTAGGCGAGGTCATCCGCATGAACGATAAAGAGACCACCATCCAGGTGTACGAGGAGACCGGCGGCCTGAAAGCCGGTGAGCCTGTCGAGAGCACCGGCGGCCCGCTGTCCGTCACGCTCGGCCCCGGCATCCTGCGCAATATCTACGATGGCATCCAGCGTCCGCTGCCCGCCATCGAGAGCCATATGGGCAGCTTTATTGAGCGCGGTGCCCACGAGCCGTCTCTGGACACCACCGCCAAGTGGGATGTGAGCGTCAGCGTCAAGGCAGGGGATACCCTGATCGCCGGCCAAATCTATGCTACCTGCCCCGAGACCCCGGCCATCCAGCACCGCTGCATGGTCCCGCCGGAAGTTTCCGGCACCGTGACCTGGGCTGCCGAAAACGGCAGTTACACTGTCAATGACCCCATTGTCAAGCTGACCGACGCCAAGGGCACGGAACACACCCTGACCCTGTGCCAGAAGTGGCCCATCCGCACCCCGCGCCCGGCGGCCGAGCGTATGACCTCGCCCCGCCCGCTGATAACCGGTCAGCGCGTCATCGATACCATGTTCCCGCTGGCCAAGGGCGGTGCGGCCGCCATCCCCGGCGGTTTCGGCACCGGCAAAACGATGACCCAGCACCAGATCGCCAAATGGTGCGATGCCGACATCATCATCTACGTCGGCTGCGGCGAACGCGGCAACGAGATGACCCAGGCTCTGCAGGAGTTCAGCGAACTGGTGGACCCCCGCACAGGCAAGAGCCTGATGGACCGTACCGTGCTGATCGCCAACACCTCCAACATGCCCGTTGCTGCCCGTGAGGCTTCGATTTACACCGGCATCACGTTGGCTGAGTACTACCGCGACATGGGCTACCACACCGCCATGATGGCCGACTCCACCTCCCGTTGGGCCGAAGCTCTGCGTGAGATCAGCGGCCGTCTGGAGGAGATGCCCGCCGATGAGGGCTACCCCGCCTACCTGCCCAGCCGCCTGGCTGAGTTCTACGAGCGCGCCGGTTATGTCAAAACGCTGAACGGGGCCGAGGGTTCCGTCTCCGTCATCGGCGCTGTCAGCCCCCAGGGCAACGACTTCTCCGAGCCTGTCACCCAGAACACCAAGCGCTTCACACGCTGCTTCTGGGCGCTGGATAAGTCCCTGGCCTACGCCCGCCACTATCCGGCCATCAACTGGAATGATTCCTACAGCGAATACCTGGGCGACCTGGGCAGCTGGTACTATGACAACATCGGCCACGACTTCATGTCCTGCCGTGAGCGCATCGCCAACCTGCTGCTGCAGGAAAATAACCTGATGCAGATCGTCAAGCTGATCGGCTCGGATGTGCTGCCCGACGACCAGAAGCTGACCATCGAGATCGCCCGCGTCATCCGCGTCGGTTTCCTGCAGCAGAACGCTTTCCACGCCGTGGATACCTACGTGCCGCTGGAAAAGCAGCTGAAGATGATGGAGACCATCCTGTACCTGTACGACAAGTGCGCCGCGCTGGTCGCCAAGCAGGTGCCGGTCAGCCGTCTGCTGGCCACCGGCCTGTTTGATGAGCTGGTCAAGATGAAGTACGAGGTGCCCAACGACGACTTCTCGAAGCTGGACGCCATGCAGAAAGATATTGATGCCAAACTGGCCGCTGTGGCCCAGGGCTGATGAGGAGGGAATAACATGATTCTGGAACATATCGGACTTTCCCAAATCAACGGCAGTCTGGTCGTGCTAGACGGCGTAAAAGGCGTCCAGTTCGACGAAATGGCTGAGCTGCACCTGGACGATGGCTCCACCCGCGTGGGCCGTGTGGTCCAGGTGGAGGGTGACCGCTGCATTATCCAGGTGTTTGAGGGCACCCGTGGCTTGAGTCTTGTCAACAACCGCACGGTGCTGACCGGCCACCCCATGATGATGGACCTTAGCCCCGAACTGCCCGGCCGTGTGCTGGACGGCCTGGGCCGCCCGATCGATGGCCTGGGCGACATTTACCCCGCCGCCCGCCGCGATGTCAACGGCGCACCCATCAACCCCGTCAGCCGTGTCTACCCGCGTAACTACATCCACACCGGCATTTCGTCCATCGACTGCCTGGCTACGCTGATCCGCGGCCAGAAGCTGCCCATCTTCTCCGGTTCCGGCATGAAGCATAACGAACTGGCCGTCCAGATCGTCCGTCAGGCCAGCGTGGCCGATGGCTCGGACTTCGCCATCGTCTTTGCCGCCATGGGCGTTAAGAACGATGTTGCCGCCTACTTCCGTGAGTCTTTCGAAAGCTGCGGTGCCATGGAGCGCGTGGTCATGCTGCTGAACCTGGCTAATGACCCCATCATCGAGCGTATCATCACCCCCCGCGCCGCCCTGACGGTGGCCGAGTACCTGGCCTTTGACCTGAACAAGAACGTGCTGGTCATCCTGACCGATATGACCAGCTACTGCGAGGCCCTGCGCGAGTTCTCCTCCTCCAAGGGCGAGATCCCCGGCCGTAAGGGCTTCCCCGGTTACCTGTATTCCGACTTGGCCAGCCTGTATGAGCGCGCCGGTATCATCAAGGGCAGCCAGGGTTCTGTCACCCAGATCCCCATTCTGACCATGCCCGGCGATGACATCACCCACCCCATCCCCGACCTGACCGGCTACATCACCGAGGGGCAGATCGTGCTGGATCGTGGCATGGATGCCACCGGCCTGTATCCGCCGGTCTCCGTGCTACCCAGCCTGTCCCGTCTGATGAAGGACGGCATCGGCGCTGGCTACACCCGCGAGGATCATGTCACCCTGTCCAACCAGCTGTTCGCCTGCTACGCTAAGGTGCAGGATGCAAAGGCCCTGGCCAGCGTTATCGGTGAGGAAGAACTTTCCGAGTCTGACAAGCAGTTGATGGCCTTTGGCCGCGCCTTTGAGCAGGAGTTCATCGGCCAGGGCAACACCGACCGCACCATGGAGCAGACGCTGGACCTGGGCTGGGAGCTGCTGGCCGCGCTGCCCCGTGCCGCGCTGGACCGCTGCGACGATGCCACGCTGGACAAGTACTACGAGCCCGCCAAGGCCCGCATCGCCAAAAAGTAAGGAGCGTACACCATGGCACAGCAGGTTTTCCCCACAAAATCAAACCTGATGGCTACCAAGCGCAGCCTGGCGCTGGCAGAGCAGGGCTATGATCTGATGGATCGTAAGCGCAACATCCTTGTGCGCGAGATGATGCAGCTGATTGACCGCGCCACAGGCATCCAGGATCGTATCTCGGCTGCCTACGCCGAGGCGTATGATGCCCTGCAGAAGGCCAATATCATGCTGGGCTCGGTGGGGGAGTATGCGGGCGGTGTGCCCGTAGAGCACGGTCTGCGCCTGAGCACCCGCAGCGTCATGGGCGTGGAATTACCTACCCTCTCGTTGCAGACGACCTCGCCCATCGGGCTGTATTATGATATGGAGTCCACCAATGGCACCCTGGATGTGGCCTACCTCAAATTCAACGAGGTCAAGACTCTGACGGTGGAACTGGTCGAAGTAGAGACCAGCGTCATCCGCCTAGCCGAGGCCATCCAAAAGACCCAGAAACGCGCCAACGCCCTAGGCAACGTCCAGATCCCTCAGATGCAAAAGACCATCAAGTCCATTGATGAGGTGCTGGGCGAGCGCGAGCGCGAGGAGTTCAGCCGCCTGAAAGTCATCAAGGCACAAAAAGAAAAACAGGCCGAAGAAGCCTGAAGATACCCTATGCAAAAGGCGTTGCCGCACAGTGGCAGCGCCCTTTTTGTCATTAGGGGAGATAATGCAAACCCAGGAAAACGGATGCTGCGGGAGCATATGGAATGCGTCCCTACGGTGTAGGGGCGCATTCCATATCTGTCCGCAAAAGCCCCGCCGAACGGACCCTTTTTTGCTGCTTTGTAAAATCCGCTAAAATCTTGAAAAAACCTCTTCCAAAAGGTAAAAAAACTTGCTATAATCAAAAATGTTCGCCCCAAAGCGGGGGCTTTGTGTAAGGGAAAATTGAGGAAATCGGAACCATGAAAAATGCAAGATCTCTGACCGAAGGGGCGCTGGCGAAGCAGATCCTCCTCGTTAGCCTGCCGCTGGCTCTGTCCAACCTGCTGCAGGTGTTGTTTAACATGTCGGACGTGGCAGTGGTCGGGCGGTTCGCCGGATCCACGGCGCTGGGCGCGGTGGGGTCTACCAGTATCTTTGTCACGCTGTTCACCGGCTTTTTAATTGGCTTAAGCAACGGCATCAACGTGCTGGTGGCCCGCTTTTACGGCGCGAAACACCCCAACGATGTAAAAAAGACCGTCCACTCGGCGCTCATCATCAGCTTTATTGCGGGTGTGATTCTACTGTTTGTCGGCCTGCTGGGCTCGCCCGCGTTGCTGGAGCTGCTCAACACCAAGTCAGATCTGCTGCCCGGTGCTATTTTGTACCTGCGTGTGTACTTTTTGGGCATGCCAGCTCTGGCACTGTATAACTTCGGCAATGCAGTGTTCAGTGCCATCGGCGATACCAAAAAGCCGCTGGTTTACCTGTCCATTGCGGGTGCTTTAAATATCGCCCTCAACCTGTTCTTCGTCATCGTCTGCCAGCTTAACGTTATGGGCGTGGCGCTGGCCAGTGCCATTTCCCAGTGCGTGTCTGCCGGGCTGATTCTGCGCGCGCTGACCAAGGTGCAGGACTGCTACGCACTGGATCTCCACGCCATCAAACTGGACCTGGGTATGACCAAGCGTGTTTTGCTGCTGGGTGTGCCCGCTGGGTTCCAGAATGCAATCTTCGCCATCGCCAACTTGTTTATCCAGGCGGGAGTCAACTCCTTCGATTCGCTGATGGTCAAGGGAAACTCGGCCGCTGCCAACGCCGATGCAATGATCTACGATGCCATGGCCGCCTTCTACATGGCCTGCGCCAGCTTTATGAGCCAGAATTACGGCGCGGGCAAGGTGGACCGCGTGAAGAAAAGCTATTTTATCAGCCTGGCCTACAGCTTTGGCGTAGGTCTGGTGCTGGGCAGTGGGCTGCTGCTGTTCGGGCGGCAGTTCCTGGCGCTGTTCACCACCGAGCCGGATGTCATCGATGCCGGCATGAAGCGCATCATAGTCATGGGCCTGGCCTACAGCATCTCCGCTTTTATGGACTGTACGATTGCTGCCTCCCGCGGGCTTGGCAAAACCGTGGTGCCGACCATCATCGTTATTATGGGTTCCTGCGTGTTCCGAGTGGTGTGGGTCTATACGATTTTCGCCCACTTCCACACCATCCCAGCCCTCTACCTGCTGTACCCCTGCTCCTGGGCGCTCACTGGCGTTGCCGAGATCGTCTATTTTGTCCACTGCTACAAGCAGTCCATGAAGATTTTCACCCAGCAGCCTACAGCGGCAGGGTAAGAGTGCAAACGCTTTGTAGAGGCGCACAGTGTGCGCCCGCGGGCCGATGCGAGCATCGGCCCCTACAGCGGCACATTCCCGCAGGAAAAACAATTTGCCCTGATACACAAAACAGGATTGGCATTGCCAGTCCTGTTTTGCTGCTTATTGTCTTTTTTCTGTTGTGGGAGTATAATCAAGTCATATTTCGTGGAGGGTGGCTTATGGAAAAAATCTTACGCTATCTGCGCAGCTGCGGGGGATACCTGTATGTCTGTTTCAAGTGGGTGATTTTGGCTACGCTGGTGGGCTGTGTGGTGGGGCCGGTGGGCACGGCGTTCGGGCTGGCGCTCAACAAAGCAACGGTCCTGCGCACGGCGGACCCATGGCTGATTTACCTACTGCCCCTGGGCGGCCTGGTTATCGTGTTTTTGTACCGGCATTTTGACCCGGACGGCGGCGGCTCCACCAACCAGATCTTCGTCTCGGTGCGGGAGCATAAGCCGCTAACCCTGCGCACGGCCCCGCTGATTTTTGTTACCACCGTCATTACCCATCTGTTCGGCGGTTCCAGCGGCCGAGAGGGGGCGGCTTTGCTGCTGGGCGGCTCGCTGTCCGGACAAATCGGCAAAGGCATGCAGCTGGAAGCCCGCGACTGCCGCTTAATGACGATGTGCGGCATGTCGGGCGCGTTTTCGGCGGTGTTCGGCACACCGCTGGCGGCTACGGTTTTCACGCTGGAAGTCGTTGATGTCGGCTCCATGCAGTACGCCGCGCTGTTGCCCTGCCTGATCTCGGCGCTGATCGGCGTTACCATCAGCAGTGGTATGGGGCTAGCCCCCACCGCCTTTGCCCTGGCGGACTACGCCACGCCCACACCGGCTACGCTGTTCCGTGTGTTGCTGCTGGGCTTGCTGCTGGCGGGTTTGAGCATCTGCTTTTGTGAAGTACTCCACGCCGCACCGAAGCTGTACGAAAGGCTTTTCCCCAACGCCTACCTGCGCGTGATGCTGGGCGGTGTGCTCATCATTGCGTTGACCACCCTGCTGGGCACCACCGATTACAACGGTGCGGGTGCTAATATCATTGCAGCGGCCATCGCCGGGCAGACTGTTTCCTACGCCTTTCTGCTGAAAATGCTGTTCACCAGCATCACACTGGGGGCTGGGTTCAAGGGCGGCGAGATCGTGCCCATCTTCTTCACCGGTGCTACCTTTGGTTGTGCGGTGGCTCCGCTGCTTGGGCTGACCCCCAGCCTGGGGGCGGCGCTGGGCATGGTAGCGCTGTTCTGTGGCTGCACCAATAGTCCGTTGGCCTCCATCTGCCTGGCGATTGAGGTGTTCGGCGGACAGAATATCGAGCTGTTCGCCCTGGCTTGCGCGGTTTCCTACATGATGTCCAGCTACTTCAGCCTCTACCGCGAGCAGCACTTCCTCCACTCTAAACTGCGCGTGGTGGGTGTACAGAGGGTCCAGGGGAAGTGGTCGGAGACCGGTTCCGATGCGGAAAACTGACTTTGTCGCATTGTACAGCCGAGCAAAATGTGGTATAATCATCTTTTATAAGGAGTAGGGCAGGGAGAATAGGTTATAAAGGGGTGATTGGATATGGATTTTGAAAAACACTGCTGGGCTGAAATTGATCTGGATGCACTACGCTACAATCTGGCCTACATCAAAAATGCGGTCGGTGGGCCGGTCTGCGCCGTTGTCAAGGCGGATGCCTATGGTCACGGCGATAATGTAACTGCCCAGGTGCTGCAGCAGGCAGGCGCGGATGCGTTTGCTGTAAGCTGTTTGGGCGAAGGACGGCATCTGCGCCGCCACGGTATTACAAAACCTATCCTGATTTTGGGCTATGCTGACCCCGCACACGCGGCAGCCCTGGCCGAGGACGACCTTGCCACCGCCTGCTTCTCTACCGAGTATGCCCAGGCGCTTTCGGCTGCTGCTGTGCAGGCAGGGGCGCGGGTAAAAGTTCATATTAAAATTGATACCGGCATGGGGCGCATCGGCTTTGCGGTGCGTTCCGGGTTCGAGGAGACCATCCGCGAAGTGGAAGCGCTGTACAGCCTGCCCGGTATCGAAATCTGCGGCATTTTCCAACATTTTGCCGTGGCGGATAGCGACACGCCCGACGATCTGGCCTACACCGAGGAGCAGTATAGCCTGTTCACCCGCGTTGTGGACCGCCTACAGGTCGATGATTTTGCCACTGGCACTGTACACTGCGCCAACTCAGCCGCGCAGCTGCGCCATCCCGAATGGCGGCGGGACATGACCCGCGCAGGCATCATCCTGTACGGGCTGGACCCCAGCGAGGATGCCCACTTCCCGGAGCTGCAGCCTGCGCTTTCTCTGCACTGCATCGTTACTTTTGTAAAAGAACTGCAGCCCGGCCAGTGTGTGAGCTACGGCCGGACCTTTACGGCTGACCGCCCCATGCGGGTGGCCACCGTCTGCGTCGGCTACGCCGACGGCTACCCGCGGGCGCTGTCCGGCGGGCAGGGCCAGGGCGTCATGAGCATCCACGGCCGCCCCGCCCCCGTGGTGGGACGCGTCTGTATGGACCAGACACTGGTGGATGTCACCGACATCCACAATGTAAAAATGGGCGATGATGTGACCATTTTTGGTTCCGGCTCTGGCGATACCGCCGACACCATCGCCCAAAAAACCAACACTATCAACTACGAGATCGTATGCGGCTTGGCGCGCCGCGTACCCCGCGTGTACAAAGAAAACGGCACCGTCTGTAAGATCTGGAACGATTTGGAGGAAACCTGATGGCCCGCAAAAATATCCGAAATTTCTGCATTGTTGCCCACATTGACCACGGCAAATCCACCCTGTCTGACCGTATGCTGGAACTGACCGACAGTGTTGACAAGCGCACCATGACCGACCAGGTGTTGGACAACATGGAGTTGGAAAAAGAGCGCGGCATTACCATCAAAGCCCGCGCCGTGACCATGCGCTATAAGGCCGATGACGGTGAAACCTACGAGTTCAACCTGATCGACACCCCGGGCCATGTGGACTTCCAGTACGAGGTTAGCCGCAGCCTGGCCGCCTGCGAGGGTGCCGTGCTGGTGGTGGATGCCAGCCAGGGCGTGGAAGCCCAGACGCTGGCCAACTGCTACTTGGCGCTGGACCACAACCTGGAAGTGATGCCTATCCTGAATAAGATCGACCTGCCCAGCGCCGACCCTGATGCGGTAGCGAAAGAAGTCGAGGATGTCATCGGCCTGCCCTGCATGGAAGCGCCCCGCGTTTCGGCCAAACTGGGCATCGGCATCAAGGATGTGCTGGAAAGCGTGGTGCGGGACATTCCCGCCCCCACTGGGGATGCCGACAAACCGCTGAAAGCGCTGATTTTCGATTCTATCTACGATAGCTACAAGGGCGTTATCGTATATGTCCGCATTTTCGAGGGCACCGTCAAGCCCGGCGATGCCATCCGCCTGATGAGCACCGGCGCGGAGTTCCAGCTGGTGGAAGTGGGCCACATGGGTGCCACCCAGCTGATCCCCAGCGACAAGCTGGAGGCAGGCGAGGTCGGCTATCTGACCGCCAGCATCAAGACCGTGCGCGATACCCGCGTGGGCGATACAGTTACGCTAGCCACCAACCCCACGCCGGAGCCGATGCCCGGTTTCCGCACTGTCACCCCGATGGTGTTCTGCGGTATCTACCCGGCAGACGGTGCTGATTACCCCGACCTGAAAGACGCACTGGAAAAACTGCAGCTGAACGATGCTTCGTTGAGTTTTGAGCCGGAGACCAGTGCCGCTCTAGGTTTTGGATTTCGCTGCGGCTTCCTGGGTCTGCTGCATATGGAGATCATCACCGAGCGGTTGGAGCGCGAGTTTGACCTCGACCTCATCACCACAACGCCGGGTGTTCAGTACCGCCTGACCCTGACCGATGGCGAGGTACAGATCATCGATAACCCCTCGGCCTACCCTGACCCGACCCGCATCGTCAAGTCCGAGGAGCCGTTCGTCAACGCCCACATCTACACGCCCAACGACTACGTTGGCCCGTTGATGGATCTCTGCCAGGCCAAGCGCGGTGTGCTCATCGATATGAAGTATATGGATGAAACGCGTGTGGACCTGCATTATCAGATGCCTTTGGGCGAGATCGTTTATGACTTTTTCGATGCCATCAAGTCCCGCAGTCGCGGCTACGCCAGCTACGACTATGAGTGGGAGGACTGGCACGAAAGCAAACTGGTGCGCTTGGACTTTTTGCTCAATGGCGATGTGGTGGACGCGTTGTCCATGATCGTCTTTGCCGACAACGCCTACGCCAAGGGTCGCCGCATCTGCGAAAAGTTGAAAGAGAACATCCCCCGCGCACTATTTGAAATTCCCATTCAGGCAGCCGTGGGAGGCAAGGTCATCGCCCGCGAGACCGTTAAGGCCATGCGCAAGGACGTGCTGGCTAAGTGCTACGGCGGTGATATTACCCGTAAAAAGAAGCTGCTGGAAAAGCAGAAGGAAGGCAAAAAGAAGATGCGTCAGTTGGGTAGCGTGACCCTGCCCAGTGAAGCTTTCACCGCTGTGCTGAAACTGGACTCGGATTCTTGATTTTTAGGATTTTGTTACACCCTGTAGGGGCGAACATTGTCCGCTCGTTGCAACTGGCGGCAACGCAAGTCCCATGGGCGGATATAGAATCTGCCCCTACGAGTTACTATGAATTGCATACAACAAAAGAGCTGCTCCGGTTGGGACAGCTCTTTTGTTGTATGCTTATAAATTGCTTTTCAATTCTTCCAACAATGCCGCGCACCCCTCGGTCACATCCCGCCAGGTAGCATCAAAATCGCCGGTGTACCACGGGTCGGCCACATCACCGGGGCGGGCGGTGTGGTCCATCAGCAGGCTTACCTTGCCTGCCGGGTCGCCATCTACAAATCGCTGCATGTTGCGCAAGTTGTTGCGGTCCATGGCGATGAGATAGTCGTAATATTCATAATCCCGCCGGATCATCTGGCGGGCTGTTTTGCCTGCGCAACCAATGCCATGCTCGGACAGCTTGCACCGTGTCGGGGGATAAACCGGGCTGCCGATCTCCTCGGTGCTAGTTGCCGCAGAAGCGATTTCAAATCGGTCTACCAGTCCTGCTTTTGCAACCATGTCTTTCATCACAAACTCGGCCATCGGGCTGCGGCAAATGTTGCCGTGGCACACAAAAAGAATTTTTACCATCTATTAAAATCTCCTTAAAACGTCTTTTTTTGCTGCTTTCTTGCATTCTGGAGTTTGTTTCTCGCTTGATTTGTGGCATAGTTTTGTCTAAAATCGCATACTTTTTCCTGCAAAAGTAGTACGAAAAGTAGTAAATTCGGGGTCATATCGGGATTTTACTACCCCACCTTCAACAGCCGTTGCAGTTCGTCTTTTGCATCCTCATAGCCCAAATGTGTATACGTATTTAGTGTGACGCCGATATCAGAGTGCCCCATTAGATACTGTAGAGTTTTAGGATTCATACCGCTTTTAGCCATATTGGAGCAATAAGTGTGTCTGCAAACATGCGGCGTAATCACTGGCAATTGCTCCCTATAAATGGAATTATACTTTTGCCAAATATGCTTAAAGAAATGTTCCCAATGTATTGCCACCATTGGCTTTCCGTTTTTGTTAAGATATAAAAATCCGCAATATCCACCAATGGTAGGCTCCAATTTTAACTTGAGACGTTGGTGAATGATTTTTACGAAACAGTCATATACATCATCGCTTAAGGAAATGTCCGCACACCACATTCAGTCTTGGGCTTTTCGATAATATAGTCCATCTTGCGTGTGCGCTGAAGCTGGTGACTGATAGTTAACTTCCAGGCGTTAACGCTGAAACAGCCGGAGGGCGTTTCTATCCCCAGTGAGCGTACCGTTTACAGAGTCATGGAAAAAATCGGTCTCAGCCATCGTCCAAAACGTAATCCGAAAGGAATTACGAAGGCAGACCGCGAGGCTCGCAAATCCGATGATCTTCTTAAAAGAGATTTCACATCAGAAAAGCCTCTGGAAAAATGCGTAACAGATATCACCGAAATCAAAGCGAAAGACGGAAAACTCTATGTTTCAGCAATCTTCGATTGTTTTGACTCAGCAGTATTGGGACTGGCAATGGAAACCACAATGAAAGCAACGCTTTGCCAGCATACAGTGGAGAACGCTTTTAAGGCATATCCTGACATCCGGGGAGCCGTAATCCACTCCGATCGTGGCATTCAGTACACAAGCGAGCGTTATCGTAGCACCCTGAGAAAATATGGTACCATTCAAAGCATGAACCCGCTGTTTCCCTGATTAGTTGCTTTTCCACATTTAGTATGCTATAATTACCTCCGCACGTCAAGAGGTGCGAACTGTTTATAAAGGAGTTTACAAACCATGAAAATGTTGAACAAAATTCTGTCCGTTGCCGTCAGCGCAGCAATGGCCGCCGTGCTGCTGGCTGGCTGCGGCGCTTCCGCTTCCAGCGCTGCGTCTTCTGAGGCCGCTTCCTCGGAGGCTGTTTCCAGCGAAGTGACCTCTGAGGCCGCCACTGCCGAGAGCGGCGACAGCGAGGCTAAGGTACACGCTACCTTTACCGTGGTGGATGCCGAGGGCAACAGCACTGACATCAACCTGGAAGTTGCCGATGGCGAAAAGCTGAGCGATGCCCTTGCCGAGGCCGGTGTCATCAGCCAGGACGAAGCCGATGCAGGCTTTGTGACCACCGTCAACGGTGAGACAGCTGATTACAACGCCGATGGTGCCTGGTGGTGTCTGACCGATGCCGGCGGCGAGATGACCACCGTGGGTGTGGCCGACATCGAACTGCATGACGGCGACAGCTATGCCTTCACCTATACGAAGTAATTCGAGCCGCCGGGTACGGCAGCTGGTGCTCAGCGGCCTGATGGGGGCGCTGCTGGTCGTCAGCAAGCAGGCTATGAGCGGTCTGCCCAACATCGAGCCGGTCACGCTGCTGATCATCCTGTTTGCGCTGGAACTCCCGCGGGAGACCCCCGGCGCGATCACGGTGTTTATTTTGCTGCAGGGTGTGCTGTACGGCTTTGGGCTGTGGTGGGCCATGTACCTGTATATCTGGTACCTGCTGGCCCTGCTGGCCTGGCTGCTGCGCCGGATGAACCATGCCCTGCTGTGGGCGCTGTTCAGCGGGGCCTACGGGCTATGCTTCGGCGGCCTGTGCGCGGCGGTATACCTGTTTGCCAAAACACCCGCCTTTGCCCTGAGCTGGTGGCTCAGCGGCCTGCCCTACGATGCCATGCACGGCGCAGGCAACTTTGCCATCATGCTGCTCATCTACCGCCCCCTGCGCACCGCGCTAAGGACGATTAAGAGGCAGATGCAGGTGTAACGCTAAAAAATAAGTGTGTACCCAAAATAATAAAAGCCGTAGATTTTAACCAATCTACGGCTTTTATTGTGGTCGAGGTGACAGGACTCGAACCTGCGGCCTCGTGGTCCCAAACCACGCGCGCTACCAACTGCGCAACACCTCGGTGTGTATGCCGGGGTGAACCCGGTTCTTTTATTATAATACCAGCGGCGGGGGTGCGTCAAGCATTTTTGCGGCTTTTTTGCGGCGGGTACTTTCTTTTTGCGGCGGAGTGTACTATAATGGGCAACAATGTGAAATCAGAACAAAAGGGAGATGGGAAATAAAACAGGAAAAGAACAAGCTTTGGGCGTCCAGCCGCAGGGGGGGCACGATCTCCTGCAGCATATTTTCATTATCGGTTTGCATAACAAAATCCCCCCTTGTGTACGTGGTGGTCAGTCAACCATAGCATGTACACAAGGGGGATGCTTTTATGCAAAAATCACAGGCGCTGCTGGGCCAGAGAGAACATCATGTCCCATGCCGGGGTCTCGCCCCATTCGGCGCTGGCCAGCTGTACGGTAAAGCTGCCACGGCGGGACAGGCTGATGTTGAACTCCCGGCGGGAATTATCCAGCGCGTCCTGCAGCTTGCGAGTTACCTGGGCGGCGGGGGTGCCTACCGTAACCACGGCAAACAGGCCGTCTTCCAGGCGGGCCAGCACGGCGGTCTTTTCATCGGTGCCAACGGCTAGCTGCAAAATGCCGGCGGCCATGTTCAGGCAGCAGTCGGCAGCGCTGGCGGATTCGTTCCGGCGCAGGTTCCAGTACTCGTTCACGCGAGCCATGACCACGCCCACGGGCTTGCCGGTCTGGGCCTGGGGCTCGGCGTAGCGGCGGTACTCAGTGTCCAGATAGCGGGCGTTATACACGCCGGTCAGGTAATCGCGGCGCAGTTCCTCCTGCATCTGGGCCAGTACGCGGTTGAAAGAATTCTCCGCCCCGACAGAGGACTGCAGATTGTGGGGCATGTCGCAGTGGAAAGCCAGCACACAGGGGCGGCCCTCCGTCTGGATGCCCTGGTACAGCACCAGTTCCGGGCCGTCATCGGCATGGGCCATCCGCACACCGCGGCCGGTCTCGTCCAGCGTGGTCAGTTCCTCAGCTTTGTCCGTAGGCAGCAAATTAGCAGGGTTCAGCACGGTACCCTGGTAGGGGTCCAGCACACTGACCTTGCCATAGACCTGCTCCAGCGCTGCGATCTCGGTGGAGAGTTCAGCGAGGGTATACTCAAATTTCATGGCGATTCCTCATTTTTAAGACGCACAATTTCTGTTACGAAAATAACTTTCTAAATACCAACTTATTTTACCACAAAATCTACGCGGTGGATAGCCTTGCCTTGCACAAAGAATTTACTTACTGTACCGCAAAACCTTGGCTAGGTTTACAAAAGTGGACATTGTGTTATATAAGATAACGCCACACAACTCCGGGCGTATCAGTCTTGGGAATCGTGTAGCGTTTATCGTATTTATTTGTGGGCAGCCGGTGCGCGGAAGTACCGCACGGTCATGGCCTTGATCTCCTTAGCCAGGGTGGGGGTGAGTTTCTTTTCATCCACGCGCCACTGCCAGTTGCCCTGGGCCACGCCGGGGGTGTTCATGCGGGAGGTAGAAGGCTCATTTAGCCAGTCGGCCATCGGGATGATCGCCAGAGCGGCGGTGCTGGCCATCACGCCGCGCAGCATGCCGCGCAGTTCACCCTCGCCCTCGTTCAGGGCAAAGTATTCGCGGGCCTGCTGGCGGTATTCGGGGGCCAGTTCCTCGGTAAACCAGCCGGCCAGGGTGTTGTTATCGTGAGTCCCAGGGTAGGCCACGCAGTTGTGGGGGTAGCTGTGGGGCAGATCCACACTGTCCTGGCCGGTAAAGGCAAACTGCAGCACTTTCATGCCGGGGAAGCCGCTGTCGGCCAGCAGCTGGCGGACCGAGTCAAACATCTCGCCCAGGTCCTCGGCCACGATGGGCAGTTCGCCCAGGGCGTTGTGCAGGGTGCGGAACAGGTCCATGCCGGGGCCGTTCTCCCAGCGGCCGTTGCGGGCAGTGCTTTCCCCGGCCGGGATAGCCCAGTAGGTGTCGAACCCGCGGAAGTGGTCAATGCGCAGGATATCGTAGGTGGACAGGGTGTGGCGGATGCGGCGAATCCACCAGGCATAGCCGGTGCGGCGGTGGTAGTCCCAATCGTACAGGGGGTTGCCCCACAGCTGACCATCGGCGGCAAAGTAGTCCGGCGGGCAGCCTGCCACGCGGCGGGGCTTGCCATCGGTATCAGTCTCAAATAGCTCGCGGTCTGCCCAGGCATCGGCAGAGTCGGCGGCAACGTAAATGGGGATATCGCCCATGATGGACACGCCTTTGCTCTTGGCGTAGGCATGCAGGACGCGCCACTGGCGGTCGAACTCATACTGGACAAAGGCCCAGAAGCCGATCTCCTCAGCATGTTCCTGCTTAAAGGCAGCCAGGGAGGCGGGGTCGCGCAGGCGCAGGGCTTCGGGCCACTGCTGCCAATCCACCATGCCGTTGTCCCGCTTGATCGCCATGTACAGGCAGTAGTCGGGCAGCCACTCACTGCTCAAAAACTGGAAGCGATACCAGTCATCGGGGTAGGGAGTATCGTAGCCGGGCACGGGGCGCTGCTTTAAAAAGTTGGCATAGGCCTTGCGCAGTACATCGAAGCGCTTCTCGTACAGGGTGCCGTAGTCGACGTGGGTTGCATCGCCGCCCCAATGAATCTTGGCAAAATCCCGGCGGGTCAGCAGGCCGTCCTTGACCAGCTGGTCCAAATCGATAAAGTAGGGGTTGCCCGCAAAGGCGGAGCAGCTCTGGTAGGGGCTGTCGGCGTAGCCGGTGGGGCCGACCGGCAAAATCTGCCAGATTGTCTGCCCGGCGGCAGCCAGAAAGTCCACAAATTTATGGGCGGGCGTGCCCATGCTGCCGATGCCATAACCGCCCGGCAGGCTGGAAAGCGGCATCAGAATACCGCTGCAACGTGCAAAACTCATTCTTTGTCCTTCTTCTCTCTCGCGTTATATTTTAACGTCCTCTTTATTCAGCGCCCAGGGCTGCCAGGGCGGCTTGGGTAAAGGCTGTGCGTTCAGCCTTGCCGCGGGTGCCGCCCTGCAGGGCCTCCTCATTGGCCGTCAGGGCCTGGGCCGCCGCAGCCGTGGGTAGGTCGATGCCTGGCAAAATGGCGGTGTTGACCTGCTCCACCTGCATCGCGCCCAGCGTGGTGGTGTCGGACGCGGTGTTCCACGGGGTGATGACGCCCAGGGTGTCGGTCAAGGCCTTTTCGCCCTCGCCGCTGGAATACAGCCAGAGCACGGCGCTCTCGGCGGATTTCAGCGCGGCGGCATCGCCGGTGTCCTGAATGGCAAAGCAGCCCGCATTGGCAAGGATGGGGTAGTCCATCAGGCCGGTGAGGTTGTACTCCTCGGTGGTCAGGTCGCTGTCCTCCAGGTTAGTCTTAAAGGGAATCAGCACTAAATCCTGGCAGGCATCCACACCGTAGGCGGCCAGTAGGTCGGTCAGCTTGGCCCGGCGGAACAGGCCGTTCGCTGCGCTGTCGGCCATGGCATCCCATTCCAGAGAGACCGCGCTGTAGATGCCGTTCAGCGGGCCGGTCAGGGCATCCGCCGTATACTGGCCGTCAGCCGCCAGCACGGCCACGGTGTAGCCGCTCAAGCGGTCCAGCGGTGGCGCAAACACGCCGGTGGCGGTCAGGGCTTCGGGTCGGGTCTGCGGCAGGGTGCAGTCGGTGCCGTTTAAGGTGACGGTGACGGCTTTCGGCTCGTTCAGCCAGTCCTGCAGGGTCTCCACAAAGTCGCTCCACTCGTCCCAGCTGGCATTTTGCAAGGCTTCGGCAGCACCGTCCCCCAGCAGACTGTTCAGCAGATTGCTGCTGACCCAGTAGCCGTACAGGCTTCGGCCAGCGGGCAGGGAGACGGCGCTTTCGGTAATGTTGGCGCGGGCGGCAGCGGCGGCCAGCAGGGTGTCGCTGGTTACGTCCAGGGGGGAGCCGTCCGGCTGGTGATCCAGCGCCAGCAGGCTGGCGGAACTGGCATCGTCTGTCCAGTTCAGGGCCACGCCCTGGGCATCGGCATAAGCCTGCAGGGCAGGGGCCAGCCCGTCAGCAGCGTAGGCGGTAAGCACCTGGGGAGCGGGCTCTGGGGCCGTTTCCACCGTGGCAACGCTTTCCACCGGGGCCGCCGCGCAAGCGGTAAGCAGCAGCGCCGATAACGCCAGCGCCGCCGAGGTGAATTGTTTTTGCATAGGTTTAAAGTTCTCCTAATAGAAGAATGTGATGAGCCTTTTAGAATTTCAGCCCATATATTTCTTATTATATAAGAAATGAATGGTTTTTTCCACACCTGTTTTGTGTTATAATAAGAAAAAACTGTTTTTTTGAAAGGAGTTCCCTTTCTGTGACGCAAAAGTTATACGAAACGGACGCTTATGTGCAGGAATTTACCGCAACTGTCCTCTCTTGCACCTCGGCCAAGGGCGGCTATGCAGTCGTGCTGGATCAGACTGCCTTCTTCCCCGAGGGCGGCGGCCAGCCCTGCGACCTTGGCACCCTGGGCGCGGCCCGCGTGACCGATGTGCGCACCGATGGCACCACCATCACCCATACCACGGATGCCCCGCTGGAACCCGGCACCGCCGTGACCGGCCGCATCGACTGGCCCCGCCGCCTGGATGCCATGCAGCAGCACACCGGCGAGCATATCCTCAGCGGCACGTTCCATCGTCTGTTTGGGGCCGAGAATGTGGGCTTTCACATCGGCAGCCCGTACGTGCGGATGGACACCAGCATCCCGCTGACCGCCGCGCAGCTGGCCCAGGCCGAAGCCGAAGCCAACGCCGCCGTGCGGGCCAACACCCCCGTACACTGCTACATCCCCGATGCCGCGACCCTGGCTGCTACCGAGTACCGCAGCAAAAAGGAACTGGACGGTCCCGTGCGGCTGGTGGAAGCCGGCGGCGACTGCTGCGCCTGCTGCGGTACCCATCTGGCCCGCACCGGAGAGGTGGGGCTTATCAAAATCATCTCCGCCCAGCATTACAAGACCGGTATGCGTCTGGCTGTGGCCTGCGGGCAGCGCGCCTATGATGCAGTGGCTGCCATCTGCGCCGATGCCGAAGCTGCCGGACGGCTCCTTTCTGCCCCGGTGGGCAGCCTGACTCCGGCGGTGGGGAACCGCCAGAACGGTGAGGTGGCCTTAAAACAGCGCATCGCCGCATTGCAAAACGCGCTGGCGGATGCTTACGTGCAGGCCGCAGCACCCAACCAGCCCGCCGTGCTGTGGGCAGACGGAGCGGACGGTGACGGCCTGCGCCGCATTGCGATGGCTGTCTGCGCGGGTACCAACCAGGTTGCCTGCGCCTTGGCCCCCGGTGGGCAGGGCTTGTCCTACGCGCTGGCTGCCCCCGAGGGCACCGATGCCCGCGCCCTGGGCAAGGCGCTGAACGAAGCCTTTACAGGCCGTGGCGGCGGCAAGCCCGCTTTCTGCCAGGGCAGCCTGGCCCAGCCTGACCTTACGCCGGATGCCGTCCGCGAAAAACTTTCTACATTATTATAATAGGAGACACTCCCATGAGAATGAGATTCAAACCCTACGCCCGCCCCGAACTGCTGGCCTGCGACTTCCATGTGCATGAGCCGCTGACCCACGGCGGCCACTGGCACGAGACTTACGCCCGCCCCGACCAGCCCTGGCATCTGGAGCTGGGCTGCGGCAAGGGCGGCTTCCTGGCGCAGCTGGCCCCCCAGCACCCGGATATCAACTACCTGGGCATCGACATCACCGATAAGGTGCTGATTTTGGCCAAGCGCAAGGTCGAAGCCGCCTATGCCGAGCGCGGCCTGACCCCCGATAACGTCAAGATCGCCAGCATCGATATCGAGCGCCTGGGCAATGCCTTTACCCCGGCGGACCGGGTGGACCGCATCTATATCAACTTCTGCAACCCGTGGAGCAAAAACGCGGGCAGCAACAAGCACCGCCTGACCCATCCCCGCCAGCTGCTGCAATACCGCCAGCTGATGGACGAGGGCGCGGAGATCTGGTTCAAGACCGACGACGATGATCTGTTCCATGACAGCCTACATTACTTCCCGGCGGCAGGCTTTGAGATTACCTGGCAGACCTTTGACCTGCACGCCAACGAGCCGGACTGGAACCTGCGCACCGAGCACGAGGGCATGTTTACCGAGATGGGTATCCCCATCAAGGCACTGATCGCCCGCAAAGGCCCCAACAGCACCGTGACCTGGGTGGAACCCAAGGCCCTGGCGAAGGAGCTGGAAACCGAGGAGAAAGCAGCCGAAGCCCCCGCTACGCTGGAGGATGCCGAATGACCCAGACAGAACTTTTTACCCTTGCCGTGAAAACGCTGTATTGGTTCTTCCTTTACGGCTGCATCGGCTGGGGTGTCGAGGTCGTCTACGCCGCCATCAAGGAGCGGCGGCTCGTCAACCGTGGCTTCCTTTGCGGCCCCATCTGCCCCATCTACGGCTGCGGAATGGTGGTGCTGAACTGGACGGTGGCCGCGCTGCTCCCCTCCGGCGATGGGCAAAACATCAGCGCCGTAGCGGTGTTTTTTGTGGGCATGGTGCTTACCACCGCCGTTGAGCTGGTGGGCGGCTGGGCGCTGTTCAAGATCTACCACATCCGATGGTGGGACTACTCCAACATGAAGTTTAACCTCGGCGGCTATATCTGCCCGCAGTTCTCGCTGCTGTGGGGGGTGGGCAGTGTCATCATGGTCAAGATTGTGCACCCGGCACTGGCAAAAGCCAGCAGCCCGCTGCCCATGAAAGTGCTGGTGCCTTTGGATGCCACCCTGCTGGCGTTCTTTGCGGTGGATCTGGTAGTCTCCGCTGCCGCCGCCGCCGGCCTGAACAAGAAGCTGAAAGAGATTGATGAGATGCGCGCCCGCCTGCGTGTGACCAGCGACAAGCTGACCACCGTGTTGGGGGTCAGCGCCATGACCGCCGATACGATTTTGGACGAGCAGAAGCTGCAGCTGGTCCTGGCGAAGCTGGAAGGCCGCGAGAACGCCGCCGAGCTGAAGCTGGAAATGCTGCTGCGCGCCAACGAAATGCGTACCAAGCTGCGGGATATCAGCGTGGATAAGATGGGAACTCGCCGCTTGCTGCGGGCCTTCCCGGATATGAAGAGCCTGACCTACGCCGAGGCGCTGGCCGCCACCCGCGCCGGTGTCCGCCGCCTGAACGAACTGGCTGCTGCCGCCAAGACAGCCGCCAAAGAGGTGGCCCAGACCGCAAAGGAGACCGCGCAGTCTGCCGTGGACACGGCAGCTGTCGCGGCCCAGACGGCCAAGAAAACGGCTGCCAATGCCGCCCAGTCTGCGGCCCAGACAGCCAAAGAGGCTGCTGCATCGGCAATCCAGATTGCCCGGGAGGCCGGCGTCACCACGCCCCAAAGCACCAAGCCCGCCAAAGACAAGCAGGACCAATAAGGCCAATAGCAAATACAAGATGCGCTTCGCCATCCCGGCGGGGCGCATCTTTTTTGCGGTGGCGGTTTCGGGCAAAAACAGCCACCCCTTTATCAAAACTGCGGAACTACGGAAGTACTTATATAAATTACGTAGATATGTTAATTATAACTGCTTCCATAACTCCGGAAGTAGTTGGAAACACCAGGGTACTTCCGGAGTTCCGCAGTATATATACCGGGCGGAAGTACCCGGAAGTGGTTCTTTGGCTGCCGCAAAATCCATGCGCTGCGGCACCCCTAACGGCAGCAAAAAAGCAGCAGGGCTTTCCCGACCCTGCTGCACTGACCTTATATACTTTATAAACTGCTATCAGTTCAACTTCTTCCCAAAGAATTCCAGCTCCGGCTTGATGACCCCCATCAGTTCGTCGAACTGGTCAGGGGTCAGGCTCTGGGCACCATCGCTCTTGGCCTTGGCCGGGTTGTTGTGCGTCTCGATCATCAGACCGTCCGCGCCTACGGCCACAGCGGCCTGGGCCAGCGCGGGCACCATAAAGGCAATGCCGGCGGCGTGGCTGGGGTCGATGACCACGGGCAGGTGGGTCATCTTCTTCAGCATCGGCACGGCGGAAATGTCCAGCGTGTTGCGCATGCTCGTCTCAAAGGTGCGGATGCCGCGCTCGCACAGCACAACGTTGGGGTTGCCCTCGGCCATGATGTACTCGGCGCTCATTACCAGTTCTTCCAGGGTGGAGGACAGGCCACGCTTCAGCAGCACGGGGGTCTTTAAGCGGCCCACGGCTTTCAGCAGTTCAAAGTTCTGCATGTTGCGTGCACCGATCTGGATCATGTCCACGTGGGCTTCCTCAAACAGGGAGATGTGCTCGTTGTTCATCAACTCAGTCACGATGGGCTGGCCGGTCACGGCGCGGGCCTCCTGCAAAAGTTCCAGACCCTCAGCCCGCAAACCCTGGAAGCTGTAGGGGCTGGTGCGGGGCTTGAACGCGCCGCCGCGCAGGATGCTAGCGCCGGCGGCCTGAACACGCTGAGCCACGTAGGTGATCTGCTCCTTGCTCTCCACGCTACAGGGACCGGACATCACGGCAAAGTATCCGCCGCCGATCTTGTGCCCGCCCACATCCACAACGGTGTCGTCCGGGTGGAACTTGCGGTTGGCTTTCTTGTACGGCTCAGTCACGCGGCGGCAGGTCTCTACCACCGGGTTGGCCAGCACCCAGCTTTCGGCCAGGGACTTGGTATCGCCGATCAGGCCCAGAATGTGGGTGTCGCTGCCCACGGAATCGTTGATCTGGTAGCCCATGCCCTCCAGTTCGTGGCAGAAAGAATTGACCTGCTCGGCCGGGGCATGCTGTTTTAATACGATGATCATAGTGTGTCTCCCGTTTCTCTATTTCTTAGACTTTTAGAATTTCTGGCGCAATCGCCGCCAGCGTTTGTGCTTTCTTATAGAATAATGATAGTCTAACACTTTAAAGCGCTAAAGTCAACCCCCCTCTTGCCAAATTTCTGTAAGGGTCGTATAATGGGGCTGCATTATACTATATAATAAATGAGGTCATCCCATGTCCAAAGAAGCAAAAACCAACGCCATGCGCATGCTGGAACGTGCCAAGGTCAACTATACCGCCCACGAATACCCCCACGAGGAGGGCCAGGCTGTTGACGGTGCCAATGTAGCCCGTCTCACCGGCCAGGACCCGGCCCAGGTGTTCAAAACACTGGTCACTCAGGGGAGTGATCGCAACTATTATGTGTTCGTTGTGCCCGTGCTGGCTGAGCTGGATCTGAAAAAGGCCGCCAAAGCCGCAGGTGTCAAAAGCGTTGCGATGATCCACGTGGCCGATATCAACAAAGTCACCGGCTATATCCGCGGCGGCTGCAGTCCTGTGGGTATGAAAAAGCAGTTTGTCACTGTCTACGATGAAAGCTGCCTGGTCCAGCCTACCATTATGGTTTCCGGCGGGCGCATCGGAACCCAGGTCGAGTGTGCCCCCGCCGACCTTATCAAAGTGACGCGCGGCAAAACGGCGGCCATCACCCAGGAGCACCAGGTATGATGCGGCTGGATAAGTACCTGGCCGAGCGCACCGGCATGACCCGCAGCGAAAGCCGTAAGGCCATCACCAAGGGCCGCGTGATGATCGCGGGCAAGGTCTGCCGCAAAGCCGACACCCAGCTGGACGAAACGGCGGCGGACTTCACGCTGGACGGCGCGCCGCTGGCAGGCGAATATAAAAAGTACGTGTACATCATGCTCAATAAGCCGGAGGGCGTCGTCAGCGCCAGCCGCGACAAGCGGGATACCACGGTGGTGGACCTGGTGGCGGCGGACTACCCCCGGCGGGAGCTGTTCCCGGCGGGCCGCCTGGATAAGACCAGCACCGGCTTTGTGCTGCTGACCGATGACGGTGCCCTGGCCCATGACATCCTGGCTCCGGCCCACCACGTGGATAAGCAGTATCTGGTCACGCTGGACACGCCCTTGACCGAGGAGATGCGCTGCGGCTTTGCGGCGGGCGTTACCCTGGCAGATGGCGAGCACTTGGCCCCCGCCGAGGCCGAACCGACCGGGGAGGACCCCTGCACGGTGCGCGTCACCTTGCACCAGGGCGTTTACCACCAGATCAAGCGGATGTTCGGCATCTACAACGCCGGTGTCAACGCCCTCCACCGTCTCTCTATCGGTGGCGTAACGCTGGATGACACCCTCGCCCCCGGTGAGTACCGCGAACTGACGGCAGGGGAGCTAAAGCTGCTGCAGCGCTAGCCCAACCCGTAGTACCCGCCACACCCCACCACCACTATATACACCTTGCCCAAACTTTCCGTCAAAACTTTGTAAAAAATCTGAAAAAAGGTGTTGACAAACGCTTGCGGCGGTGGTATTATATACAAGCTGTCCGGCGAGACACCTCACAGGACAGCGCAGCAGGACCTTGAAAATTGAACAAAACTGAAACTTGTGGAACCTTGATGTGGGT
>CAVAGJ010000010.1:0-69780 GCA_963588145.1 Coriobacteriaceae bacterium
ACGTTGGTACGTTCTCTCTGGTGATTGTTCACAAAAACTAATGGAGAGGTAAAAGACAATGGCAGATGTTGCAACCAGTTTTGGCGTTCTGAATTATTCTGGAATGCTGTTTAACAAGGGTAACGTGCGTACCCCGCTTTCTTCCATCATCGGTAGTAAGGCGAAAACCACGAATCATGTAGAGTTCGTTACCGGGCAGGAGTACACCTCTAACGGCAATGGCGAACAGCCTGCAATCAGTGAGAGTGCTTCTCTGACTGCCCCGGAAGGTAGCGTTGTGACTCGTTCTCAGAAAACGAACGTCACTCAGATTTTCCAGGAGTCCGTTGGTGTTTCCTACGGTAAGCAGAGCAACATGGGTACTCTGAGTGGTATCAATGTTGCAGAGCAGCAGGCAAACCCGATGACCGAACTGGATTTCCAGGTTGCCGCTAAGATTCAGAAGGTGAACCGTGATATTGAGTATAAAGCAGAACCGTACACATATTAGGCTTTGGCGACTTTCCTCAATATGTCAGAAGATCTTTTTTATTAAGTGGGAAATACATGTCAGACTGTCGATAAACCCAACAGGATGGTTGCGAACTTTCGGCTGGTTTGTAGGGAACGGTCTTGACCGTTCCGTGCAGTCTTACCGATAGTACGATATAACGTGAAAACGTGCGCCGTTCGGCGCGATTTTATGCGCTGCGCGCAGCCAGCGGTAGGGCGCGGTCAAGACACGCGCCCTACATTTCTACCCGTAAATGGGCTTTTTCTACAAGCTGATATGTTTCACTTTATGGATCCTTCATGTCTCCTTTCAGCTCTGCTTATGCACCATATATGCCTGCTTCTACAACTATAAGTACATCCAGCTATAACTACGACTGACCCCGCTTTAGGTTTGTCAGTCCTGTTGAAGTTTACACTACATTTTTGCGCCTATCTACTAATTTTGAGAAAGTTCATTCGGTAACGGCCTAAGAGAAAGCGCGGTTTTATATATCTTGGTGAAACCTACGTCTAAATTCTGTAGGAGATATCCCGATGATCTGTGAAAAAATGCGAGAAAAGTAATTTGGATCATTGAATCCAACAGCGGCTGCAATATCTGCCATACTCTCATGCGAAAGAAGCAGATGATTTTTGGCGGCTTCAATGCGCATCTTATTTATGTAAAGGTTAATGTTAACACCTGTTCTTTTTTTGAAAATACGACTTATATACGATTCACTACAATGACAGAAATCGGCTAGTTCTGTAATTGTAATGGAATTTGTTATATTGCTGCGTATGTATTCCAAGGCATGGGATAAAATTGTATCTTCACTTGAATTATGATATCGTCCAGATAAGGGAGCGTTGTGAGTCTGTTGGAACAGTTTATAAGTTTGTCCCAAGTACTCAGCCAGCATTTCTAAGCCCGGCAGGAGAAGACGAATATCAATAGTAGGAGACGCTATATTATCATGGTACAAACAAATTGCTCTTTCAACAGATAATGGCGGCTTTGTGGCACAGGTTCTGGCAATTCGTTTGACGGTTCTATTTTCATCGTTCTGGAAAAAGCCAACGTTTAGTGCTCCAAGTAATATCTCGTCCGAAAAAATAGGAATAATATATTCGCCTAATCCCGCGTGGCACATTCCAAAATAGACTTGCCGGGTCTTATCACATTTTAATCGCATAGGACGGATCATGCTAAGGCAAACGCGATAATGAGGCTGATCTGTTTTCATGTACATACAAAATGGATTCGTATGGGCAAGAAAAGGCTGCAAGGCGCGATCGAGTTCTTTATTAATTGGGATAAACCCGCAAAAATCTTTGATGCAGATTTGGACATTGTACTCATCTCTCAAGTAATTTAAGTACGAAGCAACTTTTGAAAACGCCTCTCCCATGTAGAATTTCACCTCCTGGGATGATTTTGAAAACCATGGCACATCAATTGTTGATGGTATGGTTACCGACTGGCGGATCCGTAGGCAAAAATATAAATCGCAGTAAACCTATAATATAGCTGTCTTTACAAAATGTCAATTAGTTGTGCGGATATATCCAGATAGTGTGCAGATAAATTATGGAAATGTGTTGTTCTTGTTGGTATTATGTAGACAAATCAAACAAAAACGGTTGCGTTATTGAAAACAAACAGGTGATAATGCCGCCTATATAATAATGACGCACAAGAAAATTGTCTATACTCTGTAAATATCCGAACGGGACGGTGCAGATTTGTGAAGAATGCTAAGCATATAGTTTGCTGCAATGTTGATGTCGCAGTAATTGGCGGTGGACCTGCTGGTGTGTGTGCTGCTCTGGCAGTAGCACAGAATGGGTGCAAAGTAGTCCTTGTTACAGATCGTCCGGTTTTGGGAGGAAACTCCAGCAGCGAAATTCGTGTTTGGACCAGAGGCGCTGTGGGCAGTGGTAACCTGATGGCAGAAGAAATGGGCATCTGGGGTAGATTAAAGTTAGAAAACTTGTATCGCAACTTCGATGCCAATCCAGTATTTTGGGATGATGTTCTTCTGGATGCAGTGCTTCAGCAACCAAATTTGCAGCTTGAGTTGAATACGGAAATTGATGAAGTCAAACTTGCTGGTCAATGCATTGAAAAAGTGGCAGGAACCCAGCAAGGAAGCGAAAAACGCTTCGAAATAACGGCGAAATATTTTATCGATGCAACCGGAGATGGTGTCATTGGACAGCTGGCGGGAGTTTCACAGGTCGATGATTCGGTAAGCAATTCAACCCTGGGCAATTCAATCCTATTCAATACATGTAAAGAGGACCATCCGATAAAATATGTGGCACCTCACTACGCATACAATTTCCAGCAAATAGAGTCCATTCTTGGTCACGGAGGTCGTGTAATTAGTGAAAATATGGGCGGAAGCGATTGCTGGTGGTTCGAGTATGGCGGACTTCAAGACACAATAGGAGATTCCCAAGATATTGCTTTGGAACTCAGAAGAATGGCTTTGGGTGTCTGGAATTACATCAAAAACAGCGGCCATTATAATGCGGATAATTATACTCTTGAGTGGATCGGAAGCATCCCGGGAAAACGCGAAAGCCGCCGGATGAAAACCGAATATGTTTTGACAGAGCAGGATATCATTCAGAATAAACGTTTTCCTGATGGAGCATTTTATGGTGGATGGTATATCGACTCGCATCCCAGTGGAGGGTTTGCAGATACAGAAGAAGATAACTGCAAGCAACGGCCCGTGCAAGTTTATCAAATTCCGCTCCGCTGTCTATATCAACGAACTGTTCCCAATCTCCTTTTTGCAGGCCGCAATATAGGAATTGAACGCGGAGCATTTTTCTCTAGTCGAGTTATGAACACTTGCGCACTAGCGGGGCAGGTGGCTGGAACTTTAGCAACTATATGTGCTAGACAAAATAAGGTGCCTTGTGACTTAATGCAAACGGAAGTTACAGATGTAATTCATCAGCTTCAGCGGGATGACATGTTTATTCCTGATGTACCTTTTTATGTGCCCGGTGATTCAGCGAGAAATGCTAATATCACAGCGAGCAGTTGCTTGAGTACGAACAAAAATAAACCAAATGGAAAATTGATGCCGCTTGATCATGGTGGCTATATAGTATTCCCTGGTGTCTGTGGCAAAGTGGAAGTCAAGGTCTTTTCCGAAAATACACAGCAATTGTATGGAGCAATGTCATCGGCTATGCTTCCAAACCATTATGACGAAGACACGATGGGAACCCCAATAGTCTGGCAGCTGGAAGCGGGAGAACAAACAATTAGTGTTGATGTCCCTAAACAGTCTGTTGGCAAGTTCGTTATGCTGCAAATTCAGCCAGCTCAGGGCGTGAAAATTTTCCTTGCTAATGTAGAGCATACAGGGATTATTTGCGGGGAGCAGGAAAGTCCTGAAATAAACGAGCCTATAATTTGCTATAAAAATTCTGGTGAGCACATTTATGATACTTCTAACCTGTCAAATGGTTGGAATAGACCTTGGGGACAGCCCAACCAATGGTGCGCTGATCCGGATGATGAAAATCCCTGGCTTCTATTTACTTGGGAAAAGGCTATAGAGATCAATCATATAAAATTTTTTCTTGATCCGGATCTTTCTATGGAATTGCCAAGCAGCAGGGCAAGTCATTGGCAGGCAAGCCACTTGTATTATCCTCGGACATCGATGCCGCCTCATCTTATTAAAGAGTTTATAATTGAGGCTGAGAAAGCTGACGGTAATTGGAAAGTGATTGCACACATAAGCGAAAATTATCAACGATTGGTCGATATTATGGCCGATGAAAAAATCACAACACAAAAACTGCGTATCAGATTTATAAAAACATGGGGCGGTTCGCCAGCAATATACTCAATTCACATTGTGTAAGGCAAGAACGTATTTGATAGTACATAAAGGTGTGTGCACCACCTTTACAATAAAGAAACAAAAGCAATATTAAGAAAGAAGGAAACACTATGAAAGCGAAAAAAATGTTTTCGGCGATGATGGCCGGTGCTATGGCTTTGTCTTTAGTGGCTTGTGGTGGATCTTCTGCATCCAGCAGTACGGCAGCATCCTCTGCTACACAAGACACCGCAGCAACTTCTACTGCGGATTCTGCCCCTGTTAACATTGTGTGGGCAGGGTGGTCCGGTGAGGAAGAAGCAAGCAAAGATATTTTCCAGCGCATGATGAAAACGTACGAGGATCAAACCGGCAATACCGTAAGCTGGGTTGGCTGGACTTGGGCTGATACGGCTCAGCAGTTGCTGATTCGCACCCAAGGAAATGAACAGCTAGATCTGGCGCAGACGGACATCGGCATCTTCAACACTGTTGCACAGGCTGATGTTCTGGCTGATTGGAATGATATCCTCGGAAAGGATTATTTGGAAGCAAATTTCGAACAATCCGCACTGGACGTTGGTAATATTGATGGCAAACAGCTCGGGCTTCCTTGGAGCATGGCATCAATCACAATGGTCTACAATCCGGAAATTCTGAAAGCCGCTGGCTGGGATGCTCCTCCTACCACAATTGAAGAATTCGAAAAGTGCCTTGGCGATATCAAGGCAGCCAACCCTGATGTTGTCCCCTATGCCGTTTCTACCAAAGACGCAACTTGTGCTGGCGACTTTATGCCTTGGCTGTGGACGTTTGGCGGAGCAATTTTCAATGATGATGGTAGTGTTGCAATCAATAGCGATGCTGCAGTTGAATGCGTGAAGTGGTATCAGAGCCTGCTCGATAAGGGCTATATCGCAATGGATACCGGCCGCAGTGAAGCTCGTCAGCTGTTCGCACAGGGTAAAGTGGCGTTTTATGATGATGCAGTTGTCGCAAAAGGACAGGCCGTCAGCAATGGTGTTGCACCTGAAGACGTTGTAAAAGTTTGCTCTGCAATGGAACGTCCGGTTCTGAAAGCCGGAGACCAGCCGCAGTCTACCATGTGGGGTCATATGCTTGTGACCTTTAAGAATTCGCAGTACCAGCAACAGGCAGCGGAACTTGCAAAAACGTTGGTAAGCGATGATGTTGCCCTCGATTATTTTGAAAACAATGGTATGCCTCCTGTAACCAAGAGTGCAGAGAACACAGACGAAGTTAAGAATGATGCTTATCTGCAGGGCTTCTTGAAGGCTACTTCTACAGCTCGCATGGAAGAAACAGCCCGCATGACCAATGCTAGTGAAATCAAATCCGTTATCACTGAGGAACTTCAGTTTGCACTTCTTGGTCAGAAAACCGCAGAACAGGCTGTTGCAGATATGGCTTCCCGTCTTGAAGCGCTGTAAAAATAATTACTTCTGATTCTCTTCAAATAAGTTTCAGACTGATAATCTTATAGTAGTCGATTATTAACTCCCGACATTGTGTTATATGTGAATCCGATGTCGGGAAGTTTATTTACCATTAAAAGAGGAAATGAGAATGAGCAAAATAAAAAATGGCGGGCGATTAACCGATGCACAGGTCGGGTTTCTGCTAATAGTTCCGGGGCTTGCATTCTTCATTGCGATTATTCTATATCCTTTTTTGGATGCAATTATGACGAGCTTTACGGATAAATCCCTGCTTTTTCCGACCTATAAGATAATTGGCCTGGAAAATTACGAGAAAGTCCTCTCGGATCCGTATTTTGGAAAAACTGTGCTGACTACGGTTATTTTTGTGCTGGGAAGTACGATTCTTCCTTATGTACTTGGTATGATTTGGGCCATTGTTCTAAATCAGGGATTTAAGGGAGCGGAATTCCTTCGCGGCGTAACACTTGTCAACTGGATCGTTCCGGGTATTGCAATTGGATTCCTTTGGACATGGATATTCAATGGGCAGTATGGCATACTCAACAGTTTTTTGGAAGCAATCGGATTGATTGATGATGGCATCCCATGGCTCGGCCAAACAAGTACAGCTCTGATTTGTGTTATTATTGCTCGAACCTGGCAGATGCTTCCCTGGTACATGGCATTTTTGCTTGGCGGACTTCAAAGCGTTCCGCTGGATCAAATTGAGGCTGCACGCATTGACGGAGCGAACAACTGGGTTTGCTTTTGGCGTATCATCCTTCCCAGTATGAAGCAAACTGCCATTCTGGTATTTATGCTTGGCCTGATTGGCAACTTACAGCATTTTGATCTTCCTTGGACTATGGTGCAAGGCGGCCCGGCACGTGCCACGACTACTTTGTCTATCGAAGTGTATACTACAGCATTCAAAAACTGGGATATGGGCAAAGCCGCTACTGTTGGCACTATCTGGGCAATTATTCTTGCATGCTTTAGCATCATTTATATTCGTCAGGCTAATGAAAAGGATTAAGGGGGAAAATCAGAATGTTTGAAAAGACAAAGCCGTTTAGGGTATTCTTCTGGTTATCCTTGCTGTTGATAGGTTTCTTTGTATTTTTCCCCTTGCTGTGGATGATCAATACGGCTCTTAAGCCTACATCTGAAACATTTAGCAACTACTTTTTTGTGGGCCCGCTCACGCTTGATAACGTTATCCATATCTTGACTGATTCAACGATTATGACCTACCTGAGAAACAGCTTGTTGGTATCGTTTGGATCTAGTATTCTGGCTACGATTGTTTGCTCCTTTGCTGGCTATAGTTTTGCCAAGTTCCGCTATCGCGGGCGTGGGTTTGTGATGGGACTCTTTATGATGAGTCAGGCGTTCCCCCAAGCGATTCTTCTTCTTTCAATTTACGAACTAATGCGCAAGACAGGTCTGCTTGGCAGTTATTGGGCACTGCTCATTAGCTATGTTGTATTCACATTGCCTGTTGGCACATGGACGTTGAAAAGCTATTTCGATCAAATCCCGGATTCTCTTATTGAGTCCGCAAAGATTGATGGCGCCGGTCATTTCCGAATTATGCGCAGCATTGTGTTCCCAATGGCTGTCCCTGGCATGATTTCTATCGCCATTTACGGCTTTGTTTGGAGCTGGAATGACCTGCTGTATTCAATGACGTTGGTCACAGATCCAGCTAGACGTACCTTGGTTCCCGGTCTTGTTATGACTTTCTTGGGTGAAGCATCTACTAACTGGGGATACATGATGGCGGCTTCTGTTGTGGCTGCAATTCCTGTTACAATTATTTTTGTATTCCTGCAGAGATATTTTATTCAGGGACTTACATCGGGTGCAGTAAAGGGGTAAACAATCTATAAGCGCAGTTTAAGAAAAGCGATTTGATGTGGATTTTTCTCTATTGTCAAGTCGCTTTTCTTTTTTGGGATTCCTTATAGTAGATGCGTCAAAGTATTGTCTCTTTCTGCCGAAAGGGATTGTAATTTCTATAGATAAATCGGGAGCCCCCACCATTTGAGTAGGAACTCCCGATTTCCATTCTATTTCACTTAGCTGTTTTCCACTTTTTATTCTTCGTGCCCGACTTTATACCTCTCTTTTTGGGCGGGGTGCTTGACGGCTTGGACCATGCCGTAGTGTTTTCCACATTATCGGGTGATCTCGTTGAAAAAATCCGTGGTCCAAAGTCCAGAAGCCATGCCTTGGGAATCATGTACTTCGGAGTTTGCATAAGAGAGCGTGAACCATTACGAACAACAACAATGATGTCACCTACCTGAACATTTTCAGAGTTGACAACATCTGGATGAACATAGACATTATCTGCGTCAACAATTTCTCCATTACTTACATTGGAAGAACGAAGTATCATCAGACGCTTTCTATAAGCAAAACGTGGGATTATAAGGGGGAGGGAGGTTTTCAGCCGACAAAAACAAATCCTCTGTTCGTAAGATTCAGATTGATTGGCAGACGGTTATCCGCTTTTCTGAACTTATCAAAGGCTTGCCGGAGGAACAGCCGTTTTTTGTGAAAAAGAAGTCTACAACTCTACTGTAAATGATGTTTCGAGTCGATATTGTGAGCGATGCCATATTCCGGTCATTTCCGTTCACGGTCTGCGACATACACACGCCGCCCTGCTGCTTTTTACCGGCGTGTCGATTGCAAGTGTTGCCAGACGGTTAGGTCATTCCAGCATGACAACTAGGTGGAAATATCTGCACGAGAAAGACAATAAAGGCTGACCTATAATAAAAAGCCCACAGACCGGATAAAATCTAGCCTGTGGGCTTTGCTGTATTTTCAAGTTTTGGAGTTCAAATACTCCACGAGTTTCCAAACTGTTGTCAGAGGGTTGCTTTGCCGCGAAATCGGCTCGATGCCTTGGCTCCGAATCTGTTCGGTACGAGCTTTCGCTCTTTGAATTGCAGCGGCCTGCAAAGGCTTCAAAACGTCAAAGCAATCCTTGTTCTTCTCATAATCGGGGATTCTGTTTGGCTGTTTCAGCAAGCGAATCAATGCCTGGCAATCCCCAACTTCTGCTTGCTGATTTACAAAGTGCAACAGGAACCACAACTCGAAAGATGGATTGGAGTAGGCCAGATGGTAGCCCTCCTTTTGGGCGGATTGTTTGGCGCGTAGAAGAATCTCATTGGAATTATCGTCACGGTCAAATACGCACCAGATGGAATCGCCATCTTCCGGATAATACGGATTATTGCCCATCGTTGCCTTGGCCTTCTGCACAAGCCTGTCAGCGGACTTATACTGCGAAGAAATCGGGATAATGTCAATATTGCATCCTCGGCTGCGGAAACGCTTGAAATAGCGAATCTCGGTTTCACTGCCCTCGCAGATGAGATACACCACCGGATTGCGCTTTCTGGTGTGAGCAGACTTGCGGCTGATCTCTTTTATTCTGCCCATGCTGCATTCCCTCCAATGAACGGAATCGCGCCGTAGCGGCCTTGCAGATACCCTTTGGAGATGTTCTCACCTTTCCGGGGAGAAAACTCAGTCAGAGCGTAAATATCGGTCTGCATGGTCTTTTCATCTTTCTCTGCAAACCAGATCTGATCACGCCGAAGCAAAGTCAAGTCGAGAAGCCCGGTGTCGTGGGTCGTGAAGATGAGTTGTGTATGGTTCGTATTGATGGCGGCATCCTGCATCATTTCGATCAAGTGCCGGGTCAGGAGTGGATGCATACTGGATTCAATCTCGTCTACCACCAGAACAGCCCCAGATTCCAGAGCAGCGAGCCACATACCGATGCGAGAAAAGAATCGCTGTGTTCCAACGGATTCCTGCCCCAACGGAAGCCAGAAGCCCTTGGATGCGCCATCTTTAGTGTTGAGAGTATGCAGTGCAGAAATGATAGGTTCTTCCTTGGAACCAGTGATGCGGATGTCTTTGATGCCTAGATCGGCATACAGCATTTCATGCAGGATACGGCTCTTTTCAGCGCCGCCCTGCCGGATGGCAGACAGAGCGGCATCTAGCTGCATTTCTGTTCCTATGAAACCTGTCAGCTTTTCAAAGAACCACAGATACGCTTTTTCGGTTTGCGGACAGTTCCACTCGTTCGAGGTGGACAGATACAGACGATTTTCGGCAGTTCGTCCAGCAAGCGTGAACTGCTCTTGGATGTTCTCGCGGAACTGATAGTCATTGTTTTCTCTGGAAAAAATCAGTGCTTCCCGGCCATTAGGCCAGTGATAGAGATATTCGGTCAAGATTCTGGACTTGTCAAACGAGAACCCATAGGCATACTTGATGCCGCCATAGAAATAGATAGCTTCAAAGCTGGTCGGCTGTGTAGGTTGGCCTGTGAAAGCAAACGGTTCCTGCGGAAGCAGTTCGCCCTTCAGCAGCTTGGCATATCGGCCACAGACCATTTCCCGCATGAGCAGGAGTGCATGGAGGACATTGCTCTTTCCTGCTGCATTTGCGCCGTACAGTGCCAGCACTGGAACAAGCTGTTTCTTCTCGTCCGGTGAAATCAGGCAGTCGACCAGACTTTTATCTGTGGATGCTTTTAAGCTGATGATGGCTGTATCCTTGATGGAACGGTGGTTGGTGACTGAAAATTGAAGCAGCATCGCAATTCCTCCCAGATGATTTTCTGAATCCAGTGTACTCTATTCTAGGCGGAAAGTCAAATCTTAATTTCAATATTTGCAGATGTTTTTCAAAAATCGAGAATAAAATTTAAAATATCAGCTTTTTATACGGTTCAAGTACTATTAGAGTTTATTCTGCATACACAATCTCCCTCACCACCACTTCCTCCGCCCATTCCAGTTTAAGAACATTCTTGAATTCCGTCCGACAAAAACGCATTTCCTAATTCGAAAGACAATTATTTACTATTTTGACGTTCGATAGTTGCGCTATATCCGCCGCATTTTCACTTTAACCGATTTCCCTTTGATGTGTGGTTCAGCGTTTCTTGTGGCTCAAGCCTGCTTAAATCAATCATTTCCATAGAACCCTCCTTACGCAGCGATGTTACGGATCATCTGCACCCATTGGTGGTCCCCAGCCATGCGCCCCTTTGTCTTTTCAATAATCAGCAGTGGGTCATAGAAAGGAACAGCCATCTCCCGGAGAATGCCTTTCAGACCGGCTCGGCTGGCGGGCAGACATCTTTCTTTCAAGAACTCCTCAAAATCCGCCCAAGACGGATTTTCTACAACGCCAAACGCCCGCAAAGGGATTCGGTCGGTATAGTTTTTAATGCGGACAACTTCGTGTTTGAAATCAATGTCGATGATCGTACATAGCTGCTGACCATTCATAAAGTTCATCCGCATGGTGAAATCCGGGTTCGCGCTGAAATGCTCGGCGTTATAGATATACTTGTATATGGTCTGGCGCGACACGCCGAACTGCTTTGCAATCTCGGTGTTGCCGATGCCTTTTCTATGCAGTTCCAAGACCTCTACGGTCTGGTCGGGAGTAAGCTGCGCCTTACGGCCCACATTACGAGGGTTGGAATTACCGATTTTTAGTGTCTTTGCAAGTTCTCGCAGCTCATCCAAATCGTCTGTGCCAAAGATTTCTTTTATTTGCATTTGGTAATCGCTCGGCATCCAGCATTCCTCCTAAGCCTTTTTCTACTATTACTATATCGTGATTTCGGGGAAGTGTCAATAAATTAAAATGTTGACATTTCCCCGAATGTTAGTCTTGCACGAATTATATTCTATTTCAATTATTTCTGTTCTGTTTCTTATTCTTTGCGCCCAACTTTGGGTCTTTCTCTTTTGAACGTGGATACCCTCTGTTTGACAGCTTTGACCATAATATGCTGATTTATAAAATATAAGCCTGTTGTATTTTGCTATCCAATTTACCAGACAGTGTCTGGCAAATTGGGTTCTGCGTAAAAGCTGAATATGCCTTGAGAGATTTGTCTAACTAGATTTTTGGGGCTTGCATATCTCAGATATCCAATTTTCCAGTCAGTGACTGGAAAATTGAAACGGGAACCGTATCAGACCGATGGAAGCAGCCTTAAAGTGTTAGCGTTCACATGAGGTCGAATAGTCATCTTATCTGGCTTTGCGTGAACGACTAATTTCCTTGATGGCGGCATAGTGTTTTCCACATTTTCGGCTGATCTCGTTGAAAAAATCGGATGCCACAAATTCCAGCAGCCATACTTTGGGAATCATATACTTGGGCGTTTGCAGGATGGTTTTCAGCAAGCCCTTGCTGCACCATTTCAGAATTGTGTGGCGTTGATAGCCTGTCACCTCGCAGACTTGCGCAACGGTCAGTACATCCGGGTATTTTGCCAGTTGCTGCTCGTACCATTCCTTGGCCAGCAGCCGCTCCTCGCCCTTATAGTTCAGCTTGCGCTCTAGCGACATGGCGGGCTTCTTGTGCTTGGGGTAGTTATAATACCACCCGCTGGGCGGAGTATAGCGCATCGGGTCGGACTCGCGGCGGTACAGGTATTCGGCAACATCTTTCTTTGCAATTTTATAGCATCGTGTTTTCTTTCCGCTGTTTTTGCAGGGAACCAGTCCGCTTTGCAGGAGATAAAGCGAAGTGCTCGTTCCGATGTGGCATACAATGCGGAAATCATTGCGGCTCATCGGGTCTGGATAAGGCGTTAAGATTTCTTCAATTTTTTCTGCCAGAGGGTCTTTGCTTACATCTTTTTTCTTCATTTTGGGTTCTCCTTGCTTATAAAGTGGAACCCGAAAAATCACTACTTCATTTTTTCTGTTTCTTGCATTTTTCTATTTGTGTCCGCGAACCCGCACCATTATCCGGCTTTTGGGGCAGGGGGATTATCTTGCATCTTATCTTGCATTTCTCCAAAAAAGTCGCCATTTTTGCCCTAAAATGGGCATTTTAGCTTCTTTTCGTACCCACATTGTTTTTGAATTGGTAGGCGGCATTTTCTCCACAAGCATCGTCCAAAAGCAGTGAACAAACCAGCCTACACTGACCTTGGCTATCACCATAACGCCTTTTCAAGGATTAACTCGAAATTCTTTAGGACGGGAGCCTGTCGCGCGGGTTCGACTCCCTCCATCTGCGCCATATCCGTCGTAAAACCGAAAGATTTTGCAGCGGATATTTTTGTTTGTCTCCTCTAATTGTGATGTCGTGAATCTATCCAGGAAATCTTGTTGACCAGAATTAACTTGCAACAATAATCTGGCGCAAAAGGCTATTTATTACCCGGATTGTTGCCCACAGCGCGTAATTCCCTGCAAAAAAGGAAGAGATTGTTCCGCACAGTCTCTTCCTTTTTATTTAAGCTTTATTCACTTTTTAATCTCTGCCGTCTCCACAACAAATTTTACGCTTCCGGTGTTTTCCTCAGCTAGGCCGCTGAAGGTCTGGTAGGCTTTGCCGGCCTCTTGGACGGCTTTCAAGCGGCAGACAACATTGCGCAGGTCCGTGCCCAGGTCATCGGAGAGGTCATCGGTGTTTTTATCGCTGAATTCCTGCACGCCGTCGTGCAGTTCCACCGCGCCATCGTGCAGTTCGGCCAGGCCCTCGTACATGGCGTCGCTGGCGTCGTCCAGCTGGGCGCTGCCCTCGGCCAGGGCGTCGGCACCCTGGCTGACCTGGCCCACCGCTTTTACGTAGGTGTCGGCACCACGGGCCAGTTCGGCGCTGCCGCTGGCAAGCTGGTCCAGGCCGGTCTGCAGCTGGCCGATGCCGCTGCCAAGCTGGCCCATGATGGCCCCGGAGACCGTACCGGCCACGCCCTGCACCATAGGAAATGTATTTTTATCCAACGATTTTTCCATAGCCTTTCCGACCGCTTCCAGCACCGCTTTCTGCTCATCGTCCGAGAGGCCAAGCGCTGCTAAAGTTGCTGTCAAGTCGGCATCTGTTGTAACTTCCGATACCAGCGTTCCTACATAATTTTTTACTACCGGTGCCAGCTGCTCGTTCAGCTGGGCCATCATCTCGTCATTGCTGCCCGTATCGCCGGAGGTCATCCCGCCAACGACCGAACTGACCGCGCTCAAACCATCCCGCAGGGCGTTGGCACCGTCCACCAGGGCTGTTCCGCTGGTATACAGCTGGGTCAGGCCGTCAGCCAGGGCTTCGGCTCCCTCGTTCAGGCCCTGCACGCCGTCCGCGTACTCGTGGAAGCCATCATACAGCGCCTGCACACCATCGGCCAGGGCACCGGTGCCGTCCACCAGTTCATCGGCGGCATCGGTCAGGTCATCCAGTGTATCGCTCAAATCATCCAGATCCGACAAATCACCGGTATCCAGGTCATCCAGCGCCGAGGGTGTCAGGATCGTGGCCGTAAAGTCCAGCGCGAAATCGGTCACATCGGCGCTCACCTCAAAGTAGGCGGGGATCTCGGTGTCCTCCAGCGGCTCAAACTCGGTCAGGCGCAGGCTGCCTGCCAGGCCAGGCATAGCGGTGCCCAGCACCGCCGTCTGGCCGTCCAGTTCCATGACCCTGCCGTTATCGGCTTCGATGTTGGAGAACTTGTCCCCATCCAGAATCACCGCCGTAATGGCCGTGAACGGCACACAGACGGTATATTCCTGCCCGTCCACCGTGACGGTCTCGCGGGTATGGTTGGTATAATCAAAGCGGATACGCACCCGGCCGCTTTGCCCGGCCAGGTCATCGGGCGCGGTCTCCACGCCGTTTAAGTAGTAGGTCACCCGGGTGGTCACCGGCAGGGCGGCATCGGACTTACCCTCGTAGGTAATGGCATTGCCGCTGTTCTGCCAGGTCAGGGCGTTGTCGGCACCGGTGGTGTATTCCTCATCGCCCTCTTTATTGATGATATCCCGCAGGGCGGCCACATCCTCGATCGTTGCGCCTTCGCGGGCTTTCAGCACGGCTTCCACCGTTGTCTCGGTCACCGTGCCATCGGCGTTGGCCTTGGCGTAAACGGTCTCGGCCTTATCCACACCGCCGGGCGTGGTCTTGGGGGCGGAGGTCTGCGCGGCCGTTTCGGTCACGGCGGCAGGGGCATCCTCCGGGGCTGTTTCCGCCGTGCTGGCCGCCTGGCCGCAGGCCGAGAGCAGCAGTGCCGCAGACAAAAGTATCGGTATTGTTTTCTTCATATCCCATCACTCCACATTTTTCAGCGCTTCGTCCATCGGCACACGGATGATGCGGCGGTATTCCAGCGCCGCCACCACCGCGTAGGTAGCCAGGCCCGCCGCCAGCATGCGCGGGTACAGCGTGGGCGAGACCCACATCTCGATCCAGCCGGTCATGCTTTCCAGCATCACGGCGCGGAACAGGAATTTCATCAAATACACTTCGATCGGCAGGCTGATGACCATGCACAGCACAACCACCACCGTGGTGGACAGCAGGTACAGCCGGGCGATCTCGCTGCCGCTGTAGCCCAGAATTTTGGTCATCGAAATAGACTGGGCGTTCTTCTCAATAATCATCTTGCTTAGCAGATAGACGACCACGAAGAAGATCATCACGGCAAACCCATTGACCAGCCCCATGGAGGCACCCATCGAGACCATCAACTGGCGGGAAACTTTCGTCAGCTGGTCCAGATCGATGACGGAGCCGACATACTCGTCCTTGATCTCGGTCAGCGGCGCATCGGAGAAGTAGCCGCCGTAATAGCCATCCCCCAGGTCGAACACATCGTTCAGCTTTTCCCGGGGCATAAAGACGGCCAGCGCGCCCATGTAGTCGTACACGCCGTCCACCGTAAAGGTATAGGTCGTATCTTCGTACTTTTCCCGCAGGGTGATGGTATCCCCCGCGCCCAGCTCGTACTTGTCGGCATAGGCGGCGGACAGGTACACGCCGTCCCCCGGCAGCTGCACGTAGCGGCTGTCCGGCTCCACACCGTAGAGCAGTACGCTCTCGCTTTTTGCCACACCGCCTTCCTCGGTGCCCAGGGTCTGCAGGCTGTAGGCGCTGAACTTTTCGGCGTTGTTTTCCTCGGTTTCGGTCTCCATGCGGAATTGCAGCATCGAGAGCAGGGCGTTCAGCTTGCGATCCTCATCCATGGCGCTGTAGGGGATTTGCAGCATCGTTTGCGTGTTGCTAAGCATATTGTCCGCGATCGTATCGCTGTAATGGTTCAGTGCATCAGGCAAAATCATGCCAAAGCTGAGCAGCAGGTTTGCGAACAGTACGCCCACAAACAGCACCACGTAGCTGCCCAGGTTTTGCAAGATCACACGAGTGCGGAACCGCCCAAAGAACGGCAGCGCCGATGGCAGCGGCAAAGCGTGTTTGCGGTTGGAATGACGGCTGAGGTCGTGCCGCAAAAATTGCAGCGGCGAGATGCGCAGCGTACGGGAGAGCACCAGCCAGTTGATGAAGATCATCAGTGTCACCGGGATGACGGTAGTCATCCAGAACGCATCGGCGTTCCAGCGGGTGACGTAGGTGGGCAGGCTGTAGCTGCCGTAGTACATGCTGACGCAGACATTTTTCAGCACCGTGTAGCCCAGCACATTGCCCACCGCCGCGCTGATAAGGGTGACCACCACCGGCATTGCCATGTAGTGGCGCACCAGCTCGCCCCGGCTGTAGCCGGAAGCCCGCAGCGTACCGATAACACCAGCCTCTTTGGCGATGGTATTGGACGTAGTAACGGCAAACACGAAACCCATAATGGCAATGACGATGTACAGCAGCACGGCGATCATAGCGCGGTCACTGCCCAGATCATTACCGGTAAAGATGATGGCCTGGTTCTCGTACTCAGGCACAAAATCCTGCAGGGATGTCGTTTTGTTGACGACTTTCATAAAGTTGGTGGCTGCGTCCTTTTCGGCGCGGTCAACTGCCGGAGCGGTATCGTACTGCCAGGCGTAGTTCCAAATCTGCTGCTCAGGCAGGGCATCGAACGCATCCTGCGTAACAATGGCCACGCCAAACTTGATGGCATCGAACATCGTGTCCGTATTATCCTTAAAAAGGCAGCTGTAATCCGGCAGAGCCACATAGCCGGTAACGATCCAGGTCTGGCCGTTTGTGTCGGTCACGGTATCTCCCACCGAAATGCCGTTGTTCTCGGCATACATGCGGTCGAGGCCCATCTCGCCAGGGGCGGCGGGCATCGCGCCCTGCATCAGGCAGACGGTGTTGACCTGGGTGCGATCCGGGTAGATGCGCAGGGTGCTGCCGTTTTCCATAGCGGTCTCGCGGTAGTGCAGGTCATACAGGGTCACGCCTGCATTGGTGATTGCCTTGACCTGGGCGCGGTTGAGCTGCTTTTCTACGCGGAAGTGACCATCCTCGATGTTGTACTTTTCAAAGCCTTCGTTGTAGGCGGCAATCATGCTGGAGCCTGCCACAAGAAAGCCAGAGACAAAGCCGATGGTGGCAATAAGCAAAACAGCAATTACAGCGTACTTGCCCATCTCGCTGCGCAGTTCCCGCAGCATGCGTTTGTTCAAAGGGTTCTTCACGCGCGCCCCCTTTACCATTCAAGGTCCTGCGCGGGGACCCTGACCGCATTGGTCTCGTTGCTTCGGATAGCACCGTCACGCAGGTGCACCACGCAATCGGCCATCAGGCGGATGGCATCGTTGTGGGTGACCATGATGACGGTATTGCCGTACTTTTGGTTAACGGTCTCGATGAGTTTTAAAATTTCCTTGCCAGTCTTGTAGTCCAGCGCGCCGGTGGGCTCGTCACAAAGCAGGATGTCCGGGTTTTTGACGATGGCACGGCCAATGGAAGTACGCTGCTGCTGACCGCCGGAAAGCTGGTTGGGTAGTTTGCCGCGGTGCTCCCACAGGCCCAGCAGGTGGAGCAACTCGTCCACATCCAGCGGGCGGCGTGAGAGGTAGGCCCCTACCTCAATGTTTTCCCGCACGGTCAGGTTGGGAATTAGGTTGTACATCTGGAAGATGTAGCCCAGATGGCGGCGGCGGTAAAGGGTCAGGGCCTTTTCGTTCATATCGGCCATGCGCTCGCTATTGATGAGGATATCGCCGGAGTCAGCGCGGTCGATGCCGCCTAAGATGTTGAGCAGCGTAGATTTGCCGGAACCGGACGGCCCCAGCAGTACGCAGAATTCGCCTTTTTCCACGGCCAGGTCGATGCCTTTCAGCACCTGGACCCGATTCTCGCCGCTGCCAAAGGACTTTTTGATCTGATTCAGTTCAAGAAACACAGGGATGCTCCTCTTTTGGTTAGTCGAGTGTAATTAGCTTACGCTAACAGTATAAAACGGCAATCCCGACGTGTCAACATTTTCGTAAGTTTTTAGGGAATTTATCGGCATAAAAAGCACTATCTTATTCATCCTATTCATTACATTCGGCACGTGATAGAAGGGATGAAAAGGATAGTAAATTCACAGTAGTACTTATTTATATAAAAAAGACTCCCCTTACGGGAAGCCTCTGCATTACACATAATGATACCGTTTCCGGTTCTTGGCCAGCAGCGCTGCCGAAACGATCAGCGCAGCGGACTCGGCAAAAACCAGGGCGTACCAGATGCCGTCAATGTCCAAAACCAAAGGCAGCACCAGTACCGCAAACACCTGGAACACCAGCGTACGCAGGAACGAGATTGCCGCCGAGATGACGCCGTTGTTCAGCGCCGTAAAGAACGCTGAAGCAAAAATGTTGAACCCACACAACAGGAAAGAGAACGCATACAGTTTCAGCGCATGCCCGGTCAACGCCATCAGGTCGGCATCGTAGCCAACGAACATCTTTGCCAGCGGTGTAGCCAGCAGCTGGGCACCGGCAAACATCACCACACCGGCAATCCCTAACAGTGTAATGCTCTTACGGAACAAATTCTTCAATTCATCGTGATTGTCGGCACCGTAATGGTAGCTAACGATGGGCGCACAGCCCTGAGCATACCCGATGAAGATTGCCGCAAAAATAAAGCCCACGTACATCAAAACGCCGTAAGCCGCTACACCGTCCGCGCCGATCAGCTTCATCAGCTGCAGGTTGTACAGCGCACTGACCAGCGAGGCTGACAGGTTGGTCATCAACTCACTGGAGCCGTTGGCGCAGGCCTTACCCAGCACTTTGGCGCTGAACTTAGGCCGCACAAAGTGCAGCAGGCTGGAATTTTTGCGGTTGAAGAAATAGAACATCGGGCCGATGCCGCCCACCGTCTGGCTGATAACGGTAGCGGCCGCTGCACCAATGATGCCGCCGCGCAGCACACCCACCAGCACAAAGTCCAACACGATGTTGGTGCAGCCTGCCAGCACAGTAAAGGCCAGGCCCAACTTTGGCTTTTCGGACGTGATGAAAAAGCTCTGGAAGAAGAACTGCATCATAAATGCCGTCTGGAACACCAGCAGAATGCGGCCGTACATCAGGCAGTCCGGCATCAGTTCCGGCGTAGCGCCCAACAGCCGGGCGGCAGGCTCCAGCAAAAAACAGCCGATGATGGTGGAGATAACGCCCATCGCTACCGTAGAGGCCGCCAGCATTGAGAACAGATTGTCCGCCTGCTTTTTGTCGCCGGTGCCCAGCGTCATAGCAACCAACGCGCTGCCACCAGTACCTACCATAAAGCCCAGACAGCCGAACGCCTGCAGAAACGGGTAGATCAGGTTCAGGGAAGAAAATGCCGTTTTACCGGCAAAATTTGAAACAAAAAAGCCGTCCACCACGCTGTATACCGAGGTGAAGATCATCATAATGATCGGCGATGCCACGAACCTCAGCAGGCGGCCGGTGGTAAAATGGTCAGATAACTGGATACGATCCTTGCTCATACATTCTCCGTTTTGTTGTGTGGTTCTTGTAATTGGGTAAATTCTTCGCGCAGCAGCTGTGTATATTCCCGCCTCATGGCAATATACTGGCGGGCACGCTCCAAGCCTAAGTTCTGCATGGCCTTTTCCTCGGCCCGGATGACCTGCGCTACGGTCTTTTCGGCCAGGACGCGGCCGCTCTCGGTCAGGCTCAGATTCTTGCCGTGCTTGCAGCCGGGGGCGGGGGTCAGCATCACCAGTCCCTGATTCACCATACCTCTCACAGCAGAGTTCAGCGTCTGCTTGGGCAGGCAGAAGCCCGCACTCATCTGAGCCTGGGTCTGGGGTGTACCGTCGCTGTACAACGCGTACAGCACCCAGAACACGGTATCAGACAGGCCAAACTGCGCCGCAATACCGTGGTACAAAAGGTTTGTCTCGTTATACTGCCGATTTTCTTGTGCCAAAAGTTCTTTGGCTGACAGTGTATTTTCTGCTTCCAACGGGTCAATCTCCTCATAAAACAATAAATCCGAAATCAGACTTTTGTCAGTATAGTCCGATTTCGGATATTTGTCAAGGCTAATTTTCGCCTTATTTTGTACCCACGTACCGTAGAATGTAATTTTCATAGAAAAATCCCCCTGGGGGGTAGTATGTCACCACGCACCAGGGGTATGCACTATTTTTCCTGTGTTACTTCCACGCAAACAATTTCCGTCCGGCCCTGGGTGCGGAATTTGTAGCCCCAGGTGCCTGTGCCACCACTTACGATGGCGGTACAGGTATCAGTGATCTCCTTTTTACCGTAGTTGCGCTCGTTTTTGGCTACCATCCCCACCGCCCCCGCAGGCCAGACCTGCCCGCCGTGGGTGTGGCCGCTTAAAATCAGGTCAGCACCTGCGGCGGCGGCATTTTTAAAGTCCCGCGGCTCGTGGTCGAGCCAAATTGTATAATGACCGTCCGGCCCGCCGGGCAGCAGCTGGGCGGCGGTAAACCGCTTGCCGCCGGTGTACAAGTAATCCTTGCGGCCCACAATGCGCACACCGCTGGGCAGGATAACGCCGGTATCCTCCAGCAGGCGTACACCAGCTTTGGCTAAGCTTCGCTCCAACTCTGCCCGGCCGAAGCTTGGCTCCCGCCAGTGATGGAACAGGTCGTGATTGCCCAGCACGTAGTATTTGCCCAGAGGTGCATCAATCTCGCCAAACAGCTTACAGAACGCTTCCAAATTCTCCGGCTCGGTGAACTCATCAAAAATGTCGCCGGTCAGCACCAACAGGTCAGGGCGGCAGGCGGCGATCTTCTCCCGCAGTTCGGGAATACGGGTATGGTCCATGGCCGCACAGGCGCGTGGGTGGACATCGCTGATCTGCACGATGCGCAAGTCTCCGTCCGGCAGCTTTTTACGCGTAGTTAAGCTGTATTTCGTGGTACACAGCCGCAGAGCACGGTGGCGGCCCCACCACATGATGAACGCCGTCAGCAGCCAGGGAGTTATGCCGTTCAGCCACAAAATATGCCAAACAAGTTGCGATGCACCTCTCACCCGGCGCATGAGCAGCGAAATGCCGGTACCGATGCAGTAAAAGGTGACCAGGTGCCCAGTGAACACAATACCCAGGCCCAGCGGATCGCGGCTGATATAGGCCAGCAGCAGCATAAGAAGCAGCGGCAGGCCATAATACAGCACCGGCCACGAGCTGACCCATTGCAGTGGCGGCAACTGTAAAAAGTTCAAATACAGCAGCACGTCCAGTGCCGCCTGGCCGATACGCGGCAGGACAAATTGAAAGAAAGGATGATACATGGTGGGTTACCAACTTTTTGTTAATAATGCGCTGCCAAAGCCTCCCTTGTGTAAAAGGAGGTGGCTGCGCGATAGCGCAGACGGAGGGATTGTGGCCTTACAGGGCAGATTGATTTATGCGCAAAGTCACAATCCCTCACCGCCTGCGGCGGAGCTCCCTTTGCACAAGGGAGCCTTTACTCTACTATCTATTAGTATACCATTATATCCCCCCTTTTGTGTTGAAAGTTTGAAGTTTCTTTGCTTACTTTCTTTTTAAAGAAGGTAAGGCCCCGTACCTTTCAACAGTACGGAGCCTTACCTTATGTGTTTAAATTACTGTTCTTTGCCCATGATGGCGGCATCGATGGCACGGGCGGCTTCCTTGCCGGCACCCATAGCCAAGATAACGGTGGCAGCGCCGGTAACGGCATCGCCGCCGGCGTAGACCATCGGGCGGCTGGTCAGGCCGTCAGGACCGTTGGTGATCAGGCAGCCGTGCTTGTCGGCATCCAGACCCGGCGTGGTGGAACGAATCAGCGGGTTGGGACTGGTGCCCAGGGCCATGATCATGGTATCCACATCCAGGACGAACTCGCTGTCCTCTTTCACGATGGGACGGCGGCGACCGGAAGCATCCGGCTCACCCAGTTCCATCTCAACACAGGTCATACCCTTGACCCAGCCGTTCTCATCGCCCAGCACCTCGGTGGGGTTGGTCAGCGTCTTAAAGACGATGCCCTCTTCCTCGGCATGCTCGACCTCTTCCTTACGGGCAGGCAGTTCGGTCATGCCGCGGCGGTAGACGATGTAAACATTCTCGGCACCCAGACGCTTGGCACAGCGGGCTGCGTCCATAGCCACGTTGCCGCCGCCGACAACGGCGACAGACTTAGACTTCATGATGGGGGTGCGGGAATCTTCCTTGTAAGCCTTCATCAGGTTCACTCGGGTCAGGTATTCGTTAGCAGAGTAAACGCCGTTCAGGCTCTCGCCGGGGATGCCCATGAAGCGGGGCAGGCCAGCGCCGGAAGCCACATAGATAGCCTCGAAGCCATAGTCGTTCATCAACTCATCGATGGTCAGAACCTTGCCGATGACCATATTAGTCTCAATGTCAACACCCAATTCCTTCAGGCCCTCGACCTCGTGCTGGACGATGTCCTTGGGCAGACGGAACTCAGGGATGCCGTACATCAAAACGCCGCCAGCCACATGCAGGGCTTCGTACACGGTGACCTTGTAGCCCAGTTTGGCCAGGTCGCCAGCGACAGTCAGGCCGGAGGGGCCAGCGCCGATGACAGCCACCTTGTGGCCGTTGGGGGCAGGGGCAACGGGCTTGGTATGTACATTGTTGCGGTACCAGTCAGCAACAAAGCGTTCCAGACGGCCAATACCGACAGACTCGCCCTTGATGCCGCGGACGCACTTGCCCTCGCACTGATGCTCCTGCGGGCAGACACGGCCGCAGACGGCGGGCAGAGCGCTGGACTGAGCGATCACGTGGTAAGCAGCCTCGAAATCACCCTCGGCTACATGGTGGATAAAGCCGGGGATATCGATCTCAACCGGGCAGCCGCTGCGGCAGGGGTGGTTCTTGCACTGCAGGCAGCGCTTAGCTTCGTTAATGGCCATCTCCTCGGTGTAGCCGAGGGCGACCTCTTTAAAGTTTTTATTGCGGACATTCGGCTCCTGGCTGGGCATGGGGCACTTTTTCGGGTCCATATTCGGCATAATTACTGCACCTCCTGTTTCAGCAGATTGCACTCGGCCTCGCGGGCGTGGGCCTCAAAAGGCTTGTACATGGTGCCGCGGTGCATAGCTTCGTCAAAGTCGACCTCAAAACCGTCAAAGTCGGGGCCGTCCACGCAGGCAAACTTGGTCTGGCCGCCAACAGTCAGGCGGCAGCCGCCGCACATGCCGGTGCCATCGACCATGATCGGGTTCATGGAAACGACAGTCTTGACATTGTGGGGCTTGGTGGTCTTGACGACAAATTTCATCATGATCAGCGGTCCGATGGTGATGACTTCATCAAAGTTGGCACCGTCAACGATCTTCTGCTCCAGCGGGGCGGTAACAACGCCCTTATCGCCGTAAGAACCGTCATCGGTCATAATGATGAACTCATCACAGCAGGCGCGGAACTCGTCCTCCAGGATGACCAGGTCCTTGTTGCGGAAACCGACAATGCCGGTAACCTTGGTGCCCTGGGCATGCAGTGCCTGGGCGATGGGCAGTGCGATCGCACAGCCGACACCGCCGCCGACAACGCAGACGTTTTTCAGGCCTTCGATCTCCGTAGCCTTGCCGAGAGGGCCAACGAAGTCATGCACAGCCTCGCCCTCTTTGAGGGAGTTCAGCTGCATGGTACCGGCACCCACCACCTGGAAGATGATGGAAACGGTACCGCCCTCGCGGTCAAAACCGGCGATGGTCAGGGGGATGCGCTCGGAATCTTCCTTCGCGCGGACAATGATGAACTGACCGGCCTTTGCCTTCTTTGCGATCAACGGTGCTTTGATCCAAAGCTCGGTAACAGTGGGGTTCAGCTCTCTCCGTTTAATGATAGTAAACAAAGCTCTCTCTCCTTACCTTAGTGGTATGTGTTTATTGTAACGTATTTGCGTGCAATTGTAAAGCGGGTAGGATTCGGCAATCTATGCAAAGATTGGCGGGATTTATTGCAAAAATTGACAGATTATTTGAAAGCTACTCGTGTCACCCTGTTATTTCGCCATAAAGTGTACCCAGCGGGGCAGGGGATGCCGGTGGGGGTCAGGTCGGCGGTATCCAGCGGTACACCGTCAGATACCAGCAGCCAGTCGGCCCCGGTCAGGTCGGTGTAGGCGCGGGCGGGGTACTCCGGCGCGGGGGCTTCGGTGGTCAGGTCCAGCACACCGTCCTCCAACAGGCCGGTCTGCACCAGGGTTTCGTACTCCACAATATAAAAATCGCGGTCGACATAGGTTTCAATGAGCTGGCTGTCCCGCTGGCGGATGCCATTGGGGATGAACAGCACCGTGCCCTCCAGTTCGTGCAGGCTGTCGTTCAGGTCGCTGGCGGCCTGCATCGTGTCGGCAGTAATACCGTAGGTCCAGCGGTTGATGCGCCACTCGCCCGCATAGCACAACACGCAGAGGGCCAGCACCGCGCAGGCCATGGCCCGCCGGGCCTTGCGGCGCAGCAGCAACACACCGATAGCGGCGGCCCCCGCGACAATGACGCACCGCCAGACCAGCAGCCAGCCGTTGAGGCTTAGCACCGGCAGACGGTTCAACCGGTCGGCCACAAAATCAAACCATTGCAGCAGGGTGTTGTCCCCTGCGCCCGCGCCGATGGCCCGACAGAACAGGATAAAGCCCACGCCCCACACAGTGGTCAGCGCGGCCAGCAGCTTGCGGCGGGCGGCGGAAAGCTGCTCGTCCAGTGTGTTCAATGTGACCAGCAGCAGCGGCATAAACAGCGGCTCTAAATACCGCATGTGCTGCCGGGGCGAGGGGGAGTGCAGGTCCTCCCGCACGGTGATGGACCAGGCGATAACGCCCACCCCCACAAACAGCGACAGCAGCAAAAACAGCGGCAGCTGGGTTTTTACCGGGTCACTGCCTTTGGCCGGGCGGCGCAGCCCTGCGGCAGGCAGCAGCACCGGGAACACGCCGAACGCCAGCACGGTGAACAGCACATCGCAGACGATGGCAAAGGGCAGGAAGCCCCACTGTTCGGCAGTCAGCCAGCCGGTCTGGTTGTAGGAGTTGCCCAACCCCCGGAACAGCGTAAGCTTGGCCAGCACAAAGCAGGCGGCAAAGCTGCCAAACAGCGCCGCGCTGCAGGCCAGTTCGCTGCGCCAGGCGCTGCGGTCCTGCCAGAGCGCCCAGGCCCGCACCAGCACCCAGGCGATGAGGTAGTAGAGGGCGACCTCTTTATTTAAATAAAGCAGGTAGCACCACACGCCCGCCGCCGCGCACCAGCCCATCCGGGCTTTGGGCGCGGCCTGCATGGCCCGCAGCATAAAGTAGATTTGCCAAAGGGACAGCGGCAGAAAGACTGTCTCGCTCATGAACGTGACTGCCGCAGACATGGTGGGCAGCAGCGCCACCACGCCTACAAGGAATACCGTACGGCGGCGGTTTTGCCCCGTGGCACGGCAGAGGGCATAGGCGGGGAATACCGCGCTGGACGCGTAGAGGGCGTTCAGCCAGCCAATGGCCGTAATTTGGGCGGCGGTGGTTTTCAGCGCCAGGGCAGGCAGGAGGAACAGTGGGTATAAAATTTTCTGGTAGTCGCTGGGCATATTGCGCACCCGCAGGCCGCGGCCCTGCCACAGGCTGCGGGCCACGTCTAAGTAGCGCAGTTCGTCACTGTAGACGGCCAGTTCCCGCGGGTAGCTGCTGAGTGCGCCGTACACCACAGCGCACACCACAAACACCCCCGCGACCCAGACCCAGGGGGAGATTTTTTTATGAACAGATGGCATGGGGACCTCCGAAAATCTTAGCTTTCCTTTATTATAAAGCATCCGCCCGCCCCTGTAAACAAAAAACGGGCACAGCCGCTTGGCCATGCCCGATATGTGATAAAACTTATTCCTTATCTTTCAACTCACCCCGGCAGCGGTAGAGCGCGCCCAGGATGAATATGAAGCAGATCACCCAGGTGACCGGCTCACAGAAGCAGACCGCTGCGTAGCCCACCACCGGCACGATCCACACGCCAAAGATGACCTTACCGATCAGTTCCAGTCCACTTGCCAGCAGCGGCTCGATGGTGTGCTGGATGCCCTGCAGCATATTGCGCACAATAACCAGCACTGCCATGGGCGGGATGACCGGGGCGCTGATCTTTAAGTACAGCACGGCGTTGGAGATGATTTCCTCATCACTGGTGCCAGTGATAGCCCGCACCGCCGGTTCGCCGAGGAAGAATACGAACAGCATCACGAACCCCCACCACACAAAGTAGATGCCCAGAGCCGTGAGTACGCCTTTCATAATGCGGCTGCGGCGGCCTGCGCCCATGTTCTGGCTGCTGTAGGTCGCCACAGCGATCCCCAGCGCACTGCCGGGGATGAAGAACAGCTCCGCAAAGCGGCGGGCGGCGACCTGGGCCGCAATGTAGGTGCTGCCCAGTGCGTTGATGCTGCTTTGCAGCACCACACTGCCGATGTTGTAGATGGCGCTCATCAGTCCCATGCTCAGGCCCGCCCAGAACATGTTGGCGGCAAATTTTTTGCCATTTGCATAAGCAGTGCGGGTAAAGTGCAGGCTGGGGTAGTTGCGGATGACGTACCACCCGCCCAGCACAGCGCTGATGCCCTGGGCCACCACGGTAGCAGCGGCGGCACCGCCGACCCCCAGCTGCAGCGGCCCCATAAATGCCACATCCAGCCCGATGTTGAGCACGGTGCTGAACAGCAGGAAATACAGTGGCGTCAAGCTGTTGCCGATGGCTCGCAGCAGGGCGGCCTCCATGTTATAGACCATCGTCAGCGGGATACCCAGCAAAATCAGCGTCAAGTAGGCAAGGGCACCCTCCATGGTGGCTTCGGGCACCTGCAGCAGCACCAACAGCGGGCGGCGCACACCGACAAACACAACGGTCAACACAGCGGCCGTGGCGGCAGCCAGCGCCAACATCCATGCGGTGGCGCGGCGCACACCTTTATCATCCCCCGCGCCGAACAGGCGGCTGACTGTTAAGGCCAGGCCGTTGTTCATGCCGAAGGCAAAGTTCATAATCAATCCGTACAGCGCGGCGGTCGCGCCGATCTGCGCCAGGGCGGCATCCCCCAGGATGTGCCCGGCCAGGGCGGTATCAGCCAGGTTATAGAACTGCTGTAACAGGTTGCTCAAAAACAGCGGTGCCGAAAAATTCAACAGTAGCCGTACCGGGTCGCCCCGGGTCATATCGGTAACGCGGCTTTGCGCGGTAGCCATAACGTACATCTCCTTATATAAAAAGGGTCAAAAATAAAGACCAGCTTATTGTATCACGCTGCCGCAGCCCATACAAGGGACAAATTTGCCCAGGTTAGGCAAATATTGCGCCAAAATGGGTTTTAGCCCTCTCCTACCAAAATTTAACAATTCAATAAATTTGTAAGTTCTTACGGGTAATTGTGCAAAAAAGACAAAATTCAAGCCAAAATTTGTGTATAAAATAACAAACGATGCAATTTTCGTCATTTTACAAAAATCCGTTATTTTCTTATCAAGTCCGAGAATTGCATCGATTCTTGTCGTGTGCTATCTATGCGTTCTGCCTCCTCGATTTTCTCGCAAAATTCCTCGTGGCCTAATTCACCCATCTTCTGCATTGCCTTGCTTGCGGCCTGCAATTCTTCCCTGTGTCCAATCTCTGCTCATTGCTTTGTGCACTCCTTTTGTTTCGGTATGTAGTACATCACTCTAAACGCACAGGATAGCAAGTTAATTATGATGAAAATGTAGTATTTCTGCGGCTGTTAGGCTATTCCTCAAAAATGGGAAATAACTCTGCCCAGAACTTTCGCTCAGATTCGAGCAAAAGAAAAACAGCCATACAGCAACATCTCTGTTACCGCATGACTGCCTTTTCTCCGCTTGAGGCGTGTCAACCTATGCCATTTTCTTGTTTTTTAAAATCCCTATGGCGAACCGCCTTAGCTTTCAGTGTTTTATTTCACCGTTCGCTATATAGGGAGCATATCACCAGCAGAGGGTATTTCTATTATTTTATTAAAAGTTCTTTCAGTTCCTTTCTTCCAAGAAAGGAACAAAACCCATACTCCTTAGTACCCGCTGTCTGCCTCGCCAGAGGTCAGCAGTTTGACGGCACGGGAAGTGCCCAGGCGGTCAGCGCCGAGGTCGAGGAACTTCTCGATATCCTCCACGGTGGAGATACCGCCAGCGGCCTTGATCTTGCAACGGCCCTTGACATGCTCGGCAAACAGCTCGATATCATGGAAGGTCGCACCGCCAGTGGAGAAGCCAGTGGAAGTCTTGATGAAGTCGGCACCAGCCTCCGGCACGATGTTGCACATCTTGATCTTTTCTTCCTCGGTCAGCAGACAGGTCTCGATGATGACCTTCAGCACCTTGTCGCCGACAGCCGCCTTAACAGCAGCAATGTCGTTGCGCACGTCATCGTACTGCTTGTTCTTCAGCCAACCGATGTTGATGACCATGTCCACCTCAGACGCGCCGTTCTCCACAGCAGTCTTGGCCTCAAAAGCCTTGCTCTTGGTGTCCATAGCACCCAGAGGAAAGCCGACCACGCAGCAGACCGGCACACGGTCTGCCATGTACTCGACAGCCTTAGCGACATAGCAGGTATTGATGCAGACGGATGCGCAATGGTTGGCGATGGCCTCATCGCACAGAGCCTGGATCTGAGGCCAGGTAGCCTCGGGTTTCAGCAGGGTATGGTCTACCTTGCTGAGCATTTCTTCTTTCGTATACTTCAACGGAAATTTTCCCCCTTATTGCAATGTTTGCACAGGCGAGCCTGGTGCAGGCCCAGCGCTGCAAAGACGATGGACGTGATGCTAACGGTAGCACCAATGATGCCGAGGATCAAACCAACCAGACGGAATGCGTGACCGCGCACTTTCTGTTTCATAGGGGATGCCTCCTTTTTGGGACGTAGTTTTTTATGTACCAGCCGTTTTGCCTGATGGGCCAACAACGGATGATGCAGCGCAAATTTTGCCACCTTGAAAACAAGCATAGTCTGCTCCTTCGGGTGTTGCTTTTACTTCTTTTTAAAAATCAGCACCTTGCTGAAAACATAGTTGGACAAAATCACGATCACCTGGCTGAACAGCTTGACACCCATTGCCCACAGCTTGGCGTTGGCCACAGCAAAGCCAACGTGGGGTCCCAGCAGGCTGACACCGGCCCAGATGATGACCTGGTCCATGACCATGGTGGCGATGCGGCAGGACACAAACTGCCCGAACTCCGCCCAGGCCGCCTTGCCGGTATTCTGGCTGCGGAAAACAAACGTGCGGTTTGTCCAATAGGCAAAGAGGATGCAGATGACGTTATCCAGGATATTGCCGATGCCGGTTGCAAAGTCAGTTCCCAGTGCCGCCTGGAAAGCAGCAAACACCACCAGGTTCAGCAGTGTTGCCAGCCCACCAAAAAACAGGTAGGCCAGGCCCTCGTAATATTTTTTGATAAGCTCTTTGATTTTTTGCATGATATACCCGTCTGATACTAAAAAAGGGGCCTGCCTGTAGTAACAGGCAGGCCCCTTAACGGTTGCTTACAAATTATTCAGCATCCTCGGCCTCGTCGAGGCAAGCCTTCATGGACAGGCTGATGCGCTTGCGGTCGAAGTCGACAGCAGTCAGTTTAACGCGGACTTCATCGCCAACCTTCAGCACGTCAGAAACCTTGTTCACGCGCTCATTGCTGATCTCGCTGATGTGAACCAGGCCATCGATACCGGGCATGATGCGGACGAAAGCACCAAACTTGGTGATGGAAACGACAGGAGCGGTGAACTCGGTGCCAACGGGAACCTCATTCTCCAGCTTGACCCAGGGGTTGTCCTCTTCCTTCTTGTAACCCAGAGAGACCTTCTGGTTCTCGGGATCGTAGCTCTTGACGTAGACTTCGATTTCGTCGCCAACACTGACAACCTCAGAGGGATGCTTGATGTTGGACCAGCTCAGCTCGCTGATGTGGCACAGGCCGTCAACGCCGCCGACATCCACGAAAGCGCCGTAAGAGGTCAGGCTCTTAACAACGCCCTTGTACTGCTTGCCAACCTCAACGTTAGCCCAGAACTCCTCACGCTTAGCCTTGTTGGCCTCGGCAGTGACCTTGTTGATGGAACCAACGATCTTGCGGCCGGCGCACTCGGTGATGACCAGCTGAACATGCTGGCCAACCAGCTTGGTGTAATCCTCGTCGCGGCGCATGGTGGCCTGAGAGCGGGGAACAAAGACGCGAACGCCCTTGACGTTGACAACAACGCCGCCCTTGTTGGCTTCCATAACGTCACCTTCCATAACGGTGCCGTTCTCAGCAGCCTCGGAAACGTCCTTCATGCCCTTCTGGGCCTCGAAACGGACGCGGGAAAGGGTATCAACGCCTTCCTGGTCGTTGGTCTTGATAACAACCAGATCCAGATCGTCGTCTACCTTAACAAGGTCTTCCATCTTAGCGTTGGGGTCATGGCTCATCTCGCGCAGGGTGACAACACCGGTGTGCTTGGAACCATCAATACCGACGACACACTCCGTCGGGGAAACGCTGATGACCTTGGCTTTTACGATTTTACCTGCGTACAGGGGCTTTGCTTCGGATGCAGCGAGCATCTCCTCAAAGCTCATGTCGTCACGGATTTCTTCACTCATACTGTTAAGTACCTCCTCAATTATAGACGAAGGCGTTGAAGCCCCAGCCGTTACGCCCACTGTCACAGCATCTTTCAGCCATGCCGGGTCGAGTTCATCAGCAGTCTCGACGTTGATGGCTACAGCATGCCGTGCAGCGACCTGTAAAAGCTTTTGGGTATTGGAAGAATGATGACCACCAATGACGACCATATGATCGCATTTTTGGCTGAGGTCTTCCGCTTCCTGTTGCCTCGCCCACGTTGCATTACATATTGTATCAAAAATTTCTGCTTTTGTACACTGTTTTTTTAAAAATTCCTTGCACTTTTCCCAGCTTTCCACGCGGAAAGTCGTCTGCGCCACCACATAGATGGATTCTTGTTGCAAAAGTTCCGGGAGCATTTTCTCCAGTTCTTCCAGGTTGGCAAAAACTTTTACTTTTCCCTTTGTGTGGCCTACAATGCCCTGTACTTCGGGATGGCTGGCATCCCCTGCAACCAACAAAAGTGCATGGTTTTCGTCTGCTTTCATGGCGATTTTATGGATTTTTGCTACGAACGGGCAGGTGGCATCGTGATACGCCAGGCGGCGTGTGCTTATTTCGTCATAGACCGTCTGGGGTACACCGTGGCTGCGGATGATGACCTCATACCCATCGGGCACACTGGTCACATCGGGGCAGGTCAAGGCACCTTTGGCCTCCAGATCCTCCACCACCTGGGGGTTGTGGATCAGCGGGCCGAGGGTGGCCACCTTGTGGCCGTCCGCCAGCAGGTCATAGGTCAGCTTGACCGCACGGTCCACGCCAAAGCAGAACCCTGCCGTCTTGGCACGGATAATATTCATCGTTATACCTCGTTTTTTCGTTTATGCGCCCTGGGTCTCGCCATCTGCTGCTTCGGGCAGGGCGGGCTTTTCGGCGGGCTGTGCTCCCTCGGCAGGGGCATCGGTGGGCTGCGCGGCGGCCTTAGGTTCCTCGGCAGGCTTCGCCTTTTCGGCTGCCTTGGGGGCGGGGTCGGCGGCTTCGGTGGTCTCGGCGGGCTGCACGTCAAAGGCGTTGGCTTTCAGCAGGGCTTCCAGTTCGTCCTTCAGGCGGTTCTTCATGCGGCGCAGCTCGGCGATCTTATGGCTGGGGTCTTTGATCTGCAGGTCGGCAGCGGGGATGGCCTCGCCAAAAACGATGCGCACTTTGCAGAACAGGTGCATCCGGCCGTCCTTGGTGCCATAGATGATGCGCACCGGCAGCATATCGGCCCCGGCTGCGGCGGCAATGACGAACGCGCCACTCTTGATCATACCCAGCTTGCCAGTCTTGGTGCGGGTACCTTCGGGGAAGATCATCACACCGGTGCCGTTTTTGCACTCGTTCGTGATTTTTTCCAGCGTGACGGTATCGCCCTTGCCGCGCTCGATAGACACCGCACCCATGCAGCGCAGGAACCACCCGGCCAGCGGATTTTTGAACAGTTCCTCTTTCGCCAGGATGCGCAGCCGCTTCCAGTCAAACACCGTAATGGCGATGAGCACAGGGTCCAGGTTGGCGATGTGGTTGGGTGCAATGACATAGGCCCGGCCATCACGGACAGCTTTCAGGTTTTCGCGGCCGATGACCTGGATGCGGAACACGATGTGCGCCAGCACCCAGACGATGGGCAGCAGGATCCAATACAACAGCATAGCGCGGCCCCCTTACATATGTGCCAGAATCGTACGCTTCAACAGCTCGAAGCTCTCGTCAAAGCCGATATTGCTGGTGTCGACCAGGATCGCATCGTCCGCCTGCTTCAGCGGGGCAATGGCGCGGTGGGTATCCTGGTAGTCGCGCTGCTGGATATCCGCCAGCACGGTGGCGAAGTCCGCAGGCTGGCCTTTTTCTTCCAGTTCCTTGCGGCGGCGCTCGGCACGGGCCTCGGCGCTGGCGGTGAGGAAAATTTTCACGGTAGCGTTGGGCAGCACCACGGTGCCGATGTCGCGACCATCCATCAGGATGTTCTGGTCTGCGGCCAGCCCGCGCTGGGCGTCCAGCAAAAAGGCGCGCACCGGCGGATGGGCCGACACGGCGGAAGCCGCCATGCCGATGTTCTCGGCACGAATGGCATCGCTGACATCCTCACCGTTGAGGAAAATATGCTGGGCACTGTCTACCAGGCGGATAGCCAGCTGAATTTTAGGCAGTAGCGCCGTTACAGCGGCTTCGTCCTTGGGGTCGACCCCGGCGCGCACGGCGTACAGGCCGATGGAGCGGTACATAGCACCGGTATCTACATAGACATAACCGAGATCTTTCGCCAGCCGTTTTGCCAGGCTGGACTTTCCCGCCCCGGAGGGTCCATCAATTGCTACAGAGATCATTTTTATCACCTTATTTATATTCAGTTTTTCCTTATAACGCCCTTACCGCTGCCTGCGCGGTGGACCAGGCGATCTGCAGGTTGTACCCGCCGGTGCGGGCATCCACATCCAGCACTTCACCCGCAAAATACAGCCCACTGCATAGTTTGCTGGCCATCGTCTTGGGATCCACCTCTTTCACGTCCACGCCGCCAGCGGTGACCACCGCGTGTTCCTTGTCGCCCAATGCTGTGACCGGCACCTGCCAGTGCTTGCACAATTGCACCAGCGCCAGCTTCTGCTCCTTGGTGATCTGCGCGGCGCGGGTCGCGGGGTCAACACCCCACTTTTCCACCGCCACCGGCCGCATGGAGTTAGGCAACAGCTTTGCTAGCGCGCCCTGGGCGCTGTGGGCACCCTGCTCGGCAAAATCGCGGGTCAGACGGTCGTACAGCGTTTTCTCGTCCAGCGCAGGCTTTAAGTCAAGCTCGCAGATATAACTGTGCTTCGCGATATCTTCAATATAGGTACTGGCCGAGAGCACCAGCGGCCCGGACAAGCCAAAGTGAGTAAAAAGCGCTTCTCCCTGCTCGGTGAACAGTTCCCTGCCATCGCACAACAGGGTCAGCCGCACGTTGCGCAGGGCCAGCCCCATCATGCGGCGGCAGGCTGGGTCGGGGCTGATGAGGCTGCACAGGCTGGGTTGCGGCGTTACGATGGTATGCCCCGCCTGCCGCACCAGCTTGTAGCCGCTGCCATCACTGCCGGTAGCCGGGTAGCTGATACCACCGGTGGCGATGAGGGTGTTCTCCGCCCGCAATGTCTCGCCCCGGTCAGTGACAGCGCCCTTGCAAACGCCATCCTCCAGCAGCAGCTTTTTCGCGCTGCCGCGCACAAATTCGGCGTCCCGTGCATAGTCCCGTAGGGCCGCCAGCACATCGGCGGCACGGTTGCTTTGGGGGAACACCCGGCGGCCGCGCTCGGTTTTCAGCGGCACACCCAGTTCCTCAAACAGCTGCATGGCCGAAGCCGGCGGGAACGCGTACAAACTGGAATACAAGAACCGCCCGTTGTGCCGCACGTAGGGCAAAAACTCCCGCACATCGCTGTCGCTGGTTACGTTGCAGCGCCCTTTTCCGGTAATAAGCAGCTTCTGTCCCGGGCCTTTGGGGTTGTGCTCCAGCACCGTCACCGTCAGGCCCTTGGCGCAGGCCGCGCCCGCCGCCATCAAGCCCGCAGCGCCGCCGCCGATGACCAATAGATCCGTCATGCGTTATCCTTTCTCTTTTTTCCCAAGAGGCCGTCCGTACAAAAACAGCCCGGTAAACGCGTACACCGCCAGCAGCGGATGCACGGTAGCCAGATACATCGTGCTAGTGCCAATGCCGAAGCTGGACACCTCCACAAAGGCGATCATGGCACAGCGCAGCAGTGCAATTCCAAAGACGCCGAACAACAGCAGCCACGGCACCACCGTTTCCGCCGTGCATTTCTTGCGTACCCACGGCAGAAGTTCCACAAGCTGGAACACCACCGCGCACAGCACACCGACCGTCAGCACCACGCTGTACACAGCAGTCCAGCCCTGCATCACCGCAAACACAGCCTTTTGGTAGGGGCTGTAGTAGGGAGTGTCCTCCCCCGCCACGGCGGCATTGTTGAAGCCGCAGTGCAGGTAGCCGGACCACTGGGCAATATCCTCGGTGGTGCCGATGGACCGCAAAGTTTCATAGGGTTCGCAGGCGCGGAAGCCCAGCACATGCCAGAAGCCGTTCCAGGTCTCGGACAGGGTCGCGTCCACGTACTCGGCCTTGATGGGCTGGCTGGTAGCCACCCGCTTGCCGGTGCGGCTGGGCAGGGTGCCCGCGTCACAGGCGGCGTTGATCTTGTCCGCTACATTCTGCCAGTAGGCATCGGCAGTCTGGGCGCTGTCATAAATGCCCTCAAACTGGGCAGCGCGGCGGATAGCCCAATAAAAGCTGCCCGCGCGGTAGTCGTTCAGGCCTGGGTCGCGGAAGTCGTTCCCCATCTGGGCATCCTCCTCCAGCCAGTAGGCCAGGGGTTCCAGTTCGGGCACAGCTTCATAAATTTTTTCACGGGCATCGGCGGGCACCGAGAGGTAAGGTGCATGGGTGTCGGTATCCACCCGCATCATCGCGCCCATGGCGGCGGCAAAGGAGCCGGAAGAAAAATCCGACAGGGAAAACACGCCGTAATGGCTGTAATTCAGCCCGCAGAAAGTCAGCACCCCCGCCGCCAGCACCGCATAGGGGATGGCCTGTGCCGCACAGCAGAGCCACCGGCGCTTGGGCATAAGCACCACCAGCACAATGATGGTCGCCACGCCCGCAAAGGGCAGCAGGAACAGCCCTGCGTCCTCGCGGTCAAGATAGGCACAAGAAAGCCCCACGCCCGCCGCCAGCAGCCAGGGCCACAGCGGCTTTTGTTTAGCCTCGTAAAACACAGCCCGCAGTGCCATCCCCGCCATGCCCGCAAAAAAGATCAGGCACAGCGCCGGAAAGATATTGTCCCGGTAAACGCGCAGCGTGTAGGCCGCCCAACTGGAGGGCAAAAACGCCAGCGCCCCAAACAGCCCCAGCGTCAGCACCCGGCTGCGGCCCGGCTCGACATTACGCCACAGCGGTGCAAAGGCAAAGGCTGCCAGCAGCGAAGCTGCGCACCACAGCGCCGCCCCGCTGACCAGGTACGGCAGGTGCAGCGTATGCAGCAGCGCCAGCCATACCGGGAAAAACATGGCTTTGGAAAGCGTCAGATAATCATATGCCCCCAGCCACTCCCCCGCCGTGATGGCGTTGGCCGCGCGGAACATCAGCTCGTCGTCCAGCGGTGCGCCGCCCACCCAGGTGTACGCCTGCTGGAAGCTGGTCAAACCGCAGCGCAGCAGGACCAGCACGGCCACACCGCACCAGAATGCGCGCTTATTCAGTTGCAGGCGGGGGTGTTTCATACAGTTTACCTCGATGGTTCGTTATTGTTTGGGCGCCATAAAGTAGTATTCGTCCCGCCGGTCGTAGATGCCGGTGGACGCAATATCCCAGGTGATGTAATCGGCCTTGTCGCCGTACTGCGCCTGCCAGCTGGCAAAGCGGTCGGCGTCGCCGGTCACGTAGAGCGTATCTGGGTCCAGCGTGCCGCTGTCCACGGCGGCGCTGGTTTGGGCCGTCCAGTCGATGGTCACATTCCACGCGCCGGTGTAGGTGTTCACATCGTAGCCGTTGGTGACCATGCCGGGGTGCCACGCCGCGCAGATGACATTGCGGGCGTGGATGATATCATCCGCCAGCATCAGTATCCCGTAGTTATCGCGGCAGTCCACCAGTTCCTGCGGGTAAGGCTGCGGCCTGGTGGCAGTTTCGGTCATAGCGGTGTGCTTTTCAGCGATCATGGCGCTTAGATCAAACAGCTGCAACGCTGCTACCAGCACCAGCGCTGCTGGGTACAGCCGGGCCTTGCCCACACGGCGCAGCAACCGCGCCAGCCACACGATGCAGGCGGTCATCAGTACGTAATAGACAGGGTAGAACATCCGCCCGCTGGCACGGAAGATGCCGCAGAGCTTCAACAGCCCCTCCGGCAGGGGGATATTCAGCAGTTCCACATCGTCAAAGCAGACGACATTGGTAATGGCAAACAGCGTCATAAACGCCATGCCCAAGATCAGCACAAGATTTCGGTGCAACAGCCCGGCCAGCGCGGCGCGGTCGGCTTTGCTGCGCACGGCCAGCACCACCGCTGCCACGCACAGCACCCCCAGCAGCGCCAGCATGCCAAAGCCAAAATAATTGAAGCCGTCATACTGCCCGTACAACTGGGGCCGGGCGGGCAGTATCCGGGACCAGGTGTACTCCCCCTTGGAGCTGGGGTTGAACAGCGCGTTTAAATTAAACGAAAACACGCCGTAATTTTCCCGGCTGGCAGAGTAGCCGTTGTTCAGCGACCCCAGCACCACGCCCGCCGCATATCCGGCCAAGCAGGTGCCAAAGAACAACCCGCAGGAGGCCAGCAGCTTACGGGTATGCAGGGCGTTTTCCACCGCCAGCAGCAGCGCAAAAATCGCTACCATCGGCAAAAAGTAGGGCGTAATGCCCACACCCAGCGCCGCTAGCAGCCAGAACACCGGCATAAAGCAGCGCTGCTTCCGCCGACCGCGCAAATACGCATACAGCGCAAATAGCACGATATAGTGGGAAGAAAGCGCCACGTGGCGGAACACCCGCTCAATCATAATGGGCGAAAACGCAAACAGTGCCGTACCTGCCGCCAGCGACAGCAAGTCGTGGAGGAACAGCCCCAGCACCAGCGCTGCGGCCATGCCCTGCAAAATAAAAGTGGCCAGCTCGTACAACCCAAACCACTGGAACTGCGCGGGCAGCACCGGGGCCAGCAGCTTAAACAGCACCGACACCCAGGGCAGTGAATCGGTAAACGAGATGTTCACGCCTGTCCCCGCCGGGTAGGCTAACGCATCGGCCTGGGCCAGCGGGAACTGCCAGCTGCTGTTACGGAACCCCAGCCACCCAGCATAATGCTGGTGGATGTCGGTTTCATCATAGCCGTACCAGATCCAGGCATCGTTGGCGGGGTTCAACGGCGCAGTGCCGTACAGGCACAAAAACGCGGCCAACCCCAGCACAGCCCCCAATAGCAGCAGCACCCAAGTTTTCTGTTTTTTCTGCAATGCCTGCATAGATGCTCCTACTTACTTTTGCAGTTTCTCGATGCTTTCCACCAGGTATTTTTGCTGTTTGAACGTCAATTCCAGCAGCAGCGAAAGATACTTGACCACGATCGCCAGCACGGCAAACAGCCCGGCAAAGCCGACCGTGATCACAAACATGGTGGTTGTCCAGCCCGCCACCGGGTGGCCTGTGGCAAAGATGACCAGCGTATACACCAGCTCCGCCAACGCCAGCACCAACATAAACAGGGTGATGCCCACGCTGGCCTTGAACCCGGCATCGGTGTACAGCGCCAGGCTGTCGATAGCCAGGTTGAAGCGATGAGGCGCACCGGCCCCCACCTCACCGTCAAATTCCAGGTCGGTCATTTTTAGGCCGCAGGCGGCATAGGCGGCCTTGCGGTAGGGCAGATGGGCGCTGCTGGCGTGTACGCGGTTGATGGCCCGCCGAGTCACCAACCGGAACGCATCAGTGCGCAGCTGGTAGTTGCTGTGGGAATTGGCATTGAAAATTCGGTAAAACAGCCCGCTGCGGGTCGCCTTGGGGCAGGCCGAAACAATATCGCTGCCCTGCTGTGCCGTGCGGTACGCGTCAAAGATCATCGCCGCCGGGTAGCACAGTTCGGTGGAGTCAAACTCATACACATAGTCGCCGATGGTGGCATCCAGGCCCGCATTCATGGCGTTTTCCAACCCGTGGTACAGGCTCATATGCAAAATGGTCAACGGCGCGGCCTGGTCTTTGCCCCAGGTGCGCAGCTGGGCCACCGTGTCATCGGTGCAGGCATCATCCACCACCACCAGCTCATACTGAGCAAAGTGGCTATCCAGCTCCGCCGCCACAGCGCGGCAGAACTCCACCGCGCGGGCCCCATCGTTGTGCAGGTAGACCACGGCGGAGATAAAGTTTTTTTCCTTGTTGTTGATACTACTCACAGTTCCAGCACCTCGTCCAAATCATAGACTGTGTTGATCTTGCCGGACAGCACACTGACCAGCTTCGGCTCGTCACACATCACACGCACCACCGTGGGGCGGGAGTCGTCCACCTCGCTGGCCTTTAAGATCGGCTTCATGCTGAAAAGGCTGCTGTGGTAGACAAAGCCGTATTCCTCTTTTAAATATTTGCGGGCCAGCTGGCTCATGTAGGGCCAGGCGCTGGCGGGCTTGGCCGGGCACTCGTTGCAGTTGTACAGGTCGCCCGGCTTGCACACCCCGCCGCATTCCTGCTGGCAGGGGAAGGTCGCCACGCTGTCATAGCTGGTCTCGTGGGGGGTAAAGGTCACGCTGGTCAGGCTGTGCAGGCCGGTCTGCCCAAAGGGCATCAGACTGAAAAACGGCCCGTCCATTACCGTGATGCCGGTGTTCTTCAGGCTTTCGTCCACCGTACACAAAATGATCTCGCATTTTTCGTACTTAATGCCAAAGGGCGGCAGACCCAGCATGGTGTGAATGTCGTTGACACCCGCGTAGGTGGCATTGAGCAGATAGGGCGCTTCGGCAGTGATACCCCCCGCCGTCACGCGCCAGGCGCTGCCCGCTTTCTCGATGCGGTCCGGCTTGTGGCTATAAGCCACTTCCACGTTGGGCAGCTTTGCCAGCTGTTCCAAAAACCAGCGCTTGAGCACCTGGGCATCGTAGGTGTACTCGGTAGTCAAAAACGCCCCGTCACACAGGCCGTGGTTGAAGTACCGCTCCGGCGGCACATCATCGCAGCGGATGCCCGCCGCGCGGCAGAACTGCCGGAACTCGACCGCATTCGTCCAGGAAAAGTGGGCGCTGGTGGCGTAGACCTGGTCAAACTCGGTATGCAGGCAAAAGCTGTAATCCCGGCAGAACCGCTCAAAATAATGGGCGGATTTGATGGCCGTGGAGTAGCTGCGCGGGTAGTGGTAGCCCATGTGTACCCGCGCCTGGTTGATGTAGGTAGCCCGCATAAAGGGCGCAGGGTCGCGCTCCAGCACCAGCACCCGCTGGCCTGCTGCGCCGCACTTTTGCGCCGCATACAGCCCATACAGGCCCGCACCAAGGATGATTTTATCGTAGGTCATAATTTTCCTTCTTCTCTCTTTCCGGAAGAGATACCGTGCACACCCATTGTAGGAACAACCCAACCATAATGTAAAAGTATGGCAGCGCGCTGACCATGGTGCGCATATATTCAAAACAAGTCAAAAAGTATGTCAGCCAGGTTGTGCACATTGAAATTGAGAACAATGCCATATGTATCCAGGGCGCTCTTTTCCGTTTTACCCATACATAAACCATTGCAATTCCTTCTAGCAGTGAAGCCGTCAGCACTTGCCCTACTGTAACATTATTAAACAAAGCAAGCTGCAGCCGATCGATCTTGTGTACAATACCTGGCGTCTCTGCATTTATATTCTCATATGACTTATAGCTGGCCGAACCGTACCCCAAAAATGTAGTTGTGGTATCATCTACAATTATATCAATGGTATCTTTGATATAATCCGACAAATGTGCACGAATGCACTTTTTTGTTTGTCTGCTGATTTCTTTGTTTCCAAACTCGGAGATTGCGCTCATCGTGGCGTCCCAAGTTTCTTCGTAGACGTCCTCTCCTCGCTGGAAGTCCTCGATCAGCTTTACCAGTTTTTGGTTTTCAAATTCTTTATAATATCCACGGTCGATACAAACTTTTAAATTTTGTCTTGGCATCGCATCCGATAGTGAAAACACTCCATATGTCGCTTTAAAATTGCCGCAATAAAGCAAAATCAAAATCGTCTGGCAAGCCATCAACAATACTATTTTAAAATTTTGTCTCGATTTGCTTTCTTCAAATATACTTTTCAAAACGAAGAACAGCAAAAGCGCCGCAAAAATATATAGAAACTGAGGGCGCAGAAAAACCATATAAAATACGATTACCCCCCCCCAGAATTGCATCCCACCTATCATTCTTAATAATATAGCGGATAATGAAAAAGAGGAAAAGAACCGTACAGCTTAAAGACAGCGACTCCGTTAATATGCAGCCATCCCAACCGCAGATAGCCGGATTTGCGCCATAAAGCACCAGCAGAACCTGCTGTAAAAGCAAATTTATCCCTAGCAGATTCATTGTATAAGCCAGCGCAAACAGTGACAAAAAGGAGATCAGAATTTGAATTGCTACCACTATATTCAGATAGTTTGTCCCCGCCAAGATTTTGACAATCGCTAAAAAGAAACCATAGCCTGGTGCTTGCCCCTCGTTGGACACAAAATGAGTAAACAGACAGCCGAGATCTACATTCATATAACCTTTGCTGTCACTTGTGAAGTATGGAATTTTCTGGCTGGCATAATGGCCGATTCTGAAAATCAAAATTAGTAAAAAGCTTGCCACATATAGTATGTTTTTATTTTTCCATCTTCTTTTCATTATCTCGTCCTCTGCACCTTACGGGTTATACTTCCCTGCCAATGCTTTCAGCAATACCTGCATCAGGTCGCTGTTGCCTTTAAAGCCGCTGATCTTGGTGGGGGTCTTGCCGGTGGCGGGGTAGGCACGGGTCACAGGAACCTCGCAGGCTTTCATGCCCAGCTGCGTGGCGCGGATGCTTAAATACGCCAGCAGTTCGTACCCCATAAACACATCCCTCAAAGGGCGCACATCGGGGTGGGTCAGGTATTCGCGGCTGTAGGCGCGGTAGGCGTTGGTGGTATCGGTGAACCACTGGTGCGCCCCCAGGCTGATGAGCGGCGCATGCACCAGCCGCACGGCAGCGTAGCGCACCGGCGGGGTGTTGACAGCGTGGCCGCCCCGGATGAACCGGCTGCCCTGCACCAGGTCGTAACCCTCCTGCAGCTTTTCAATAAATTTATGCACATCCTCGATGGAATCCTTGTTGTTGCCATCGATGGTCAATATGCCCTTATAGCCCCGATTCAGGGCAAAGTAGATGCCCATGCGCAGCTGTGCCCCCTGTTTGCCGGGGCCGGTTTTGGTCAGCAGCGTATTGACACCGTACAACTGCAGGGTGTCTAGCTTCATGCTACCATCGGTGGAGCCGCCATCGCAGATGACGATATCGCACAAGGTGTCCACCCCGGCAGTCTGGGCACGGCCCAGCTCGGTCAAAATGCGCGCGCCTTCGTTGATAACAGGGATCAGCAGGCAGTAGTCGCTGCGCTTGGGCAGAAGTTCTGCGACGCGATAATCCGGCACCCCCTGCAAAGCCTTGCGTTCGTATTCGATCATTGGAACACCTCCGCCACATAGTCCAGCGCCCGTTTTACGGTATCCAGGTCGGTGCGGGCCATCTCCACCGAGACAAAGCCCCGGTAACCCACCGCGCCCAGCAACAGAGCCAGTTCTTTATGCTCCGGACGCTTTTCAATGGGAGCCAGACCCGGCTCGCTGATATGCACATGGCTGACGTACTTTAAGTCATCCACAAAATTTTGCAGCTTTTCGCCCTGGGCCAGCATGGTGGACAGGTCCAGGTTGACGGCCAGGCCGGGGTTATCCAGCCGCTTAACGAGGTCAAACGCCTCGGCAGTGCCGTTTAAGTAGTTGGTGTACATCGGGGGGTTGGCCTCGATAGCCAGGCGCACCCCGTACCGCGCGGCCAGGTTGCCCGCCTGCATAAAGAACGCTTCGGCGGCGGCATCACTGCCACCCAGGGCGCGCATGCGGTTTTTGGGGCAGCCGAACACCAGCGACGGGCAGTTCAGGCTGTGGGCAAACTGGAACGCCTCGGCGGTGTAGTCCAGCAGATGCTCGGCATCCGCCGGGTTAAAAATGTTGCCGGTCTGGCCGTACCAGATGCTTTGCATGCTAGGCACCGAGAACCCCCACTGATTTTTGAGATACCCGCCAAACAGCAGGGCGCTGGTCAGGTTTTCATAGGGCATTTCAGGGAAAATCCGCGTAGGTGCGATTTCCAGTCCGGTAAAACCGGCCTGCTGCATAGCGGTGTAGACCGCCTCGTCATCCTCTTTATGCCAGGCAATGTTAGAGATCGCCAGCTGATAGGTTGCCATCCTCAATCCCTCCACTCACGCAGGAAATGCGTAATATCGTCAAGTTCTTCTTCTTTGGTACACAGGTAGTCCCCGCTGCCGCCCAACACGGCGGCGTAACGGCTGCGCAGGTCGTAGTCAAATGGGGGCTTGGGCAGTTCGTTGATCCAGTCGGTCTTGCCGATCACAGCAGCGTAGACCTCGGCGGCCGAGATGGGCGGTGTGCAGAGATGCAGCATCGTCAGCCCAGCGGCGCAGGCGGCCTCGATATCCTGCCACAGGCGGCCCAGGTTGTAGAACTGGTAGCGGCTGCGGGAATCAGTAAACGCCAGGGCGTTGAAATCGTTGCCCGCGAAAAATTCTTTTAAGGCTGTTTTATCAACCGTGCCATTTAGTTTGTAAAAGCCGTTATCGGCCAGGGTGTAGCCGGTTTGGACAAGGGGTGATTTTTTTGCCAGTTCGTTATATTTCTCCGGCTTCAGCATGGCCGGGGTGACGGTGTGCAGGTCGAACAGGAAGTTTTTCTTCAGGCCGATACCGTACAAAGCGGGTAGGCGCACGATGAGCGCATCCGGGAAATCCTCCCGCACCCATTGTTCCAGCTGCAGGCGGTTGCGGCCATAGGCGGGCAGGTTGTCGGTGCCGGGAGCATCGTCCTCGCACTGGCCGCGGCTGTCGGCATACACGGCAATGCTGGAGATGAGCACCAGCGACTTTGGCGCGATCCTGCGCAGGTTTTCCCGTGCGGCGCGCATAACGGCAAGGTCTGCTTCCGGGTCAGCGTTGGCCAAAAACATAGCGGCAGGCACACCCGCATAGACGCAAAGGTCCGGTGCCGTGCCGTACTGGGCGGCAATATCGCTGCTATGGCACACGGCCGAAAATTCATGTTTCGCCCGCAGGTTGCCCCCCACGAGCCCCGTAGACCCCACCAGCAGATCCCTGCACATGCGCAATTCCCCTTTTACATATTGATACAGAATACATTATACCGTATCATATGGAAAAAAGCAACTGAACGACGCCGTTCAGCTGCTCTTTAAGGACTGTGGGCCGGGGACTCCTTGCTGCTCCCGTTCCGCGCCACCTTTCTGCACTCCACTCGTTTTAATGGCATCTCGCCGTTAGGTGTTCTTTTGGAACCCAAAATGAAAGCTACCTGGTGGATAGCATTATAAAAAGGGGACACCGCATGGTGGTGTCCCCCGCAAAGTGCATTCTTTAAATTTCAGCAAGATATTCCTCAATAATCTTGAGTCCAACCTTCCCAGACTTCTCTGGATGGAACTGACACCCCACCACAGAACCATGCGCCGCAGCGGCACATACCGCCCGGCCGCCATACACAGTATCAGCTAACCGGTCGGCCTCGTTGGCAGGCTTAGCCTCGTAGCTGTGGATGAAATAACACTCCTCGCCGGGCACTACCCCAGCCAACACGGTGCCCACAAAATCTGCGCGTCCACCCGCCGGTTTAAGCGGGTTCCAGCTGATATGCGGCACTTTCTGGGGGCGGCCCTGCATGTCGGTAGACGGGATCTTCACCACCCGGCCGGGAATCAGCCCCAGACCCTTGTGCAGGCCAAATTCCTCGGACTCGTCAAACAGCATCTGCATACCCAGGCAGATGCCCAGCAGCGGCGTACCGGCGGCTGCTTTCTGGCAGATCGACTCGATCAGCCCCAGCTTTTCCAACCCGGCCATGCCGTCCTTGAACGCCCCCACACCGGGCAAAACCAGCGCATCGGCGGCCAGCACGTCCTCGGCCTTGCCGGTCACCAGTGTTTCCGCGCCAAAATAAGCAAAAGCGTGCTGCACACTCAGCAGGTTGGACAGGCCGTAGTCGATGATCGTCACCTTTTTCATACGCGGCGCACCTCCACTCCCCCGGCGCGGATGTCCTCTTTCAGCTCCGCCACCGTTTCTTTTTTGTAGTGCAGCACTGCCGCGCATGCCACGGCATCCGCCCCGGCGTTGGCACCGTCCACGATGTCATCGCCGCAGCCCACGCCGCCACCGCAAATCACCGGGATATTGACAGCCTTGGTCACGGCCTCGATCAATTCCAGATCCATGCCGCGCTGCAAGCCCTCGTTGTCCACGCTCATCAGCAAAATCTCGCCCGCACCCAGCGCTTCACCGCGCTTGGCCCACTCCACCACATCGTAGCCGGAGTGTGCGCGGCCGTTATCATAGTAAGCTTCCCACTTGCCGGGCCAGGTGCGACTGCGCTTAGCCTGGATGGACAGCACCATGCACTGGCTGCCGAACGCCTCGGCAACTTCGGTGATAAGCTCCGGCCGCTTGATGGCCGCCGTGTTGATGGCAACCTTGTCTGCGCCCATAGCCAGAATGTGCCGCACATTCTCCACACTGCGCAGGCCACCGCCCACGCAGACCGGAATATACACATCATCGACCGTTTTGCGCACAATATCGCTTAGATTATTGCGGTTGTACAGGCTGGCCACGATGTCGATGTACAACAGTTCATCGATGCCCTGCTCGTAATATTCTTTGGCGAACTGGTTGGGGTCGCCCAGTTTGCGCAGCCCCTCCAACTGGATGCCCTTGACCAGGTTGGTGTCCTTCACATCTAACCTGGCGATCAGGCGTATTTTTTTACCCATAAGTCAGACCTCTTAAATCTCATGGTGCGTCCCGCGCGGGTCGCCCCACAGTACCTCGCTGTCGCCTTCATAGGGGGTATAGCGCAACTTCCACATGTTGTCCTCCCACTTCCACAGATGGGGCGAGCGGAACCGGTCGGCCAGGTGCATAAAGTATTCGCGGTCCATCTTGGGCTGCTCAAACAGCTGGCTGGCCCAGGGAAAATGCTGGCGGTCCAGCGACAAATACTGGAAGATTTCTTTCTCAAAGCGGTCGGGATACTCGCCGTCAAACTTCTTGCACAGCGCCTTGCCCTCGTCCAGAGTGATCTCCTCGTTGCGGATCTCCTGGGCAGCATCGTAGGTGGTGCGGCCGATGCCGTACTTGATGTAGGTGGTGTAATAGAAGAAGTCATCGATCTTGTCATCGATGGAGTTGTATTTGGAGTAGGTGCCCTGGGTGCGCTCCGGCGCAGGGCGGAAACCGCCGTGCTCAACACTGTAGTAGTACGCGCCCTGGGGATGCCACTTCTCATAATAGCCCAAATACCGCACCTGGATGTGGTTTTTCTCGAGATTCGAGGTCTCGCTGGGCAGGTAGATAGCCAGGTCGGCCTTGTCCACCTTGTAGTCCTCCTCCAGCTGGCGCAGGCTGACACCGCCCAGGTAGATGTGGTCGTAGTCGTTGACGGCAAAGAAATGCTCATCGCGCAGAGCCGAGTTGTTGTCGGCAATGGGGTTGCCGAACTCAGCCTCGTTCTCGCCGTAGAACACCAACGGGATGCCGAACTTGGCGGCCATCTTGGGGGCCAGCTGCTTTTGGCCCAAAATAAACGGCTGGAACGGGTGGAACAGGTTCTCGGTCGCCAGGCGGGTCAACAGGCGGTGGGTCATGCCGTTGGGGGTACACAGGTAGTTGTCAAATCCGGCGTGGATCCAGGCCTGCATGTTGTCCCAGCCCCAGGGGGTATAAATGTGAGGTGCCCAGGTGACGGTCAGCGGGTGCATGCCGTACTTGTACTTCAACAGATGGGCAGCATAGAAGCTGTCCTTGCCGCCGGAACCGGGCACCAGGCAGTCGTAGCTGCCATCGTTTTTGCGGTACTGGTCGCACAGTTCCCGCAGTTCTTTCTCGCGCAGCGCCCAGTCGATCTGGCCGTTGGCCTTGTTATGGCAGGCGTGGCAAGCATCGCAGGCACCGTCCTCCTGGATAACCATGGTTTTCTTGATGGATTTAATGGTATGCTCAAACTCGTAGCAGGAGTTGGGCTTCTGGTTGCTCATGACGCACTCATTGCAGAACTGCACGTGCTTGGGCAGGCCGTAGTAGGCCTCCCGCTGTTCTACCGGCAGATCCGGCGCGTACTTGCTGTAATCGATTTCCACATAGCGGGGCATCTTTTCCATATTTCTACACTCCCATCGGCAAGATAAAAGAAAAAAGGCACCGTCCGATAGCAATGCTAACGGACGGCACCTTTGCCGTTCGTGGGTATTATAGCACAGGTTTTTTCGTTATGCAAGGGCTGTAGGCAGCAATTTTGCACGGTCGGGTTGTGTTTTTCCCCCGCAGGATGTAAAATGTTGGTACATTGATTTGCCAAAAGGAGTTGCATTCTTTGAACAAGGGTTCCCGTATTTCGCTTTCGCCCGCTGTGCAGGGGTTGCTTCCTGCTTTTTTCTGCATCTTTTCGGGCGTGATTGACCGGCTGTATCTGGACATCGACTCGTTCCTAGTCAGCATGACCTGCAACGGGCTGTATGGCAGCGGGGCCGTCTGCCCCGTCATTCATCCGCTGCTGGGCATTGTGCTGGGGCGGCTGGCCCCGCTGGTGTCTTCGGTCGACTGGTTCACCCTGATCAGCCGCGTCCTGGTGGCACTGACAGCCTGGTGGGTCGGCACGGTCATTGCCTGGTGCATCCAGCCTGCCTCGAAGCGGGTCTTCTGCCTGGTGTCGTTCAGCATTCTGCTGTTTCGGTTTCCGCTGTTCAACACCAACTACACGGTACATTGCGCTTTTTTTGCCATGGCCGGTGTCACCACGCTGGTGCTGGCCCTGCGCAGGACCATGCCGCGCGGCTCTTTGTTCTGGGCTGCCTTGTTCCTTTGCCTGGCCATCCTGTGGCGGCCCGAGGGTGCTGCCCTGATGGTGCCGTTCCTTTTGCTGGACCTTGTAGTGCTGGCCATGCGCCATGCGCTACCGCTTGCCAAGGTTAAAAAAGTTCTATTGCCTGCCCTGCTCCCGCCGCTGCTGTTGGTTGCCTTTTCGGCACTGCTGCCGCTGTTCTCGGCCCAATATGCCGCTGGCAAAGCGTACAGCGATGCCCGCCGCGCGTTTGTGGATTACCCCAGCCGCCCCTGGGTCGAGGTTGCCGACAAGGTCACGGCACTGGGCCTGGACGAAAACGACTACGAAACGCTTTCCTCCAGCATCCTGATGGATCCCACGATTGCCGACACGCCCACCCTGCAAAAGCTGGCCGCCATTGCCAAAAAGGGCCTTTCGACCGAGGGGCTCGGCACGCTGGGTCATGACTTTTTGGCTGCGTTCTCCACGTTGCAGCTGCGGGTATTCTGCATCCTGACGGTGTTTTTTCTGGTAGCCATCTGGCTTTCCGGTTCACCGCTGCTTGCAAAGCTCGAAGCGCTGCTGGCCGTATTGGGCAGCCTGCTGATCACACTGTATTACCTGCACAGCGGCCGCTTGCCGGAACGGCTGTTTGTCTCGATCTTTTTGATGCAGTTCAGCGTTCTGCTACCGCTGTTTCTTGATGCCGCGCCCGCGCCGCGCTTTTCGCCCCGCTGCTTCTGGAGAACTGCCTGCCTGCTTTCCGCCTGCTGTCTGTGCCTGCTGCTGGTCAAAAACCGCCACAATTACCACGTCACACAGCTGGCCATCCACGCCGGCACCGCCGCTGCCGACGATGCCGCACTGCTGCCCGCAGACGACCCGGATACGGTCTACCTGTGGGACTCGATGTCGATGGCCCTATACATGACCGAGCATTATATGATGGAGGGCAAACTGCCCAGCACCGCGTTTGTGCGGCAAAACCTTGCCTGGGGGGAGTGGAACACCAGCGGCCAGCCGTTCTACCTGAATCTGCTTGTCGCCCTTGACCTAGAAAATCCCATGCAAAGCCTACTGACCCGTCCCCACACCTACCTGATATCCCTCGACGAGCAGGCCCTACGCATCCAGACCTGGCTGCAAGAGCACTACACCCCCGCAGCCACCCTACAGCAAACTGCCACTATCGACGTCTACGCCTACGGCGAAGTCCCCGTATGGCAGGCGGGTACGCAATAATAGCAAAAGCCCCTTGACAGAGTTCACTGCCAGGGGGCTTTTATTAGCTTACCGTATAGGGCACATCATAATGCGCAATGATGTATTCTGACAGAAAGCGTGCCAATTTTGCTGCGCCCGATGTATTCAAATGCGTTTCATCCTGGAAATCGCTGTCGCCACGGATGCCAATCTCATCGGCGTACTCAAAGATATCTAGGTACACACAGCTGTTCTCTTCTGCGTATGCTTTCAGAGCGTTAATATGGTCATATTCTTCCGCGATAGGGGCTGTATAGAAAATGATCTGTACACCTTTTTCTTTGCAGGCCGCCACAATTTTATCCAGCGACTGTAGCGAGTCCTCGCTCAATTCTGTTTGTTTGAAGGTGCGGTAATCCGGGATCTCCACATCCTTAACACTACTGCCGGGTAAATATCCCCTTGTATCCAAATAATGCTGATACCCTGCCGAGTGAAAGCTCTCATAGGTGATCTTGTTCCAGTTATCATGGAATACGATCAACGGCACATAGTAAGACAGCCACTTTTCCGGGTCCTTACCAAAGCATTGTGCTAAATAATCTTTCTTGGCCGGGGAATTGGGCATTGCCTTTGTATAATAGATTTGGCCATCCATGCCCGTATTTTTTTCGATATTATCCACCAGGCCCGTTTCTATGCAAACCACTTTGGGTGTCTGGGTCAACAGCGAATCCTGCAAAAACAGGGCCGTTGTATTGATTGCCTGCCAGTTGCAGCCATAATTGTAGGCTGACAGGCCGTATTCATCCGCCATAACCGTTGTATCGCAGCCTTTCCAGGCGCGGCTGGAACCGTAGACCATCACATCGAGGGTGTTGTCCTCGATTTTATGAAAGGCTTCGATCGTATCAAATCCACCAGACGAATAGGCCGGATCCATCACTTGGCCGCACACCAGAATCACGATCACCATTAGCGGTATCGCAACCAGCCACGCAATGATGCGTTTTATTTTTACACTATTTTTCACGCGTATTCCGTTCCTTCCCCTTTAAAATTGGAAGTAAATAAATTTTGCTGCATCATAGCCGGGGCCGTATTTACCGAACACCAGCAGCAGTACGACCGAACACGAAAGGATCAGGCAGCGGGCCCAAGTATCCTGCTTCATAATAATCTTTCGGATCTCGATTTTCTTTTTCTTGCACAAATCTGCCAAAAGCAAAATGAAGATCGACAAAAGCATCAGGCGGAAGTTGCCCTCGTCCAAGCCGCATTTAAAGAGGGAGCCGTCAAACAGTATCCATATATTGTGTACGCTGAGGATGGATTTGATAATATTTAGCGCATCCATAAAGCGGTCTGCTCGGAAGAATATCCAAGCAAAATCTACCAGCACAAATGTGCCTGCCATGCAGACCATTTTATGCGCCAGCGAATTTCTGTTCAGCCCCAACACATTTACCAATTTATCACGTACCGGCTGCAACATTTCCCCCACTACCTGGTAAAGGCCGTTGATGCCACCCCACGCAATATAGGAGAACTGCGCCCCATGCCAAAGCCCGCTTACCAAAAATACGATCATTTTGTTCAGGTATTTGCGAGCCTTACCTTTGCGGCTGCCGCCCAGCGGGATGTACAGGTAATCCTTGAACCACGATGTCAGCGATATATGCCACCGGCGCCAGAACCCCGCCACGGAAGTAGCCAAGTAAGGTGCATCAAAATTTCCCATAAGCTGAACGCCAAGGATCTTGGCCGCGCCCATTGCGATGGTGGAGTACCCAGCGAAATCGCAGTAGATCTGTATTGCAAAAAGTGCTGTTGCAACGATCAGATAAACACCATCGTAGGTGTAATAGTCCCCGTAAACCTTATCTACAAAGGTAGCAATTCTTTCCGCGACAACGATTTTCAGGAAATAGCCCCACAGCATCAGCAGTGTGCCCTCAATAAAGGCATCATAATTGAACTTTTTCGGGGTTGCCAATTCCCGCAGCAAATTGGTGGAGCGTTCGATCGGGCCTGCGACAAGCTGCGGAAAAAACGAAACAAACAGTGCATAGCGGATAAAGTTCTTTTCCGCGTAAACCTCATCCCGGTACACATCCATGGTATAGCTCAACGCCTGGAACGTGTAGAACGAGATGCCCACCGGCAGGATAATATCAAACGTGGGAACATTCAATTCAATATAGGCAAAGCGCAGCACCCCCCTAGCATGCTAAGAGCGAAATTGATGTACTTGAAATAGAACAAAATACCCAGGTTGCTGGCAAAGCTAAGCGCAACCACCCAGTTTTTCAGTTTCTTTTCTTTCTGTGCATCATACTTTTTCTGCTTTATGCTTTCCATCAGGAGACCGCTGGCGTAGGTTATCACCGTCGACAGCAGGATTAGGATTGCATACTTAGCATTCCAGCACATGTAAAAGTAGTAGCTTGCCAGCAGCAGCCACAACTGTTTCAGCTTTTGCGGAATGGCAAAGTAGATCACAACCACTAGGGGGAAGAATAGTAAAAATTCGATTGAATTGAACAGCATAGCCTCTTATCCTTATATCCGCACACTTTTTCTTTTGCCGCAATCTAAGATGCCACCTGATAGTGGGGTCCTACCAGGCGGCATTTTCTTGTTTTTATTACATCGCAGGCATTACACCGTAAAGTCCAGACAGGTGCGCACGGCAGTATAGGGGCGCACTTTGCCATCGGCCACAGCCACATGGGCTGGGTGGACGGCGTAGCCTTTCAGGGCTGCCTCATCGGTAAAGCTGGTGTCCAGCATCAGGTCCGCATTGGCAGAGCTGGGCAGTGCCTCGGTGTAAACATGCACTTCCAACAGCCCCGGGATCTGCCCGGCCAGGCTCTCCAGCCCGGCCTTGATGCCCGCCTTAACGGCCGCCTTTTCGGCTTCGGGCATATCTTTCAGTTTCCACAAAATAACATGACGTACCATTATTTATTTTCCTCCCAGATGGGGTGCTTCAGTTGCCACTCGCCATACTCGTTCTTCTCAAACAGGTCGCGGTTGTAGAACTTGTCCAGGACCGCCCAGAACTCGCTCTCGGTGTAGCCGCAGAACTCGCAGAAATCACGCACACACAGCGGGTCCAGCTTGCCATCGCGCTCCTTGATGATGGGAATAGCCTCCTCGCGGGTCATCATGCCGTAGCGGATGTAGCGGGCGGTGTAGTCGGTGGCGGCAGCGTGGCCGAACTTGGGGTACTTCAGCCAGCTGTGTACCAGGTAGGCGCGGGAGTCGATCTGGTCGAAGTTCTCGGCATGGTGGGTGCGTTCCCACTCGTGGGTCAGGTCATGGAAGCCGTGGGCCTTGGCGATCTGGTAGTTTTTGTAGCTGTTCCAGGGCACGAAGTAGCTCATATAGAACGGATCCAGCTTGGCGCGCTCCTCAGCGCTGGGGGCCAGCGTCAGAGAGAGATCTTTTTCGGTCACGCCATCGCCCAGCAGTTCTTCCATGGGCATGCCCACGGCCACGCCGTTTTCGATCTGGTCCATGGCGGAGTAGGTCTCCTTGTCGGCGTTGCCGCCGTACTCAAAGCTGACGTTCTCACCGTAGCAGAGCATGGGGGTGTTGAACTTGGCCGCCATGTGCAGCGGGAAGGTGTAGATCAGGCGGTCGACATACCAGGTCGGCTTGCCGTACTTTTCAAAGAATTTGCGCATCAGGACTTTCTGCACCTTGATGTTGGGCTTGCAGGAGATAATGGTACAGCCGAATTCCTCGCTGATGTTTTTCAGGTTATGGATGCCCGCCTGGGTCATGGGGAAGTTATCCTCGACGCTGAACAGGATGGGGTTCATGTGCATGACCTCTTTCAGCATCCAGACCTGGAAGTGGCTGTCCTTGCCGCCGGAAACAGCGACCGCGCAGTCGTACCCGCCGGGGCCGTTCATGCCGCGGTACTTGTCGCAGTAGGCCTCGAACTCCTTAAAGCGGGCATCCCAGTCCACATTTTTGCGGTTCTCATAATGGCGGCAGGCGCTGCACACGCCCTCGGCATCAAAAGTAATCCCCGGCCGGGTATCCGGCATCGTACATTTTTTGCAGTAACGCATAGGTTTCTCCTTTGTATTGTTGTATGACAAATTATATTTTAAGAATTGGCATTCGCAAACTGCGCGGAACGCTCTGCATCCGAAAGTTCAGCAGCAGTTTGCAGATTCTCCGTAGAGTCGAAGGCGTAAACCACATAACGGCCATCGTTATACACTTCGGTGGCATGGCCGTTGCGGACCAGGGCGCTTTCTTCCGCCGGGCCGTCAGTCTTGGTATCTACCAGCAGGAACGGATTTGCCGGGAATCGGGTCAGGTGATAATCTGGCTGCAACCAACCTTCCACGCTGACGCGGTTCACATCGCCAGATACCCACATATCCAGTTTGCCGTTGCTCATTTCTACCATGGCATTTCCGTTCCAGAAAGTCGAGCAGCCTTCTTTATAGCCGTTTTCTACCAGCCAATTAGCTACTTTATCCAAGCCAACATGCCCCAGCGTCGGGTGCTCGATCTCCTGGCGGACATTGTTGATCGAGCAAAGCGTGATTGCCCCCCCCAGCACCAATGTCAGTATAGCCCTTGCGCCAGGCAGATGCATATCTTCTGTCTTGACTTCGATCATCATGACAGCAATAGCCACCGGCATGCAGGTCAACCAGAAATACTGGCAATAGTTTCCAAAGTAGGTGTAAGCTATACCACATACAGCCAGCATCGTAAGCATCAGTAAAGTCATCAGCTGTTGCACGGTGTTCAGCTTTTTGTAGCGCCATACCAGCCGCACAATGCAGAAGAACAGCCATACGCCAATTAACAAGCCGACACCCGAGGCAATTCCACTGAAGTGGAACACACCTACGCCATCCTGATAACCAAACTCATGGAAAAAGTCCATCAGGACACGGTCCAATGTCCAATCTACGCCAAAGCGATCCCATGTTACTCCGCTGAAAGATTTAAACGCGTAATGTATCGCCAGCACTTTAGTATTTATAATATACCCTACAAGTCCCGCAAAAGTCGTGGCACTCACTTCAATTGTCAGCCACACCTCTGTATCGCAGGCCAGTAAAGCACTATGCCAATCTGTCTTTTTACAGTTGTTCAAAGCGAGAAGTAGCAAAATCATCACTGCCAAGATAAGTGGAGCTTGGAACACCATCAACTGCTTTACGCCATTCAGGCAGGCAATCAAAGACACAACACAGGCCAAAGCACACCATTTTATACACGCCTTACCGGACTTTTCTACGCTCTTGAACAGAAAGTAAAGGACAAGAATATAAAAGAACGTATATACCAGATAATATCCGCCGTAAATTGCATAAATCAGATATCTGCGACCAAATGGCCAAATCAGTGCACCAGCCATCCAGACACCAATATTCCCCAGCCCTATGCGATGTGCCAAAAGCAGAACAACTGCGGAGTATAAAAGCAACGCTATTGCCATGCCAAAGGTCCGTGCCAAATGCCAATCATTGGGAAAAAGTAACAGCCCCAGCTTATAAAACCAGTGGAGCCCCACCGCCTTTATCTCTGTGGAATAATACCAATTATGGCTGAAAAAACTATGCTCTTTATTTAAAATATTGGCAAGAATCATATCTGATGCCAGGTCAGAATCCACGATCCACTTTCCCGGTACCAGCTGGAACCAAAGATCCAGCACATACCCGGCTGCCAGCCATAGCCACGGCAGCAATCTGCCTATTTTTTTAAGGCCGCTGCTTTTCATTTGCTTATCCATCCAATTCTCCCATTTCTATTTTCCTGCCTTTAACTATACCCCATTTCCACGCAAAGCGCAAGCCGTCCCCAGTAAAAGAGGGGCATCCTTTCAGGCTGCTTTTCTATGCTTGCCCTTTTTTCTTCTCGCAGCGCAAAGCAGCAGCCCTGCCGCCGTAACCACGCTCACGCCATCCGCCAGCAGCCAGCGCTTGGGTTCCCGGAAAGCCACTCGGATGGTACCACTGTAATTGGCAGGAACGGTAACACCCACCAGGCCGTTGGCGGTTTTAAAGGCGGTGCCGGGACCTTCTACTACCGTGTAGCCGGGGTAGTACAGCAGCGGCAGCTCTGCATGCTGGTCCTGGCCGGTCGTTTCAGCGCAGGTCAGCGCGGTTATGCCATCGGCCTGCTCGATAGACGTCACTTCCACTGTCGTGACCGGCACGGTGCTTTCATAGCCGTTCTGCGTCTCTCGCACACCGTCCGGCAGGTAAAGGCCATCAAAATACCAGCCTATGTTGAACTTTTTGTACTCAGAGTAGATTAGCTGCCCGCCGTCGCCCAGGTAGGCAACATCGGTCTGCTGGTCGCGGAAAAAAAGCGCCGCTCCGAAGACCGACACTCCCAACAGCAGCACTGCCATGGTACGCGCATAACCTGTACGCCGCAGGGCTGACAGCCCACAGGCCGCCGCCAGCACCAGCAAAACCGTCGCCAGAGAGAGATAACGTCCCGGGAACTGGATTGCCACCAATACACGCCCCACGACAGGGATGCGTCCCACAGTCTGCCAGGGGAAGGTGTTGGTGCTCATCCAGCAGGCCAGCGCCGCAAAGCCCGCTGCCCACAGGCCGACACGGATATTTTTGCCTTCCGGGCTATCCTCGCGTTCCCGCAGGTTCAGCCAGCACCACAGCAGTACAAACCCGCCTGCCAACAGTTCCGGGCCAAGGTTATTATGGTTTTTCTGCCAGCCAAACAGCTCAGCGATGCGAAGGCCCGCGTTCTTCACGACCTGACCGCCGCTTTCGGGGCTGCCTGTGTACATGTTATTGTAGTCGCCGCTCAGCATCAGGGTCAGGAACGGCACCAGGAACCACAGGTTCAGCAGCACCGTTACCGCCATGGCTTTTAGCCAGGTAAACAGCACCGGCTTGCTGAATGTGCGGCGGAATTGCAGCAGGCAAAACACTGCTGTAGCTAGCACAGCCATTTCCATGGACAGCAAATGCACCTGCAGCAGCATTCCAAAGGCTGCGACCAGCTCCACGCAGGCCCGGCGCAGCCGTCTGCGGGTAAGCGGGCGCTCGCCGTACAGTTCCACCAGTGCCGCCGGGATCAGCGGCAAAAACGCCATGGCCGTGTACTCGCCCACCGCGCTCAGCCAGTAAATTTTGTACAGGTGGTAGGTGGACAGCATATACAAAACACTGCCCGCCAGCGCTGTTTTATTGTGTCTGAAAATCTGGCGCAGGCTGAAAAAGGCGATGCCCGCCGTCAGCAGCTGGATGGCCAGCAGATAGGTATGGTACGCGCCCTGCACACTCATGCCCAGCAAGCGCAGCACGGCCGGGAAGTACAGCAGCAACTCACCATAGAACATGGATGGCGCATAGCCGTAGCCGTCCTTCGCCATGCTGTAAATGCGCACGGGGAACTGGCCTTCCCGCAGACCCTGGGCAATGCCCTCGATGCGGGAGAGATGGAACGACCAATCCGCGCCATTGGCTGCGCCACCGTTCGTCAAGGCCGGGGCGCAGGTCAGCACGGCCACCGCGCAAAGCACCCACAGGCAGGCTCCCAATTCGGCATCTGCCAACTGCACCGGGCTGCCGGGCACGGTCAGCAGCAAAAAGGCATCCAGCAGTATAAACAACAGCAGCCAGCCCATCGCGCAGGCACCCGCATACAGCATATCCTGCTCGATACGCACGGTGCCCAGAGTAAAGATACCGCCATCGTTATGCGCCACCAGTCGGACCGTTTCGCTGTCATCGCTGACATTCAGAGTCAGGGTGTCCTGCTGCTTTTTCACGTCGATGCAGGGCTTCTCGCCAGTAACGATCCCCGCCTCAGACGAAGTGAAATACAGGCAGGAGCGCCGCTCGACGCCGCCCTCCCACACGCTGGGCACATAGTGATAATCCAGCGTGATGGTATAGTGTCCCTTCGACAGGGCCATGGCGGGGGTCTGCAGGATGTCCTCGCCGTCGGTCATTTCGGTAACGCCGACGCGGCCGTCCTCGTCATAGCTGATTTCCGACTCCTGGGCGATATTCTCCCACTGGTCCGCCGTGAACTCATACACCGCCGCCGGGCGCAGGGCGGCGGCTAAGGCAAAGCCCACCACCAGCAGCTCGGCCGCCAAAAGCAGTATTACCCCCCCGGTTTCTAAAAATGCCCTTGATTTTTTCCATCATCTGTTGCATCCTCCCTCAGGGTGTACCTTCACTACATCTCCGCGTTTTCTTTTTGCGCAGCATCAGCACTACAAGACCTACTGCTGTCACCACACTCACACCATCCGCCAACAGCCAACGTTTGGGTTCCCGGAAAGCCACTCGGATGATACCTCTGTAATTGGCAGGAACGGTAACACCCACCAGACCGTTGACCGTTTTAAACACTGTACCTGAGCCTTCCAACACGGTATAGCCGGGGTAATACACCAGCGGTAGCTCTGCGTGCTGGTCCTGGCCGGTGGTTTCGGTGCAGGTCAGGGTAGTCACACCATTTTCCCGGGTGATTTCCGCAACCTCTACCGTTGTCACTACTTCCAGATTTTCAAATCCGTCCCGATTCTCACGAAGTCCCTCCGGCAGATATAATCCATCATACAGCCATGCTTCATTGCTGAAGTCATTTGCATAGATCAGTTCTCCACGGCCGCCCACGTACTCAGTACGCATTGTCGGCAGGTACCCCCGATAAAATTGCAGGACCCCTATCAGGGAAAGGCACGTTAATACACCAGCCAGTATCTGACCGATTTTTTCTTTCCGCAGACAGGCCACCGCACAGCAGCATACGATCATAAACGCTACCGTCGCAATTGTAAGAAAACGCCAGGCAAATTGAGTTTTCAGCAAGATTTTTCCCAATACGGGCAGCTGCTTTAAATCGCCCCAGGGGAAAAACGTTGTACCCACAAAACACGCGATTACCCCGATGCCAAGCGCACATAAACCGATCTGCCTTTCATGTCCCAGCTTCCGGTCTGCAGCCGTATAGGCGAACCATACAAACGCAGCCGCACCGACCAAAAACTCGACACCCAACCCTAGCGCTTCCTGGTTTGCTGCCAGGAAATCCACCAACTGCAATGCACCATCCTGGATGTCAAAAGCATCCGCCAACGAGCTTTCCTGCAGAACTTTATAATCCCCACTGATCATCTGCGTCAGGAACGGCATCAGGAACCATAAATTCAGCAGTGCTACAGTACCAGCCGCTTTTGCCCAGGTTGTAAACACCCGGCTGCTGAAGGTACGCCGAAACCGTAACAGACAAAATACCGCGCAGACTATTGCTGTCAATTCCAGCGAAAGCATGTGCGCCTGCACCAGCATACCAAACGCGACTACGAGCTGTACCCAAGCCGTATGTGCCTGCTGCTTTGTCGGAAACTTTTTACTGTAAAGCAGGCAGAGCGCCGCCGGAATCAACGGTAGGAACGCCTGTGCCGTGTACTCACCCACTGCTGCACGAATATACACATTATGCATGTGATACGGTGCCCACGTGTACAGCGCTGTACCCAACAAGGCAATTTTATTATCCTTGAATATCTGCCGCAGGCTGTAAAAGGCAATCCCCGATGTCAGCGCCATGATGCCGATCACATAGGCATGATACGCTCCCTGTACACTTACCCCCAGCAGGCGCAGCACTGCCGGGAAATACAACAACAGTTCACCGTAAAACATCGATGAAGCATAGCCGTAACCATCTTTCGCTATACTGTAAACGCGTACAGGAAATTGCCCCTCGCGCAGACCTTGAGCGATTCCCTCGATGCGGGAAAGGTGGAAGATGCTGTCATCTCCCCATAGCCCTCCACCATCTATTAAAAGTGGAGCACAGGCCAGCGCAGTTATGGCTGCCAGGCAAAGCCCGCATCCAAGTATTTTTCTTCTTGCCTCGTCTTTTCGGGCGGCAGCAAACACGAGGCACAAACCATCCAGCACAACAAAGCTGAGCATCCAGCCCAGCACACAGGCCCATGCGTACACCATATTCTGCTCAATGTGTACCGCACCAAGCGTGAAGATGCCCCCGTCATTGTGTGCCACCAGGCGAATGGCATCTGCTGTATGCCGCACATTGAATTCCAGTGTATCGCTATGGGCATCTATGTTCAGTAACTCGCGTTCCCCCGTGACTACATAGGGCAGTTCTGCTTTCAAGTACAAGCAAGCATGATGCTCCCGTCCGCTTTCCAGTTTTCCGGGAATGTAGTTATAATCTACCGTAATCGTATAGTGCCCCTTGGGCAGAGTCATGGCGGGGGTCTGAAGGATGTCCTCTCCATCGGTCATTTCGGTCACGCCGATACGGCCGTCCTCATCGTAGGCGATTTCCGATTCCTGGGCAATATTCTTCCACTGATCTACCGTGAACTCATACACCACCGCAGGGCGCAGCGCGGCCGCCAGGGCAAAGCCTACCACCAACAGTTCCACGACCAGCAGGGCGATCACGCCCGGTTTGCACAGCAGCGATCGTAATTTTTCTTTCATGTGGCAATCCCCTTACAGGCATACTTTTGTATTTTCTACTATACCATTTTTGGTGTTTTTTCTCAACACCAAAAAAGCGGGAGCCCGCTTGCCGCAGGCTCCCGCTTTATGGGGTACTTGATTAAAAGTTTTTCGCCCAGCCTTTTTCAAAAAGGCGGGTTACTCGATGATGCTCTTGCCGGTCATTTCCTCGGGAACGGGCAGGCCGATATAGGGCAGCATGGTGGGGGCGATGTCTGCCAGGCAGCCGCCCTCGCGCAGCTTCACATCGCCAGCGCCGATGACGGCGAACGGCACCACGTTGGTGGTGTGGGCGGTGAAGGGAGAACCATCGGGGTTCTTCATCTTCTCGGCGTTGCCGTGGTCAGCGGTCAGGAATACCACGCCGCCGGCGTTCAGCACAGCATCGGTAACTTCGCCCACGCACTTGTCAACGGCCTCAACAGCCTTGACAGCGGCATCAAACACGCCGGTGTGGCCGACCATGTCGCAGTTGGCGAAGTTCAGGATGATGACATCGTACTTGCCGCTCTCGATGCGGGCCTTGCACTCGTCAGCAACCTCGTAGGCGCTCATCTCGGGCTTCAGGTCGTAGGTAGCAACTTTCGGGCTGGGGATGACCTTGCGGTCCTCACCCTCGCAGGGCTGCTCCACGCCGCCGTTGAAGAAGAAGGTTACATGGGCATACTTCTCGGTCTCGGCAATGCGCAGCTGAGTCTTGCCGTGGGCTGCCAGGTACTCGCCCAGAGTGTTCTTCAACTCCACCGGCGGGTAGGCCACTTCACAGTTGGGCATAGTTGCATCGTACTCGGCCATGCAGACGTAATTGACCTGCTTGCGGCCGCCGCGGCGCTCAAAGCCGGTGAACGCATCATCGCAAAAGATGCGGGTCATCTGGCGGGCACGGTCGGGGCGGAAGTTCATGAAGATGACGGTGTCGCCATCCTGCACACGGCCGCCCTCGCAGGTGACAACGGGCACAACGAACTCATCGGTCACGTCGGCAGCATAGCTGGCCTCGATAGCCTCGGCAGCGTTGGCGGCGTGGTTGCCCTCGCCGTACACGAAAGCAGCGTAGGCTTTTTCCTCGCGGTCCCAGTTGTTGTCACGGTCCATGGCGTAGTAACGGCCGGAAACAGAGGCGATCTTGCCAATGCCCAGCTCGTCCAGCTTGGCCTGCAGGTCAGCCAGGAAGCCCTTGCCGCTGTGGGGGTCGGTATCACGGCCGTCCATGATGCAATGCAGGTAGACATCCTTAGCGCCCAGGTGCTTGGCCATTTCCAGCACACCGTACCAGTGGTCGGCATGGCTGTGGACACCGCCGGTGCCAACCAGACCCATCAGGTGGATGGCCTTACCGGCATCGATGGCAGCTTTCATGTTTTTGACCAGCACGGGGTTCTTGACCATCTCGCCGTCCTTGATGGACTTGGTGATGAGGGTCAGCTGCTGGTAGACGATGCGGCCAGCGCCCATGTTGGTGTGGCCAACTTCCGAGTTGCCCATCTGGCCGTCCGGCAGGCCGACAGCCATGCCGCTGGCCTGGATGGTGGTCATGGGGTAGTTGGCAAAGATCTTGTCCAGGTTGGGCTTATTGGCGGCGGCCACGGCATTGCCGTAGGTTTCCTCCGGCGTCCAGCCGAAACCGTCCATGATGCAGAGCATTACAGGTTTTTTAGACATAAACAATTGACTCCTTTAATCGGGTGAATAGAGGTTTCTTCTCTATTTTATCAGCCCTTGGTGGCAGCGTCAACAATGATGGCAAACTGGTCAGCCTTCAGGGAAGCGCCGCCGATCAGGCCGCCGTCAACATCGGGCTTGCCCAGCAGTTCCTCGGCATTCTTGGCATTCATGCTGCCGCCGTACTGGACGGTCAGGGCCTTGGCGGCATCCTCGCCGTACAGTTCGCCAACAACCTTGCGGATAGCGGCGCAGACTTCCTGTGCCTGGTCAGAGGTAGCGGTCTTGCCGGTGCCGATGGCCCAGATGGGCTCGTAGGCGATGACAACGTTCTTCAGCTCGTCAGCGGTCACGCCGTTCAGGGCAATCTTGACCTGCATACGGACCAGTTCCTCGGTGACACCCTGCTCACGCTGGGCCAGACTCTCACCGACGCAGATAATGGGCTTCAGGCCGCCAGCCAGGGCTGCCTTGGCGCGCTTGTTGACGGTCTCATCGGTCTCGGCGAAGTACTGACGGCGCTCGCTGTGGCCAACGACAACGTACTCAACGCCCAGGTCGGTCAGCATGTCAGCACTGATCTCGCCGGTGTAAGCGCCGGACTTCTCGAAGTGGACGTTCTCAGCGCCAACATGGATGTTGGTTCCCTTGGTCTTGGCAACAGCGGTGACCAGGTCGGTGAACGGCACGCAGATGACGACCTCACAACCAGCGTCCTTCACGGCAGGGATCAAGGCATCGATCAGCTCAGCGGCCTCGGTAGCAGTCTTATTCATTTTCCAGTTGCCGGCAATGATTGCCTTGCGATTCTGCTTATCCATTTTCGTACTCCTTTATCTCATATATCTATATCTCTCAAACAATATATCCCTCAAACAAAAAGGGGCGCAGCGGCTCTGCCGCCGCGCCCTGCGGGTTTACTTTAAAAATCAAGCCTTCTGGATAACGGCAATGCCGGGCAGTTCCTTGCCCTCCAGGTACTCCAGAGAAGCGCCACCGCCAGTGGAGATGTGAGTCATCTTGTCGCCCAGGCCCATCTGCTGGACAGCTGCAGCGCTGTCGCCGCCGCCGATGACGGTGGTAGCATCGCTCTCAGCCATAGCCTTGGCAACAGCCAAGGTGCCGGCAGCCAAGGTCGGGTTCTCGAACACGCCCATGGGGCCGTTCCAGACAACGGTCTTGCTGGCCTTGACGGCATCAGCAAACAGCTTCATGGTCTCGGGGCCGATGTCACAGCCTTCCTGGTCAGCAGGGATAGCGCTGACGGGAACGATGGTGGTCTCGACAGGGGCATCGATGGGATTGGGGAAGTCCTTGATGCAGGCCGTATCAACGGGCAGCAACAGCTTAACGCCTTTCTCCTGGGCCTTAGCCATCATTTCCTTGCAATAATCCAGCTTGGAATCATCGCACAGGCTCTTGCCGATTTCGTAGCCCTGGGCCTTCAGGAAGGTGTAGGCCATGCCGCCGCCGATGATCAGGGTATCGACCTTTTCCAGCAGGTTGGAGATAACGTTCAGTTTATCAGCGACCTTAGCGCCGCCCAGGATGGCGGTAAAGGGACGCTCGGGATCGTTGACGGCGTTGCCCAGGTACTTGATCTCCTTTTCCATCAGGTAACCGACAGCGGTATTCTTAACGTAGTCGGTAACACCGGCGGTGGAGCAGTGGGCGCGATGGCAGGAGCCGAAAGCGTCATCCACATAAGCATCGGCCAGGCTGGCCAGATCCTCGCTGAAAGCGGGCTCGTTCTTGGTTTCTTCCTTGCGGAAACGGGTGTTCTGCAGCAGAACGACATCGCCGTTACCCATGGCGGCAACAGCAGCCTTGGCGTTCTCGCCGACAACGGTGTCGTCATCAGCAAAAGTGACGGGCTGGCCCAGCTTCTCGCTCAGGCGGACAGCAACGGGGGCCAGGCTGAACTTAGCCTCGGGGCCGTTCTTCGGCTTGCCCAGGTGGCTGCACAAGATGACCTTGGCGCCATCATTAATCAGCTTTTTGATGGTCGGCAGAGCCGCGTTGATACGGTTGTCATTGGTGATTACGCCGTCCTTCATCGGGACGTTGAAGTCGCAGCGAACCAGCACGCGCTTGCCAGCGTAGTTTTCATCGTCAATGGTCTTTTTACCCAAACCCATAGTAAAAGCTCCTCTCGGTATTACACATTGTTATGGGGACGCTTTGCGCCCAATACTCATATTATACGCATAAAAAGGAATTTGCGCAAGTGTTTTTGATATATTTTTAACCAACGGTTCACATCTGCCTAGCTATTGACGGCACGGGCCGGGTGTGGTAGGATAAGGCAAATGCTGTGTTTGCGTTTTTCGTCAACTTTTCCCCGCTGTTGCTTCCATTTTGGGCAGGGCGGGTCACTTTTTACGCGGAGGGTTAGTTTATGCTAACGCAATGTTTGCCCGGCATCCTTATTCCCTTTGCCGGTACTACACTAGGTTCTGCCTGCGTATTTTTCATGAAAAATACGCTACACGAAGGTGTGCAGCGTGCTTTAACCGGTTTTGCCGCTGGGGTCATGGTGGCGGCCTCGATCTGGAGTTTGCTGATCCCCTCCATGGAGCAATCCGAGAGCATGGGGCAGCTGGCGTTTCTCCCTGCCGCCGTTGGCTTCTGGCTGGGCATCGGCTTTTTGCTTTTGCTGGACATGGCCGTACCCCATCTGCACCAGGGCACTGACACACCCGAAGGCCCCCACAGCGGCTTTTCCCGCACTACGATGCTGGTGCTGGCCGTCACGCTGCACAATATTCCCGAGGGCATGGCCGTTGGCGTGGTGTACGCAGGCTACGTAACAGGCAGCAGGTCTATCACGGCGATGGGTGCGCTGGCACTATCCCTAGGCATTGCCATCCAGAACTTTCCCGAGGGAGCCATCATCTCGATGCCGCTGAAGGCCGAGGGTATGAGCCGCGGCCGGGCATTCTGGGTGGGTACACTGTCCGGTGCTGTGGAGCCGGCAGGCGCACTGTTTACCATCTGGGCCGCCGGGCTGGTGGTGCCCGCCCTGCCCTACCTGCTCAGCTTTGCCGCCGGGGCCATGATCTACGTGGTGGTCGAGGAGCTGATTCCCGAAATGTCCCAGGGCAAGCACTCCAACATTGGCACCCTCTGCTTTGCCTTAGGGTTTAGTGTGATGATGGTGCTGGATGTGGCGCTGGGGTAAAAGTTTTCCACCGTTTCAGCCGTTGGGGGTTATTGCGTGGTTTCCTGGAGGAGGGCAAGCAGCAAAAATCGAACTCACTTCTCCAGCACCGACACAAAATAAAACTTCTTATCAATCAAATTTCCAATCACGCCGGCCGTCCGTCCATAGGTCAGCGCCGCCACGATCGTACCAACACCAACACCTTTCAACGTCCCGGTGCCCACAACCGTAAGTACCGCCGCCACACTAACGCAAGTCAGGTCCATGGTCGTTTTCACCTTGGGGTAAGGCCTTTTAATAATCTCCGCCAGGTCGCGGGCAAACAAATCGGTGGGAATGATCGGTAGCTTGCATCGGTTGGACAGCGCAATGCCCAGCGCGATGACCGGGCAGCTGGCTACAAAGTAGAAAATCCGCCAGCCCAAGCTGTAGGGCAGGCAGGGCAGCCACGCCCCAAACACATCCAGTAGCTTGCCAAAGAAAAAGCCCGCTACGAAGCTGAACAGGTACGATGGCACAAACCGCTTGCGCAGTATCATCAGGGTGATGACCAACACCCCTTGAAACAGATACGTCCAGGTGCCCAGCGTCAAAAACGGGAACACCAGCGACACCGCATACGGGAAGCTGGATACTGGCGAGATGCCCAGCCCTGCATACACCGTCACGGCCACCGCAAAGCTGTTGATGAGCACCGCCAGCACCAAGGCCAACTCACCCCGCACTACAATTTTATCTTTTGTTTTCATCCCTCATCCTCCATACATAAATCATATCCCCACTATACGCCGATTTTGGGGACAAAGCAAGCGTTATCTGCTTATCAAGCCAGCAGGCCGCATTTTCTGCACAAAACGTCCAGTATACAACATGGTGTTGCTTTTCTGTCCGTTTTAGCGTATAATACCTGTACTATATTAGGAAAGGATTTGGCTCCCTATGACGGCACCTAAAACCGACCGCCGCATCCTGCGCACCCGCGCCCTGCTGCGTCAGGGCCTGGCCGAACTGATGCAGGAGAAAAACGCCGGCGACATCACCGTAAAAGATCTGGTCGCCCACGCCAACGTGAACCGCTCCACCTTTTATCTGCATTATACCGACATTGACCAGATGCTCGCCTCGGTGGAGGCTGAACTGCTGGAACGCATCGAAGCGTCCGTTCAAGCGCACCCTATCGACCCACACCAGACGCAAATCTTCCCGCTGGTGGGGGATCTGTTTGCCCTGATGGCCGAAAACCGCGAAATCTGCGCCGCGCTGCTGGGGCCCCACGGCGACATGGCGTTTCTGCTGCAAATTGAGAGCATCCTCTCCCGCTACAGCCTGCAGGTGCTGGCTGCTGCTTCCCCAGACTGCCAGGCTGACCTGGACAGCGGGTATTCGTTCTGCCTGTTCGGTTGCGTAGGGCTTATTAAAAACTGGCTTCAGACCGAGGAACCCGCCCCGCCCGAGGTGATGGCCCAGCGCACCTACCGGCTGATTCACAACGCCATGCGCGGCCTGTGCCCGGGGGTAGAAGCATGAAGAAAAAACTGCAGCCCGTCATCACCCTGCTGCAGCAGTACATGGCCCAGGATATGACAGTCTACGCCGGCCACGCCACGCTGTTTCTTCTGACCGCCTTTTTCCCACTGCTGATGTGGCTGCTGGTGGTGGTCAACACCTTGCCTGGCTTCACCATTGAGGGCGTGGTCGAGCTGTTTTTCCGCTTTCTGCCGGACCTGCCGGTCATCCGCGAGACCATCGCCGGGCTTATCACCAGCATGAACGAAAACTCCAACACCTTTGTGGCATCGCTGGCTGTTATCACCACCTTGGTTTCGACATCCAGCGGCATGGCGGCCATCCAAAAGGGTCTGCAAAAATTAACGCCCGGTTCCCGCCGCACGATGCTGGACCGGCTGTGGGCGGTGGTGTACACCTTCGCGTTTTTGTGGTTGCTGCTGATCGTGCTGTTCTGCCAGAACCTCAGCCCCCTGCTCCACTGGGCGCTGAGCCTGCTACCCTGGCTGTCCCAAAGCCATCTGTTTATTAAACTGCGCAGCCTGGTTAGCTTCAGTGCACTAGCAGCCTTTGGGCTATCCATCCTAACCTTTGTTCTGATCTACACCTTTGTGCCGGGCGGTCACCGCCGTATGCGGGATCAACTTCCCGGGGCACTGTTTACGGCCATCGTCTGGTTCGTTTTCTCCTCAATCTTTACCTATTATATCCGCACGTCCTGGAAGCTGTCCTATATCTACGGCTCCCTGACCTCGATCATCCTGGTCATCCTATGGCTGAATGTCAGCATCAATGTAATGTTCCTGGGCGCGGGGGTCAACGGCATGCGCACCTGCAACCGCTGCAACGGTTGACCTACGCTGCCTGCCCTGTTACACTGAACATCCCCTCTACATTATAAAGAAAGCTGGAGAAAGCCATGAAAACGGAGCGTCCCACTGCGCGCCGTGCCCTGGGGATAGTGATCGGCATCGTCATCATTTTGCTGGGTCTTGCCCTTCCTGCTGAGCGGCCTGGTCGGCATCAGCACCCTGGTTTGCGCCTTCTGCCTTGAACCTTTCATCCAATTCTTCAACGGTGCTTTTTTCGAAAAGGTTTTGAATGATAAACCGGTGGAAATGGCTTGATTTGTTCTTAAAAGATCCCGCCCCGCCCCTGCCTACCCTGCGGCAGGTCCGAGTAGCCGTATATATACAATCACATAACTCGTTCAAACACCGCAATCACCATCGGCATCGTCACAATCGACAATAGTGTTGTCAACACATACAACGCCCCGGACTCCTCCATATCCCGGTCATACAACTGCACCATTGAGTTCAGCGCCGAGCATACCGGCGTGATGCCGGACAAAAATACCGTCATCAAAATCGCTTTGCCATCGGGGATCCAAGTCTGCGCTTTCAACAACCATAACAGCCCCAGCGTCACCACCGGGTACAAAATCAGCCGCAGAAACACCGTCAGGTAATACCGCGGCGTAAACACCAGCTTTTTCAGCGGGCTGGATGCGATCGCCATACCCGCCAGCAGCATGCCCAACGGGCCGATCATGTTGCCCACGCTGGAGATGGTCGTCACCAGCCCCGCCGGCAGCGTAATGTGCAGCGCAAACAGCAGCGCCGCCACCACAATGGCGATCAGGTTCAGGTTGGTCACAATCTTTTTCAGGTCAACACCTTTGTCGCCCCGCAGCACCGTGCAGCAGTGTGTCCACAGCAGCACCAACTGCACAATGATGAACCCGCAAGAGTACACCACATACTCGTTGCCCAATGTTGCCTGCAGTAGCGGGATGACAAGCGCCGATGCGTTGGAATAAATTACAGCACACCGCTCAATTACGTCCATCTTCAGTAGTTTTTTCAGCAGCGCCGTCAGCGCCAGAAACAGCAGATGCATGATGCCCGCCACCACAAACGAATACGCAATACCGGTGCGCACCTCTGGCGTGTTATCGATCTGGAATGCGTTCAAAATCATGCACGGCATGACCAGATACACCATAATGACCGACAGCACCCGGCTATCCTCGGGTTTCAGCAGCCCGACCCGAACCACAATATACCCCATCAACAAAATCAGAAACAGCTGCGCGATTTTTTCCGCTAGCAGGATACTGATCGACATACCATCATCCTCCTAATCCCCCTGCCATACTACCACAATTTGCCCCGCCACGCAAGCAGAGGGCACAAAAAGGGAAAGGCCACAGCCTTTCCCTCTCCATGTTTCCCGCTTATTCGGTTTCACTCACAGGCGCCACGGCCTCCGGCTCCGCGCAAAGCTCCTGCTCCGTGCCATAAAAGCTGCAACCATACTTGCCGCGCTGCTTCACATGGTACAGCGCGTAGTCGGCATCCTTAAAAATGCGCTAACCGGGTTCCTTGCGGTCAGAGAACGCTACACCTACGTTCAGCGAAATAGGCAACAGTCCATCAGCCGGGTTGCTCAGCAGTTCGTTGTCCGTATCGATTTTCTTTTTAATAGTGTAGGTCAGGTTTGTGGCCATATCCATCATAATGACCGCAAACTCGTCACCGTCGATGCGGCAGACATAGTCGATACTGCGGATTTTTTTTGCAGTAGCATAGCCACTTTTTCAAAATCTCATCGCTCACCGCATGGCCGTAGGTGTCGTTAACCGCCTTGAAACTGTCCACATCGCAGATAATCATCGAAAAGTCGGACTGCCCCTTCTCATAGATGGATAAACTCTTCTCGAACGACCCGCGATTCAGCTCAGCGATCAACGCGTCATGCTCGGCCTCGTGGCAGATCAGCATCTTCGTTTCCTAGTTTTCCAGGTAAACCTTGTTGTAGGTCACAGTCAGATTTTGCAGTTCCGCCACACCCACCACCAGGAAGATCCCCCGTCCTGGCTGCTTTTGCCATACAACAGCAACGGCTTTACAATCAGATGCCACATCACGGCGCGCATCATCAGCGTTGCCAAAATCAACATAGCAACGCTAATTTTAGCCCTGAGTAAATGTCACCGAACACAGTTGCCGCATTGTTCTGGCGGGTTTTCGTCTGGTCGAACAGGCTTTGGGTGCAGACCGCCACATTGTCATTGATGTTCTCCCGCTGCGTCTGGTACTGATCGTTGCAAACCAGCTGCTGCGCTTTGCGGATCTTTTCGCTATCAGTCATCCGCTGGTCGCACGCATGCAGCGCCACCGCCCGGATCGACTCCAGCCAGCTTTCTCCGTCCGCAATGTAGGCCTCGGTCACCATGCGCATGGCATAGCGGTCAGTATTTTCGATAGTTTTTTCATGTTTTGCACAGAGTTATGCGGCCGTTTCCGCTCCTCTTTGGACGATTCGCTCTTGCAAAATAGCGCGGTTCGCGTTATGCTGGCTGTATAGTAAAGTAAAAGGAAGTTGCCTGTTATGAATGTTACCGTATATCTGGGCGCCAATTACGGCACAGACCCCGCCCTGCAGCAAGCCGTGGCCGAATTGGGACAATGGATCGGCGAAAGCGGCCATACGCTGGTCTATGGCGGCTCTGACAGCGGCTTGATGGGTGTGCTAGCCCGCAACGTGATAGCCTCTGGTGGCCCAGCAATCGGCGTAGAGCCGCAGTTTTTCATTGATGAAGGCTACGAACTGGACGGCCTGACCCGGCTGATTGTCACCAAAAGCATGACCGAACGCAAGGCCAAAATGATTGAGTTGGGCGATGCGTTTATCGCATTCCCGGGCGGCACCGGCACCCTGGAGGAGATCACCGAGGTCATGTCGAAAGTCTCCCTCAAGCATCTGGATGCTCCCTGCATCCTCTACAATCTGAACGGTTATTACAACAGTCTGAAAGCCCTGCTGGATCATATGATTGAAATGGGTCTCTCCACCCCCGCCCGCCAAGAAGGCATCTATTTTGCCGCCAATTTGGCAGAGATCAAGCAGATTCTGGGGAAGTGCTAAAGGCAGCCCAGATTGCCCAATATCCTCCCCGTCTCGTCCCCCGTAGGGGCGGATTTCATATCCGCCCGTCCCGCTAAAGACGCATGATGGGTGGTGGTTACAGCGCCACCATTATCCGGAAATTCATAAAAAAGATCTATGTGTACCAAGCTGAGAAAGTTGACGGCCACATGGTTCAGAAAATCAAAGTGGTCTGGAACTACATCGGAGAACTACCAAGCACCAGCTCCGAGACATAAGAAAACGGCATAGCCACCTACAACGACTATGCCGAATTTTTCAGGGATTAGAAACTCCCTAAGTTGCACTCTCTTTTGGGGCATCCGGAATTTTTGCACGAAAAAAAGCGGTTCATTGGTATTGTACCAACAAACCGCCACTAAGGAATTAGAGAGCTTATTTTGACAGGCCCTCTCCCTTTCTGATATAATTTTTTCTTGATTATCGCCTCCAAATTATGAGGGGGGCAGAACGAAGGAATTGAGGTCTCCGCTAGACGGATGAACCTGCTGGATATGA
>CAVAGJ010000010.1:69790-72838 GCA_963588145.1 Coriobacteriaceae bacterium
TTTATCCATATTCTTAGATTTTCTTGATTATCCGCTCACTGGAAAGATACGTTGATACGTTCTCTCTGGTGATTGTTCACAAAAACTAATGGAGAGTTTTCAGGAAATAATTTTGCTGCTTACTTTTATTGGCAGCTACATATATGCCACCGTTTCTCTTACACTAAAAGTTCTTGAATTTCTCTTAAAAAATAAAAAGAGCCACTGACTTGGAAAAAGAGCCACTGACTTGGACAGAAGTCAGTGGCAAATGAAGGCACTCACACAAAGCGGCAATCATTATGAAAATAGCCTTACGTTTCCGTAAGGCTATTTTTGGTGCACCATCGGGGACTCGAACCCAGGACCCACTGATTAAGAGTCAGTTGCTCTCCTTAGTTGCGCGTACTCATGGTTATTATGCTGGTGTCTTTGTGCTTTAAATCTTTTTACACATCATCCACCATTCGCTCTTTAGCCATTATAGTACGCCTCTGTTCCCCAGTTTTAAGCTGCGTATGTTCTGGACGCAAAGCATCAATAACAATCACTTTTTTCTTTGTGTCACTTTCCTCAAGTGACTGAATAGAATTAATAACTGTTTCAAATAGAGGCCATAGCGCCTTTGAAGTGGGAAACCTTATTTATCCAACCTGCCCTGCAACATTTACCGTTATAGGCATTGCATACTCAATCCTTTCCAGCCAAACCGACTATTTGCACACGTATATGATACAGATACTTGACAGTTTTCTATACCATTATTTATATTCAAAGCCATCATTAACCGCAACCTGATTGTCATAGACCGCGTAGAATTTCCCAACAAAATGTTTTGAGGTGGCAAGTTAAAAGTCAAGGGTCAGCGTTAGCGCAGAATGATCTGTAATCGGAATCTTACGAGTTTCATGTATATAGCAACATTTAACAACACGCTTGGATATTTCTTTGGATACAAAGCAGTGATCGTAACGGTAACCGTCATTTGTCCGCCCTACCCAGCTATATTCATTTTCTGTCGGATGTAACAACCGAAATGCATCCGTATAGCCAAAATGGCTAAAACGGCCATAAAAATCATACTCCCACTTCAAAAAATTTCGATAGTGCGGAACATGCTTCTCTTCTAAGACATTCAAATCGCCACAAATTACATATGGTATTTCTTTCTTTCCGCCGAGTTGCTTTAAATAGTTCAAATAGTCAATTACAAATTGCTTTTTACGTTTTATTTTTTCTGCTGAAGAATCTCTCGACGGGACATATAATCCCATAACACCCACTTTATTCCCATAGAAATCAAGGCAGACATTGATTAGCCTTGAATAATAAGGACTACTTTTTTCAAAACAAGACTCTGTCGATAATATTGGGAATCGACTTAAAATCATAACTCCTAAATCTTCTGTTTGAGATTTCGGGAAAAAAACATGGAATTTAGGTTCCTTCCCATAATCAAACAACGTAGAACCCACTTCACCAAAATACTCTTCCAGATATAAGCAGCCCTGACTCAACTTCGTTTCTGTCAAGACAAAAACATCCTCATCTCTAGTTTCCAACCAATCAATCTGCTTTTGAACACGCTGAAGTGAAGGATTTCCTATATTTAGAGTCATAACTTTAAGTAAGCTCATACCAATTACCCCGTCATTTCATGAATTCTAATGGTTGCATCTTTAAGGTTTTTTTGCAACTCATCATATGTGTTATTCATATAAATAATATGTGGTATATTTTTTCTGCTTAAAAAGTCAATGGCTTTTCTATACATATATATTTCTTCTTCTCGCGTCATTCTTTTTTCAAACGCCGAAAGACTTTCTCTCTTCTGCAATCTTTTCTGTAAAATTTCAGGATCTGCAAGTAATATAATATTAAGGTCCGGCCGTAAAAACGATTTATTAAGTTCCCATATTTGCTCTTCCGAAACGCCATCAAACCCTTGCAGTACAAAGCTAGAATCTATGTAACGATCACATACTACAATCTTTCCTAAAGAAAGTTGTGGTTGCACACACGTTTGTAGATGGTAATGTCGATCAGCCCATATTAATTGGGCATACTGCATACCTTTTAGCCCCCCTTCATTCTTTTTAACAAAAGTCCCAAATGAAGTAGGTGATGGTTCTCTAGTATCATAAACATCATAATTGACGCTTAAATTTTCCACCAGTGTACGAATAAATGTTGTTTTTCCCGCGCCATTAGGGCCATCGACACTTATAAACAATCCTTTTCTCATTTTGTTTTACTCCCTGCTAAAGGACATATATCAAAATCGCAATCTGAAAGGTCTTGATCGTTAGATATTTTGATGGCGTAGCACCCCTTACTACATGCTCCGCAATTCTTATAAGCAGTGTTTTGCATTAAATAATGCTTTATGAATTTTTTTATCTCGGTGGATAAGTCCAGTTCTTCATTACCAAAAATATTCCCCAAAATAAAGTCCTTTGCATTATATCTATTTTCACCATTCGCAGCAAAAACCATATAAGGACATATTGCCACATCGCCATTTGTGAAAACATATAGAACAGATCCAATAGGACATTTTCCAATAGGTTTCTGCTCATTATTAGGGAAACGTATATAAACAATTTGAAAGTTATCCGTCGCAAGCAGTTCTGTTTGCTTTTTCAACAAACACATTTCATTATTTGTATAAGCTAACTGTTGTGTCTTTACTCCTCTTCCAAACGGAGACAAAGGATTCATAAGGACATAATGTGCTCCTACCTTTTTAGCAAAACAGCATAGATCAATATATTCATCAATGGTAGCGTAAGTGTTGGGCGTAGTCAAAATGCCATTTAGAAGTTTGTAATGTCCTAAAGTTGTTATTGTAGATATAATTTTATCGAACATCTCTATCGAAAGATTTCCTCTAAATCTTCCATGCGATTCTAATCTCATACCGTCCAAACTGACATTAAAATGTACATTTTCATATTTTGAAAGATAAGCAATCCATGCCGTATCAATTAGCGTTGCATTTGTACAAATACTTACTCTCCATTAGTTTTTGTGAACAATCACCAGAGAGAACGTACCAACGTATCTTTC
>CAVAGJ010000011.1:0-72363 GCA_963588145.1 Coriobacteriaceae bacterium
CCCGCAGCACCATTGAGATGAATGATCCGGCTTCTCGTCCGGAGATTGCATCCAAACGGGACAACATGGATGATTACGACACCATTTTCGTAGGTTTCCCGATTTGGTGGTATGTCGCACCGACGATCATCAATACCTTCCTTGAAAGCTATGACCTGACCGGAAAGACGATTATTCCGTTTGCAACATCCGGCGGCAGCGGCATGGGTAAGACGAAAGAGAAGCTCGCACCCAGCTGCAAGGGAGCAAAGCTAATGGAAGGCAGAGTGCTTAATCCTCATGCCAGCATCAAAGAGCTGACCGAGTGGGCGGAGAGCCTTCAGATTTAAGATTAAACTTTAGAAAGGCGGTATACGGATGGAATGGACAGACGGAAAAATACGCTGTTGTTGGGCGAATCCGAAAAATGAGCGGTACATCCGTTATCACGACGAGGAATGGGGCGTTCCGGTGCATGATGACCGGAAGCTCTTTGAGATGCTGATATTGGAGTGCTTTCAGGCAGGGCTGTCCTGGGAATGCGTTCTCAACAAGCAGGAGGCATTCCGCAAGGCTTTCGATGACTTCGATCTGGAGAAGGTTTGCGCCTATGGCTTCTCAGAGTATCTCTGGCATTGGACGGACGGCAAAGTGATTTATGAAGCGGGACGGACAAGCTCGGAATTATCGGATAGCATATCCAAGGATTTGAAAAAGCGCGGCATGAAGTTCGTGGGGACTACGGTCATCTACGCCTATTTGCAGGCAGTAGGGGTGATCTATTCTCATGAGCAGGATTGCTTTTTGGCGCATCGAGATTAAGAACCACGACAGTGCTGCAGATGATAGCATTCTTCCGGTATCTCATAAAAGCCGCAGAGATGCGGCTTTTTGAAGGCACATGGGTTAGCGCAATCTAACTTACCAAAATAGGAAAACCTCTTGCTGGAGCTCTCGTTTTTGAAAGGATGTGTCTAAGACATGGAGAGATATTTGATGGAAACGCCGATGCTGGATTTCTCCGCTCCGGCGATACAGAATTTGATCGAACAGCGTAGCTGGCATTTACTCGGTGAATTTGAGCGTATAAGCTGCGATTCAAAATGGGACTTACGGTACCAGAGTGTGCAAAATGGGTCGGAGCAAATAAAAGAAATGTAGACAAGATGATTCGCCTCATCAGAGAAAAAGCTGAAAAATTTTTCTGATGGAGGGACGCGATTTGCGCGGAAATCCTCCTTTGATAAGTGAAGGGATGTAGAAGAAACCCTTTATTGCCGTAGAGTCGGCAAATCATAAAACGCACATTGACAACAGAATATACATTTCATCAGGTACATTCCTGCACGTTGAGCCGCATGGTGATGCGCCATGACCTGCCTGCCCGATTGGGTGATTACAAAAAGCAAGGCAGTGAGCGATTTTGAATCATACTGAAATATCCGATTGCCACGGATATGGCGATGAGCGCGTGCATGGGACAATGATACTTTCGTAATTCGCGGCTCTGCCATAAGGAAGGCGGAGAGGTTCGATTCCTATGAGACGGCATAGCAAGCTGACGCCTGATGATTTCCCTGCCTCCGGGGGTTGAGAACGAATGGGAGGCGTATATAAACAGATGAAATTGTTTCAAGATGGAGGTGATGCCGATGCGACAAACTTGGGAATATCGGCGCGGCGATGTATACTTAGCGAACCTGAATCCGGTGATAGGTGCTGAAATTGGCGGCATCCGTCCGGTGCTGGTTCTTCAAAATGATGTTGGAAATCATTTTGCTCCGACATTGATTGTAGCACCGTTGACATCGAATACAGAAAAGAAGCCGAAGCAGCCTACGCACTATCTGTTAAAAGATGTACGGGGACTGTCCAGGCCATCCATGGTAATTCTGGAACAGCTGATAACGCTGGATAAGAGCAGAATCATAAAATACATGGGAAAAGCAAGAAGATTTTCTCAAAGAAAACCGGGCTGGAGGTATTCCAGATCAAAAAGATGTTCCAGCATCCGCAATACCCGTTCATGCTGGCAGATGTGGACTACTTTGTCCGTCTGCCGGACGGACGCACTGTGATTCAAGTGTGACCTCCTTTTTGTAGTAGCTGACGATTCCATCTTCGGCCACCGTGCAGAACCCCGTCACCTGCGGAATATCCAGCAACTCAATCTGGGATGTATCCTCTACCACCACAATGCGCTTGCCGGCATCTTTCTGCGGCTGGCGCAGTAGTTGGCAAATCATAGTCTCTTTGCCCTGCGGGATAGGCACGATTTCATATAACTCTCCATTTGCAAAACAGAGGATAGCTGCCGGAAATTCTCCAACGGTGTGGTATTCTACCTGATCTATAAAATCGAGCAGAACCCAGACGCAGTGGGATAAGTCTTTATCTGCGCCGTTTTGTGCTTCTTGATTTGCGTAGTAGCGACCATTCTTGCCGCAGTAGACGCGTCCCTCTTTCAGCATATGGGCAAGCAAAGTTTTTGCCGTCAATTCTTTTTCGGGAAAGAACCGGCAAAGCTGTTCTTCGGTCAGACCGGGGTACAGCGAAATGTTATGCAGCATTTCAGCGGCTTCCCGCTGATAAATCGCTGCGCGGTTTTTCAATAGAATCACCATCCTTAATGCGCATAAAGGACGCATAAAGACGTATTAGGTGCTGCCAACAGCATAGCCACAGGCCGCTAATACGCAATCAATACGTCCTTTTGCGTATTCGTCGTTTTATTGCGTAATCATTGCGTCAAGGTGGACGTATTACGGTCATCTGCAAAACCTCCCTTTTCAGAATTTGTCCAAAACAAAAAGAGCCGTGCCTGAAAAAGTCAGGTACGACTCTGGGTGAAAATGTCCAACCTTTTGGCTGAACCCTATTTTGAACATACTAATTGTAACATACGGGATTATACACGTATATACAATCACTGTGCGGATGTTGTGCAGATGTAATGCAAGTTTTCAAATTTATATAAGGAAACTTCACGATTTGTTCTTTTACTGACGAATTGCTCATGTTATAATACTGTATAATACATATCGTTGACCGGTCGAGAATAGGCGTTCATAAAGGTATGGTAAGAGCACCTATTAAGGTCAGCAAAGAACATGTGGGGATATAGCAAGCCGGATTATACTCTGTTATGACGTTGACTATGTGGGTATAACAGGGTATAATTCTACATAGAATAGTAACTCACAGGAGGTGTGATATGGAAGTATCTGAAATGCAGGCCCGCGCGGTGGAGTTGGAGCGGCAGATTTCAATGCTGCCTGCTGGCTCCATTACAAAGAAAACCGTCAAGGGCAAGGAATACTTCTACCACCGTTGGACGGAAGATAAGAAGCGGCGGGAAAAGTATATCCCTGCGGAAGAATTGGAAGGTTTTCGCGCTCAGATTGAGCAACGGAAAAAATTGGAGCAGGAACTGAAAGCGCTGCAAAAGAATCTGCCAAAAGCAAAACCCGTAGACACTTCCGCGTTTACAACGAACGTCCGCGTAGACGAAACGCTGCGCTCTTTTGCGGCACCCACCCGCAATTATCGCAAGCGCGAGTGCTTCCGGCAGCTGCATGACTTTATCTACGGCGAACCGCAGGACAAGGTGTTTATTCTCTATGGTCTGCGCAGAACGGGCAAGACCACTATGATTCGCCAGATTTTTGCAGAGATGAGCGATGCAGAACTGGCTAAAGCGGCGTTCGTCCAAATCACGGCAAGGGATACGCTGGCAGATGTGAACCATGACCTCAAACTGCTGGAAGCGCAGGGCTTCCGCTATGTGTTCCTTGATGAAGTAACACTGATGGAGGATTTCATCGAAGGCGCGGCGCTGTTCTCGGACGTGTTCGCGGCCTGCGGCATGAAAATCGTACTCTCCGGCACGGACTCGCTGGGCTTTCTCTTCACCGAGGACGAGCAGCTTTACGACCGTTGTATTCTGCTGCACACGACCTTTATCCCTTATCACGAGTTTGAGTCAGTTCTCGGCATTCACGGCATCGACGAGTATATCCGCTACGGCGGCACGATGAGTCTTGGCGGTGTTCACTACAATGAGACTTCCACCTTTGCCAGCAAGAAAAGCGCCGACGAATATGTGGACACGGCCATCGCCCGCAATATTCAACATTCCCTGCGCTGCTATCAGTATGAAGGGCATTTTCGCCATCTGCGGGATTTATACGACAAGAACGAGTTGACCAGCGCCATCAACCGTGTGGTGGAGGACATCAACCACCGATTCACGCTGGAAGTGCTGACGCAGGATTGGAGGTCGCACGACCTTGGCATCTCCGCCAGCAATCTGCGCCGTGACCGCGCAAATCCCACAGATATACTCGACCACGTTGACATTGTGACCGTTACCGATAGCCTGCGGAAGCTGCTGGAAATCCGCAACAGGGCAGAACAGTCGGTAGAACTGGACGACGTTCACGCGGCAGAAATCAAGGAGTATCTGGACTTGCTGGATTTGACGCGGGAAATCGATGTGCTGCATCTGCCGGATGTCAGCACAAAGTCCAGCCGCACGGTGACTGCACAGCCCGGTCTGCGCTACGCACAGGCAGATGCACTGATTCGCAGTCTGCTGTTAGACGAGACGTTCAGCGCACTGTCTCTGGCGGAACGTACCGCCGTGCAGGAGCGTATCCTGAACGAAATCAAGGGGCGGATGCTGGAGGATATCGTTCTGCTGGAAACCAAGCTGGCAAATCCCAAGAAGCAGGTGTTTGTCCTGCAATTTCCTGTGGGTGAATTTGATATGGTGGTATTTGACCCGGAGGCGGGCTGTTGCCAGATTTTTGAAATCAAACACAGCGAGGAAGCTGTTCCGCAGCAGTATCGCCATCTGGCAGACGAAAAGAAATGCGCCCAGACAGAGCACCGCTATGGCCCGATCACCGAAAAATTTGTCCTCTACCGAGGAAAAAGCCAAGTGGTAGATGGCATTCAATATCAAAATGTGGAAGAATATCTGCGCACCCTTGTGTGACAAGGATTCGCTATCGTAAGGAGGGCTGACAATGGCAAAAAATAAAGACTGTATTGCTGTGTATTCCCGAAAGTCAAAGTTTACGGGCAAAGGCGAGAGCATCGGCAATCAGGTCGAACTGAGCCGAGAATATATCCGCACCCATTATGGGGACGCCTACGCGGAGTCGATGGTCGTCTATGAAGACGAAGGCTTTTCCGGCGGCAACCTGAACCGCCCGGACTTCAAGCGGATGATGAAGGCAGCCCATGAGCACAAATTCAAGGCAATCGTGGTGTACCGCCTTGACCGTATCAGCCGCAATGTCAGCGACTTCTCCACCTTGATTGAGGAACTGAGCCGGCTGGATATTGCTTTTGTCTCCATCCGGGAGCAGTTCGATACCGGCACGCCGATGGGCCGCGCCATGATGTACATTGCCTCGGTTTTCTCGCAGCTGGAACGCGAGACAATTGCCGAGCGTATCCGCGACAATATGCACGAACTGGCAAAGACCGGCCGTTGGCTGGGCGGAACGACCCCGACAGGGTACGCATCGGAGAGCGTCAAGCACATAACGGTGGACGGTAAATCGAAAAAGGCCTGTAAGCTGAAGCTGGTCCCGGAAGAAGCGGATACGATTCGGCTGATTTACAAGATTTTCCAAGAGTCGGATTCTCTGACGTACACGGAAGCGGAGCTGATGAAGCGCGGCATTAAGACGAAAAACGGCAAGTACCACACGCGCTTCTCCATCAAGTCAATTTTGCAAAATCCTGTGTATGTCATAGCCGACGACGAAGTGTACAACTACCTTGTAAATAGGGATGCAGACCTTTTCTCGGACAAAGCGGCCTTTGATGGGGTACATGGGTTGATGGTCTACAATCGAACCGATCAGGAAAAAGGACGCGCCACAAGGTATCTGCCACCGGAAGAATGGATCGTATCGGTGGGAGAGCATCCCGGCATCATTCCCGGCAGGGAGTGGATACGGATACAGGAATCCTTACAGCGCAATAAATCGAAAGCCTACCGCAAGCCGCGCGGCAATGAAGCGTTGCTGACGGGGCTGCTGTTCTGCCGCTGCGGCAGCCGAATGTACCCGAAGCTAAGCAAGCGCAAGACGGCAGACGGAAAACGGATTTACACCTATGTTTGCAAAATGAAGGACCGCAGCAAGCATAAGCTGTGTAATGAGCGGAACGCCAACGGCAATACGCTGGACTTGGCAATCATTGAGCAAATCAAAGTGATGGAGGACAATCAGGGCGCGTTCATTGCGCAGTTGGAGCAAAGCCGAAAATTCTACACCGGCAACCGCACCGACTATGAGGACCGCCTTGCAGCTGCCCGCCGCGATAAGGAGGAGGCCGAGAAGAAGGTCGAAGCGCTGGTGGACTCCCTCGCGGCTGTGGATGACAGCACGGCGAAGGGGCTTGTCATCAAGCGGATCGAGAAGCTGAGCCAGGAGTGCCGGAACATTGATTCTAGAATTCAGGAGTTGGAGGGCCTGACAGAGCAGTACCACCTCAGTGATATTGAGTTTGATGTGTTCCGGCAGCTGCTGACGATGTTCAAATCCGGCATTGATACCATGACTGTGGAAGAAAAGCGCACGGCGATCCGCACCCTTGTCCGCAAGGTGGTCTGGGACGGTACGAACGCCCATGTGGTGCTGTTCGGCGTGCCGGACGAGGAAATCGAGTACCCGGACCTCCCGACGGTAAGCGGCGGCAGTGACGACGAGGACGACACGGATGATTTGGAGCCGTTTGCCGATGTGGATTACGAGGATGAGGAGAATGACTCCTTGGTGGGCATTGTTTACGATATTGCTTGGAACAGGATGTCGAATCGGTGAGGCATTGGGACTTCGTTGGGAAGACTTGGATTATGAGAAACGTTCCATCAGCATCAATCATAATCTGGTATATTACCCGACAGGTGAAAATCGCAGTGCTGAACAGCATATTTCCAAACCAAAGACAGAGGCAGGTATCAGGACAATCCCCATGCTGGATTCTGTAAAGGATGCGTTTGAGATGCTCTGGGAAGAACAGAAGGAAAATGGCTGGAATGAAGTGAGCATTGATGGAATGACAGGTTTCGTCTTCAGCAACCGCTTTGGGAATGTGCCCAATCCGCAGTCGGTGAATCGTGCAATCAAACGTATCATTGCCGATTACAATGCCACGGAGGCGGTCAATGCAAAGAAGGAACATCGAGAGGCCGTTATGCTGCCGGACTTCTCTGCACATCATCTGCGTCACACATTTTGTACAAGACTTTGCGAAAAAGAGACTAACCTGAAGGTCATCCAGTCGATTATGGGGCATAAGGACATCCAGACAACCATGGACATCTATGCCGAGGCGACCGAGGAGAAAAAACAGGAAACATATTTGAAAACCGGAGCCAAGCAAATGGCAAATGTATAATATGGTTTTCTCCCCCTTGCGGTCGCAAAATCTGCGATTGCAGGGGGATTTCTCTTTTTGCACATTTCTCTTATGGTATCAAAGAGCTTTTAGCACAGGACACAGAAAGCAAGAATGAAAATCTAAAACTGATGTCATTTGATTTTCTGACAGACGAACACGGTCTGAATTTAAGACCGTATCAGCTTAATGCTATTAAGGCGACGGAAAATGCTGTTATAGACGGCAGACAGAGTGTTTTGCTTGCTATGGCAACAGGAACAGGAAAGACAAGAACAGTTCTCGGAATGATATATCGTTTCCTGAAGACAGACCGTTTCCGCAGAATTCTGTTTCTTGTTGACAGAACTTCACTCGGTGAACAGGCTCAGGATGTCTTTAAAGAAGTTAAGCTTGAAGACCTTATGACACTTGATGAGATTTACAATATCAAAGGTCTTGAAGATAAAGAAATTGATAAAGAAACCCGCATTCATGTTGCGACTGTTCAAAGTATGGTAAAGCGTATTCTGTACAATACAGAGGACACTATGCCGGCTGTTTCTGATTATGACCTGATTATAGTAGATGAAGCCCATCGTGGGTACATCCTTGATAAAGATATGGCAGAGGATGAACTGCTCTATCGTGACCAGATAGATTATCAGAGTAAATATCGTTCTGTCATTGAATATTTTGATGCTGTGAAGATTGCTCTTACTGCAACTCCGGCATTACAGACCACAGAGATTTTTGGCGAACCTGTATTTAAGTATACATATCGTGAAGCTGTTATCGAAGGTTATCTTGTTGACCATGATGCACCTCACGAATTGAAAACAAAGCTCAGCGGCGAGGGAATTCACTATAAATCCGGCGACACGGTTACTGTTTATGACCCTGTAACGGGAGAAATCACGAACAGTGAGCTTCTCGATGATGAATTGGACTTTGATGTAGAATCTTTCAACAGAAAAGTAATTACAGAGCCGTTTAATAGAACTGTGCTTGAAGAAATCGCACGTGATATTGACCCTGAATCTCCTGAAGAACAGGGAAAAACGCTTATCTATGCCGTAAATGACCAGCACTTAAGGAAATCTATTCTGAAACGGGTGTAGATAGGAAAAATTGAGACCGGAAAAAATACGCCATCCATTGATCTGCTGGTGGAAATGGCCTCGCTCTTTGAAGTTTCACTTGATTATCTTGTTCTTGGGAAAAAGACGGAGACGGATAAAATCGGGCAGACTTTGCAGGATGCTATCGATATGCTGGCGGAGTTAAAGACTTCGATCTGATGCGTATCTACATTCATGCTTGTTTTTATACTCAGTTTGTGAGTGTGCAAATGCGGAATACAAATGGCTGTAAAAATATAAATAATAGATTTTAATGACAAAATTTGAATAAAATCCGCAAAAAAGATAATAAATATTGATCCGCGGATTTTTGACTGCTATAATGAAGACTGAAAATAGGAATACTGAGAATGGAGGTATTCATTTATGTTGATTCAGTTTACAGTTGAAAATCATAGGTCAATAAAGAACAGTGCCGTAATCAGTTTCGCGGCCTCCAAGGATAAGTCATTTGAGGAATACCTGCTCCATCCGGATGAAAAAAGAGTATTGTTGCCTGTGCTTGCAATTTACGGTGCAAATGCAGCCGGAAAGAGTAACGTATTACATGCAATGATGACGATGAAGGAAATGGTCGTAGGCAATGCGGCAAAAGTTTCCAAAGGACAAAAATTGCCTTGGGAGCCATTTGGCGGAACAAAAGAAACGACTTCCTTAGAGATGGTATGGCAGACGGCAGATGAATACCTTTCCGGTAATGTGCGTCAGAAGCTACGTGAGGCGGAAGAGGCTGCGGAGACGGATTCCTCGTTTCTTCCTAATGTGGAAGCGCTCCGTTCCTCCCAGCCAAGGGATTTGGATGCATCTGAAATCCTCACCGTGGAAGAATTCATGGATGCACTGAGCTGTGCCAACCAGAAGGCTGCGTGTTCGGCAGCGGACGAAAGCGGCCACGGGAAGTCACCACCTTCGAGATGCCGCGCCAAATACAAAATCTGCCTGGCCGCCGCCTGCAAAAACATCTTCAAAACGTCCTACATCGCCCCCTGCTCTTTTGTATGCGGGGCAGGGGGCGATTTTATGCGGGTAGAAGTTCAGCAGCAGTGCAGATATCGCCCTGCACGGTCAAGCGCAGCGTGTGGGTTGCGTCCAGTTGAGCTACGTATACAGTTCGGCTATCTCTATCAAAATAATGCAGTCGGTATACGTCGTCCAGGCTGCACCCGGTGAACCAGCCATCCTGCACCAGGCGGGCGGTGGTGGCTACCAGCAGGGGCTCTTTTTCCTCGCTGCTGTACTGGGTGGCTCCGCAGGCGGAGAGCACACCGGTGTCCAACAGGGGGGCGATCCCCTGCTCCCAGCGGGTCAGGGTCGCTTCGGCAATGCGGCGGTCGGGGTCGGTGCAGCTCAGCACCACAAAGCTGACAGCCAGCACCGCAATACCAATGCGCGCCGCCGGGATGGGTGTAAACACCCGCACCAGCAGCAACACACCCCACACCAGCAGCACCGCCAGGAACCACCCGGCCGCTACCCGGCGCGGCGTAAAGCCGAACAGCCGGATATACACCGCCAGCTTGGCCCCGGCCAGCAGCGCAAAGGCCACGCCAAAACCGCAGAACAGCGCCGCCAGCGCCTTGGGCAGCGGCCGCTTTGCCAGGAAATGCACCCCTGCCAGCACGGCAACATCCAGCAATTGAATGCGCAGCAATTCCCAGAAACCGTCCACCGCAAAGGCGGAGGCTTCGGGCGCGGTCAGGCCCGGTCCGCCCAGGGCGGCGGTCCACTCGGCCAGCTGCATGGAAAAAAACAGACCGTACAGCGCGCATAACGCACCGGTCGCAATGCTGCAGGTCAGCCGGGGCAGCCGCTTGTAAGGGGCCAGCGCCTTATAAAAAGTGGGGCCGTCGCAGGGCGGGGCATCCCGCCGGGCGGCACCGCTGACCAACCCGAACAGCCACGCCCCCACAGGCAGCGACAGCAGGATGTTGAACAGTTCGCTCAACAGGCGGTCGCTCCCCAAATTTTGCCACAGGGCGGTAAGCCAGGTGCCCAGGGCGGCAAAGTGGACATCGGCGGCGGCCAGCTGGGCAGCGGCAAAGCTGCACAGCGCCATGGTCAGCGCCACCGTGCCCAAAGCCGCCAGCCACTTTTTAACGCCAATGCGCCGCACGGCCAATCCGCGTAGGGCTATCAAAATCGTACGTGCCCGCGCAAAAAAGCTGCCAAACGGCAGGGTGAAGCACCCGGCCAGGGCATCCAGCGGAGCCAGTACTCCGGTATGCCCTTGGGCCAGCATGCCGCAGCGGGCCAGTACGCACCAGATCGCCAGCAGATGCCACGCCAGTTCCTGCACAAGGCCGAGGAAGTAGAAATGCCCCAGCACTGCCAGCGTGACCGACAACGCCAGCCAGCAGGCGGCCCAAAGGGGTGTTTCCTTGGCGGTGGTGCGGTGGCAGGCGCGAGCGGCGGCTTCGGTGGCAAGTAGAAAGATGACGGCAAAGGCAGTCATGGCCCAGCCACGGTAACGGCCGACCTCCCCAAACAGGATGCAGCGCAGGTAAAAGTAGGCCAGCGGATAGCTGCACACCGCCGCCCAGGGCCAGAAGTGTTGATTTTTGGGTACACTTAAACAAAGGGGGCGGATCCCGCCTTCTTGATGGGGGTATTTCATAGGGGTGCTCCTTACTGTTCTTCTTCCACGTACTCCAGCAAGTCGCCCGGCTGGCAGTCCAGGGCTTTGCACAGGGCTTCCAGCGTGGAGAACCGCACGGCTTTTGCTTTGTTATTTTTCAGGATGGACAGGTTCGCCGGGGTGATGCCGATCTCCTCAGCCAACTCCCCTGCGCCCTTGTGGCGGCGGGCCATCATCACATCCAGGTTCACGACAATGGGCATGATGCGTCCCCCTTTAAATTGTATAGTCCAGTTCGTTTTTCATGCGCACAGCCTGGGCGAAGGCGTTTTTCAGCACCCGCACCAGCAGCGCCATAAATCCGGCGGCTGCGGCCAGCACCGCAAAGGGACGATAGCATATGAACACTGCCGCTAAACAGAGCACCGCCGCCCCGGCGCAGCACCAGCTGATGCGCCGCAGCGCCGTGACGTTTTCGGGCACAAAGACCTCACCTTTCTCGATACGGCGCAAAAATTTGTACAGGCTGACCAGCATGCCGATAGCCAGCGTCGCGCAGGCATAGCCCAGCACCAGCAGCGTGGCGGTCAGGCCTGCACTGGGGCGCAGACCCGCCACTGCGATGAACCACGCCGTCACCCACGGCCCGCCCAGCGTCATGGCGATGCTGCCAATGAGCGCGGCCACCACCACGCACCGCGTCAGCGTGATGCTTTTTTCATCGTCCCAAAATTTCATGGTCGTGTCTCCCTCCGGTTTTCGGTATGGCTGCAGTATAGCACACCGCTTATTGTTTTGCAAGTGTTTTTTATCGTTTTTCGATATATTTGTGTTGTTATACAAAAAGACCCCGCCGCTTTTGTACGGTGGGGCCTGTGGGGTATATTCAGCTGCGGGCGGCGTGGCGGGCTTCCCGCTTGGCGCGGCGTTCCATCACCGTCTCCCAGCTGGAGGACATCTTATCCGCCAGGCAGACGAGGTAGGCCTCGCGGCAGCGGGGCAGCTGGGTGATGGTCAGCGGCCACATGTGGGTCTGGATGATGTTGCGCTCTTTATCGTTGAGCTGGAACACCGCATCGGCGTTGTAACGTGCAATCAGCGGGTGTTTGAAGCCGTGCCAATGGGTGATGTTGGCGCAATCGTGCCAATCGTACAGGTAAAAATCGTGCAGGAACGCGCCGCGCACCAGGCTGACTTCATCGGCGTGGCAGTGCCAGTGCAGGTTGAGCCAGTAGGCGATGCGGGTCACCCGCAGGCAATGCTCATAGGTGGTGACAGTGCCATGCTGGATGAACTGCTGCATCTCCAGCGCGTAGGGGTCATCGGCAAAGCCGCGCAGGATCTCGTACATACGTGCCTCCTGCGCCGGTGTCAGTTGGCAAACCATTGGCAAGCACTCCCTTCTTTGTTGGTTACTTTTATTATACCGCGGCATTACCTTGCTAGCAATGGGGTGGGGGGAATTTCACAACTGTAAAGCAAATTTTACCGTATCAGCGTCTCTACCGTCTTAACTCTGCCACCTATACTGCTAGCAAATAAAACTCTCCATCATAGGTTACAGGAAATGTAAAATGGATGGTTTTGATAAGATGACCGTCAGCGAGTTTTCCTTTCAGGGTATTATAGATTTCAACAGAGAAATCATAGTTCACAGAAGTGATTTTTTGTCTTCCGGCTCCATTGTGAATGTCAATGAATATTTGAGCCATGTGACAGCCAGTATTTGAGTGACAGCCCTGGGGGATATGCCTTTATTCAAGAGGGGCATCCAGTTGAATCCGTTCCTGAATGTGAACAGGAATTTCAATTGAATACTGCCACGTCTAATCAGAATGACCGGATCTCCATTGGTACCATCGAGCTTACTGAAACAATATATGCATTTCTGCAAAGGCAGTAGTCGTATGTACGAAATTTCCGTTCCGCAGAAAATACAGGAACGGCTTGATTTAGACTCGACTTTTCCATTCTGACCGATACCTCAGCATCTGCTCCGCGACAAAATGCACCGTCTATTTCCCGACAAAATACTCCGTCTTTGATAAAAGCTCGCTTTGGAGTTGAATAACCGTTGACCTAAGAACTGGCCGCCAGGCTGGTTCTTATTTTTGTGTCAAGGACGTAGTCCCGTCGAGCGCTTACAATACTTCTTGACAATTGCCTTAAATAACGATAAAATTGTAAACAGGAATAAAAGGATTATCGTCGCACGTACCCACTGCCTGTGCGGCTGCGTCCATAGGGTGTCGCCCACCGGGAACACCGCTTTTTTACAATACAGTATCCGCCTGTTTTTGGCTTAGTTACGTTTTATATTGCTTCTTTGTGGCATAGGTGTGCGCTTTTTTGCCTACTTTTGCCGCGCTGTGTTGCTTTTGCCATAAAAACAAACAAACCGTATATTGAAAAAGCGTCCCGCTGTGCTGCGCCCTCCTGAGTTTGCAATTTGCCAAAATTAAGGAGTGAACCGACCATGAGCCCAATTATCACTGTGCTGCTGGTCCTTGTTGCTGCTGCTGTTTGCGGGGCGCTCGGTTTTTATCTGGGCGGTGAAAACCGCAAGCGTACGGCCGAAGCCAAGATAGGCTCGGCAGAAGACGAAGCCAAGCGCATCGTGAACGATGCCATCAAGACGGCTGAAGCCAAGCGCAAGGAAACCATCGTAGAAGCCAAAGACGAAGCCTTCAAGATCAAGAGTGAAGCTGACAAAGAGATTAAGGACCGCCGTGCTGAGATCACCCGCCAGGAGCGCCGCATGGACCAGAAAGAGGAAGTGCTGGATAAGCGCACCACCGCCATGGAGCGCAAAGAGGAGGATCTCAAGCGCCGCACCGAGACCGTGGAGGCCCGCCTGGCCGAACTGGAACAGCTGAAGCTGCGCCAGACCGAAAAGCTGGAAACCATCGCCGCCATGAGCCAGGAAGATGCCCGCGCCGTGTTGTTGAAGCAGGTGGACGATGAACTGACCCACGAAAAGGCCATGAAGGTCAGCGCCTACCAGGCTAACATGAAGGACGAGTGCGACAACATCGCCCGTGAACTGGTCGGTCAGGCCATCGCCCGCTGCGCCGCCGATGCCACAAGCGAAGCCACTGTCAGCGTGGTGCCGTTGCCCAGCGATGAGATGAAGGGCCGTATCATCGGCCGTGAGGGCCGCAACATCCGCGCCCTGGAGACCGCCACTGGCTGTGACCTTATCATCGATGACACGCCGGAAGCTATCACCCTGTCCAGCTTTGACCAGACCCGCCGCGAGGTTGCCCGCATGGCCCTTGAGCGCTTGATTGCTGACGGTCGTATCCATCCTGCCCGCATCGAGGAGACCGTGGACAAGTGCCGCCGCGAACTGGAGATCCAGATGAAGCGAGAGGGCGACAAGGCTGTTATGGATCTGGGAATCCACAGCCTGCACCCCGACTTGGTCAAGCTGATCGGCCGCCTGAAATACCGCACCAGCTACGGCCAGAATGTGCTGAGCCATTCGATGGAAGTTGCCTGGCTGGCTGGCTTGATGGCTGGCGAACTGGGCGTCAACGTCCAGCTGGCCCGCCGCGCAGGTCTGCTGCATGATATCGGTAAGGCTCTTGACCATGAGATCGAGGGCAGCCACGTGCAAATCGGTGTTGACATCTGCAAAAAGTACCGCGAGAACCCGCAGGTCATTCATGCCATCGAGGCTCACCACGGCGACGTAGAGCCCAAGACTACCCTGGCTTTCATCATCATGGCCGCCGATGCCATCTCCGCTGCCCGCCCCGGTGCCCGCCGCGAGAATATGGAAAGCTACATCAAGCGTCTGGAAACGCTGGAAGCCCTCTGCAACGGCTTCGAGGGTGTCGAAAGTTCCTACGCTGTCCAGGCTGGACGCGAGGTCCGCATCCTGGTCCAGCCGGACAAGGTCAGCGACGATCAGGTCATCCTGCTGGCCCGCAATGTCGCCAAAAAGATCGAGAACGAGCTGGATTACCCTGGCCAGATCAAGGTTAGCGTCATCCGCGAAAGCCGCGCCACCGAGTACGCAAAATAATTTCCGCAGTCTGCCGCTTGCCGGTGGGCTGCTTTTTTGTTCAACCGTATTGCATATTTTCCCACTACGCTTTATAATAAATAAGAATACTGTTATAAGGAGGGGTGTGCCACGACGGAGAAAAAACTGCCGCAAAACCCCCACAAAGAAGTCCTGGGCATCCTGGGGGGGCTGGGGCCTGCCGCCAGCTGCTACCTGTACCAGATGCTGATCGACCACACCCCCGCATCCTGCGACCAGGACCATATCGACATTGTTATTTCCTCCCGCGCATCCACGCCGGACCGCACGGCGTTCATTATGGGCAAAAGCAAAGACGACCCCTTTGCCGTCATGGAGCAGGACGGTTTCAGCCTGGTGCACTACGGTGCCACGGTCATTGCCATCCCCTGCAACACCGCCCATTATTTTTACGACCGCCTGGCCGAGGCCCTGCCTGTGCCGGTGCTGAACATGCCCCGCCTGACTGTGGCCGATGCCAAGGCCGCAGGCTGCACCAAGCTGGGCATCCTGGCTACCGATGGCACCTTGCAGGCAGAAACCTACCAGATCGCCTGCCGGGATGCGGGCATCGAGTGGGCCACCCCTACCGGCGACCATCAGGACGATGTGATGTCGGTCATCTATGATGACATCAAGCAGGGCCGCCGCGCCGACATGGCAAAATTTGGTGGCGCGGTGCACGACCTGAAAAAGCAGGGCTGCGATATGGCTGTCCTGGGCTGCACAGAGTTAAGCCTCGTCAAGCGGGACGAGCATCTGGGTAAGTTCTTCATTGACAGCACCGAAGTGCTTTGCCGCCACGCGCTGGAAGCCTGCGGCGTAACGCCCATCGGCTTTTGAACTAAAGTAAACAACACCTACGCGGTTTGTTATAAGGAGAGAATCATGGATCAGAAAAAATTCTACATCACAACGCCGATCTACTACCCCAGCGATAAGCTGCACATCGGCCATACCTACTGCACTGTGGCTACCGATGCCATGGCCCGCTACAAGCGCCTGCAGGGTTACAACGTCAAGTTCCTGACCGGCACCGACGAGCACGGCCAGAAGATCGAACTAAAAGCCAAAGAGGCTGGCGTTACCCCGCAGCAGTTCGTGGACAACATCGTGGAGGGCCCCAAGGGTGTTAAGGATCTGTGGAAGCTGATGAACATCAGTTACGACCGTTTTATCCGTACCACCGATGATTATCATGTTGCCGCCATCCAGAAGATCTTCAAGAAGATGTACGAGAAGGGCGACATCTACAAGGGTACCTACAAGGGCAAATACTGCACCCCCTGCGAGAGTTTTTGGACCGAGAGCCAGCTGGTCAACGGCTGCTGTCCGGACTGCGGCCGTCCCGTTGTGGATGCCGAGGAGGAGGCATACTTCTTCCGCCTGTCCAAGTACGCTGACCGTGTGCGCGATCTGCTGGTCAACACTGATTTCCTGCTGCCCCGCTCCCGTGTCAACGAAATGGTGCACAACTTCATCGACCCGGGCCTGGAGGACCTCTGCGTCTCCCGTACCAGCTTCAAGTGGGGGATCCCGGTCGACTTCGATCCTAAGCATGTTGTTTACGTCTGGATTGATGCACTGTTCAACTACACCACTGCCCTGGGCTTCATGAACGATAAGTACCCAGACAGTGACTACGAGACTTTCTGGCCTGCTGACGTGCATTTTATCGGCAAGGAGATTGTGCGATTCCATTCCATCATCTGGCCCGCCATGCTGATGAGCATGGATATGCCCCTGCCCAAGCACGTCTACGGTCACGGTTGGCTGCTGCTGGACGGCGGCAAAATGTCCAAGTCCAAGGGCAACGTGGTGGACCCCTACCTGTTGGCTGAGCGCTACAGCGCCGATGCCCTGCGTTACTTCCTATTGCGTGATTTCCCCTTTGGTTCTGACGGCAACTTCTCCAACGAACTGCTGATCAACCGCATCAATATGGACCTGGCCAACGACCTGGGCAACCTGCTGTCCCGTACCACCGCCATGGCGGACAAGTACTTCGGCGGTACCCTGCCCGCTGACCAGGCCGAGGGTCACGAAGATGCCGCCCTGCTGGAAAAGGTCGGCGGCCTGCGCGCCCGTTACGAGGCCGACATGGACGCCTATGCATTCCAGAACGCCTTGGCCGATGTGTTTGAGGTCATCGACAATGCCAACAAGTACATCGATGCTACCGCCCCCTGGGTGCTGGCCAAGAGCGAGGAGACCAAGCCCCGCCTGGCCCGTGTGCTGTACAACCTGGCTGAGACCCTGCGCATCTGCACTGTGCTGCTGCAGCCGTTTATGCCCACTACCTGCGAAAAGATCTTTGCTCAGCTGGGCGTGGATGCCAGCCTGAAGGCTTGGGACAGTGCCGCTGCCGTGGGTTCCATGCCTGCCACCGCCACCTTACACAAGGGCGAGAACATCTTCCCCCGTATTGACACTGCCAAGGAACTGGCTGAGCTGGATGCCCTGGAGGCTGCCCAGAAAGCTGTTGCCCAGGTTGCCAATGCCCCTGCAGAGGAGCCGAAAGCAGAGACTGCTGCCGCCAGCGCGGAGCTGATCGGCGACCATGAGGCCGAGATCAGCTTTGATGATTTCTGCAAGGTGGAACTGCGCGTGGCTGAGGTACGTGCCTGCGAGCGCATGAAAGAGAGCAAGAAGCTGCTGCACCTGACCGTGTTTGACGGCGAGCGCGAGCGCTGCATCCTCTCCGGCATCGCCAAGTGGTTTGCCCCCGAGGATCTGATCGGCAAAAAGATTGGCATCGTAGCCAACCTGGCACCCCGCCCGATGATGAAGGGGAAGTATGTCAGCGAGGGCATGATCTTCGCTGCTGATACCGACACCGAGGGTGGCTGCTCCATCGCGTTCTTCCCGGACAACACCCCCGCTGGTGCGCGTATTCACTAAAGTTTTTGTTCCTTCTTTGAAAAGAAGAAACCGAAGAAACTTTTAATTAAAATCGCATATATATATGCGATTTTTAGGAAATAAAACGTGGAAAACAAAAAATCACGGTTGGACACATTCTTTTCTAACCCCGCGGCTGCGGTCGCTATGGCTATCCTCTGCAACATTCTGTGGGGGTCGGCGCTGCCGTTTATCAAGATGGGGTATCGGATGTTCGCCATCGATTCTTCCGATACAGCAACGATCCTCTGCTTTGCAGGCGTTCGCTTTATGATGGGTGCAACGCTGGTGTGGCTGGCCGGGCTGGCGCTCAACCGCCGCCCGCTGCTGATGCCCCACGGCAAGCAGTTGGCCGTTTGCTGCGGGCTGGGCTTGTGGCAGACCGCCGCACAGTATTTCTTCTACTACTCGGCGGCCGCGCTGCTTACTGGCGCCATGGGCGGCATCATCAACAGCACCCAAAGCTTTATGGGTGTTATCGTGGCCCATTTCCTGTATGGTAGCGCCGACCGCATGACTCCGCGCAAGGCACTAGGCTGTGTGCTGGGCTTTGGCGGTGTGTTGTTTGCTACCTTAGGCAATTACGGCAGCGGCAGCGCCAAGGGCATTTTGTATATGCTGCTGGCATCGGCCATCTTCTCGCTGGCCGGGCCGTGGAATAAAGCAGCCGCCCAAAGGACCGACAGCTTTACCGTCAGTGTGCTCAACCTGGGCTGCGGCGGGTTTGCATTGGCTGTCATCGGCTTTGCCATGGGCGGCAGCCTACACCCGCAGCAGGCCGGGGCTGTCCTTGTATTGCTCGTTCTGGCGTTTATTTCCGGCGCTGGCTATGTGTTGTGGGCGCTGCTGATGAAGAACAACCCAATCTCACGCATCGCTATTTTTGGGCTTGTCATCCCAATCATGAATGTGTTGCTGTCCACCCTACTCAACGGCGAACCGTTGTTTGAGTGGCAGTACATCGCGGCGCTGGCACTGGTCTGCGCGGGTATCTTCCTGGTCAACCGTGCCCCGCAGCCAAAGGGAAGCTGAACCATGACGAATATTTTTGATACCCATGCCCATTATGCCAGCGGCCAGTTCAACGGCGACCGCGTCGACCTGCTGACCGCACTGCCCCAAGGCGGCGTGGTAGGTGTGCTGGAATGTGCCACCCACTCGGGCGATGCGCAGAAAGTGCTGGAGCTGGCGCACACCGCGCCTTACTTCCACGCCGCACTGGGCATCCACCCGGAAAGCCTCATCGAGGAGGATGCCGCCACGGTGGCCGTTTACCGCGGTGACTGGCGCGCCGAACTGGCCGCCATGCGCCCGCTGTACGATGACCCAGCTGTTGTTGCGGTGGGGGAGATCGGGCTGGACCACCATTGGCCTGTCCCCCGCGAGGAACAGTATGCCCTGTTTGAAGCCCAGCTGCAGCTGGCGCAAGAGCTGGACCTGCCCGTGTCGGTCCACGACCGGGAAGCCCACGCCGAAATGTACGAACTGCTGCGCAAATATAAGCCTCGTGGCGCATTGCACTGCTACAGCGGCAGCGCTGATGATGCAGCCTGGTTGGTGGAGCAGGGCATGTACCTGGGATTTGGCGGTGCCGTGACCTACAAAGGTGCCAAGCGCGCCGCCAAGGTGCTGGCCGCTATCCCACATGACCGCGCTTTACTGGAGACCGACTGCCCTTACATGGCACCGGAGCCGGTGCGCGGCACCCGCAACGACAGCCGCAATATCGCCCACGTGGCCGCCTACATTGGCACGATCTGGAATATGGATGCACAAGCCGTGCTGGACCAGACCGCCGAAAACGCCCGACGTTGTTTCGGGCTGTAAATCTGCCTGAATATACAAAATGTATATTTTTATAAAAATCACAGGAGTGTATTATTATGAAAGCACGTATCCCCAAACACCGCGAATTTATCATTGATTTCCCCCAGAGCATGGATCAGGCCAAGGCTGACGAGGGCTGGGAAAAGTTGAACGAGATCGTGGAGGAGTACAAGAAGGCTCACAACGGCCAGAGCGTCTACTCCGCAACCTTCATTGAGGACTGCGAGCCTGCCGTGAAGAAGCTGCAGGAAGAGTACGGCTTCAACTACACCATCCAGGAAATTAAGTGATACAAACGGCGGACAAGTGCGTCCGCCGTTTTGTTTTTGTATAGGGAATGGGGGAATGAGTATGCCCAAGATCGCGATCCGCCCGGCGGAAGAAAAGGATATCCCGGCTATCCTGGCGCTGTACTGTCAGCTGGATCGGGCGCTGGTCGATTTGCAGCCGGAGTTTTTCTGCGCCGCCCCGCGGGAGGATGAGTTTGTCCGCCAGGCCGTCAAGGCCCCGGATGCCGATTACCTGCTGGCCGAGGAGGACAGCGCGGTGATCGGTTTTGCGTTGGTGAACTATGCCGGTTGGACACCGGAGTTCAGTTGCGTGCTGCCCCACCGTTATGCCTGCCTGGCGGATTTGGTAGTGGATGAAGCCCGCCGCCAGCAGGGCATTGGCAGTACATTATTGGGTGCCGCCAAGCGATGGGCGCGGAACCGCCGGTTGGAATACCTGGAGCTGAATGTTCTTGCCCAAAACGTGCCCGCCATCGCCCTGTACGAATCCCACGATTTCGTAGAGGCCACACGCACTATGCGGTGTATGTTGTAAGACACCAAAAAGCCGGGGCGAACATTTCTGTTCGCCCCGGCGGTCTTACTTCTTCGGAGTCATAGCCTCATAACCCTTACTCGTTATTTTTTGGACTGTACCCTTATTTTCATAGGGAATCATCCTAACTTTTGCGATTTTGTTGAACCCTTTCAGGATCTTAGTTACCTGTTCATTGGTCTTACCCTCTGGTTCGTTATTTGCTAAAAAGCATTTGTGGAACGTGGTAAACTTGTTTTTGGTTTCTTAAGATCGTTCCTAGGGCATTGGGTCTGATGCTGAGGACTGCGCCTCTTAATTCTAGTACATTGGAGTGTCTCCTTGTGGATCAGATGAAATTTAGGTTTTTCCTATTCGGTGGAGTGGTGACGGTCATCGCTACCGACCTTCTTTCATCTTAATCTATATTCCACGCCAAGGTCTGTTTTGACGGCCCCTGGGCTTGCTGAATCTGATTTGTGAACCAACCATCTGAATTTTTAAACTTTTTACAGGTTACGACCTGCGGCTTTCAATGTGGTTCTTTTCACTTCAGCAGACCCAGGCCCGCCGGTGATGAATGGGATCTTTAAAGTTCGCCATCGGGTCTAGAGCCTCCTTTCATACGAAATCCTGCCGGCGGCCTTTACAATTTCTTTCCTTTCTTCCCGGTGCCCTCGTGCTGCTGGATCGGAGTCCTTAAAGTGCTTTTTTCTTCACGTCTCCGCTTCAAAAGATCTTCTTTAAGATGTCGATCTGTTCACGATCGGTCTTTGTTGGGAAGTGCTTTAAGAAAGTGGCTTCACTTGGAGTTCTTATCTCCTTATCTCCGGCTGTTTTCTTTCTGTGACTATACTATAGCATAGCTCTAGCGTTTCGTCTATTCGCAGAGCGAACAATCCTTACATGAAATATTTGTGCATATTAAGGATTGATAAGTGCATGCAAATGGTGCTATAATAAATATGTTGGGCTGCTATACACAAGACAACCCCCGCCGTTATTCCTCACGAACAACGGTGGGGGATATTTTTATGCGTTTACCTTACTTATACTCATCCAGCAGATTGGTCATGCTCTTCAAGCTTACGCCCAGGGTCGAAGCGTTGTGCAGCAAGGCCGATGTGGCGGGCTGCAAAATACCCATGGCGCCCAGCACAATCAGCGTGCCGTTGAAGCCCATGATAAAGCGGTAGTTAGCGTGGGTACGCTTCTGCAAGCCATTGGCAATGCGCTTGAGCACCACCAACTCATTCAGGCTGTCGGCGGCCACGGTCACATCAGCGATTTCTCGGGCAATGGCCGCGCCATCGCTGATGGCAATGCCGACATCTGCTGCCGACAGGGCGGGGGAGTCGTTGATGCCATCGCCCAGCATGATGACAGTGTGGCCTGCGGCCTTTTCCTGCTCCACAAAGTGGGCCTTGTCCTCAGGCAGAACCTCGGCATAGTAGGCATCCACGCCTACCTGCTTGGCAATGACAGAGGCCGTGCGGTCGTTGTCGCCGGTCATCATCACGGCCTTGCGGATACCCAGGCCGCGCAGGGCCTTCAGCACATCGGCGGCCTCCTCGCGCCGCGGGTCAGCGATGCAGATAACACCGGCCAGCTCGCCACCGATCGCTAGAAACAGGTGGGAATATTCCGACGGCAGTGCGTCAAATTTGTCGCTCTCGCTGGTGGGAATGTAGCAGCCCTCGTCCTCAAACACAAAGTGCTGGCTGCCGATGACGACTTTCTCGTCGCCTACGCTGCTGGCGATGCCATGGGCCACAACGTACTGCACTTCGCTGTGCATCTCATCGTGGTTGATGCCCTTCTGGGCAGCGGTCTGCACAACGGCGTTAGCCATCGAGTGGGGATAATGCTCCTCCAGGCAGGCGGCAATACGCAGCACATCGTCAGCATCGCGGCCGCCAAAAGGCACAACATCCACTACGGTGGGGGTGGCATGGGTCAGGGTGCCGGTCTTGTCGAACACGATGGTGTCGGCCTTAGCCAGGGCTTCCAGATACTTGCCGCCCTTAACGGTGATGTGGTAGCTGCCGCACTCACGCATAGCGGAAAGCACGGCCAGCGGCATGGACAGCTTCAGCGCGCAGGAAAAGTCGACCATCAAGATCGAGATGGCGCGGGTGGTGTTGCGGGTCAGAACGTAGGTCAGCACAGTGCCCAGCAGGCTGTAGGGCACCAGCTTGTCGGCCAGGGCGGCAGCGCGGGCTTCGCTGGAAGACTTCAGCTTCTCGGATGCCTCGATCATCTGCACGATCTGGTCGTAGCGGCCGTTGCCTGCCTGCTGCTCCACGGTCATCACAAGCTGGCCTTCTTCGACTACGGTACCGGCATACACCATGGCACCGGCACTCTTGCGCACGGGCTCGGCCTCGCCGGTCAGGGATGCCTGGTTCACGCAGGCTTCGCCATCCAGCACACGGCCGTCCAGCGGGATAACGCTGCCGGTGTGTACCACCACAGCATCGCCGGGGCGGATCTGGCTGATGGGCACCAGCACTTCGCCCTCGGCGGTCTGCTGCCAGACGCGGTCCACGTTCAGCGACATGCAGCGGGCCAGATCGCCCAGGGATTTCTTGCGGGTCCACTCCTCCAGCAGTTCGCCCAGCCGCAGCAGGAACATGACCGACCCTGCGGTGGAGAAGTCACCCCGCAGCATCGACACGCCGATGGACAGCGCATCCAGCACTTCCACTTCAAGCTTGCGGCGTAAGAGGCAGGTCAACCCGCGCCACAAATAGGGCAGGCTGCGCACAGCGGTGTAGGCGATGCGCAGCGGCATCGGCAAAAACAGCTTGCGCGCAAAGTGGAAGATCGTCATATTGACGAGCTTTTCCTGATACTCGCGGTTCACAGCGCGGGGGCTGTTGGCGGGTACTTCGGCCAGGGCTTCCACGTCAAAGTGGAAAGCAGCCAGGCCCTTGACCAGGCCCGCGCGGCTCTCGGTATACACGACCACCACATCGCAGGTGCGCTCATACACGGTGGCGGTACGCACACCGGGCAGGGCCACCAAGTAATCCTGCAGCTGGTCGGCTTCGGCCAGGCTCATGCGCGGCTTGTTCAGGTGCAGGCGCATGCGGCCCTTGCTTTCATGCAAAATGTTCCATTTCATTGTTGTTTACTCTCCTACAGTTTCACAAAGAAAAAGCTGCCCACCGTGCAGCGGGCAGCACTTTTTCAGCAGAAATCAGCAGAAATTATTCGGCTACCTTGTCTTCAGCGACCTCGTCGGCAACGACAGCGGCTTCGTCAGCGGCGGCGCGATCCTCGTTGATCTCCTTAGCGTCGGCCAGGATGTCACCGCAGTTCTCCTGCAGGGTGGTAGCAGTCTCCATGACGCTGTCCTTCATGCGCAGCACAGCGGCGGTGCACTGGGTGTACAGCTTCTTGGCATCCTTGCTGGTCAGAATTTCGATACCGGCGGAACCAAACAGTGCGCCGCCTGCAAACAATGCAACTTTAGCCCAATTCATAATTTTTGTCCTCCACTCTATATGTTTCACAACAGAGTTGTTGTCGGTGTAAAAATTATTGTATTAGGGTTAGTTATAACTGGGTTATACGAAATTAGCCGAAAAATATGCCGTTTGGATTTTTGTCATGCGCTAGCATTGCCCTCGTTTTCGGGCGATGTGGGGCAGGGGACGCGGCGCAGTTCGGTGGGGCGGCAGCCGGTGTAGCGACGGAAAGCTGCCGCAAAGCGGCTGGGATCCTCGTATCCCACGCGGTGGGCAATCTCCGCTACCGGAAGGTCGCTGCTGCGCAGTAAATTGGCGGCGGTGTCCATCCGCAGCCCCCGCAGATAGCTGGCTACCGGCACACCATACAGCGCCTTAAAGCAGATCTTCAGTGAACTTTGGGACAGGTGGAACCGCGCAGCCAGCTCGGCCAGCGTGATGCGGCTGCCCTGGTTGGCCAGCAGATAGTCGTGGGCCTGGAGGGTGTGCTCCAACTGCAGACGGTCGAAGTAGGGGGTGGGCGGTGTTTCCACTTTAGCATAGCGGCTCACCAGTTCGTCCCAGCAGTTCATGGCAGTAGCAACGACCTGCGGGTCATACATCGCACCGCAATTTTTCTCGATTTCATGGTGGCAGACCGGCGCGGTCATGGCCGGGCGGTAGCTGCGGTTGCTCATCATGGCATCGATGGAATCCGCCACGGCAATGATGCGTGCTCCCAGTGGGATGGCAGCCCCGGCCAGCTTGTCCGGGTAGCCGTGGCCATCCCAACGCTCATGGCAATGCCGCACGATGAGAGCCACCCGCTGGAACTGCGGCACCTTGCGCAGGATGTCATACCCCGTCACGGGGCAGTGGCGCATCTCCTCCCACTCGGCATCGGTTAGCGGCCCGGCCTTGCGCAGCACGGCATCTGACATCGAAATTTTGCCGATGTCATGCGCTAAAGCAGCGATCTGCACCGTGGAGGTATCCTCTGCGTTTAAGTGCAAGGCCTTAGCCAACACCATGGTCATGGCAACCACCCGGTCAGAGTGGTGGGCCGTATAGGCATCCCGCGCGTCCACGGCGGCAACGATGCTCTGGATCAGGTCGTGGAAGTTTAGCAGAGAAACATTTGCAGACTCCGTCATGGAACGCACCTTCTTTCATGGTTTTATCGCAGGATCCGGCAGGCGAAACTTGCGAAAAGATTCACAGATTCTAATAGTTAGTGTAGACTATCTTACCGCTTTTAAGACGAAATGTCAAGACTGCGCCCGCCCAAACTGCGTAAACCATGCTGAATGGGTAGGAATAAGACCGTTTGTGAATTTATTTTGGGTAAAACCTGTTATCTTATTGACAAAGACCTGTCTGACATGGTATCGTATCGCTGGTTAGCAAAAGCTAACTATAAGTGCGCCCACATGCCTTCGCATGGGCATCTTTGCACGGCGCTTCATCCATACTATCCCTGCTCAACATTGCTATAGATAGAAAGGAACGTGTACCATGAGTTATCTGGAAATTGAAAAGGTCATTGGCCGTGAGATCATCGACTCCCGCGGCAACCCCACCGTCGAAGCTGAAGTCTGGCTGGCTGACGGCACTATCGGCCGCGGTGCTGCCCCAAGTGGCGCTTCCACCGGTGAGTTTGAGGCCCTGGAACTGCGTGACGGTGACAAAAGCCGTTTTGGTGGCAAGGGCGTCAGCAAGGCTGTCGAGAACATCAACAGTACCATCAACGAAGTGCTAGTCGGCCTGGATGCCTCTGACATCTACGCAGTTGACGCTGCCATGCTGAAAGCGGACGGCACCAAGGATAAGTCCAGCCTGGGTGCTAACGCCATCCTGGCTGTCTCCATCGCCGCTGCCCGCGCTGCGGCCATCTCCCTGGACATCCCCCTGTACCGCTTCCTGGGTGGCGTTTCTGGCAACAAGCTGCCCGTCCCCATGATGAACATCCTCAACGGCGGCGCTCATGCAGCCAACACTGTTGATGTGCAGGAGTTCATGATCATGCCCGCCGGTGCCCCCAGCTTCAAAGAGGGCCTGCGCTGGTGCACCGAGGTGTTCCACGCCTTGCAGGCACTGCTCAAGAGCAAGGGCCTGGCTACCTCCGTTGGCGATGAGGGTGGCTTTGCCCCCGATCTGGCCAGCGATGAGGAGGCTATCCAGTATATCCTTGAGGCCATCGAGAAGGCCGGCTACGTGCCCGGCAAGGACTTCGTCCTGGCTATGGATGCTGCTTCCAGCGAGTGGAAAGGCAGCAAGAAGGGCGAGTACAAACTGCCCAAGTGCGGCAAGGTTTTTACCAGCGAAGAACTGGTTGAGCACTGGAAGCAGCTGGTCGAGAAATATCCCATTTACTCCATCGAGGACGGCCTGGATGAAGAGGACTGGGAAGGCTGGCAGCACATGACCAAGGAACTGGGCGGAAAGGTTCAGCTGGTTGGTGATGACCTGTTCGTCACCAACACCGAGCGCCTGTCCAAGGGCATCAGCCTGGGCTGCGGCAACTCCATCCTGATCAAGCTGAACCAGATCGGTTCTGTCTCTGAAACGTTGGAAGCCATCAAGATGGCCCACAAGGCTGGCTACACCGCCATTGCTTCTCACCGTTCCGGCGAGACCGAGGACACCACCATTGCTGACCTAGCCGTTGCCCTGAACACTTGCCAGATCAAGACCGGTGCTCCCAGCCGCAGCGAGCGCGTTGCCAAGTACAACCAGCTGCTCCGCATCGAGGAAGAACTGGGCGGTGCCGCCCAGTACCCCGGCTTTGGTGCGTTCAACATTAAGCGGTAAAGCATAAGGATGGCCCCTCTGCGAGGGGGCTCACGCGAAGCGGGTGGGGGAAAAAGAAACTACCGTAAGTTCTCTCCCTCAGTCTGCGCTTTGCGCAACCAGCTCCCGCACAGAGGGAGCCGAAAAAGTGATAAAATGTTGCTCGGACAACATACTAAATCCCAATCTTTTGGTATGATATACCTGTCGGGTGGGAAAAGTCCATCCGGGTACACAATTTTCCAGTTGCACAGTATACGACCCATAGTGTATAATTGTACTGGAAAAACCCATATCTGGTATTACTGATTTTAAAAAGAGGTGCAATATGACAGATTTCAAGCAGTGGGAAGGCTTCGAAGGCCGTATCTGGAAAGAGGAAGTCAACACGCGTGACTTCATCCAGAAGAACTACACCCCCTATGACGGTGACGAAAGCTTCTTGGCTGGCCCCACCGATGCTACTAACAAGCTGTGGGGTGCCCTGCAGAAGCTGCAGAAGGAAGAACGCGCCAAGGGCGGTGTGCTGGACATGGAGACCGAAGTCGTCTCCGGCCTGACTGCTTACGGCCCCGGATACATTGATCCCGAACTGAAGGGCCTGGAAAAGGTTGTCGGTCTGCAGACCGATAAGCCCTTGAAGCGCGCTTTCATGCCCTATGGCGGCATCAAGATGGCGGAGCAGGCCTGCACTACCTATGGCTATCAGCCCAGCGAAAAGCTGCACGAGATTTTTACCAAGTACACCCGTACCCACAACCAGGCTGTGTTTGATGCCTACACCCCCGAGATGAAGAAGGCCCGCCACAGCCACATCGTCACCGGCTTGCCTGACACCTACGGCCGTGGCCGTATCGTAGGCGACTACCGCCGTGTGGCTTTGTACGGTATCGATTACCTCATCAAGGCCAAGCAGAACGACTTTGCCAATTGCGGTGATGGCACTATGACCGAGGATGTTGTCCGCCAGCGCGAGGAAATCACTCTGCAGATCAACGCGCTCAAGGGCATGAAGGAGATGGCTGCTTCCTACGGCTACGACATCTCTGGGCCTGCTGCCAACGCAAAAGAGGCTGTCCAGTGGCTGTACTTCGGTTACCTGGCCGCCATCAAGACCCAGAACGGCGCTGCTATGTCTGTCGGCCGCGTTTCCACCTTCCTGGATATCTACATCCAGCGCGATTTGGACAACGGCACCCTGACCGAGACCGAGGCTCAGGAACTGATCGACCACATGGTCATGAAGTTCCGCATGGTCAAGTTCGCCCGTATCCCCAGCTACAATCAGCTGTTCAGCGGCGACCCCGTCTGGGCTACCCTGGAAGTGGGCGGTATCGGCATGGACGGCCGCTCCATGGTCACCAAGAACGACTTCCGCTTCCTGCACACCCTGGAGAACATGGGGCCTGCTCCGGAGCCGAACATGACCGTTCTGTACTCCTCCGCTCTGCCCAAGACCTTTAAAGATTACGCCTCCAAGATCTCCATCAACACCTCCTCCGTCCAGTACGAGAATGATGATGTGATGAAGCCCGTCTGGGGCGATGACTACTCCATCTGCTGCTGCGTGTCTGCTACCCAGACCGGCAAGGAGATGCAGTTCTTCGGTGCCCGCGCCAACCTGGCCAAGTGCCTGCTGTACGCCATCAACGGCGGCGTGGACGAGAAGCTGGGCGAGCAGGTCGGCCCTTCTTATGCCCCCATCACGGCTGAATATCTGGATTACAACGAGGTCATGGCTAAGTATGATGTCATGATGGACTGGCTGGCTGGCTTGTACGTCAACATCCTGAACCTGATCCAGTATATGCACGACAAGTACTACTACGAAGCTGCTGAGATGGCCCTCATCGATACCGATGTCCGCCGCACCTTCGCAACCGGCATCGCAGGCTTCAGCCATGTGGTTGATTCTCTGTCCGCCATCAAGTACGCCAAGGTCAAGTGCATCCGCAACGAGCAGGGCCTCGTCACCGATTACGAGATCGAGGGCGACTTCCCGAAGTACGGCAACGATGATGACCGCGCCGATGATATCGCCGTTGAGCTGCTGCGCAGCTTCCTGGAGAAGATCAAGCGCCGCCACACCTACCGCAACTCCGAGCCCACCACATCCATCCTGACCATCACCTCCAACGTTGTGTACGGCAAGGCCACCGGCGCTATGCCGGACGGCCGCAAGGCTTACACCCCGTTTGCCCCCGGCGGCAACCCGTCCTACGGTGCCGAGACCCACGGCCTGCTGGCATCCCTGAACTCCGTTGCCAAGCTGCCCTATCACTGGGCACTGGACGGCATCTCCAACACCCAGACCATCAACCCCGATGCCCTGGGTCACAGCGAGGGTGAGCGCGTCAACAACCTGGTGCAGGTCATGGACGGCTACTTTGACCAGGGTGCCCATCACCTGAACGTCAACGTCTTTGGCACCGAGAAGCTGATCGATGCTATGGAGCATCCGGAGAAAGAGGAGTACGCCAACTTCACCATCCGTGTTTCCGGTTACGCCGTCAAGTTCATCGACCTGACTAAGGAACAGCAGCTGGACGTTATCGCCCGTACCTGCCACAAGGTGCTGTAATTTCTACGAGGGTTTTGTTCCTTCTTTGAAAAGAAGGAACCGAAGAAACTTTTAAACAAAAAATAGCAAAAGGGCCTGTGGCTGCGGCTGCAGGCCTTTTTATATGGTATACTATAAAGTGTAGGTGCGGCACGTCTCCTGGCCCCCTCTGCGAGGGTGACTCCCCACAGTGTGGGGAGATGTCGCGCAGCGACAGAGGGGACCGGCTGCGTAAGCAGTCCCGCGAAGCGGGTGGGGGAGAGAAACTGCCTATGGATGCGACCTTTCGGTTCGCCCGCGGAATCTTGCGGTCACATCAAACTGCACGGGCGCACACTGTGCGCCCCTACGTCACGTGTACCATAACGCGAAACCAAACAAAAACAACGGAGGCAACCTATGTCCGAAACTTTGGGCTATATCCATTCTGTCGAAACATTCGGCCTGGTCGATGGGCCGGGTGTGCGGTATATTATCTTTATGCAGGGCTGCGCCATGCGCTGCCAGTACTGCCATAACCCCGAGACCTGGGCCTTCACCCAGGACAACGCCAAAACCCCGCAGGAAGCCTTTGCGGCCGCCTACCGCTACCGCAACTATTGGCGCAACAACGGCGGCATTACCATCAGTGGCGGCGAACCCCTTCGCCAGCTGGATTTCGTCAGCGAGGTATTCCGCCTGGCCCACGCCAAAAAGGTGCAGACCGCCCTGGACACCAGCGCCCAGCCCTTTGCGCCCGATAACGCCGAATGGATGGCCCGCTTTGACAAGCTGCTGGAAAACACCGACCTGGTGATTCTGGACCTGAAAGAGATCGATGACGAAAAGCACAAAAAGCTGACCGGCCACAGTAACAAAAACATCCTGGCTATGGCGCAGTATGTGGCTTCCAAGGGCGTTGACCTCTGGATCCGCCACGTGCTGGTCCCCGGCCTGACCGATGATGCTGACGGCCTGCGCCAGATGGATGCCTTTGTCAAGTCCCTGTCCACCGTGCGCCGGGTTGAGATCCTGCCCTACCACACGCTGGGGCTGTTCAAGTGGCAGAACCTGGGCATTCCGTACCCGCTGGACGGTGTGCGCGTACCCACCGCTGAGGAAGCAGCCACCGCCGAAGCTCTGCTGCACGTAAAAGACTACCCCGATGCCCCGAAAGAATGAACAAAAAATCCTATAAAAAATACAGGAATTATTTTTGAAAAACACTTGACATTATAGCTTTAGTATGGTAAAGTATAATCGTGGTTAGCGGATACTAACCATAACCAATCTCGAACCTCATCGGCCTATTGCCTCACCGGTGTGGTTCCTGCCAATAACAGGCTGCGCCTCCGTTATGGCGTTTTGCTCTGCGCCTTTTTTAGCGGTCTGCTTATTGCGTTACGCCCGCATCGTTTTCTGCTCCAAACGATGCGGGATTTTTTATGCAAAAAGCCGGTACACCAACCACGGTGTACCGGCTTAAACTTTAATCTCGCCTCATTTTGCCCAACATCAAATAGTACCCGGCCCAATCCAGCTTGCCGTACAGGGGGGCATTGGCGCGCCGGGCTTCATCCACACGGCAAACCAGGCCCACATTGCGCCAGCGGCAGGGCAGGTAATAGGCGCTGTAGCAGCCCTCGATCTTCATCCGCTCCAGCAAGGCCCGCAGCCAGGGGTTGCGCAGCGCGGCCTCGGCTTTGTAGCCTTTCAGCCGCTGGGTGGGGGAGGGATCCCGCCGCATGATATCGGCCACACCTTCGGCAAACACCTGCAGTTCGGCGCGGTGCAGCGGGCGCATGTCCTCGGCCGGGCAGGCGGCGGCATGGCAAGCCGTATTCAACTTGGCAAAGTGCTTCGGCCAGATATCGCAGTAGTTGGCGTGATACCGTGTTGAGAGCGTCCCGCCACGGCTGCAATCGTAAAAGGTCAGTGGGCTGGTCATTACCTGGTAGCCGAACCCCGGCACCGTCTGCCCCAACAGGGCGATGTAATCCAGCACAAACTGCAGATCCTCGCCCAACGTATACTGCACATCAAACTGCAGCTGTTTGGCCAAGTTGGCGCGGTACAGCTTGTTCCAGGGCATCGCCAGTAGGCAGTCCAGCCACAGCCGGGCCAGGCCGGCCCGGGGGCGCGGTTCAGCATTTGCCGTCACAACGGCGGGGTCTTTTTCATCGGTGGTATAGTGCCACACCACAAAGTCCTGCGGGGTGGCGCGCTGGGCGGTCAGCGCCGCCTGCAAAGCGCCGGGGCACAGTGCATCGTCAGAATCCAAAAAGACGATAAACTCACTGTCTGCGGCGGCCAGCCCGCTGTTGCGCGCACCGGAAACGCCCAGATCGTCCTGGTGGATGACCATCACCCGGCCGTCCTTGGCGGCCCAGGTATCGCAGAGCGCGCCGCTCTCGTCAGGGCTGCCGTCATCGACCAAAATGCAGGTCAGCCCGCCCTCCACCTGCTGGGTCAATACGCTTTCCACGCAACGGTCCAGGGTGGCCATGGCTTTGTATACGGGCACCACCACGCAAATGGAAGCCTTGCTCATGGGGTCCCTCCGTTCTGTGCGATCTCGCTTACAATACGCACAAATTCATCATAGTAACGTGCAATGGAGAAGTCCTGCGCCCGCTTGGACCCGGCGGCACCCATCTCGGCGCACAGGGCTGGGTGCTCGTACAGCATGCGGATGCTCCACGCCAGCTGCTTGGCGATGTTCTCGCCCCGCTCCACCAGCACAGCCTGGCTGCCCTCCAGGTATTCTGGCATGCCGCCGCTGCGGGTAGCCAGCACGGGGCGACCGCAGGCCATGGCCTCCATCGCCACCAGCCCGGCGGCTTCCTCCACCAGTGTGGGGACGCAGACCAGATCGGCCAGGCGGTAGTAGTCGGGCAGGTCCTCGTTGGGGATGTAGCCGGTAAACTGTACGCGGTCTCCGAGGGCTTTGGCCTGCTGCTCCAGCTTGCGCAAAAAGCTGCTTTGCTGGGTGCGGCCAAAGAACGGGCTGCCCACAATCAGCAGACGGATGTTGGGCACCGGCAGTTTGCTCAGGGCTTCCATCAGTTTGTGGATACCTTTGTCCGGCTCCAACCGGCCGCAGAACAGCACCACAAAATCCTTGGAACCAAAGCCCAGACGGGTGCGCAGGGCCATTGGCGGCGGGGCAGGGCGGAACCGCTCGGTATCGATGCAGTTATATAAAATGTAGGCGCTGCCGCGATCCAGACTGCTGTTTTGCAGGTAATCATCCCGGATGAACTCGCTCAGCGCCAGCACACCGCCGTAAATTTTGTCCATGGAGGGGCTGCCGCTGGTTTGGCCGTGTAGGTGGGCTAGGCAGCGCTTGCGACCAAACATGCGGCTGATGGCGCTGCACTGGGTCAGGTTGCCGCCCTCGGCCACGATGACATCGGGCGAGGGCAATTCCAGCGCCAGCGAAAGCTGCACTTTCTGGTACCAGGGGTCATAGGGCGCGGCAATGCCAACACACCGTTCCAAAAACACCATGGGCCAGTAGCGGCGGTGGCCGTGGGGGCGGGCAACGTACAGCATTTTGGTATGTTGCAAGCCCTCGGCGGCACGGCGGGCGGCCTCATCGGGCACACTGGCGCACAACAAGTCCAACCGACCCTGCTTCTCGTTTTCACGGATCAGATGGGTCAGCAGCGTTTCTACCGCGCCGCCCTGCACCGCAGGTACCGGCAGGTCCGGCGGTGGAATCAGCAGCACACGGGGGCGCTTATTTGCGTCTTTCGCTTTGTCGGGTTTCAGGATGGGCAAAGGGGATGGCTCCTTTTACTTTTTAATCGGGCACAAACTCTCTGCGCTCATCATGGCCCAGCGGGCGGCGGAAAGTTTCTCGGTCATCTTCATCTGGCGGCAGTTGGGCAGGTAGCTGATCAGGCCCTGCATCAAAAACTGCTCTTTGCTGATGGCCTTTACCAGCTGCGGGGTGGGGTTCTGGCGCACCTTGGCGCACAGGAAAAGATACCGCCGCCAGCAGGCAGCATAAGCGGCATCAATGACCGCGCGGTCAGCGCCGTTTTCTACGTAGAAGCGGTAGCGGTCGGCCAGGCCGTCCACGGCATCAAAGGCCTCCGGCTTGGTGTTGGTGCGGCAGATGCTGCCGCCGCGCAGCCGGTAATGGTACAAAACCTTGTCCACGCAAACCACCTTGTCGCAGCGCCAGAACAGGCGGTGAGCCACAAAGTCGTCCTCGTGCAGGCGGCCTTCGGGGTAGTGCAACAGTTTCCACACCTCGGCGCGGTACAGCTTGTTCCAGGCCACGGTGTACACGGTGCCGTTGGGGGTATAAAACTCGTTTAACAGGTTTTTGCCGCAGAAAACACCCTCGGCATTGGGGCGGGTATAGCTGGCAGGCTCGCAGCTGCTGCCGTTCTCCTGCACGTCCTCCACCGAGCAAAGCGCCATGTAGGCATCGTTTTTCTCGCAGGCGGCGTACAGGGTGTGCAGGTAACCGGGGCAGACCACATCGTCCGAGTCCACAAAGGCATAGTAACGGCCGCGGGCGGCATCAATGCCGGTGTTGCGGGCGGCGGACAGGCCCTGATTTTCCTGGTGGAAAACCCGTACGCGCTTATCCTTGACGGCATACGCATCGCACAGTTCGCTGCAGCCATCGGTGGCACCATCGTCCACCAGCAGCACCTCAAAGGGGACTTCCACTTCCTGCTTCAGGATGCTGTCCACGCACTCTTTCAGGTACGGTTTGGTATTGTAGATCGGTACGATCACGCTGATTCCGATATGTTCCATCGTTTATTTCCCCTTCCTCTTTGCTGCCAGGCGTCCCCAGGCTGTTGCGGCCCCGTAAAAGGCTGATGGATTGGCGCTGAACAGGACAAGCCGTGTTTTTTCTCCCGCCGACAGCAGCGGGCTGCGCATCAGGTCCGGCACAATGGCATCCAAGTGCTTTTTGTGCGCCATAAACTGATCTTTCAAATCGTCCAGATTGCCCGCTGCGCCGGACTGGCACCAGAACTGGTAAAACAGCCGCCAATAGCGGGCCGTGGCCCATTGCAGGTATTCCGGGCGGTCGGGTTTGGCGGCAAAATATTGCAGCCAGTCCCAGTACATGCGCAGGTCATCCAGTTTGCGCGGCGGGAAACCTGCCGTGGTGATCTGCCCCGCGCGGGTGCGGTAATGGTAGAGCGCATCGCCCAGGCAGTTGCATTTTTCGCCCTCAAACACACGGTGCAGCACACTGGCATCGTCGCCAAAAAGCATCGTCTCATCGTAATGGATGCCTTTATCCCGGAACAGGCGCACATCGAACAGCTTGTTCCAGCTTAAGGGCCCGTAAAAGCTGCCGGTCTTAAACGCATCCAGCAAAAGTTCCTGGGCATCGTGTACGCCCCGCAGGCCGCTGGTAACTACGCGGCCCTGGATGGTGTTGCCCCTCTCATCGATGCAGTCGCCCGCACAGGCGGCCAGCCGCACACCGGGGGCCTGCACAGCTGCGTACAATTTTTCGTACATGTCCGGCGTAATCAGATCATCGGAATCCACAAAGCCGATGTAATCGCCCCGGGCATTGTCCAGTCCCATGTTGCTGGCGCTGGCAGGCCCGCCGTTTTCTTTGTGGAAAACGCGGATGCGGGCATCGGTTTTTGCCAGTTCTTCGGCAATTTCGCCGCTGTTATCAGGGCTGCCATCATCCACCAGCAGCAGTTCAAAGTCGGTAAACGTCTGGGCCAGGATGCTTTGCACGGTCAGCGGCAGGTAATGCCCGGTTTTGTAAACCGTGGTGATAATGCTGATTTTGGGGTGATCCATCGCCATGGCGGACTCCTTTTATCATTTACAAAAATCGCTGTTTGGCCAGCGTGTAGGCGGCCAGCAGGCCCGGCGCGCGCAGCGCCAGCCCCAGTTTGTAGGGCAGGGCCAGCAGGCGGTTGGGGTCATTCTGCAGCCGGGTTTTCAAGGCCGCGCGGGCATCGGCATCGGCCAGGATGCGGGCAAATACATCCCGCCGCTGTTTATAGGGCAGCGTACCCTTGCAGCCGGTCAGCAGCCCGTACTGGTTGATGCAGGCGCGCACCCGGCTGGTTTGCAGGTAGGGGGCGGGGGCAATGCCGTTTTGGGTCAGCAGGGCTTCCAGCGCCGGGCGGGTGATGGCCTCGGCATCCAGCAAGTCCCCCCGCAGGGAACGGGAAAGGCTGCCGGCCCCCACATCGTTTTGTTTATAGTATACACCATGCAGGCAATAAATGGCAGAGCCATTTTGTAAAAATTGCAGATTAAACAAAACATCTTCATTGATCTGCAGCCGCGCATCGAACCGCAGTGCCCCGACTACCGCCCGGCGGAACAGTTTGGGGTAGGGGGCCGCCAGCAGACCGCTGGTAAACAGCAGCGGTTCCAGAGCGTCCCCCAGGGCGGGCAGGTCCGGGTAAAAGCCCGGTGCCAGCACCCCGGCGGTATCGCCGCCGCTGGCCCGGCACAGGTGAAAAAGCAGCAGGTCAGCTTTTTCAGCAGTGTCATCCAGCGCGGCCAGCTCGTCCCACAGGCCGGGCAGCAGTTCATCATCGGCATCCAAAAACAGCACCCAGTCGCCAGCGGCGGCATCCAGCCCGGTGTTGCGGGCCGCGCCGGCACCGCCGTTTGCACGGTGCAGGGCGGTAATGAGGGGATCTGCGGCCGCCAGTTCGTCACACAGTGTGCCGGTATTGTCGGGGCTGCCATCGTCCACCAGCAAAACCTGGGTGTCCGCAGGGGCACCCGCCAGCGCAGAATCCACCGCGCGGCGCAGCGTGGCAGCCGCCTTGTAGCAGGGGATGATGATGGTGACAGCGCCGATCCTCACTGGGCATCCCCCTTTACAATCGTTTCGTAAATGCCCACCAGCGCGGCGGCGTTGGCGGCGGCATCGTGGGTGTGCAGGGCGCGGGCACGGGCGGCCTGGCCCAGGGCGGTGCCGCCATCCGGGGCAGTCAGCACCTGCAGCAGGCAGCGGGCCAGGGCATCCGCGTCCTGGCTTTCGCCGTAGAGCAGCCCCTCGCGGCCATCGGCCAGCATATCGGGGATGCCACCGGCATTGCTGGCGACACAGGGCATGCCCAGCAGCATGGCTTCGCCCAGGCTGTTGGGGCTGTTCTCGCAGCTGGAAGGCAGTAAAAACACGTCCGCCTCTAAGTACGCCTGCCGCATGGCGGCGGCATCCAGCGGGCCGGTGTAGTGCAGGGCATCGGCTACGCCCAGCTGCGCCGCCAGCCGCTTGCAGTACAGTTTATACGGGAACATATGGTCAATGATGGGCCGCAGCAGGGGGCCTTTGTCCAGCGGGGGCCAGCCCGCAATGTGCAGCTGCGCACCGGGGAACTGCCGGCGCACCGCAGGCAGCGCCCGGATGACGGTGTGCAGGTTTTTCAGCGGGTAGTTGCCCTGGGGCAGAAACAGTACCGGCGCGCGGCCAAACTCCCGCGCATGCCACAGCGCCCCGGTGTAAAACAGGGGGCGCAGCGTCTCGTTGCAAGGGTAATATTGGGCGGCGGGGGCCAGGTCAACGGCAGCGCGGTGGTCAAAGCCGGTGCGGCCGGTGACGTGGCGGGTCTTGCCCAGTACGGCGGACTCTTTCTGCGCTAGAGCGATGAAAGTTTCTTGCATGTTGTCCAATAGCTCGCCGGGGATCACTTTATCAATGGTGTGCCACAGCCCGGCAGAATGGCGATAGGCATCAGGCACGCCATCGCACAGGTGTGCCGCGCAGTCCCGCATCACGCCCTGGATGCTGATGAGCACCGGCAGGTTCGCCGCAGCGGCAGTGTCTTGCATGGCGAAGGCCTCGGGGTACTCGGTGCCCCAGATATGCACAAGGTCGGGTTGTTCGGTTTGCAGCAGGGCGGTAAACCCATCGGCGCTGGGCAGGATGCGGTAGCTTACGCCCTCCTGTTCACCCTGCAGGGCCGCTTTCTGGCGGGCATCGGTGCAGGCGACCGTCAGGCGCAGATCGCTATGGGGGCGCAGCGCCGCCAGCTGGCCGGTAAGCCAGCTGCCGCTTACATCGCTGGCAGCCGCCAGCCCACAGGCAACCGCCGCCTGCGGCAATACAGTTTTTACAAGCCAGAGGATGTGCATAGAGAATCCTTTCAGAAAAAATTCAAATTCGCCCCACAAACGTTTCCGCCACCACCCCCGGCGTAAACTCCGGGTAGAGGGCGGCAACCTGCGCATAGGGCAAACGCTGCCCCTGCACATGGGCCAGCCAGCGGCGCAGCGTATCCACTACTTCCGGTGTTACGCCGTCCTTTTTGTGCAAAATTAGCGCCAGCGGATACTTTGCCAGGTAGGGCAGGGTGGGATCGGTGTCGGTCACAGCCAGGTGCAGCAGCGGCTTGCCGGTGCCCAGGTAGCTGAACAGCTTGCTGGGCATTTGATTGTCATAGGCGTTGCCAAGGCTTAGCAAAATGTCCGCGCCGTTTTCCAGCGCGGCGGCTTCGGCGGGCGGCAGCAAACCGGGGCGTACAAACCGCGCCCCCAACACCGCCTGCGCCTTTTGGGCGGTTGCTTCAAACGGCTCCCACCCGCGGCCCGCCATCGTCAGGGTCAGGCCGGGGGCGTTCAGCGCGGCAAACAGTTCCAGTGCAAAATCCGGCTCCCGCAAGGTAGGGTACAAACTGCCGCAAAATACGCACCGCACCCCCTCATGCACAGGCACTGGCCCGCCCGGCAGTAACACCGGGAAGCCCAGCACCTGTACCTTGCCACGCCAGGAGGAGAGCGGGCCGCCATCGTAATCCGGCAGGGCTTGCGGTGTGATGAACGCGGTATCAATGGCCGTCAGCAGCTGGCCCTCCCGCACGTAACCGCCCGGGGCCGTGTAGTCTTTGTTGCTGGCGTAGGGGTCCAGCTGCCACAGCAGCTTTTTGCCGCCGATCTGCGCCGATTCCAGCGCAAAGGCGGTGCGGTAAGGCGCGCAGACGGCACACACCGCATCAAAGTGGAATTCCGCGTCCAGTTGTTCCATTTCCCGGCGGCTGTCCACCGTGCGGCGGGGCGCATGCAGCACCAATTGGCGGAATGCCGCCGCTATAGCCGTGGGGTGGGCCGCCAGACGCAGCAGCCGCAGGGGTACCGGGCTGCCGGTCTTGGCACCGTTTTCCAACGTGCGGTTCATCAGCCGTTCATCGGCAAAGGCCAGCATGTGCTGGCTGGCCCCGGCGGGCGGCGCGGGGGGCGGGGTCTCGCCGTCCCATAGTTCCAACAGGTGGATCTCATGCCCCTGGGCAAAAAGCTGTTCCGCCAGGCGGCAGGCCAGCTGCGCGTTGGCGCTGGCGGGGTTCTCCACCCGGTCTAACACAAATAAAATACGCATTACTGTCGATCTTTCAAATACTTGCGGCACACCTTGCGCCACAGTTTGGGGGCGTGTACGGTGGCCCAGGCCGATACCTTAATGGCAAAGGGCAGCTGCGGGTTGCGTCCCAGCTGGCGGTCGTTCAGCCCGGCGGTGATGCCGATGCGCAGCTCGCCCAGCTGCACGCGGTAAGGCTCAATGTCGGCGCGGCGCAAAATCATGCTGGCCAGATACACCAGCTTTTCATAGTAAAAGGCATTGGCACTCTGCTGCAAAGCGGGCCACTGGGCGGGCACACTGCCCCGGATGAGCGCTGCCGCGCGGCGTTGGTCATCGAGACTTTGCGGCGGCAGGCCCCGGCGGCTGGCACTGTCGGCATGCTGGCGGTAATGGTAGCCCGGCCAATCGCAAAAGGCGCAGCCGGGCGCGGCACAAAACGCCTGCCAGGTGGCCAGCAGGTCCTCGTTGTAGGCAAGGTCGTTGTCCAGCATGGCGGGGGTCAGCAGCGCGGCGGAGTACAGCTTGTTCCACAGGCCGTAATCCACGGCGTGGTCGTGCAGCAGCGCGTCCAGGTGGGCCGGGCCGTCCAGCCGCTTTACAGCAGTGGGGGGCGGGGCTTCGGCGGGCAGGCTGTCAGCAAAGGTATCATACCGGCAGCAGGCCAGCGGCAGATGGGTCTCCTGCACCGCATTATATAAAGTAGCTAAAAACGCGGGATGATACAAATCGTCCGCATCGCAGAATGCGATCCACGCCGCGCCAATTTCCAGCGCCCGGCGCAGCCCGGCGGTGCGGGCGGCGCTCACGCCGCGCTGGGGCTGGTGGATAACGGTGAACCGCGCATCTCCGGCGGCCATGTTGTCGCATAGCAGCGGCGATTCATCCCAGGAACCATCGTCCACCAGCACACAGCAAAAGTCGTCAAACTGCTGGGCCACGATGGAATCCAAGCAGTCCGGCAAATATTTGGCCGCGTTGTGTACCGGCACGATCACCGCAATGGTGCAGGCCGGGGCGCTCATCGGGTCACCTCGGCATGGCGGCGCAGGTAGAACGCCTGCAAAATTTCGGCGCTGTGGTGGATGTCATACCCGGCGTTCACGGCCTTGCGGCGGGCGTCCGGGTCGCGGCGCAGGCTGGCCCCGGCAATCGTGTTTGCCCAGGCGGCTTCATCCTGCAGCGGCAAAAAGTGTACACGGTCGGTAAAGGCGGCACCCTTGTCCACGGTGTCGGCCACAAAGCAGGGCAGCCCGGCGGTCTGGGCTTCTACCAGCACCACGGGCAGGCCCTCAAACAGGCTGGGCAGCAAAAACGCGTCCATGGCATCGTAAAAGCCCTGCATGTTGCTGCGCACCCCGGCAAAAATTACGCTGTCGCCCAGGCCCAAACTGCGGGCCAGGTTCTGCATTTCCTCTATGTAACCCGGCTCGCCGCCGCCCAGCAGCACCAGGCGGGCTTTGGGCAGGCGGGCACGCACAGCAGCAAAAATTTTCAACAGCCCAGGGTGGTTTTTCTGCGCCGAGAACCGCCCTACATGCCCAAACAAAATTTCGTTATCCGCCACGCCCAGTTCCCCGCGCAGCAAGGCGCGGCGCTGGGGGTCGCGGGCGGCAAAGCGGGCAGTGTCAATGCCGTTGGGCAGCACGGTAAACGGGCTTTTGCCAAACAGCATTTCCCCGGCCTTTTGGCTGCAGGCAAAGCGGTCGGTCAGGCCCGCGTTGAAGCGGCCGCTCATCAGCTTGTCCAGCTGGCCCACCAGATTCGGCTCGTAGGCGGTGTTGTGGCTGTGGCCCACCCGCACAGGAATGCCCGCCCGGCGCGCCACGGGGTTGTAAAACATGCCAAAGCCGCTGTAGTGGCCGTGTAGGATGCGCCATTCCGGGTGGGCGGCAAACAACTGGCGCAGTTCGCGCAGATAGCGGGGCAGATTATTGTCCTGCCGCACGGTCATCTTGTAGATATTGCCGCCCAGGGTGCGAATCTCATTGTCAAAAAAGCACGGCTTATCGTAATGATACAAAAAGTCAAACTGCACCTTGTCCCGGTCGATGGTGCGGTAGACGTTCATCACAAAGGTCTCCATGCCGCCGGCATCCATGGCGGGCATGACCTGTAAAACGCGGATGGGTGCCATCAGCTGTTCTCGGCCTCCAATCGGGTGCGGCAGTTTTTCAAATCCTGCTGCGCTTCGGTGGTTACAACGGGGTAGTCGTGGCTGGCGTGTTCCAGCGCATCAACTACAATTTCACTCACGAGATACCGCGTGTACCATTTCTGGTCGGCGGGCAGAGCGTACCACGGGGCCTCTTTGGTGGCGGTGGCATCGATGACCTGCTCGTACAGGCGTTGATAATCGTCGAAATAGGCGCGCTCGGCCAGATCGCTCTCGGAGAACTTCCAGTTCTTGGCGGGGTTGTCGATGCGCTCCAGAAAGCGCTTCTTCTGCTCGTCCTTGGACACATGCAGGAAAATTTTTGCAACGCGGTAGCTGTTCTCGTACAGATACTGCTCGTAGTGGCGGATCTGGCGGTAGCGCTGGGCGAAGAATTCGTCCTTGTCCTGCCCCAGCACACGCGGAGCCATCTGGTAGCCCTTTTGCAGGTCGTGCAGTTGCACCACCTGCACATCCTCGTAGTAGCTGCGATTGAAAATGGCGATGGACCCGCGGGCGGGCAGCGCCTTGTTGACCCGCCAGAGGAAGTCGTGTTTCAACTCCTCGCTGTTGGGCTGTTTAAAACTGGTCACCTGCACACCCTGGGGGTTCAGGCCGGACATCACGTGCTTGATAGTGCTGTCCTTGCCGGCGGCATCCATGGCCTGCAAGACGAAGATCAGTCCCTCGCGGCCATCGGCGTAAAAGGCATCCTGCAGTGCGGCCATTTTCTGCAGGTTTTCGGCGGTTTTTGCCAAGATTTTTTCTTTATCGACACCATCGACCTTGCTGTTGGTAGCCAGTTTGTCCAACCGGCACTTGCCGCTGCCGTCAAAACGATAGGAATCCGCTTTCATTCAGGTGCCCTCCCTGCAAAGTATACTTATTTATAGTATACCTGTTTTTGTGGAAGGACGCAACTGTGTGGACATAAAAAAGGGGACACTGCTATGCGGTGTCCCCCGGATCGTATGCAATTATAAAAAGTTATTCCTTATCGATCGCCACCACAACGCCGGACAATGCCAGCAGTGCCAGCAGGTTGGGCACGGCCATCAGGCCGTTGAAAAAGTCTGCCATGGCCCACACAAGGTCCACTTTCAACGTAGAGCCGACCAAAATGAACACCACCACGATGGCGCTGTACACCGGCAGGGCCTTCTCGCCAAACAGGGCCTTGAAGTTGGACTGACCGAAGAAATACCACCCAATGATGGTGGAGAATGCGAAGAAGAACATGCAGATTGCGATAAACACCGGGCCGAAGCCGCCGAACGCCTGGCTGAATGCCGCCTGGGTCAGGGCGGTGCCGGTCAGCCCCTCGGGGATTAGGCCGGAGGTGATGAGCACCAGACCGGTCAGGGTCAGCACCACAAAGGTGTCGATGAACACACCTAGGATGGCCACGGCACCCTGCTCACGCGGATGGTTGACCTTGGCCAGTGCGTGGGCATGCGGGGTCGAACCCATGCCAGCCTCGTTGGAGAACAAGCCGCGGGCCACGCCAAAGCGCATTGCCTGCTGTACGGTCACACCGGCTACGCCGCCAGCCATCGCCTGCGGGTTGAACGCCAGCACAAAGATCTGGGCAAAGGCATTGGGTAGTGCCTTGTAGTTCATGACCAGGATCACCACGCAGCCTACAATGTAAAATGCCGCCATAATGGGCACAATCTTTTCGGTCACAGCGGCAATGCGTTGTACGCCGCCCAGGAAAATGAATGCGGCAATGGCGGCCACCACAATGCCAACGGCCAGGTGGCTGATGCCAAAGGCGTTATGGAACGCATCGCCGATGGAGTTGGACTGCACCATGTTGCCCATGAAGCCCAGCGCCAGAATGATAAGTACCGAGAACACGCCCGCCAGCATCTTGCCAAAGGTGCCTTTGAACGCCGCGCGAATGTAGTATGCCGGGCCGCCAGTGACTTTGCCGTTGATGGTGGTGCGATAACGCTGAGCCAGCACGGCCTCGGCGTAGATGGTCGCCATGCCGAAAAACGCCGACACCCACACCCAGAACAGCGCACCCGGGCCGCCGCTGACCAGCGCTGTAGCACAGCCGGTGATGTTGCCGGTGCCCACCTGGGCCGCAATGGCGGTAGCCAGCGCCTGGAAGCTGCTCATGCCCTGGTCATCAGCCTTTTTGCCTCGCAGGGTAAAGCCGCCAAACACGCGGTGAAATCCCTCGCCAAAGCGGCGCAGCTGTACGCCCCGTAGCCGGATGGTGAAAAACACGCCGGTGCCGACCAGCAGGAACAACAGCAGAGAATTCCACAAAATGTTGCTGGCCTGCTCAATGGCCGCTGTAAAAATTGCCATGAAAATACCCCTTTTCTTACATCTCGCATTTTGTCTTTTATACGCTTACCCCTGCCCGCTTAACGCAGACAATGCAACTACTATACTATGCTCTTATGATAAAGTCAAGTGTATTTATACAGCGCACGCAATGGAGAAAAAAGTTGTAAATTTTCTCGAAAAAGAGCAAAATTGAAATAACTCTGTCACAACCATGGGATATCCTGCAGCTAAACCGAACGCGAAAGGAGAACACACGGTGAAAAGATTTCTTGCCTGCCTGCTGGCTCTGCCACTGACCCTTGCCGACCGCGGGGCGCAGACACCGCCCAAAGCGCACCGACCACAGCACCGGCGTGCAGCAAAAGGTGGCGTCCATCGAGCTGGAGGCCGGCGCGTATTACGGCATGGCCGCCTGGGACGACATGGTGGAGCTGTTCCTCATCGAACATGCCGACCAGGATGACCCGCCGGAGTGGCGCTACACCATCGGTACTGCCACCGGCAACGTTGGGGAGCGGCAAGCGGTGGACGACTACTTCTTCCCCACCTGGTGCGACGATGCGGCCGTGTATGCGATGACCTATGCCAACAACTACCGCATCACCCGGATGGACCCCGCCACCGGCGAAATGCAGAAGATCTACAGCTATCCCGCAATAGGCGATGAATATTATTACGGTGGCCAGCGTGACGGTGTACTGTACTTTCACCACTCTAAACTGGCGCATGAGAACGATGAAGCAAGCCGATATCTGGATGATATGAGCAAGCTGGAAAACGGCGAGATGGTCAATGTGATTACACTGGAAAAGGAATATGGCAGTTTGCAGACAGTGGAGGACGAACAGGGAGAACTGCAATGGGTCATCCACAGCGACGGCAGCTCCATGGAGATCCATGACCTGAACGATGGCCAGACCTACTACCCGGCGTTCAAGACGGAAAACAAAGACAGCGCGGCTACGGGTTTCCCGGTGCAGTGGATGCCCGATGGGCGGGTACTTGTCATCTACGGCAGCGCAGCGGATTCCAGCCTGCAGGACAACCAGACCTACGCCCTGATCGACCGCGCCGCCTACCTGGCGGGCAGCACCGACTATATCCCGGTGGAGATGTACAAGGGGGATTAAAACAAAAAGTTCCCCTCGCACGGAGGGGATTTAAACTGGATTATGTGGTATGTATAGGGGCGAGCAGTGCTCGCCCGCAGGAACCGGGCGGCAGTATCTATAGGGAATGCTCCCCTACATGTGCTGCAGGTTTCAGCTTATATTACTTCTTCTTCTCCTGCTTCTCTTTATCGCTGCAATGCTGGTGGCAGCTGGCGCAGTTGCCGCCGCAGCCGCCCTGCCAGCCGCCGTTCTGGCAGATGAACAGGATCGCCAGCGCCAGCAGCACAAAAATCACCACTACAATAATTGCACTTGCCATAGTCAGATTTACCTCCGGAAAAGGTCGGGGCCGCGCGCCCTGGCCTTTGTTTTTACCACTATACCACAAATAAACCCCTCTGCGCAAGCTTTGCTGCATTGCACAGCCCCAGGCTTTGTGCTATACTCTATTATATATTATTATATATTTATATTAAAGAGGGGAACGCTGCCATGCAGCCTTTACAAAGGGAAAAACTTTTTACCAATCATGAACTGCTTACGCTGCTCTGGCCGCTGATTATTGAGCAGACGCTCAGCGTACTGGTAGGCATGGCAGATACGGTCATGGTCTCGTCTGTGGGCGAGGCCGCCATCTCCGGCGTTTCGCTGGTGGATATGATCAACCAGCTTATCATTACGGTGTTTGCGGCGCTGGCTACCGGCGGCGCGGTGGTCACCAGCCAATACCTGGGTGCCAAAAAGCCTGAGCAGGCCGCCCGCAGCGCCGGGCAGCTGGTGGGGTTAAGCGCGCTGCTGGGTCTGGCAGTGGCGGCGTTCTGCCTGCTGACCCGCCGCCCGATGCTGCGCCTGCTGTTTGGTGCCATCACCGATGACGTTATGGACGCGGCTGTGACCTACTTTACCATCACGGCGCTGTCTTTCCCGTTTTTGGCGCTGTATAACGCAGGTGCGGCGATTTTTCGCTCCACCGGCAACAGCGCAGTGTCTATGAAAGTGTCGGTCATCGTCAACGCCATCAACTTTGGCGGCAACGCCATCTGCATTTACCTGCTGGGCATGGGGGTCGAGGGCGTGGCGATCCCCACGCTGATCTCCCGTGCGGTGGGCGCAGTCATCATCCTGGCGCTGGCCGCCCAGCATGAGTACGTGCTGCGCATCACGCCGCAGTCGGTCACCCACCTGGAGCGGGGGACCGTGCAGAGTATTCTGCGCATCGGTATCCCCTCGGCCTGCGAGAACAGCCTATTCCAGCTGGGCCGTGTGCTGGTGGTGTCGATGATCTCGCTGTTCGGCACGGTGCATATCTCGGCCAACGCGGTAGCCAATAACCTGGATGCCGTAGGTGCCATCATTGGCACAGCTATGGGCCTGGCGGTGATTACCGTTGTGGGTCGCTGTGTGGGCGCACAGGATATGCAGCAGGTGGTGTACTACACCAAAAAGCTGATGCTGTGGGACTACATCGCCCAGGGCATTGCCAACGCGGTGGTCATCCTGTCGCTGGGTGTGGTGCTGAATATGTACACCCTATCACCGGAAACCCGCAGCCTGGCGGCCGAGTTGGTCACCATCCACTGCGCTATGGGCATTTTGATCTGGCCAGCGGCCTTTGTGTTGCCCAACGCCCTGCGCGCCGCCAATGATGTGAAGTTTACGATGATCGCCTCGGTCATTTCAATGATCGTCTGGCGGTTGGCGTTTAGCTGGATTCTGTGTGTCAACATGGGCTGGGGCGCAGTTGGTGTCTGGTGGGCCATGATCATCGACTGGGTCTGCCGTTCGATTTGCTTTGTGGGACGGTTTGTCAGTGGAGCCTGGAAGAAAAAGGCAGTTAAGGTGCCATCGTAAACTAGCGTTCAGCGGGTGTTACCACCTTATCCGCCTGTTGTTCGATGAGTGTTATTGAGATTGCACGGGCGCTAGACTCCCCAGGCGCACACTGTGCGCCCCTACAATACCACCAAAAAGTTGCAATCAAAAATAAAAAAAGAAAGGCAGACTATGAAATTCATCAGCTGGAACGTCAACGGCCTGCGGGCTTGCTTGAAAAAGGGGTTCGAGGACACCTTCAACGCCCTGGATGCCGATTTCTTCTGTGTGCAGGAAACCAAAATGCAGCCCGGCCAGGCGGATTTCGCCCCGGCGGGCTATACCGAATATATCTATAGCGCCGAGAAAAAGGGCTACTCCGGCACGGCCATCTGGGCCAAGACCCCGGCGCTGTCGGTCAACTACGGCATCGACTGCGAAGCCCATAGCCATGAGGGCCGCGCGATCACGCTGGAATACCCCAATTTCTACCTCGTCAACCTCTACGTGCCCAACTCCCAAAACGAGCTGGCCCGCATCGACTATCGCATGCAGTGGGAAGATGACCTGCGTACCTATTTAAAAAAGCTGGATGCCGTCAAGCCGGTCATCCTCTGCGGCGACCTCAATGTGGCCCATGAGGACATCGACCTGAAGAACCCCGGCCCCAACCGTGGTGCGGCGGGCTTCAGTGACCAGGAGCGCGGCAAGCTGAACGAACTGCTGGCCGCCGGTTTCACCGACAGCTTCCGCCACCTGCACCCCGCCGACACCGGCATGTACAGCTGGTGGAGCATGCGCTTCCGCGCCCGAGAGCGGAACGCAGGATGGCGTATCGACTATTTCCTCGTCAGTGACCGCGTAGCCCCCAACATCAAAGAGGCCGGTATCCTGATGGACATCATGGGCAGCGACCATTGCCCCGTAAGCCTGGATATCGAAATTTGAGAGAAATCTTAAAAGAAACTTAAAAAACTTCCCTCGCGTTGCAAAATCCGGCGCGGGGGATTCGTTTTAGTAAACAGAAAGGCAAAACAAAGGAGGTGTGGGAACTGACAAACGGAGAATTTACCGAACTGATGCAGCAATATCAGCGGCTGATCTACACCGTCTGCCTGCAATTCGTACACGAACCCCACACCGCCGAGGATCTTACCCAGGAAACGTTCCTTTCCGCCTATTCGGCCATTGACCGATGCGAGCCGCAGTATTATAAAGCCTGGCTGGTACGTGTGGCCGCCAACAAATGCAAGGACCACTTAAAAAGCAGCTGGGTGCGCCGGGTGGAAGCGCCGGGTGACGATGCCCTGCCCGAACCACGGGGCGCACCCCCCGGCGATGCGCAGGACCCCATTGAGCAGCTGACCGACAAAGCCGGTGCCGCCGAGGTGGAAACCATGGTGCGCACCCTGCGCGAACCCTACGGCAAAATTGCCGTGCTGTATTTTCTGGAACATAAGACCACCGCAGAGATCGCGGCCGCCGTTGGCCGCCCGCCTGCCACGGTCAATAACCAGCTGTGGCGCGCTAAAAATATCCTGCGCCAGCAGATCATCGAGAGGAGGCAGAAGGAATGAGTCTTTATTTTGATAACGAAAAATTGTTTGATGCCGAAGGCCACCTGACCGATGAGGGCCTGTACGCCCTGAAGGACGGCACCCTGGATGACCTGGGTGCGCTGGAAGCCGCCGAACACCTGACCTTTTGCGATTACTGCCTGCTGCGGTACACAAAAATGATCGACAATGCGCCGGAATGCCTGCAGCAACCGATGCGTGACCTGATCCCGCAGGTGCAGAACCTGATGCGGCTGCGCAGCTTCCGTATCATGACCAACCGTTATGTTTCTACGGCCGCCGCAGTGGCGCTGGCTTTCCTGCTGTGGAACGTGACCACCTTTGGCATGGCAAACGGTGTGGATCTGTCCATTGCAAAACCCACACCCACGGAACTGCAGCCCAGCTTCCGCCAGCGCTTGAGCAGCGTGGTAAACGGCTTTTACGAAAGCCTGGACAACACCTTTAAAACCTTTACCCTGACCGCCGAAAGCGGCTTGAACCAACTGAAAACAGAACCGATCGGCGGCGGTACCGCCAAGGGGGAATAAACTATGAAAAAGAACGCATTTCTGACCTTTATCTTTGCCTGCATCCCCGGCGCGGGCCAGATGTACTACGGCTATATGAAACGCGGCCTGTCGATGATTACTTTCTTCTGCCTGTTCATTATGGCAGGTACGCTGGTGGACGCGCTGGTCGTTGGCTCGATCATCGTATTGATGTACAGCTTTTTTGACACCTACGACCTCATCCGCTACCTGGCAGCGGGGGAGCCTAAGGATGATGACCTGCTGCTTCCCGCCAACTGGGATGACATCAAGGCCATGCTGCCCCAGCATAACAAGTTGCTGGGCTGGGGCCTGATTGCCTTTGGCATCTGGGCACTGTACGATATCCTGATCGCCGACTGGATGACCACCCTGCTGGTACACTTCTTTGGCTACGGCTATGCTTATGACCTCATCCGGGGGGTGCCCAATATTCTGGTGGGTGTGCTGTTGGTGGCGGCCGGTATCAAACTGCTGGGTCTGCACCCGGCGAAGAAACCCACCACCAACGAGGACGACATCCTGCCGCCGTACCCGAGTGAGCAGCAATAAAAGAGGTATAACAAAATGGATGAAATCGAAATCAATCCGTCGGTGCAAACCTATCCGGCGGAACCGCCGAAAAAAGTCCGCCGTGTAGGCACGATGGCCTTTGCACTGCTGCTTATCGCGGGCGGTGCGCTGCTGCTGGTGCAGCAGTTCATGCCCAAGGCAAACTTGCTGGCCGTCTTAAAGTTTGCGCCGGTCATCCTCATCGTGCTGGGCATCGAGGTGCTGGTCTACAGTGCCAAGCCCGATGTAAAGCTGAAATTTGACTGGCTGGGCATCCTGGGATGCGCATTCATCCTGGTCACGGTGGGCACAGCGTCCCTTATGCCGCTGGCCTGGCGCTGGCTGGGCGGCGCGGACCGCAACGCTGAGAAACGCATCGAGCAGCAGGTCGTGGACAGCATGTATGAGCAGCTTTCCGCTGACCCGGAACTGAAAGCTAACGTGACCTCGATGTACGGCAGCGTAGATTTTAACCACATCGACACGGAAAATGTGGACTATACGCTGGAACCGGGTGACACCCTGATTCTGCACCTGAACTTCCGCCAGGATGCCGCCGGCAACGAGCAGGAATTTGCCGCCAACTGCGCCGCTATTGTGCAGGCCGCCAAAGAAGCTGGTTGGAACTTTACCACCATGAGCTTTGGCACCGAGGAGAATATCGGCGGTGTGTATGACACCTACCGCGCCGAGTTCTCCCAATCCTTTGCCGATGGCCTGACCATCGAGCAGCTGGCTAAGCGGGTACAAAAAGGCTACTATTATGACTACGATGCCTACGACAGCAAAGAGGCCCGCGACAACGCCATCAAGGCCGACCTGCGGGACAAGATCAGCGAGCGCTATGCCGATGAACACGATGATGTCTACCCCAACGAGGATTACCTGACCGAGGAAACCGAACGCCAGTTCAACGCCCTGTACGGCAGTGCGGCAACCGAAATCGCCACCCCGGAAAGCGCGGCGTAAATAAAGCAAAAAGCACCCCCGGATGCACGAACCAATGTGCATCCGGGGGTGCTTTTTGCAGCGTGTTTAGCGGTTATTCATACCGTAAAGCTTCAATCGGGTCCAGCTTGGCGGCTTTGTTCGCTGGGTAATACCCAAAGAACACGCCGATCGCCATGCTAAACCCAACCGCCACTACGATGGAAGAAATCGTAGGCTTGCCGGGTACCTGCATTAGGGTGCTTAACCCCACACCGGCGGCAATGCCCAGCACTACGCCGATGATGCCGCCAATCAGGCAGAGAATAACGCTCTCGGTGATGAACTGCATACGGATGGCCGAGGCAGGGGCACCCAGAGCCTTGCGGGTGCCGATCTCGCGGGTACGTTCGGTGACCGAGACCATCATAATGTTCATAACGCCGATGCCGCCCACCAGCAGTGAAATGGCCGCAATAGCCGAGATGCCCAGCGAAACGGTGTTTAGCATACTGGTCATGCTTTCCACCAGGCTGGAAATGCTGGACGCACTGACGGTCCAGCTGTCGTTGTAGGTGTAGTAGCTGGCAAAAAAATCGCCCACGGTATCTACAAAGCTGGTCACGTCCACGCCGTTGGCGGCCACCACCGTAAAGCTTTGGTAGCCGCTGGCGGTGCCGGTGATGCTGCGGGCTACGTCCAGCGGGATGTAGATGGCGGTCTGGATGTCGTCATCGCTGGTGGAACCGAACATGCTGGAATAGCTGCCCTCGGTATATTTGTACACACCTACGATGAAATAGGTGTACAGGTTTCCGTCACTGCCCTGCAGGGTGAAAGACTTGCCAATGGCATTCTGTGCGCTACCGCCGATGGCCTGGGTGACGAACTTCTCCGAGACACAGGCCAGCATACGGCCCGTGTCCTTGGTGTCGTCCAGCCAGCGGCCGTACAAGATCTGCGAATCTTCGTCCTTGTTGGCCAGCGTGTCATGGTTTACACCGCTGACCGAGGCTTTGATGGTCGTGGAGGGGTCGCCGTACTTGGCAATGGTCGCCTGGCCTACGTCCACGCTATACTCAAAGTGATCGACTTTATCGGAGAACGCGGCGTAAAAGTCGCTGATCATTGCATCGGTGATGCGGTCGCTGTCGCTGGGGGCATCGTCCATAAAGCGGCGTAGCGTTACGCCCTGGGCCGTGCCCTGGCTGCTGCTGGAACTTTTCTGCTGCAGGCTTACCGTGATGTTGCTTACGCCCATGCCGGACATGGAATCGGTGACCGAGCCGGTCATGCTGTTGCCCACGGTGACGATGGCAATAACAGCTGCAATGCCGATGATGATGCCCAGCATGGTCAGCAGGCTGCGCATTTTGTTGCTGCGCACACTGGCAAAAGCCATGCTGATATTCTCAAAGAGCTGCACGTTTGCCACTCCCCTTTCTTTCACCCACGATCAGCCCGTCCCGCAGGGTCAGCACACGTTCGCATTCGTCCGCCAGTTCGGGGTTGTGGGTGATGAGCACAATGGTTTTGTGGTAGGTGTCGTGCATTTCATGGAACAGATCCATGACGGTACGGCTGGTCTGGCTGTCCAACGCGCCGGTAGGCTCATCGGCCAAAATCAGCGCCGGTTCGTTGACCATGGCACGGGCGATGGCTACGCGCTGCTTCTGGCCGCCGGAAAGTTCGTTGGGCTGGTGCTTCATCCGCTCGCCCATGCCCACGCGTTCCAGCCATTCTTTGGCGCGGCGGGTGCGCTCACTGCCGGACACACCGGCATAAAGCATCGGCAGCTCGACATTTTTTAAAGCGCTCTGGCGGCCGATCAGGTTGTAAGTTTGGAACACAAAACCGATCTTGCGGTTGCGGATGTCGGCCAGCTGGTTATCCTTGGCGTTGTGAATGTCCACGCCGTCCAGCGTGTACGTGCCGCTGGTGGGCTTGTCCAACACGCCGATGATGTTCATCAGGGTGGACTTGCCGGAGCCGGACTCGCCCACGATGGCTACGAACTCGCCAGGGTAGACAGTCAGGTCGATGCCGTGGAGAATTTCCAACTCGTTGGATTTGCCGATGTAATAGCTTTTGCGGATGCCGTGCATTTCGATCAGCGGCTTAGGGGCATCTGCCGCCTGCGGGGCAGGGGAGAGCGCCTGTTGATTTTCCGCGTCCAGCAGGTTCGCCGCAATCTGTTTAGCAAAGGCTTCGGTATTGCGGGCTGCGTCACCGCGGCGGATAGGGGTCGGGCTCAGGCTCATTGTCCGCCTCCCGGCCCGCCGGGGCCGCCACTCGGGCCGCCTGCGGAGGCATTACCGCCGCCCATGATGACCGCGCCCTCGGGCATGTCGCTGCCATCGCCTACGTAAAGGTCACCGTTGTCCATCACCTGCATGCTGTCAGAGCTGCTGCTGCTCTCAATGCCCTGGGTCAGGTCGGCAGTGGAGCGGATGATATCGCCGTCATTCAGGTCGCTGCCGGTGATTTCCACATAGAAATCGTTGGTGTCGCCGGTGGTCACGGTCACTTCCTCAAAGGTCATGTCCACACCCTCGCCGCTGGTCTTGCGCAGCACATAGCTGCTGCCGTCATCAGCGGTGCCTACAGCATCGCGGGGCACGGTGTACACATCGGTCTTCTCACTGATGACGATCTCGACTTTGGCCGAAATGCCGATCAGCAGGCTGTCCGCATCGCCGTTGACTACGACCTTGGCACCGAAGCTGCCCTTGTCGTTGGCGACGGGGTCGATCTGGGTCAGGGTGCCGTTGATAACAGTATCGCCGGTGGCATCGCTGGTGATGCGGCAGGTCATGCCGGTGGAAAGCTTGGGTACGCTGTTGGCGGGGATGGTCACTTCCACGGTCAGCGCATCGGTGTTCTGGATGGTGGCCACGGTGCCGGAGCAGACAGAGCCGACGGTAGCATTCAGTTCCGTGATGGTGCCGTCCATGGTGGCGGTCAGGGTGCAGTCCTCCAGGGTGCTGCGCAGGGTCTCGAGATTATCGGGGGTGCGCTGGGCCTGCTCCAGCTTGGTCGCGCTGTCCTCCACGTTCTGGGATTTGTTCAGCAGATTGGAGTAGTTCTTCTCCTGGTCGTAGCTGTCGTGGGCGGATTTGACCTGCTGCTCGCAGGTATCAATCTGGTTGTTGGCAGACTCGACTGCGTTTTTAGCGGAATCCAGGGCGGACTCGGCTTGGGTCTTGGTGGAATCTGCCTGGTTCAGCGCGGTCTGGATGCTGGTGAAACCGTACAGACCCAGAGAGGGGGCGGAACAGCTGTTTTGCGCGTCCTTCAGGGAGTCCTGTGCGCTTTGATAGGCTTCCTGCGTGGATTTCAGGTTGTCGTTGGCGGTGTTCATCGCGTCCTTGTTGGCATCGCTGGGGTCAGCGTTATAAGCCGCAATGGCGCTGTTTACAGCGGAGATTGCCTGATTCTGGGCATCGGCGGCAGCATTCAGCGCGGCGGTGTAGGTGCTGATGCTGGCCGAAGCGCTGTCGTAGGCGGATTTCAGCGTGTTATAGTCCGATACTGCGCTGTCGTAGGTGCTCTGTGCCTTGCGCTCGTTCTCCTGGGCTTTGGTCAGGGCATCTTTGGCATCCTGCAAATTCTGGTCGGCCTGGTCAATCTTGGCCTGCAGGTCGATGAGATTGTTCTCGTGCTGCACGGTGGAAGTTTCCAAATCGGCGGTGGCACGGTCGTAGCTGGTCTGGGCTGATTTCAACGTGTCGCTGTAGCTTTCCTCGGCGCTTTCGATCTGCTTTTCCAAGTCGGTGGTGTCCAGCGTGGCGATGACATCACCCTTTTTCACGGTGTCGCCCACGGCCACCTTGACCTCGCTGACCTTGTACAGCTTGGCCGAGTCTGCCACGGTAACGCTGGCCTCGTAGCCGGATTTGACGGTGCCGTTCACGCTCACCGAGTCGGTCAGGCTGGTCTTTTGCAGGGTGGTGGTGCGCACGAACTGGTAGGTAGTGCTGGCGGCCTTTTTGCCGCCTAGCACGGTGCGCAGCACCAGCACAGCCGCGATTAGCACTACCAGCAGCAGGGCGGTCAGCTTTTTATGCTTGCCGAACCACGCCAGCGGATTGCGCCGGGGCTTTACAGTATCTTCCATGTTGTATCCTTCCTCCTGGTGGGGTGGTAAATTTTGACTTTCGCATTGTAACATACATTTGTGTGAAAATCTTGTACAAGGTGTGAAATTGGCCACAAAAAAGGCCCCCTTTTTGTAAAGGGAGCCTTTAGAAAATCATCTTCCAAACAACGAACCAATGCTGTTAAATGTGCTGGTAATGCTCTCCATCTGCTGCTGCAGCTTGTTTACGTTGTCCATCAAGGTGGGCAGACCCTGCAGTACGGTGTTCAGGCTGTCCACATCCAGCTGCTTCAGTTGCTCGGTAATGGAAGGTAGGTCCTGCATCATGCTGTTCAGTTCGTCGGGGTCCAGCGTGTCCAGGCTGCTTTGCAGGGTACCGGCCAGTTCGTTTACCTGGGTGCAGGTGGCCATGACTTCATTGTAGGCCTGATCCATGTGGTTCCAGAACAGCCCCAGCACCACCAGCAGCACCACTGTGATGATGATGGTCAGCAGCATGCGCAGGCGCTGATTTTTCATAATGCTGCGGTTCTGCTCATCCTGCAGTTCCAGCTGGGCCTCAATGCGGTTCAGCTGGGCTTTCAGGTCGGCGGCATCCAGCTTGCCGTCCCCGGTTTCATCGTTGTGGGAGGTCAGTTCGGCTACGCGGCTGGCTAGCTGTTCGTCCATCTTGCGGTCCAGTTTTTCCTCCATACGGGGTCTCCTTTCAGGCTTGCGGCCCGGTGCGGGTGTCCCGCATCACGAACCAGAAGGTGGAGCCCTGCCCCACGGCGCTGTTTACGCCAAAGGCAAAGCCATGCTGCTGTAAAATTGCTTTGGTAATGGAAAGCCCCAGCCCGGTGCCCACTTTGCCGGAATCCTGCCGTGCGCGGTAGTAGCGGTCAAAGATATAGGGCAGATCCTCCGGAGGGATGCCGGGACCGTGATCCTCAATTTCCACGCGGCAGCCGTCCGCCTGGGGCAGCACCCGCAGTACCACCTGGCCGTCTGCACCAATGTGGTGGAACGCGTTGCCCAGAAGATTATGCAGCACCCGCTCCATCATAGCGGGGTCGGCTCGCACGGGAGCAGCTTCATCAGCCTGCAGTTCCAGATGCCAGTGGTTCTGGTCGCACAGGGCATCGTAGCGGCCCGCGACCTCAAAGCAAAGTTCACCCATGTCAAAATCGATGAGATTGGGCTTTTCGGCACCGCTCTGTACCTTGCTCAGTTCCATTACACTGTTGACCAGCGCCGACAGACGGTCTGTCTCGTCCACGATGATGTTGCACTGCTCGGTGCGCTTGTCGGCATCGGTGCCGGTCAGGTCGCGCACGGTCTCGGCGTAGCCCTTTATCAGAGTCAGCGGGGTGCGCAGGTCGTGGCTGACGTTGGCCAGAATGTCCTTTTCCAGCTGGGTACTGCGCTTGACTTCGGCGGCCATATGGTTGAAATCCTCGGCCAGCTGGCCGATCTCGTCATGGTGTACAACGGGCAATTGGATATCGTAGTTGCCGGCAGCGATTTCTTTCGCGCCGCTGGAAAGCTGCTGCACCGGGCGGGTAAACCACCGGCTGAATAGCATAGCAAACAGCAAGTCCAACACCAGCAAAATCAGCGCCATCGGCCACAGGATGCTGCGCAGCACCTCGGCAGCTGTGGTGATCTGCGCCATGCCGGTGGATACGATGATGCCGTACTTGCCGTCTGCCGAAAGCTGGCCCACCAGCATCTGCCGGGTGGAGCCGATCTGCACGATCTTGTACAGCGAGCCTTCCTCGAACAGTTCCTGCCGGAAGGTAATCAGCTGCCGGGTGTTGAGGCTGTACCCGAACTCCCCGCTGAAAGAACCGCTGCTCTCGTGCAGCAGGCAGGGAAACATGCTCTCGTAAGCTTTCAGGCAGCGCAGAGTCGAATCGCTGAAGTCAACACAGTAGCCGTCCATGTTGATCTTTTTGTCAGCAAAAGTCTGGCCCAATGTGGTCCAAAACTCATCGTCCAACTGTAAAACACCAAAATCCCGGCTGGAAATTTCGGAGTCGGTCTGGTCGAACATGGCGGTGATGGCACAGGCCTTGTCGGTCAGCTTGGCACGCAGGGTGCGGTTATACTGCGGGGCCAGCGCGTAGGTGATAATGCCCCAGATCAGCCCCACAGTCAGTAGGGTCATGGCGCCGATAAAGATCATCAACTGCCAGCGGATGCTGATGGACGGGGCGCGCTTTTTGGTGTTTTTCAAAGCGCGGCACTTCCTTTAGGATAAGACTTCGGGGTCAAATTTATAACCGATACCCCACACGGTCACGATGAACTTGCGGCAGGCCCCCAGATGGCCGCGAAGCATTTTGATGTGGGTATCTACGGTGCGATCCTCGCCATAGTAATCGTAGTTCCACACCTGCTGCAAAATCTTCTCGCGGCTCAGGGCAATGCCCTTGTTGTTGACTAAAAACACCAACAGATCGAATTCTTTAGGGGTCAGCGGGGCTTCCTGCCCGGCCACCTTGACGCTGTGGCTGGCGGTATCAATGACCAGGTCGCCAAAGGTGAACACGCCGGAATTCTCGGCCGGTTTGGGCATGGTGCGGGCTAGCACGGCCTTGACGCGGGCTACCAGTTCCCGAGGGGAGAACGGTTTAACTACGTAGTCATCGGCACCACCCTCCAGACCGGCCAGCTTATCGTATTCCTCGCTGCGGGCGGTCAGCATGATAACGGGGGTCATGATCTTGCGGGTGCGCATTTCGCGCAGGCAGGTCATGCCGTCCATAAAGGGCATCATGATATCCAGAATCACCAAGTCGATGCCGCCCTGGGCCAGCGCGGCTAGCGCTGCGCCACCGTCTCCAGCTTCGTCACACACGAAACCGGCGTATTGCAGATGCTCCCGGATCAGATCCCGGATGCGCGGCTCATCGTCAACGATCAATATTTTTGCCATAAGGATGACCTCCTCATATACCTCTAATTCTAATAATAACACAATACCGCGCGTCAGTGGAAGAATTGTGAAAAGTTTTGAAAAAAATTTTTAAACTTTCGTTTTGGTTGGTGGATTCCGTCTAGCCTCTCCGGGACCCAAATGCCGTTAAAACGAATGGAGTGCCGCAGGGTGGCGCGAAACGAAAGGCGTTAACTAAAATCTTGCAAACATACGTCCAAACCGCTACAATAAAATAAAAAGAAAGGCAGGTGCCCAGCACAAAATGCTTCACGTTACAGGCATTGATCTAAACCCCGATAGCCGGGAGGAACATCTGCCCGGTTATACGCCCCGCTTTCCGCATATCGCCAGCCTTGTGCAGGGCACAAGCTACTTTAGTGGCAGGGCTCCCTGGCATTGGCATGAGAGTGTGGAGCTGTTTTACGTCCGTCAAGGTGCCATCCTCTACCGCACCCCGCATTGCGAGCATGTTATGCGCGCGGGCAGCGGCGGTATGGTCAACAGTAACGTGCTGCACTCTACCCAAATTTTAAAGCCCGAAGCCGATTTGGAACTGGTGCTGCACCTCTTTTCGCCTGCGCTGGTGGCCGGTGTGCCCGGCGGCACGGTGGAAGAACAGTACGTCCGCCCGCTGGTGCAGGATAAGGAAAAAGAGTTAATTCTGCTGGATCCCGCCGATGCAGTCCAGGCTGAAACCCTGGCCCTGCTGCGCCAAAGCTTTGCCTTGGACGAAACCGCCTACGGCTACGAGTTGCGCCTGCAGGCCGCCCTGGGGGAGATCTGGGCACGCCTGGCCGTGCAGACCCACCCGCGCCCCGGCACTGAGGAAGAGGGCGCCATCGCAGCGCAGCAAAAACTCAAGCAGATGATGGTCTACATCAACACCCATTACGCCGAAAAACTCACCGTGCCCAGGCTGGCTGCCGCAGCCTATTGCAGTGAACGGGAGTGCTACCGTGCCTTCCAAAGCTGCCTGCACACCAGCCCCACCGAATATATCCGCACCGTGCGGCTGCAATTCGCCTGCAAGCTGTTGCTGGAGACAGACCGCACCGTGACCGACATTGCCCAAAGCTGCGGCTTTAGCACCAGCAGCTATTTTGGAATGCAGCTCCACGCCGAGACCGGTTGCACCCCGACCGAGTACCGCGTAAAATGGCGGTAATGACCTTGCATTTTGCTGCTTAACGCAGTACAATGGCAACGGAGAGTGAAATTATGATTTTGCTAATCGTTGTTTTGATTTTAATTGCGCTGGTGCTGTTCGCCATCTGGCCGGGCGCTAAGCGCGAGGACCTGCGGGCCCCGTTCTATGGCCGCAACTACGCCCACCGGGGTTACTTCGGCAAGGACCAGCGTCCGCCGGAAAACAGCCTACCCGCCTTTGCTGCCGCTGCCCGCCATGGCTACGGCATCGAGCTGGACGTGCAGTTCACGTCTGACCGCAAGCTGGTAGTTTTCCACGATGATACGCTGGACCGCATGACCCCCGGCAAGGGCTTTGTACACGATGCCGCTTGGGCGGATTTCTCGGCCATGCCGCTGGAGGGCAGCGAGGAACACCCGCCGCTGTTTGCAGATATGCTGCGCACGGTGGCCGAGGCCAACCCCGCCACGCCGCTGATCGTTGAGATCAAGAGCCGCAGCGAGTATACCAAGCCTTACTTAGAGGATCTTTGCCGTGCCACCCTGGCTGCGCTGAAAGCCTACCCCGGCCCTTATTGCATCGAAAGCTTCGACCCCCGCGTGGTGGGTATCATCCGCCGCCAGGCACCGGGTGTGCTGCGCGGCCAGCTGTCCGACAGTTACCATAGCTATTGCCACGATGGAACCAAGCGCATCCCGGCATATGTGCTGTCCCACTGCTTTGGCAACTTTTTGGGCCGGCCGGATTTTATTGCCTGGTGCCCCGATAAGCGCAACTGGGCCGTCCGCCTGGCCGATGCCCTGGGCGCAATGCCGGTAATGTGGACCGCCCTGCCGGAGCACAACACTAAGCAACTGGAAGCCGAGAACGATGCGGTGATCTTCCAGTGGTACGAGCCGGTGGGAAAATACAAATAACATACAAAACGCAGCCCCGCATACCATTGCATGAAAACAAATGACAGGGGGGCGTGTGTTTTTATTTATGGTAACAAAACCCGGCTTGCGGCAGGCGGGGGATACTGAATTTGGGTAACTACAAGGGCAAAACAGTGGAAAAGCGGACGCTGCTCTGCCCGCAGCTTTCCACCGGCGACGCGGATACTTACTGCGTTTTGCTGGTATACAAAACCAAGCCGATAAAGGCCTACCTGCCGGAAAAGCCCTCCGGCGAGGTAAGCGTCCTAGTCACCGCCGCCGAAGCCGACGGCGTGGAGATTGAGTTCCCGGAGGATTAGGAAAGGTTAATCAGTCGGTTTATCTCCAAACACCGCTGGTACCAGCAGCAACAACGCAGGGTCGCTGGTGATGTGGATGACCTGGGTCTCCATGTAGCCATAAAACAGCACCACCAGCAAACAGGCGGCGGCCTGCCAGCGGCCTTGGTGAGCCAGGCGGTAGAGGGTTACGGCCATCAACACACCGGCCAGCACCACCAGCACAGGCCCAAACTGGTACAGGAAATACACAAAAATATTATCAATCGCCGGCCAGTCCATCAGCATCTGACCGGCAATTTTTATGTCGTACATACGATACGCCGCCCACGCTAGCGAGATGCGGCAGGTCAGCAGGCTGTCCAATTTTGCTAGCCACGCGGGGCCGATCTCATCCGCCCAGGGGCCGATTTTGACCACGAACAGCGGCAAAATAAAGCTGATAGCCCCCACCACCGGCACCATGGCGGCACACAGCCCGGCGGTGAGTTTGCGCCCTTTGCGCGGTTCCACCAGCTTGGCGCAGACCAGCAGCACCGCCAGCAAAAACACGCACAGCGCAGGTGACCGCGAGGCCGGGCCTTTGTACAAAAACAGCCCCACGCCCGCCACGGCGGCGACCTCGGCCCAGGTTATTTTGGCCTGGCGCAGCAGCACCCAGGCCAGCACCAGCCCAAACACAATGCCTCCAAAGGTGTTGGGGTGCCCATAACCGAACATTAGGCGGTAGCTGCCGCTGCGTTCGCTCAGCGCGTCAGGTGCGATGATGCCCGCAAAGTGCAGCACTTCCACTAGCGCCAGCGTGGGCACACCGCAGGCCAAGAACGCCTGTAGACTGCGCCGCAAGGGCACATTTTTGGCTGCCAGCAGTACCATTACCAGACCCAAAAACCAGATATTCTGCCCGTTGAAATACACCCACCGCGCCACAAAATACAACGCACCGGCGCAGAGCAGTTCCCGCCAGGTGTAACGGGTGCCCAGCAAAATTTTGCCGCACAGCAGCGTGTACATTATGGTGTCCAAAACCGGGGCGAGCTGCCCCTGCAAAGATGGCCAGTTCTCCCGCGCCATGCTGTTGCAGAACACCACCGTGAACTCATACAGCATCAGCGCCAGCAAAAAGGCGCGCTGTCCCCACCGGGCGCGGACCTCGCCGCCCCAATCACCAAACAGGTAGTGGGGCACGGTAAACAGCTGCCCCACCGCTTTGCGGCGCAGCGCCAGAATGAAATCAACACCCGCCGCAGCAAACAAAGCAAGCAGCAGCGCATTTGCAAAACCAAACAAAACAGGATCCTCCTATTTTTACGTTACACTTATTATATTGTGAGCCGTCGCGTTTGACAACCCTTTTGCGCGGTGTTATGCTTATATAGTAGTATTTTAAACTAGGGAGGTTTGCCCATGAACGAGCAGCAATACCGCGCGGTGATCGGCTGGTTCAATGCCCGACCGGCGGCAAAAAAGGCGCTGCGGGCCGTCAGCATGGGGGCTGTGGCGGCGGTGTACCTGCTGTATCTGGGACTGTTGGCCTGGCTGGCATGGTATGCCATGTGGGCGCAGCTGGGGGTCACTGCCGTAGTGCCTGCGGCGGCGTTCGTGGTGGGCACCGCTCTGCGCGCGGCCATCGACCGCCCACGGCCTTATACAAAATATGGCTTTGCACCGTTGTTTCCTAAAGACAAAACCGGCCAGAGCATGCCCAGCCGCCACTGCTTCTCGGCGGCGGCCATCGCGGTGGCGGTGTGGTATGTGCTGCCGCCGATGGGCATGGCGCTGGCGGTGCTGGCGATAGTCATTGCGATTTCCCGCGTCATCACCGGGGTACACTTTGTCAGCGATGTGCTGGCTGGGCTGGCCTTCGGGCTGGCCTTCGCCGTGGTGGGACGCGTTGCGTACATCGCGGCAGCCTCGGCGCTTGGAGTATACGCTATTATGGTAATTTGAAAAGGACGGAACCATGAAGAAAACAACCCATATATTCTTTGCTTTCTTGGCCGCTGCGGTGCTGGCCCTCAGCCTGACGGGATGCAGCTTCAACGATCTGATGCTCTACCTCTACGGCGGCGATGATTTTACCACTAATGACACCCCCGACTACACTAGCTGGGACGGCGATAACGGTGTGACGGTGGTCTACGATAAAAACCAGTGGCAGCAGCCCGCTATGGCGCAGGGGGATACCCTCTCCGTCACCGGCGGTAACCGGCTGGGCTACACGGTGGTGCTGCTGCAGGTCACCGACCAGTATACGGACTTTCTGGCCCAGTCTGGCCAGGAATTGGAAGAAACCACCGGCACTGTGAAATATGAATTTGCATTTACCGTGCCCGATGCCGCCGTGCAGGCTGTGCGGTATGACTGCGGCAGTTACCAGACGATTTTTGCTCAGGTGGACTATGATTGCGGCCGGACCATCTATATGACGGCCGCCGCCAAAACCAGCGATTACCAGCCCATCATTGACCTGATGCAAAATGTCTGGCCGACAGGGCAGACCCCGGAAACTGCTGTCGCCCTACTGGATTGACCCCGCTACCCGCAGACACATAGCAATAACCAGTTAATGAATAAATTAAAAGAGGAGCCGAAACTAGCTCCTCCCGTATACCATATCGCAAAAAATCAGCGGATAAAATTCGTCCGCTTGCCGCCCTCGGCAATCGGAACTTCCACGCCGGCAGCCTTGCCAGCCTCGATGCACTTCAGCAGCCAGGCTATGTTGGTGCCCAGGTTGTGCATGATTTGACAGCCTTCCTCGTCCAGGGTGACCTGGTCACCGCTGGTGCCGTGAACCATCGGCCAGTAGGTGGAGCTGACCAGCGGCATCTCGTAGAACTGCGGGATTTTCTCCATGGCCTCAATGGCAGTGGTGGTGCCGGCGCGGCGGGCGCTGGTCACGACCGCTGCGGTCTTGTGGCGCAGATACCGTCCGGCGCTGTAAGCCAGCCGGTGCATAAAGCCCAGCATACTGCCCGCTGCCGTGGCATAGTGTACCGGCGCACCAAACACGATGCCATCGGCCTTTTCCACCAGCGGCAGCACATCCACCACCGGCCCGCCGAACACGCAGTGCTCAGCCTTGGTGCAGCCGCCGCAGCCCACACAGCCGCCTACCGGTGCGCCGCCAATGTGGTAGATCGTTGTTTCAATGCCCGCAGCGTTCAGCGTTTTGGCAACCTCGCACAGGGCATGGTAGGTGCAGCCCTCTTTGTGGGGGCTGCCGTTGATTAGCAGTACGTTCATACAAAGTCCCTCCGTTTGTACAATATGCGGCGCGTGCCGCAAAAGTGCTCCTGCCTATATTGTAGCACACCGCGCAAGACCTTGCAATTTTAAAGGAGATGCCCATGGCGAAGACCTGTGTTAATTTTAGCAAAAAATGCGGCGGATGCCCGCTGTTGGCGTTACCGTACCCGCGCCAGACCGCCGAAAAGCAGCAACACCTGCAAAAGCTGCTGGGCGGCTTTGCCCCGGTGGCTCCGTTGCGCACCATGGCTGAGCCGTGGCATTACCGTAATAAGGCCATCGCCAGCTTTGCCACCCAGCAGGGCAAGCTGGTCTGCGGTTTGTACGCCGAGGGCACCCATAAGGTGCTGCCCTCCGCCGACTGCCTGCTGCAAAACGAGGTGCTGAACCGCACACTGGCCGCCGTGCAGGATGCCGCCCGCGCCTGCCGCTATACGGCCTTTGATGAGGATAAACGCACCGGCCTGCTGCGCCACGTGGTGCTGCGCTGCTCCCGCAAGGGACAGGTGCTGGTCACGCTGGTCACGCCGGGACCGGAACTGCCCGGTAGCCGTAATTTCTGCGCGGCGCTGCGCAAAAAAGCGCCGTGGGTCGTCAGTATCGTGCAAAATATTAACCCCACTCTTAGCAGTGCTGTGCTGGGCAACCGGGAAAAAAACCTCTACGGCCCCGGCTTTGTGCTGGATACGCTGTGCGGGCTGCAGTTTGCCATTTCCTCCCGCAGTTTTTACCAGGTCAACCCTCAGCAGACCGAGGTGCTGTACCGCGCTGCATTGGATGCCGCCAAGCTGACCGGCAAGGAGACTGTGGTGGATGCCTACTGCGGCATCGGCACCATCGGCCTGTGCGCCGCGCCCTACGCAGGGCAGGTCATTGGTGTGGAGCGTAACCCCGCCGCTGTCAAGGATGCTGCCGCCAACGCCCGGCGTAATAAACTGTCCAACGCCAAATTCGTCTGCGCCGATGCTACTGAGTGGATGACCGCCGCCGCAGGCGAGGACCTGCACCCAGACGTGATCTTTCTGGATCCGCCCCGCGCAGGCAGCACACCGGAGTGCATTGCCGCCGTAGCAAAAATGGCCCCCCGCCGGGTCGTCTACGTCAGCTGCGACCCCGAGACGTTGGCCCGGGATGTAGCAATTTTTGCCCGCTACGGCTATAAGGCCAAGGGCTTTACTCCAGTGGACCTTTTCCCTCATACCCGGCATGTGGAGACGGTAGCGCTTTTGTCCAAACTTCAAGCTAAGGAACATATCGAGATCAGTTTGGATATGGACGAGCTGGATCTGACCAGCGCAGAAAGCAAAGCGACCTACGATGAAATAAAGAAATATGTGAAGGAAACAGCTGGACTCTCGGTATCGTCTCTTTACATCGCCCAGGTAAAGCAGAAATATGGAATTATAGAACGAGAGAATTATAACAAGCCGAAATCCGAGGACAACAAACAGCCTCAATGCCCTCCCGAAAAGGAAGCTGCTATTACTGACGCTTTGAAATACTTTAAGATGATTTGATGGAGATACGCATATGAACAAAATCCCCAGCTGTGAATTCAACATGGACACGGCCTGTGTCGAGCTGTGTTTTTCCGACGGCACCATGCTTTCCATCGACACCATCGCCGTAGAAAATGAGGTTGCCGACAACATGCTTCAGCGGTCGGAGCTGGATTACCTGATTTACAACAAGCCCCTGGAGTATGCCGATCTTGTGCTGAACAGCGGCCTGGCGGCGTATGTCAGCGGCCCGTATGAGCATCGTCTTCTGGATTGAACACGCATATAGACTTCGTTGTTTTCGTCTCAAAAACTGCATACTTTTTGAGACAAAACCGATTCCATGCCCTGAATCCAATCATATCTGCTTAAAAAACAACGGTCACATAGGCGTAAAAACTGCCTATGCGACCGTTGTTTTATTTGGAGCTGTAATTCATGCTCCCAATTTGCTTAATTCTTGGAAGCGCGAAACTCTGTAACTTCTGCCGTAGTCATATCGTAATACATGATTTTGTTCTCCATGTCAAGAACACCGGTGACCTTATAGCGAATGCCGCTGCCGGGCTTATAATCAGGCACCAGCTTCGTTACGATCTCAAACAGGTTCTTGTTGCTCATACTGAGCACAGAGGTCTGCTCCGCCTTCGGCTTGGAGAACGGGGTGGCTCTGGCTTCATTGCTCTTGCAGGGCTTGATGGCAAAGATATGCTGCGCCACATCGGTGCCGAACTGCACATTCTGCGGATAGTTCAGTTCTTCCAGAACGCGTTTGCTGAAGGTAATGGAGTTCTGGTTGATGTAAATATCCGGAGTCGCGTTGGTGCTGATGTCCACAAATTCCAGCGTGATAGAAGAAAAATCGATAGCCATGGTTAATTCCTTTCCGCATCGTCATTGCCGTCAAGGCTGCTGATGCTGTCCATAATTTTGATAAATTGTTCTCGCTCCTCCCGTGTCCAGCTCATGTCCAGAAGAAAATAGCCGCGCAATGCACCGTTTTTTACACGGGCGATTGCCGGCCTCTTTTTGATAGCAGCGGGTGGAGTATGATCTTTGCCGTATTTACGGGATGCAAGAAGCTCCTGCGCCTTGTTCCACGTCTGCTTGTCGATGATAGCTGCATGACAGCCCTCCCAGTACCATTGCGGCAAAGTGGTGTTTTTTACGGTTTTATGCGTGAGAAAATCGACAGAGCGCGTTTTCTGATACAATACGTCTCCGCAATATTTCTCGTTTTTGAGGATGCTGCGGATGGTCGAGCCGCGCCAGGCATCCTTGCCCATAGGCGAACGGAAGCCCTGCTCGGTGAGAGAATCCGCGATTTCCTGTGGCGATGAACCTTCCAGGAAGCTTTCGTAGATGTATTGCACGATTTCCGCTTCCGCAGGCTCAATCCGCAGAACGCCGCTGTAGTCGCGGTAATAACCGATGGTGTTGCGCACAGAGAATTTGTACAGTCCCTCTTTCATACGATAGCGGATACCTTCTTTGACAGAGATACTGCGCTGCTGGCTTTCCAGCTCTGCCAAGGCGGACAGGATGGAAATTACCATTTTGTTTTTGCCGTCGCTGCTGAAAATGCCCTCCGACTCGAAATTTACCGCCACCGGCGGGCTCAGGTCGCTAAGCTGCTGCAAGGTGGTCAGAATATCCACGATATTCCGCCCGAAGCGACTGATGCTCTTGGTCAAAATCAGGTCAATTTTACCGTCTTTAGCGTCCTCAATCATCTCCTGAAAGCCCTTGCGCTTGCTGATAGAGGTGCCGGAAATGCCCTCATCTTGGTAAATTTTTACCAGCTCATAGGTGGGATTGCTCTCGATAACTGCCTTGAAGTGCTGAACCTGCATCTCAAAACTGCCGACCTGCGCTTCCTCCTGGGTACTGACGCGGCAATAGGCTGCAACGCGCACCTTGGAGGTTGCTTCCTCATAGGCGTACTCCTTGTGCTGGGGCATGATGACACGGCCCTTGCGTTCGCCGCGCCGGTTCTGGTCAATCGTGTCCTGTATCCGGCGCTTTTCCAGTTCACGGCGGTCTTCGGTCTGCTCTTTGCGGCGTGCCTTCTCAATACGCGCAACATCCAGCTTTTTAGCCATCTCAGCTTGCCCTAATGCAGATATTCATAACGCATCGGCTCCTCCCTTCGTGTGGATTTTTTCTAAGCATAGTTGCTTCACCTCCCGTCACAGATGTTTTTATGTCAACCGCATTAAGCGATGGGCATACGAAAACAGCCACACAGGAGCGTAGGTGCTCCTGTGTGGCCTTTCAATAGTCTGTGTCAGTCAGTAAACGCTTTTTTTTATATCGCCATCGGGAGTGTGCAAGATGTACTCTAACGGGCGCATCAACGATTCAATCATCTTGATTTCTTCTTCGGTGCATTGATAACGTTCGTATAGCATTTGATCTGTCCATTCCTCAGAATAACCCAAGTATGGGACAAATCGGAAGTTTTCCATAGAGATAGACATTGAAGTATAGGTTTCGTGGAGTAAAAACCGCGGGAACCTGAGCGTCATGTATTTCGCAAAATTTTCAGCCTCATTTACTGCGTCAAACGAAGACAACATCAAATAAGTGTCCGTAAAAACGGTGTTTGGTCCAAAAATATGAACTGTTGTAATCGCTCTATATCCAACTGACGGATCAACTCCAACCTCTCCGTTTCGCGGAACGCTTCTACCAATTACAACCTTATATTTATCTATCAAATTATGGCCTTTTGTAACTTTTGCAGCATCAACATATGCCATCATCAGTTGATTGCTTTTTTGGCTGCAAGCAAGCATTACGCTATGAGTGTCATCTTGTTCAGTCTGCCCATGTTCATCGGTACTAATGCCGAAGGTATTTCTCGAACCAACATAGTTTTCCATTTTGGGATCATCACACGCTGTAAGTCGGCGCAATAAGTCAACTGACAGGTTATTACGCACAAATATATTGTATTCGTTCAATTTTCTGTGCAAAGTTGTTTTTGTTGCTCCACTGACTGATACAACTTCGCATAGTCCCGAGTGCTTTGAATCCCAGAGAAAATAACTTACGCCACCCGCAATGTCTACACCGCTGAAGCAGACTGTACTGTCTGTATAATCCACAATTTTGCGTAGTCGCTCGTCAGAAAGCATGTTGCCTCTGAAGTCATCAAGACCTTTTCCACCCGCAAACCATCTTGACGGTGTTATCATTGAAATATATGAAGGTCTCAGAACCTTTGCCTGTTCAACAAAATATTGATAAACAGGGGTGGAACTATTCCTGTTTCCTCCATCATTCAGCTGATAAGGTGGATTTGCTGGTGTTAAGCAAAGACTAAAAAAATATGGGGCTGTCAAAGCCAAGCTGTTGTCCTACCTTTCTGCATATTGCATCAGGATGCATTGCGTTTTGAGCCTAATATCTCAAAATAAAGTATAGCACAGCGCGGTGCCCGAAACAATCCGAAATCCGCACTGTGCCTTATTCTTAGCCATTTTCAGCGGATGAAATAACTTCTGCAATCTCATCCGAGAAGCGGTAAATGATCTCCACTCTCATGCCCGTGTAGACATTCACACGATCAATGAAGAACAGAAGCATATCGTTGGTAAGCTCGCTTGCAGAAAGCACCTCCTTCGCCTTTTGAACGGTATCTGCCATATCCTGATTCTTGCTCCGAACAAGAGCTAACAGTTCCTTTTCCAGTTTGTCCTTTTCTTCGGTCAATGTACCGGCTTCAGCATAAAGCCTATCCCGTTCCGCCAGATACAAATCCCGGCTCAGAACACCATCAGCATATCTCTCATAGGCTCCGGTACGGTTCAGCGATATCTGCTTGAGCCTTTTTTCTATCTGATCCAGCCGGAAGCGCAGGTTCTCTTCTGTGCCTTTGGCAGAAGCAACAGCCTCACGCAGCCGCTCATCTGCCTCCACCAGTAACCGAAGCTTTTCCAGCAGATCATTTTGAACCACTCGCTCCAGCTCTTTCTCATAGAAGCGTTCGCCCACAGGGCAGCTGGTTTCTTTGTTCGCGGATGACTTATAGCAGTGATAATATACGGCGGGATTATGCTTCTGGCGCTCCATGGAACGCCCGCAGTTGCCGCAGTGGATCAATCTGCGAAGAAGGTATTGGTTTGGTAATTTTTCTGCCTTTCGCACCTTACGGAATATCTTCTGTGCCTCCTCAAATTCTGCCTCGCTGACGATCGCCTCATGGCAATCAGGAATAACCTTCCACTCGGACTCATCCAGCCGGACGGTTCTTGGATTGTCCAGTCCCTTCCAGCGACGATTGTTCGTCACCATCACGCCTGTGTATTCACGGCGTTTCAGAATATCTCTCACATTCAGCGCCGTCCAGCAAGCTTCCGAAGAAGTTCCCCGGAACTTCTTACTGTCAGGATTCATCCTCATGTAATACGCAGACGGGGTTTCAATCTTGCAGTCATTGAGAAAGACGGCAATCTCGTTGCTCTTCTTTCCTTTCAGTGCCATATCGAATATCTTACGCACAATAGGTGCGGTATCAGGATTGGGAACCATTTTGCGCTTCTCCTCCGGACTCTTCATATACCCATATGGAGTCTGCGAAGCAACAAACTCACCCTTGCTTTTCCGTGTTCTCATGACCGTCTTGATCTTCTGGGACAGGTCACGGCTGTAATAGGCGTAGACAATATATTTCATGACTACTTCCATGCCTGCCGTGGAACCCTTGTAATCGTCACTGTCGTATCCGTCGTTGACAGCAATGAAGCGGACACCCAGGAACGGGAAGATTCGCTCCAGATAATCGCCGATTTCAACATAGTCACGGAAGAAACGGCTGAAATCCTTGCAGATGACCACATCCGCCTCACCATTCTTCAGGCTCTCAATCATCCGTTCAAATGAAGGACGATTACCGTTCGTGCCAGAGTAGCCGTCGTCCACGAACTCAACCGGCTCATACAGATCAAATTCTCTGCGGGACTTGATATAGCGATAAAGCAGAGTGCGTTGGTTGGCGATACTCTCGCTTTCCGTCTTGCATTTCAGATCATCGTCTGCATCCGACAGACGAATATACAGATACAGCTTTTTCATCGGGCGTCACCTCCTTCCATTTCGTGATATGCCATCTCCAGTGCGTCTCGTTCCTCCTGAAAACGGAACACAATCCCCAGTCTATGCTGGGCAAATCCTGTTCTATATACATTGATGTGGTCAAGCATGGCCTCCGCAATCTGCGGCGTCAGCTTACGAGCCTTGCGGATATTCCGCATATTTGTCAGCCACTTGTTTTCCGATGAGAGCATACGGTTCAGCTTTGCCAGCTCAACAGAAAGCTGATTAAGCCTTGAGCTTTGCTCCTGATACTCTGCATCGAAGCGGCTCTTGAACTCCATGTAATCTCCGGCAGAGAGAATGCCGTCCACATAGTCGTCATAAAGCTGTTCGCGCTTTTTCTGATATCTGGACAGCTTGTCACCGACAGTCAGCATTTCCTCCTGAAGCTCCGTCTGCCTTGCAGTCTGCATACCGCTATCCTTGAGACGGTTTGTTACTTCCTCGAAATCCGCATACAGAGCAAGCTGAGTCTGAATGGCATTCCAGACGGTCTCTGCAAGCTTGTTTTCTCCGATAGATGCCGGATTGTCACAGCGACCGTATTGTTTGTTACGGCAGCTATATTGACCGTAAGTCCCGTTTTTCTTACGGCAGTATCCGAGATTCGACCCGCAACAGTCGCAGCGGACAATGCCACTTTTGAAAAGCTGGGGATGACTCTCACGGAAGGCCTTGCTTGCAGCAAGCTTTTTCTCGTTGATTCTGCGTCCCTCATTAAGGATTTCTCTGACCTTGTAGAAGTCACCGCGACTTACTAATGCTTCATGCATATCCGGCAGAATACGCCATTTGCTTTCATCCGGCTCATATCGGTAGTCCGGCTTGCCGAGATACAGTGCCGTCGGCATCCGTCCAAAGACCAGATCGCCCATATAGGTGGGGTTCATCAATATCTGCTTGATGACCTGCTGTGTCCAGATGCAATCGGAATAGCACTGTCTTTTGGTCATTCCTCGCAGATAGCGGAGCTTTCCGGGGGATGGGATACCTTCGTCATTGAGCATACGCACAATCGGTCTTGCGCCGTTTCCTTCCAGGAACAGACTGTAGATTCTCTTGATAATCGGCGCTGTCTCCGGATCAGGCTCAAAGCGGTATGCCTCTGTAGTAGATTTCCGATAGCCATATGGAATCATGCTGGGGATATGTTCTCCGGCAAGCTGCTTAGCGTGAACCGCAAGGGAAACCTTCTTGGACTGATCCTTGGAATAAAAGCTGTTAATCAGGTTCTTCAGCGGAATCAGCAGACTTCCGGCAGAGCCGTCCGTTTCAAAACTGTCATACCGGTCAACCACCGAGATAAACCGAACACCCATCGCTGGAAATATATTCTCCAGAAGATTTCCGGCCTCGATATAATCTCGTGAAAAGCGGCTGAAGTCCTTGATAACCAGTGCCTTGATTTTCCCGTCCTTGATATCCGCAAGCAGTCTCTGAAATTCCGGGCGGTCGGTATTTGTACCCGTCCAGCCGTTGTCTACATAGGTGCCTGCCAGATGCAGATATGGATGCTCCGACACATAATCACGGCAGATTTCAATCTGTCCCTCGATGGAATCTCCATCGTCATTCTTTTTACTGTTTTCAATCGAGAGACGCGCGTAAATGGCGGTCTCCCAAACCGGCATAGACGGGAGTATCTGCTCCTGTGTCTGCTCCGGCTGTAAATACTGTCGTTTCTTTCTTGCCATCAGGCTTGCCTCCTCTCTAAGATTTCTTTACCTTCCTCATCGGGAAGGACATCTCCAAAACGCTCTATATATTGAAGTGCCGATTCCAGCTCATCCCGGTAACGAAAGCAGACCTCAATGCGCTTGCCGTCGTAAATCAGGATTTTCTCAATCAGGTGGACGATGCACTCCCTGTCCAGCTCTGTCAGATGCTGATATTGCTTAAACTGTCTGATCCACTCGATATTTCCGGAGCTGTTCTCCATGACCTGCGTGCGTTCCTCTTTCAGCTTGCCCAGCTGCTTTTGCCTGTCGGCAATCCTGCGGTCGTAGCCTGCATGAAACTCACGGTACTCCTCACGGCTGATGACACCCTCTGCCATATCCGAATAAAGATTGACCTTTAAATCCTGATAGCGGGTGATTTCATTCTCCAGTGCCGTAACCTGCGCATCGTAGTTGATGATGCGTCTGTCCTGCTCCGGCAGAGTGGCAATATAATCCAGTACCTTTTCTACCTGGGCTATCAGCTCGATATGATCATTGATGATGTGAAAAACGATTTGTTTAAGCTTGTCTTCGCTGAATGTATGAGGACTGCAACCCTGCTTTGCCTTGTTTGCCGAGCAGATGAGATAATGATATTTCCTCTCACCGCGAGGAACGGTCTTTCGTATCATGGTATGTCTGCAATCACCGCAGAATACAAAGCCTGAAAACAGATGCACTTTCTCTTCCTTTGGCGCTGTCCGCACATCCCTTTGCATCAGGTTCTGCACTGTATCAAAATCCGACCTGCGGATAATCGGCTCATGACTGTTTTCAATGACGATCCACTCATCACGGTCATATGCCACACGCTTTTTGACCTTGTGATTCGGCGTACCGCTCTTATGCTGCATCAGCGTCCCGATATAGATCTCATTGGACAAAATACGCTTGATCAGCATGGGACTCCACAGAGCCTGCTCATTACTGCGAAAGCCGCAGCCATAATTTGTGCCCTGTGCCCGCTTATACTCCATCGGGCTTAAAATGCCCAGGTCATTGAGCTTGTCGGCAATGGCCGAGTTGCACAGCCCCTGAATCCGCAGGCTGAAGATCATCTCAACCGTGCGGGCGGCTTTTTCATCCACCACCAGCTTATTCTTATTCTCCTTATCCTTGCGGTATCCATAAGGAGCAAAAGCCCCGATGAAATCACCCATCTTGCGCTTGATGTCCAGCTGGGAACGTATCTTGACAGATATATCCCGACAGTAGGCATCGTTAATCAGGTTCTTGAACGGAACGATCAAGGCGTCCGACTGTGCTTTCTCTCCGTTGGAATCGTAGTTATCGTTGATAGCGATGAACCGCACGCCCATGAACGGAAAGATTTTCTCCAGATACCGGCCTGCATCAATGTAGTTGCGGGCAAAGCGGCTAAGGTCTTTGCAGATCACACAGTCAATCTTCTTTGCCCGGATATCCTCTATCAGCTGCTTGAATCCAGGTCTTTCAAAATTTACACCGGAATAACCGTCATCAGCATATTCCTTGACGATTGCAAACTCTGGATGCTTTCGCACATAATCACGGATAATTTCCTTCTGGCTTGTGATGGAATTACTTTCGGCCTTGTCCCCGTCATCACGGGAGAGACGGGTATACTCCGCCGTATTCCAGATTCTTTCTGGCATTGTTATCACCTCCATGCTCCCAGTGTAGGAAATCCATCCGCCTAAGTCGA
>CAVAGJ010000012.1:0-72174 GCA_963588145.1 Coriobacteriaceae bacterium
GGTAAAAAGAGGGCTTTAACCCTGGTCACGGCAGCAAAGCGCAGCATTGGATTAGTTGGCGGCGATTGTGCACGATTGGATCTACAGCTTTTCATGTCTTTCTCCTTTACCGCTCTTTTTCCATAATTCTGCGGGCTGTAATCAGATAGTCGTTATAGTCCTTGCCAATGGCAGGGGGCGTATCATGTACCACATATCCACGCTCCGTTAGCCTTTTTGCCACGCTTTTTGTAAAGTTTCTGCCGGGTTCATCACGGTCAAAGCAAAGCTCCACGCACCTAACTTCGGGATGCTGCTGCAAAAAGTAGTCAATCGGCCGGTGATTTAACCCGCCCAACGCCAACCGATGAACTTTGCGCCACGATCCATCATGCTGAAACTGCCGCAGTGTTGCTCCGGACATGGCATCGATTGGCGCTTCGTAAATTTCCACGGTATCGCAAGTTTCCGTCTCGGCAGGAATCAGAAAGCCATACTGTTTTTGGCTGCCCGCCACATCGCCACGAAAGCTTCCTTGGCAACCACGCTGAAAAGCAGAGCGCGGCACACCGTTTTCATCTTTGCCCACAAAAACACAGTTGCGATAACTGCCGCGCGTGGTTTGATACAGGATTCCACTTCTTACACAGTAACGCAGCACCTTTCCGCTGATACCGCGCCGCATCAGATATGCGGTTGCCGCTTCGGTGTTTCGGTCTGCGGTGGGTAGTTCAAACGAACGTGCCGTATGCTGCGGGATAGGGACTGCCTTAGCCGCCTGAATAGAAACAGGTGCTGGAGCCATTGCACTCAACAGCCGCACCGCCGAAACAAAATCCATGCCCTCAACCTTAGTCAGATAATCGATAGCATTATTGCCCCCCACATTTTTTGCCCACCAATGAAACAACCCATTCGAGGGCGTGATGACAAGGCTGCTGTGGGTTTTGGTGCAGTATTCCTTGTTCGTCTTGCGGACAAGTTCGCCCGGATGATAGGTTTCAAGGTACTGCATGACGCTGATACGCCGCGCGGCCTCGATGTTCTTTTGATATTTGCCCATGTTGACCTCCAAAATTGCAATAAAAAAAGCACCTTGCCCGTATTACAGGTAAGATGCTTATAAACTGATATTCTGTTTTCAGATAGCTGTCTCTTTAGCTGGCTGAAAGGGGGTGTGGGGGAAAACAAACCGCGCCCTCCATTCCTATAAAATGGTACACTTCCCCCTTGTGTGCCGTGATTTTACTGTAAAAACAAGAAGCGCACCTCCTTTTTACGGGTGATGCGCTTCATTTTAGCTATTTATCGGAGCGTTTTGTGCATATTCTGCAACAATTTTACGCTCTGGGATTTTTAATAGCTGCCTGAGCGGCGGCAAGGCGGGCGATGGGAACACGGTAGGGAGAGCAGCTGACGTAGTCCAAGCCAACGTTGTGGCAGAACTCGACACTGCTGGGATCGCCGCCGTGCTCACCACAGATGCCCAGACCCAGGTTAGGGTTGGTCTCGCGGCCGTCATGAGCGGCCATCTTGATCAACTTGCCAACACCGACCTGATCCAGGTGCTGGAACGGATCGCTCTCGTAGATCTTGGTGTCGTAGTAAGCAGTCAGGAACTTAGCGGCATCGTCACGGCTGAAGCCGAAAGTCATCTGGGTCAGGTCATTGGTACCGAAACTGAAGAAGTCAGCTTCCTTAGCGATTTCACCGGCAGTCAGGGCTGCACGGGGGATCTCGATCATGGTACCGACCTCGTACTTCATGTCAACGCCAGCGGCAGCAATCAGGGCATCAGCGGTCTTGACGATAACGTCCTTGACATACTTCAACTCCTTGACTTCGCCAACCAAGGGAACCATAATGTGCGGGGTGATCATCTTGCCGGTCTCGGCAGAGACCTTGATGGCAGCCTTGATGACAGCGTTGGTCTGCATCTCGGCGATCTCGGGATAAGTAACAGCCAGACGGCAGCCACGGTGACCCATCATGGGGTTGAACTCGTGCAGGCTGACAACGACGTTGTTCAGCTCTTCGGTGGTCATGCCCATGTCCTTAGCCAGGGCCTCGATGTCCTCGGCCTTGGTGGGCAGGAACTCATGCAGCGGCGGATCCAGGTAACGGATGGTCATCGGACGGTCGCCCATGATGCGGTACATAGCGGTGAAGTCAGCTTCCTGGAACGGCTCAACCTTGGCCAGAGCAACCTTGCGCTCCTCAATGGTACGGGCGCAGATCATCTCACGGACAGCAGCGATGCGGTCCTCAGCGAAGAACATATGCTCGGTACGGCACAGGCCGATGCCCTCAGCACCCATATCGACGGCGTTCTGAGCATCACGCGGGTTATCAGCGTTGGTCATGACCTTCATCTGACGGCTTGCGTCAGCCCAGCCCATGAAGCGCTTGAAGTTAGTATTCTCGGTGGAAGCAACGGTAGCAATCTGGCCCTCGTAGATGTTGCCGGTGGAGCCATCGATGCTCATCCAGTCACCCTCGTGGAAGGTGTGGCCGTTGATGGTGATGACCTTAGCATCATAGTCGATAGCAACGGTGTTGTCGTTACCGCAGCCAGAGACGCAGCAGGTGCCCATGCCGCGGGCGACAACAGCAGCGTGGCTGGTCATACCGCCGCGGACAGTCAAGATACCCTGGGAGACCTGCATACCAACGATATCCTCGGGACTGGTCTCGAGACGGACCAGGACAACCTTCTTCCATGCATCGTCCTTGACCTTCTCCTCAGCATCCTCAGCAGAGAAGACAACGCGACCGCAGGCAGATCCCGGAGAAGCGGCCAGGCCCTTACCAATGGCCTGAGCGGCCTTCAGGGCAGCGGCATCGAACTGCGGGTGCAGCAGGGTGTCCAGCTGCTTGGGCTCAACGCGCAGGACAGCGGTCTTTTCATCGATAACGCCCTCGTCCACCAGATCGCAGGCGATCTGCAGAGCAGCCTGGGCGGTACGCTTGCCGTTACGGGTCTGCAGCATGAAGAGCTTGCCATCCTCGATGGTGAACTCCATGTCCTGCATATCCTTGTAGTAGTTCTCGAGGCGGGTTGCGATCTCAACGAACTGATCGTAAACCTCGGGCATCTCCTCATGCAGCTTGCTGATGGGAGAAGGAGTACGGATACCGGCAACGACATCCTCGCCCTGGGCGTTGATCAGGTACTCGCCCATCAGCTTCTTCTCGCCGGTAGCAGGGTTACGGGTGAAAGCAACTCCGGTGCCGGAACGCATACCGGAGTTACCGAAAGCCATCTGCTGCACGTTGACGGCAGTGCCCCACTCGTAGGGGATCTCGTTCATCTTACGATAAACGTTGGCGCGGGGGTTGTCCCAGGAGCGGAAAACAGCTTTGACGGCACCAATCAGCTGCTCTTTGGGATCCTGCGGGAATTCTTCGCCCTGCTTCTCCAGGTAGATCTGCTTGAACTCTTTGACCAGTTCCTTCAGATCCTCAGCGTCCAACTCAACATCCTGGGTAACGCCCTTGCGCTCCTTCATGGCATCAATGCGCTCCTCGAAGAAGCTCTTGCCCAGCTCCATGACAACATCAGAGTACATCTGGATGAAGCGACGATAGCAGTCATAAGCAAAACGGGGGTTGTCGGTCTTTTTGGCCAGGCCCTCAACTGCCTGGTCGTTCAGACCCAGGTTCAGGATGGTATCCATCATGCCGGGCATGGACTGACGTGCGCCAGAACGGACGGAAACCAGCAGGGGATTCTCGATGGAGCCGAAGGTTTTACCCGTCTGCTCCTCCAGGATGCCCATGTATTTGAAGATGTCCGCTTTGATCTCATCGTTGATCTCGCGGTTGTCAGCGTAGTATTGGGTGCAGGCTTCAGTGGTGATGGTGAAGCCCTGCGGAACCGGCATGCCGGCGTGGGTCATTTCAGCCAGGCCCGCGCCCTTACCGCCAAGAGTATTCTTCATGGTAGTCTGGTCGCCGCCGAAGGCATCATGACCCTCTTTGAACAGATACAAGAATTTCTTGCTCATAGTTACCTCCCAAATTGGGTGATGTTTTCTGCATCACCGGGTGACGTATTTTGCATCGCATATCATGTTTGCGTAGTCCATTATAACAGACTACAAAATGAATTTCCAGTAGTTTGTTAAAAAAATACTAAATAGTTTAACCGAAAAATAACCAAATTTTTTCACCTTATCTATTGCAATTTGCACAAAAACCTGCTAAACTATACTGGGCGGGAAGTTGAGAAGGTTTTGAACCTTCCTGCTTTTTTCTTTTTCATTTAACAGTTTAACGGGGTTGCCAAAGCGCAAAATCAAGCGCGATTTTTAGTGAACAGAACCGCAACAAGGCCCATATCCGCACCTTCGGGTGTTGGACATGGGCCTCGTTTGTAAAGCGGATTGCATCCATTTTCCTTGCAGGGACATCCTGACTGTCAGGATCTCTCAGTGGTTCTGGCGGTTGCTTTCTTCTTTCATGAAACCCACTGCAAGGATGCACACGATAAGTTCTGTCACCGGGAAAGCGATCCAGATTCCGGTCATCTGCAAAGCCCGGTTCAGCAGCCACATTACCGGAACCAGCAAAGCGCCCTGCCGCAAAAGCTGGATCATCATACTAAGCAGCACCTTATCGGTTGCCTGCTCATACGTTGCAATCATGGTGGAAAGTCCGCCGAATACAAAACCAAGCGACATGATGCGCATAGCAGAAACGCCAAATGCACGCATTTCTTCCGATGCAGAAAAAAGGGAGAGAATCGCGTTGGGAAAACACAACAGCAGAATCGTTCCCACAAGCATCATGAGTGCTGCAATACGCGTTCCCGTCTGATAGGTTTGCCACAGACGTTCCTCTTTTTTTGCCCGGTAATTGAATCTCATGATGGGCAGACAGCCCTGTATTAGACCGTTCACAGTCATAACAATAAGCTGCTGCACTTTGAAATAGGCACCGAAAAATGCCACCGCAGTATCTGAATAACGCACCAGAAAAACATTTACAAAGTTCACCATAAAGGAGCCCAGCGCATTCATGATAAAGGATGGCAGCCCATAAGAAAGAAGCAATCGGAACATCTGCGGCTCAAACCGATATCCTTTCCATCTTGGCCGGACTTTTTGCTTTATAAAAAACAGCTGTACCCACGCAAGCACCATGGAAAGCGTATACCCCAGCACCGTTGCGAGCGCTGCGCCGGCAATTCCCATTTGTGGAAACGGCCCAATACCAAAAATGAGCAGCGGGTCAAAAACGAAGTTGAACAGTACGCCTGCAATCTGAAACCACATCGGCGCGATCATGTTGCCGGTTGCCTGCAGCATTTTCTGGATGGCGATATGCACCATGTTGGGCAACTGCATATACGCACAGACCTTCATGTAGGATAGCCCGTAGGCAGAGATCGCATCGTTCTGCGTGAAGGCAGCATAATAAGGCTTTATAGTCAAGAGTACAGCCGCGGTCACAGCCGCGCCGACCAGCACAGACAGCACAAGCCCCAGTGTTGCTGCCGAATCTGCTTTTTCCTGTTTATCCTGCCCCAGATACCCGGCGATCAGGACATTCACGCCGACACCGATCCAGATAGACAAGGCGTTCATCAATGTGGTGATCGGGAAAGAAAGCGAAACCGCAGCAAGCGCCTGTTCATTGATTTTGGCAACGAACATACTGTCCACGAGATTGTAGGAATACTGCAAAAACATGGAAATCAACGGCGGGGCCGACATCTGCAAAATCAGCGTATTGATCGGCTCATACGCCATTTTATTTTCAATTTCCATACTTTATACCACGTCCTCTCTCCTTACCAGGGTCACACGTAAAAGAAACGAACTGCCAGAAACAGATAGATTATCTTGCATTTTTTCTTTTAAAATGATACAATTATATCATGAAAAACAAGATGTAAACAGCACAATTTCCCGCAATTCATGCAACAAAATCGTCAAGTGAGGTACAGTGAATGGCTTTAAGCAGGTGTCTTCCCACTTCCACGGATGCAAAAGGGCGCGAACTGGTTGAGCACGGCACAGCGCTTTTCCCTGTTGCCTGCTACCATGACGACCTTGAAAAAATGGAGGTTGCCTGGCACTGGCACGAAGAGTTAGAGGTTCTTGTCGTTGAAAGAGGAACCGCCCGCATCTCTGTGAATGGCACAGATTACCTTGTAAAGCAAGGCGAGGGCTTTTTCATCAACACGGGCATTTTACATGGTGCATGGCAGGCAGGGGCGGAACCATGCCGCGTTCATTCCATCGTATTCCATCCTCGTTATGTGGGCGGAAGCGTGGACAGTATCCTCTGGCAGAAGTATCTGGAATCGCTGCTCACCGATTCATCCCGGCCTTGCGTCTTTTTCTCGAATACGGCCCCCTGGGAAGCCACCACCGTAAAAGCGATCGAGACGGCATGGCAGCTTTGTGTTTCGGAGGCAGAGGGTTTTGAGTTTCTCACACGGGAATCCCTTTCGCAAATCATCTTTCTTCTTTTCCAGAACCGACCATCCGCAGGGAACGCGCTCCCCGAAAAAGTTATGCGGGACGGCAAACGCACCAAATCCATGCTGCAATATATCCAGGCGCATTACAGCGAGGAAATCTCACTGCTGCAAATTGCAGAAAGCGCCCACATCTGTAAAAGTGAGTGTCTGCGGTGCTTCCGCAGCGTGATTGGGTGCAGCCCCATCCAGTATGTCAAACAGGTGCGGATCCAGAAAGCGGTCGAACTGCTGCTCGGCACCAATCAAAAAATTTCGGACATCGGGCTGCAATGCGGCTTTCAGGAGATGAGCTATTTTGCCAAGGTGTTCCGGGAGGTAAAAGGCTGTACTCCGCGTGTATTCCGAGAGCAGCTTTGTTCAAACACGAAACAGGAAAGGATTGAACTACTATGACCGAAAAAGAAAAAATGCTTGCACAAAAATTGTACGATGCCAATTATGACGCGGCCCTTTTGAAAGAGCGAACAAAGGCGAAAGAACTGTGCCACGATTATAACCTGCTTCGCCCGTCCGACGAAGCAGGGAAACAGGCAATCTTAAAGAAACTTCTTGGCAAGACCGGGAAAAGTTTCTGCATCACGGCTCCGTTCTGGTGCGATTATGGTTACAATATCGAATTGGGTGAAAACTTTTATGCCAACCACAATCTTATCATTCTGGACGGCGGAAAGGTGAAATTTGGCGATAATGTGTTTGTTGCTCCCAACTGTGGTTTCCATACAGCGGGCCATCCCATTGATCTTGAGCGCCGCAATCAGGGGCTGGAATACGCCTATTCCATCACGGTGGGCGACAACGTCTGGATTGGTGCAGGCGTTCAGGTCATGCCCGGTGTGACGATTGGCGATAATGTTGTGATTGGCGGCGGTAGCGTGGTCGTCAAGGACATTCCCAGTAATTCCGTTGCTGTCGGCAATCCCTGCAAAGTTATCCGTGCCATTACAGATGAGGACAAAAAGACCTGCTGGGATCGCTGAATAGTCCTTATGCAAGCAGCTTGTTAACGCTGCGGGGCCGTTTCCCACAGTCTCTATCACAGGTTTCCCCTGTTTCTTAGCTGCAGGGGGCTTTTTTGTTGCCATTTTTCGGTTTTTGGCGGTTGTATATTGTGCTGAGGGGATTTCTTATGGTACAATAAGAAAGTCTATAAGTATTCTATAAATATAATGTAGTAAACATCCACATACACCCCAAGGGAAAGGAATAAAAACTATGTGTGGTTTTGTTGGTTTTACCGGCATGCGCGCTGAGCGTGAGGCTATCCTGCATCGGATGGCCGACCGCATCATCCACCGCGGGCCGGATATGGAGGGCTACCACCTGAGCGGCGATACCCCCGAAAACGCCGTGGCCCTGGGCTTCCGCCGCCTGAGCATCATCGACCTAGCTGCCGGCAAGCAGCCCATGTATAACGAGGACGGCACGGTCGTTGTCGTTTTCAACGGCGAGATCTTCAACTTTATGGACCTGCGCACCGAACTGCAGGCCAAGGGTCATATCTTTACGACCCACTGCGACACCGAGGTCATCCTGCACGGCTACGAAGAATACGGCACTGCCATTGCCGCCAAGCTGCGCGGTATGTTCGCCTTTGTCGTCTGCGATACCAAGACGAACACCCTGTACGGTGCCCGCGATATGTTCGGCATCAAGCCGTTCTACTACACCCAGACCAGCGAGGGCGAACTGCTGTTCGGCAGCGAGATCAAGAGCCTGCTGGAGCATCCCGGTTTCCGCCGGGAGGTCAACGCCGAGGCCCTGCGCCCCTACCTGACGTTCCAGTACAGCGCCATGAACGAGACTTTCTTCAAGGGCACCTACAAGCTGCCCCCGGCCCACTGGTTTGAGTACAAGAACGGCCAGATGCATATTGAGCGCTACTGGGATGCGGACTTCCGCCACAAGACCAGCCTGACCTATGCCCAGGCGGCGGATGAGATCGATGCCCGTGTGCGGGAGAGCGTGGCCGCCCACCGCATCAGCGATGTGAAGCTGGGCTCGTTCCTGTCCGGCGGCGTGGATTCCAGCTATATCACCGCCTGCCTGATGCCCGATGACACCTTCTCGGTCGGCTTTGAAAGCCCCGATGGCACCCACAAGTTTGACGAGACCACCGAAGCCGGTGAGTTGAGCCAGAAGCTGGGCATCCACAACTACCGCGAGATGCTGACCAAGGAGCAGTGCCTGGACGCGTTTGCCGACATCCAGTACCACATGGATGAACCCCAGTCCAACCCGTCCAGTGTACCGCTGTACTTCCTGTGCCAGCTGGCCCGCCAGCATGTCACGGTGGTGCTTTCCGGCGAGGGCGCGGACGAGATCTACGCCGGTTACGAGTGGTACGCCGATACCCCGCTGATGCAGAAATACAAGCGCCTGCCCGCCGGGATGCGCCACCTAGCCAGCGATGTGAGTCAGCACCTGCCCTACTTCAAAGGCCACGACTTCATTATTAAGGGCAGCGGCCGCCCCGAGGATTGGTTCATCGGCCAGGCCCACGTCTTTGAGGAAAAGGATGCCTACGACATCCTGAAGCCCAAGTACCGCGTTGGCCCCACCGCCCGCGAGGTTGCCGCGCCGATCTATGACCGCGTAAAAGACCTGAGCGAACTGGAAAAGAAGCAGTACCTGGATTTGAACCTGTGGCTGCCCGGCGATATCCTGCTGAAAGCCGACAAGATGAGCATGGCCCACAGCCTGGAACTGCGTGTGCCCTACCTCGACCGCGAGGTGTTTCGCGAGGCACAGACCTACCCTGTGGACTACAAGCTGCGGGGCGACACCAAGGCCGTGCTGCGCACCGCCGCCAACAAGACCCTGCCCGATGCCTGGGCCAACCGCACCAAGAAAGGCTTCCCCGTGCCCATTGCCAAGTGGCTGGAGGACCCGGAATTTTCCGCCAAGGTGCGCAAGAGTTTTGCCAGCGATGTTGCCGGGGAATACTTTGACCAGGATAAGCTGCTGGCCATGCTGGATGACCCCAAGCACGAGCGCCGCAAGATCTGGACGGCCTACACCTTCCTGACCTGGCACGAACAGTTCTTTGAGAAATTTGACGCGTAAATTCTAAGCAGGGCCGTCCGGCCCCGCCTATCATTTGGAGATGGAAATAATGTCCGAAATTATCCCCGTATTTTTGGGTGCCGACCTGAACTGCTACAACTTTGCCCGCGCTTTCCACGAGGCTTACGGCGTGGAAAGTTACGCCTACGGCCGCTACCCCATGGCCCCCACCAAGTATTCCAAAATCGTACACTTTACCACCGTGCCCGATATGGACAACGAGGACACGATGCTGCGCATCCTGCACGAGTTCGCCGCCCAGCATACCGGCAAGAAGCTGTATCTGTTCGGCTGCACCGATGACTACGCCGCTATGATCATCCGCCGCAAGGCCGAACTGCCGGAGTATATCGCCCCCGGCCCCGCTGCCGACCTGTACACCACCGTGCAGAAAAAAGCCGAGTTCTATGAGGTGTGCGACAAGTTCGGCATCCCCTACCCCACCACCAAGGTGCTGACCGCGCCGGTGGAGGCCAGCGAACTGTCCGCCGCCAAACTGGGCTTTGCCTACCCGATCATCGTCAAGCCGTCCTCCAGCGTGGATTATTGGAAATTCCCCTTTGACGGCATGAAGAAAGTCTACACCGCCAAAAGCCCGGATGAAGCCGCCAAGATCGTGCGGGACATCTACGCCAGCGGCTACCCGGACAAAATGATTTTGCAAAAGATGGTGCCGGGCGGCGATGACCACATGCGTGTACTGACCGCGTTCTCGGACGAGAACGGCAAGGTCCGCGCCATGTGCCTGGGCCACACGATGGTGGAGGAACACACCCCCCACGGCCTGGGCAACCACGCCGCCATTGTGACCGAGGATACCACCGCCCTGCCCCTGGTGGAGAACATCCGCCAGATGCTGGAAGCCAGCCATTACACGGGCTTCTCCAACTTTGATATCAAGGTGGGCGACGACCCGACTGATTTTCGCGTGTTTGAGATCAACCTGCGCCAGGGCCGCAGCAACTTCTACGTGACCGCTTCCGGCATGAACATTGCCCGCCTGGTGGTGGAAAAGTGGAACGATGGCGGCACCGACTGCGTACTGAACCGCAATGAGGTGTTCTGGCACCATGTGCCCGCCCAGGTGGCCTTTACCTACACCGAGGACAAGGCTCTGGTGGAGCATGCACGCCAGCTAAAAGCCGAGGGCAAAGAGGCCTGCTCGTTGCTGTACAAGCCCGATCTGGCCTGGAACCCGGTGCGCTATGCCTGCGTGTTGGAGCAGCTGCGCCGCCAGTTTAAGAAATTTAAGACTTATTACCCCAAGCAGCACTAAACATATTGGGTTGCACCGCATACTTACCGCAGCCGCCACCGGCAGGGGGTGTGCGGTGCTTTTGTGACAACGTGAAAAGAGGATGTCTTTCATGAAACTGAACGATCTGGTCCAGCACATCCCCCACACCGGGGCTTCGGACGCGGAGATCTCCGCCATCACCTACGATTCCCGCAAGGCGGCGGCCGATTCGCTGTTCGTCTGCCTGGTGGGTGCCTGGCTGGACGGCCACACCTACGCCGCCAGCGCCTACAAAAATGGCTGCCGCGCCTTTTTGTGCGAGCATGCGCTGGATCTGCCCACCGATGCCGCGCAGATCATCACCGCCGACACCCGTGCCGCGCTGGCTGTCATTGGTGCTGACTTTTACGGCAACCCGGCCGACCAGCTGCACATCATCGGCATCACTGGCACCAAAGGCAAAACCACCACGGCGCTGCTGACCGCCGCCATCATGACCGAAGCAGGCCTGCCCTGCGCCTACATTGGCTCGAACGGCGTGGATATTGCGGGCGCACACGAGAACACCGCCAACACCACCCCGGAAAGCCTGGAACTGCACCGGCTGTTCCGCAAGATGCTGGATGCCAATGTGCATCACGTGGTGCTGGAAGTGAGCAGCCAGGCGCTGCGCCATAACCGCGTGGACGGTATCCCCTTTGAGGTGGTGGCGTTCACCAACTTGTCCGAGGACCATATCGGCCCCGGCGAGCACCCGGATTTCGAGGACTACAAAAACGCGAAACACCGTCTGTTTGCAGACTACAACGCCCGCGAGATGTTCTACAATGCCGATGACGACACCAGCGAGTTTATGTGCACCGGCTTTGGCGGCCACCAGACCAGCTATGGCATTGAGCGCGCCGCCGACTACCACGGCACCACACTGGCCCAGTTCCGCAGCGAGACCGCGCTGGGCATCGACTTTTTGTGCGAGCATGGCGGCAGCTCCACCGCCGTGCGGGTGCTCTCCCCCGGCGAGTTCAGCGCGTCCGATGCGCTGTGTGCCATTGCACTGTGCGGGGCCTTTGGTGTCAGCCCGGCCCAGGCCGCCCAGACGCTGGCCCACACCCCGGTGCAGGGGCGATTCGAGGTCGTGGAGGGCCTACCCGGCCGGACGTTCATTGTCGACTACTCCCACAACGGCCTGGCGCTGACTAGCGCGCTGAAAACCCTGCGGGCGTATAATCCGCACAAGTTAATTTGTGTGTTTGGCTCGGTGGGCGGACGTACTCAAGTACGCCGCAGGGAACTGGCAGAAGCCACCGGTGCATATGCGGATTACAGCATCATCACCAGCGACAACCCGGATTGCGAGCCGCCGGAGAATGTAATCCAGGAGATTGCCTCCCACATGCCGGAGGGTGCGCCCTACACCTGCATCACCGACCGCCGCGATGCCATCCGCGCCGCCATCGAGATGGCCGAGGATGGAGACATCATTCTGTTTGCTGGTAAAGGCCATGAGGATTACCAGTTGATTGAGGGCAAAAAAGTGCACTTTGTGGAGCGGGAGATCATTAAAGAGGTTTGCAATAGCCTTTAATCGTTTTTTCAAATTTCAGGAGTTCTATAATGAGTAACAGATCCCATCTGACCGCTGCGCGTTTGGACCGAATCATTTTTAGCATTTTGCTTTCTGGTTACACTCTAGTAATGTTTGCACTGTTTTACCGCCAGGCAACCGGGCAATGCTTTTCCGATATGGCAGCATATATCCTTGAAATACAGGGGTTGGACAGTGGCTATTCTTTTCCGTATCCCATCTTTTTCACGCTTGGAAAGTTTATCAATTGGTTATTGCAAGAGCCGGAACTTTCCATTGCAATGGCAGCGACCTTTTTAAATTGTCTTTCTCCTATTTTCCTGCGGCATTATCTTGACGATTATGTACAGCTTACCCCGTTGTCTCCTCTGGCTCCGCGCCTTTTAAATACCGTTGCTGCTTTTGGATTGCTATTTGCTTCGGTTCTGCTGTCTCCTGTATCATTATCCACTCTGGGCATTCTTGATCTTGGTGGCGGCTATTACCAATATCTGGGTGCTTTCGGCCAGAATCCTTTCCACAATGCCACCTATATCGCCACGCGCCCCTTTGCCATCATTTCGTTCTTTCTATTTTCACGTATCCTTGAAAACTACGAGGAAAAGCCGTACTACCCTGACTATCTTTGGTTTTCGCTGTCGCTCTTGCTTACCACGCTTACTAAGCCCAGCTTTACTTTTATCATTGTTCCTGCAGCAGGGCTGATTTTGCTGTACCGCCTTATCCACAGCAAGGGGAAGAATTGGAAATCCACGCTCCCGTTTGCCGCTACTGCGATCCCAACATTCTGTGTCCTCCTTTACCAATTTTCGGCTGTTTTTGAACCAGCGGATTCTTCCGGTGAGCATGGTATCGGCTTTGGCTTTTTAGAGGTCTGGCATATTTTCTCGAATCATGTGCTCATTGCCATACTCCTTGTGACCGCTTTTCCCGTTATCGTTTTGATTCTGAACTTCAAAGAATTAAAAAGCAACACGTTGCTCCGCGCATCCTGGGCAATCTTCCTTGTCAGTCTGGTAGAATGTGCCGTTCTTTTTGAGAAAGGCTTCCGGAAATCTCATGGCAACTTTTTCTGGGGATACATGCACGGCCAATCGATCCTGTTTATTGCGGCCATCGCATTGGTACTTCAGCAGACACTACACATCAAACATGCTTCAAAAACAGACAAATGCAAGCTGATCATTGAATGGTTCTTCTTCGGCTGGCATACCATTTCTGGTCTGCTAATTTTTGTGCAGTATTTTCTGAATCACTATTTTCTGCAATAAAGCCCTATTTGCATTGCATGCGTTCATAAACAAAGCAAGCCCTGCGCTTTTTATGGCGCAGGGCTTGCTTTTGCTTATTATTCCGCGTGGTTTTTCTCGGCGAAGGCAATCATTTTGCTGTAGGTCTCCTCGCTCAGGTCGTGCTCAACTTTGCAGGCATCCTTGGCGGCGGTGTCGGGGTCGACACCCAGGGCGATAAAGAATGCGGTCAGTTTGCGATGGCGGCCGTAGATGCGGTTGGCGATCTCCATGCCGGGGACTTCCAGTTTGATGAAGCCGTCACTGTCCATCGAGATATAGCCGTTCTCGCGCAGGTTCTTCATAGCCACACTGACGCTGGGCTTGGAGTACCCCATAGCCACCGCAATGTCGATGGACCGCACAGAGCCTTTTTGCTCCTGTAGCATCAAAATTTTTTCGAGGTAATCTTCTGCCGACTCGTGAATATTCACAGATGTGGCCTCCTTTCCGAGTTTACGGAATTTATTTTCTTTATCATACCACGCCGGGCGTTTTTTTGCAAGCAAAGTTCTGTGCTTAATCGCCGTAAAGTACCGCACAGCGGGCATCTACTTCCCTTGCAGGCAGGGCGGCGGCCATAGCCAGGGCGGCAGCTTCCTTTTCTTCGTGGGTAAAATCCCCCTCCAGCGGGAAATTCTGCAAAATTTTTTGCAGCAGGTCATCGTAGTAGCGGGCATACAGCACACCGCGGTCCGTCAGGTACACTTTGCCATAGCGCTTGCGCACAATGACATCGTGTTTCATCAGGCAGCTTAAAATGCTGGTAACGGAAGGCTTGGTCACGCCCATGGCCCGGGCCACTGCCAGGGGAGTAACCTCCGGCATGGTTTTGGCCAGGTGGTAGATTGCCAGCAGATACCGCAGGTTTGTATCGGTCAGGGTCAAGGGCTGTTCCATCCTTTCAAACCAAAAGGGGGTGCGGATGTCTCCACCCGCCCCCCGTTAGGACTCTTTGTGAATCTTATTTTTCGTGGCAGCAACTGCCATCGCAGCCGTGGCAATTGCCACCGCAGCTATGGCATCCGCCGCCGCAGCCGCCGCCCCCGCAGGAGCCATCGCAGCAGCCAAGGCCACCGGTCTTGTGCTCGTGGTACATGAGCCAGCCCGTACCGCCGAACACGATGATTGAAACGATGATCGTGGGCAGGTTAAAGTTGGTTGCCAGAAATTCCATCATAGAAAATCGCTCCTTTCTTAAGAGTTGGCAGGATTTCCGTCAGCAATTACTTGGAAGCAACAGCCTTTTTCTCATCGAATTTGACTTCGTTGATGCCCTCGTACTTGTTGGGACGGAACAGCATGTAGATGGTGAAAGCGATGATGGCGATAGCCACGATGGTGAAGACGTTGAAGCTGACCTCACCAGCGATCAGGCCGCCAATCTGGTAAACAACCAGAGAAGCGCAGTAAGCCAGCAGGCACATATAGCCGATGGCGATAGCAGTCCACTTGCCGTTGTTCATCTCACGCTTGATGGCACCCATAGCAGCGAAGCAGGGAGCGCACAGCAGGTTGAAGATCATGTAGCTGTAAGCGGAGATAGCGGTGAAGTTAGCAGCAACCTCGGGCCAAATCTCATCGCCGTTCTCAGACAGCTCGTCAGCATAGTGATACAGAACGCCGAAGGTACCAACGACGTTCTCCTTGGCGATCAGGCCGGAGACAGCAGCAACAGTTGCACGCCAGTTGCCGAAGCCCTGCGGAATGAAGATCCAAGAGATCCAGGTAGCAACGATGGCCAGGATGGAGTTGTCCTGATCCTCGACCATGCAGAAAGCGCCATCCTCGAAGCCGAAGCCCTGCAGGAACCACAGCACGATGGTGGAAGCCAGAATGACGGTACCGGCGCGCTTGATGAAGGACCAGCCGCGCTCCCAAGTGGCGCGCAGGACGTTGCCCCAAGCGGGCACGTGGTAAGAAGGCAGCTCCATAACGAAGGGAGCGGGATCACCGGCGAACAGCTTCGTCTTTTTCAGGATAACGCCGGAGATGATGATGGCAGCCATGCCGATGAAGTAAGCAGAGGTTGCGACCCAGCTGCTGCCGCCGAACAGAGCGCCGGCGAACAGACCGATGATGGGCATCTTAGCACCGCAGGGGATGAAGCAGGTGGTCATGATGGTCATACGGCGGTCACGCTCGTTCTCGATGGTACGGGAAGCCATAACACCGGGAACGCCGCAGCCGGTACCAACCAGCATGGGGATGAAGCTCTTACCGGACAGGCCGAAGCGGCGGAAGATACGGTCCATGATGAAAGCAACACGGGCCATGTAACCGACATCCTCGAGGATGGACAGCAGGAAGAACAGGACCAGCATCTGGGGAACGAAGCCCAGAACAGCGCCGACACCGGCAACGATGCCGTCCATGATCAGGCCGTTCAGCCAGTCAGCAATGCCGATGGTCTCCAGGAAGCCGCCCAGGGCATCGGGAACGATCTCGCCGAACAGGACATCGTTGGTCCAGTCGGTAGCGAAAGTACCGATACCGATACCGCCATCAGCAATGGAGGTGCCCATGGAGATCGCGTACATCAGCCACATGATGGCTGCAAAGATCGGCAGAGCCAGAATACGGTTGGTAACGATCTGGTCGATCTTATCGGAAACAGTCAAGTGCTCGGTACGAGCCTTCTTCTTGACAGCCTTGTCGACAACACCGTTGATGTAAGCGTAACGCTGGTTGGTAATAATGCTCTCGGCATCGTCATCCATCTCGTTCTCGCAATCGGTGACGTGCTGGCCGATGTGATCCAGCAGGTCCTTGCCCAGGTTCAGTTCAGCCTCAACCTTGTCGTCGCGCTCGAACAGCTTAACAGCGTACCAACGCAGGAAACGGTCATCGACCTTGCCTTGGATGGACTCTTCGATGTGAGCGATGGCATGCTCAACACTGCCGGTAAAGACATGGGGCAGTTCAGCGCCCTTGGCCTCCTTGGCGGCGGCGATAGCAGCCTCAGCAGCCTGCTGGCAGCCCTCGCCCTTCAAGGCGGAGATCTCAACAGCCTTGCAGCCCAGTTCCTTGGACAGCTTGTTCAGGTCGATCTTGTCGCCGTTCTTGCGAACAAGGTCGATCATATTGACTGCCATGACAACGGGGATGCCAAGTTCGATCAGCTGGGTGGTCAGGTAGAGGTTACGCTCGATGTTAGTACCATCGATGATGTTCAGGATGGCATCAGGCTTCTCGTTGACGAGGTAGCCACGGGCGACAACTTCCTCCAGCGTGTAGGGAGACAGAGAGTAGATACCGGGCAGGTCCTGGATCACGACATCATCGTGGCCCTTGAGTTTGCCCTCTTTCTTTTCAACCGTAACGCCGGGCCAGTTGCCGACGTACTGGTTAGAGCCGGTCAGGTTATTGAACAGGGTGGTTTTACCGCAGTTCGGGTTGCCGGCCAATGCAATTTTAATTGCCATTCATATACCCCTTTCTATGTTTTCCCGCTTTTAGGCGGGGAAAGCAGCAATTTTACTCAACCTCGACCATCTCAGCGTCAGCCTTACGAACGCTCAACTCGTAGTTGCGGACGGTCAGCTCCATGGGATCGCCCAGAGGTGCGACCTTGCGGACGTAGACCTGGACACCCTTGGTCAGGCCCATATCCATGATGCGGCGCTTGACAGGGCCTTCGCCGTGCAGACGCTTGACCGTGGCGGTCTCGCCGACCTTGACGTCTTTAAGAGTTTTCATATACGATTCCTCCTCAATACTGTAAATCTAGCCCCCGTTTGCGCGGGGACGGATTTCCGAAATTTAGGCGACCATGATGCGCATAGCCATGGTCTTATCCAGCGCGATGCGGGCTTCCTTGACCTGAAGGATCAGGTTGCCGCTGATCTCGTTGACGACCGTGATGGTCTCGCCAACAACAAAGCCAAGTTCTGCCAGGTGCAGACGGACTTCGTCCTTACCGGTGATTTTCTGGATGGTGACGGTCTCACCTGCTTTTGCCATTGTCAAAGGCATAGCACAAACACCCCTTTATATGCTGTTTGGTCCGTCCATTAGCATATGCTAACGGGTCAAGCAAAAGTGGGCGGTTAGAACGTTCTAACCGCTTGCAGTGATAGTTTATCACACGTGTGATATTTCTGTCAAGTAGTTAGGGCTGATTAACTTATTTTCGTGCAGGATACCAGTTTTATATAGCTAACCTTGTGTAAAATTATAAAAATTTACATATTGTTCATCAGATGGGGCGAATTTGAAAGAATCGGACAAATTTGAGGATGTGTTTATAATTAGGTATATATAATAAGGTTGCGGCATAGGGTAGCAAAAAGTGGGGCAAGGCCCCCTCCCTACAACGTAATTTTCGTCACTTCTTCGGCAATTTTATACTTGCCAAAACAGGCGTTGTCCTGTATAATTAGAAAGTTATCGTTTTTAGAACGCAACATTACAACGAGGTTAATTATGCTGACTAAATATCTGACCGTATTTTTCGTTTCAATGGTGCCGCTGATCGAGCTGCGCGGCGCGATTCCCATTGGCGTGGGCCTGGGCTTACCGCTGTGGAAGGTGTACACCATCTCCATCATCGGCAACATGGTTCCGGTGCCGTTCATCTTCTTTTTGGCTCGCAAGGTGCTGGAGTGGGGCGCAGATAAGCCGGTCATCGGCAAGTTCTTCACGTTCTGTCTGGAGAAAGGCCATAAGGGCGGCGAGAAGCTGAAAGCCAAAGCCGGCCGCGGCCTGCCCTGGGCGCTGCTGCTGTTCGTGGGCATTCCTCTGCCGGGCACCGGTGCCTGGACCGGTACGCTGGCCGCCAGCTTGCTGGACATGGATTTCAAATCCAGCGTACGCGCCTGCATGGGCGGTGTGCTGCTGGCCGGGTGCATCATGGGTGCGGTCAGTTTGTTGGGCTTCTCGGCGTTTGGTGCAATTGCCGGGTAAGTTTTTACCATTTCAACAGTAAAAAGGATGCAAGGTTTGACGCCTTGCATCCTTTTTTATTGTAATTATGGCAAAGTTGCACGGGGTGTCGGGGTTCCGCCCCCTACGCTTGTTGGCAAGTAGGGTGGCTGATTGCGCAAGACTGCACGGGTGGGTTCCATATCCGCCCGCAAAGCCGCAGTTATTCCAGCCCCATCACTTCATCCACTGGCATAGAAACTACCACACCATGGGCGGGGGTGTTCAGGCCACAGACGGCGGTGACAGCGGTCATGACGGCGGGCTTGCTCTGTGCCGGGAGGACAATCATGACAAGATCCTGCTCCTCTCGGATGGAGATGCCTAGAAAACTGCTGGCATCCTCGGTGCTGTAGCGGCTGCCTTTCAGCACCGTGCCGCCGCGGGCACCGGCCTTGCGGGCGGCATCCACAGCTTCATCGCCGTGGCCCGCCTTGACGGAAACCCACAGCAGGGCGTAGGGGTGGTCGTTCATACCATGTTCCTCCTTTTCAGCAGCAGATCCGGCGCAGCCCGCCGGGGCGGTCAGCTGCAAAATGCTGTTTTGTACACCGGTCAGCGGCAGGGTCACAGCAATGCCTGCGCCGCGCCTGTGGTAAGAAAGCGCCTTATTGATGGCATCAAACACTGCCGGGACATTGGCGCGGGGCAACAACCCCACCGTCAACACGCGGGTGGTGCCACCCAGGCCGATGGCATTCAGCAGTTCGGACGGGGCTGTGCCCTTTGCGCGAGCTTCGAAACAAAGGGGGATGCCGTTTTTTTGCAGCACTTCCACCACGCGGTGCTCAGCCTCGGCCTGGGTGACCGAGAGCAGCAATCGCAGGCAGGGGGTGCGTTTTTGCGTTGCAGCCATATCAGTATTCCTCCAGTTCCACCACAGTGTCGTCCAAAGTGTTGGGGGCAGTCTGCGCCTGAGTGCGGCGGGCGTACAGCAGGCCCATGATCTGGATGGCGATCAGCGGAGCCAGGGCGACCAGCGCCACAATGCCGAAGGCATCGGTGACGACATTACCTCCCACAGCACTGCAGGCACCCATGGCCAACGGCAGCAGGAAAGTCGATGTCATCGGGCCGCTGGCAACACCGCCGGAGTCGAAAGCAATGCCCACGAATACCGGCGGAACAAATCGGCTCATAACCAGCGCCGCCGCGTAGCCGGGGATGAGCACCCAGTAGATGCTAAGCCCGGTCAGCACACGCAGCATTGCCAGCGCCACCGCCACGGCCACACCGGCCTGCAGGGCGCGGTTCATGGCATGGCGGGAGATGGTGCCGCCGGTGATCTCCTCGACCTGTTCGTTCAGCACCTGGACGGCAGGCTCGGCCTTGACGATGTAGTAACCGATGAGCATGCCGATGGGCAGCAGCGTCCAGCGCAGGGGGCCATCGCCCAGGCCGCTGCCCAGCAGGTTGCCCACCGGGGCAAAACCGACATTAACACCGGTGAGGAACAAGATCAGCCCTATAATGGTGTACAGAAAGCCCAGCACCATACGCACCAGCTGGCGCGGCTGGAAGCTGCGGGTCATAGCCTGGAACAGCACAAACACGCCCACTATTGGCAGGGTGCTTTGCAGCACCTCGGCCATGTAATGTGGCAGATCCTGCAAAAAGGCCAGCGCCACATCCTGGGTGGTGATGACCGGGGCCAGCTGCACGGCATCGTAAATGGTCTCGGTGGGGTGGTAGAAAATGCCCAGCAGCATGACCATCAAAATAGGACCGACACTGCACAGGGCAATGAGACCGAAGCTGTCGTTGGCGCTGTCCTTATCGCTGCGGGCGGCGGAAAAGCCAACACCCAGCGCCATAATAAAGGGCACCGTCATGGGGCCGGTGGTCACGCCGCCGGCATCGAAAGCAACGGCCAAAAATTCATTGGGGACAAAAATGGACACGACCAGCAGCAGCAAATACAGCCACAGCAACATCCGGGACAGCGGCACACGGTACAAAATGCGCAGCACCGCCACGGCGGTGAACACGCCAACGCCCGCCGCCACGGTCCAGATCAACACGGCGTTGGGGATGGCCGCTACCTGGTTTGCCAACACCTGCAGGTCGGGTTCCGAGATGGTGATGATGGCCCCCATAATAAAGCAGATGAGGACTGCCAGCCAGGTTTTATTCTGGCGCACAATGCTGCCGCCGATGCCCTGGCCCAGCGGGGTCATGGAAATTTCCGCCCCCAGCTGGAAGAAGCCCATGCCCACGATGAGCAGCACCGCCCCCGTTAAAAACAGGGCCAGTGTGCCTACTTTCATGGGCACCAGCGTGACGCTGAGCACCAGCACAATGACCGTAATCGGCAATACGCTGGTCAGGGCCTCGCGGGTCTTTTCTTTGAGTTTTTCGTTCATTCGGCCTCCTTTTTTGGAGTAAGGGGGTCAGCGGTTTTCCAGCGGCACGTAGTCCCGCGGGGTCATGATGCTCTGGTAAGCAGGGCGGATGATCTTATCCACATTGACCAGTTCCTCCATGCGGTGGGCGGACCAGCCCACGATACGCGCGATGGCGAAGATGGGGGTGTACAGTTCTACGGGGATGCCCAGCATGTCATAGACGAAGCCGGAGTAGAAGTCCACGTTGGTAGACACACCTTTATAAATATGGCGTTTTTCGGCGATGACTTTGGGGGCCAGGCGCTCGATGGTGTTGTAATATTCAAAGTCGCGGCCGCGGCCCTTGGCATCGGCCAACTGGTGCACGAAGTTTTTGAACACCACGGCGCGGGGGTCGCTGAGGGAGTAGACCGCGTGGCCCATGCCGTAGATCAGGCCCTTTTGGTCAAAGGCCTGACGGTCGACGATGCGGGACAGGTAGCTGTGCATGGCTTCCTCATCAGTGGGGTCGGTGACATGGGCGCGGATGTCGTCCATCATCTGCATGACCTTGATATTGGCACCGCCGTGCTTGGGGCCTTTCAGGCTGGAAAGCGCCGCCGCGATGACCGAGTAGGTATCCGACCCGGAGGAACTGACCACGCGGGTGGTAAAGGTGGAGTTGTTGCCGCCGCCGTGCTCCATATGCAGCAGCAGGGCGATATCCAGGACGTGAGCTTCCAGCTCGGTGTATTTCTGGTCCGGGCGGAGCATCTGCAGAAGGTTTTCGGCGGTGGAAAGTTCCGGCTTGGGACGGTGGATGTACATGCTGCCGCCGCACTCATAATAATGGTAGGCGTGGTAACCGTAGACGGCCAGCATGGGGAATACGCTGATGAGCTTGATGCACTGTTCCAGCTGGGTCTGCAGATCGGACTTGCCGATGTCGTCATCGTAGCTGGCGAGGGTGAGCACACTGCGGGTCAGCGAGTTCATCAGGTCGCGGCTGGGGGCTTTCATGATAACGTCCCGCACAAAGTTGGTGGGCAGGTCGCGGCATTTGACCAGGCTGTCCTTGAACGCATCCAGCTGGGTCTCGTTGGGCAGGTCGCCGATCAGCAGCAGGTAGGCGGCCTCCTCAAAGGCGTAGCGCTTGCCGCGCAGGCCCCGGATGAGGTCATACACGTTGTAGCCGCGATACCAGAGTTTGCCATCGCAGGGCACTTTTTTGCCGTCCTTTTCCTCAAAGGCATCGATGCGGGAGATGTTGGTAATGCCTGCCAGCACACCCTTGCCGTCCTGGTCGCGCAGGCCGCGCTTGATGTTGTATTGACCAAATAGGGATGGGTCGATGCGGTTGTTGGTGACACATTCCTCGGTAAAAATGGCAGCTTCTTTTGCAATAGCGGCGTAATCGCTCATGGGTATGACCTCCTTTTCTTCTGTTCCCCTGTTTCGCGGACGGTTCGGCACCTTGTGCGCGTTTCGTCCAGATTCTTTCCCGGATATGAACTATTTTTATACGTTGCGTACATTTTAAATTATACTGTATGGGTGTATGGCCTGTCAAACAAAGTTTTTATGAACAAGATGTATAAAACAACAAAAATGTCCCACAATGCCGGGTTTGCATTGCAGGACATTTTTGAAAGGATTATATGGAAAGAAAAAGGAAGGAGAAAATGTTTTTATTGTGCGCTATTCCCCAAAGTGACATTGAGGGTCAGGACCTTGCCGTCACGCTCAACCTGGAGGGTAACGGTGTCGCCCACCTGCTTATCGGCCAGGTAGCTCTTGACGGTGGAAGTGCTGCTGACAGCCGTGTCATCGATGGCGATAATGCGGTCACCGCGCTGCACACCGGCAGCCTCGGCACCGCCGCCCTTGGTGACATCCGCCACATAGACACCCAGTACGGACACACCGTACTGCTGAGCCATGCTGGAATCCTGAATGTCCAGGATGTTGACACCCAGCACGGGGCGGGCCACAGCGCCGTTTTCGATCAACTGCTGAGCGATGTCCATCGCAGTGTTGATGGGGATGGCAAAGCCGATGCCCTCGGCCTCGCTGTAGCTGCTCTTGGCGTTGACCACGCCAATCAACTCACCGTTAGCGTTAAACAGACCACCGCCGGAGTTGCCCGGGCTGATGGAAGCATCCGTCTGGATCAACGTCATACTGTTATTTTCCACAGTAACCTGACGATTCAGGGCGCTGACAATACCCTGGGTAACGGTGTTGGACAACGTGCCCAGCGGGTTGCCCACAGCCACGGTGCGCTCGCCCACGGCCAGCTTGTCGCTGTCACCGATGACCGCCGGGGTCAGACCGGTGGCATCGATCTTCAGCACGGCAATATCGGAGGTGGAGTCGGCACCCACAACGGTGGCATCGTAGCTGTCATCACTGCCGTTGAGCTGAACTTTCACGCTGGTGGCACCGCTGACCACGTGGGCGCAGGTGAGGATGTAGCCATCCTGGCTGATGACGATGCCGGAGCCGGCACCGCTCTGCACATAGTAGCCGCCGAACCAGGTCTGGTTGCTGCTCATCTGCTCGGTAGTAATAGCCACCACACTGGGGGAGGCCACGGCAGCAATCTGCTGCAGGGTCATGTCGGTGCCATCGGTGCTGCCGGTAGCCGCCGCATCGGTGCTGGTGTCACGCTGGATCTCCTGCACGACCACCTGGTTGCCGGTCAAGCCCGCGCGGCTGGCAGCAATCGCACCGCCGAAGCCTCCGCCAAAGCCCAAGGCAACCACACCGACGCCGGCGAGGATACGCAGCAGTACCTTGTTCTTCTTTTTCTCCGGCTGGGGGGGTTGCTGCGGAGCGCTGGCGTAACTGTAGCCATTATAGCCGCCGTTGTTGCCGTCATTACCGCCGCTGAAGCTGCTGGTGTAGCCGTTGTTCTGGCTGGGGTTCTGGCCATAGGCGTTGTTCCGCTGGCTGTAACCGTTGTTGGGAGCCGAGTAATCGGTGCGGGCGGTGTTGGCGGTGTTCATGCCACTGCTGCCCACGTTGGGGTAGCAGCCCTGCTCGGTCTGGTTGACCGAATTCTGGCTGGCTTCGTTCTGGGACTGGCTGTTGTTTTGACCCTGGCTGGGATCAGGCGTATTGCCACCCTGGCCATTATTGTAAAGGCCGGAGTAATCGTATTCGTTGCTCATACTGGTCCATCCTTTCGCGTGGGATTTAGGAAGTACTTGGGGTTTTCGTCCCCTTTTTGCTTTCTATGCTTATAGTATACAGGCCAATTGTGAAATAGGTTTCTCCGGCGGGTGAAAAGAATGTGAAAATGCCGCCATTTCGGCGCTTGACAGGTACGCCGGGGGCCTGTATGCTGGAAGTAGTTTGTAAAAGGAAGTGCCTGTCATGAAAATCATACACACCGCCGGAACCTATACCCTATATAAGGAAAAGACCGTCATCGGCACGGCGCGACTCGAAAGCGGGCAGCTGTGGGTGGAGATCGACCCGGCTTGGCGGCGACGGGGGTATGGCAGCTACCTGATCAAAGAGATTTTGCAGCAAAACGGCGGGTATGATGTGAAACGCGAGACCCTCTTTACCGCCGCGCCTGCCGCCGATGTAGCCGCCGGTGCACTGCTGCAAAAGTTTGGTTTTCTGCCCCAGGGCAGCGAGATGGTGCGCCGCCGGGTGCCGGATCTTTCGGCCGTACAGCTTTGCCATGAATTTTTGACCGCTCACCTTCAGCCGGGCGGGCTATACGTGGATGCCACCTGCGGCAACGGCCACGACACCGAGTTTTTGTGCCGCCTGGCCGGGCCTTCGGGTAAGGTGCTGGCGCTGGATATCCAACCTGCCGCCGTAGAAAACACCAACGCGCGGCTGGCAGCTGCCGGGCTGGGCGGCATCGGCCAGGCATTGGTACACGACCACGCGCGGTTGGGTAAGTTGGCTACCCCCGGCACGGTGGACTGTGTACTGTTCAACTTTGGCTGGCTGCCCGGTGCGGACCACGAGGTACACTCCACCACCGATGGCAGCCTGCCCGCTTTGCAGGCCGCGTTGGATGCCTTGAAGCCGCGCGGTGTGCTGGCGGCTGTGCTGTACAGTGGACAGGTCATTGGCGACAGTGAAAAGCAGGCGGCGCTGGCGTTTTTTCGCGCCCTGCCGCTGACCAAATACACCGTGCTGGTCTGCGAGTTTGCTAACTGGGCCAGCACCGCTCCCCTGCCCTGCTTCGTGATAAAAAAGTAACGCTTGCCCCCGGCGCGGTGGCATGGTATGCTGTTAATATAATCTAATTTGTAAGGAGTTTCAGCCCATGAATCTGCCACCCCGCCCGGAATTCCACCTACATGTCGGCTGGCGAACCGCCAAGACCGCCATCACTGCCGCACTGGTCGCCATCGTGTACTGCCTGGTGGGGCGCAACCCTGCCTTTGCCTGCATCGGCGTGATTTTTGGCCTGGGGTATGATATGGAGGATTCCGTCAAAAACGGTGGCAACCGTTTGTTTGGCACCCTCATCGGCGGACTGCTGTCCATTGTAGTGTTCTGGCTGTATCTGCTGGCTTTTCCCCAGGGCGGGCACACCGTTTACCTGGGTGTGCTGCTGGGTTTTGCCATTGTGGCGCTGATTTTGCTGTGCCAACGGTTCTGGCCCGGCGGCGTACAGCCCGGCGGCGTGGTGCTGTGCATCGTGCTGTTCAGTACGCCGGTGGATACCTATGTCAGTTACGCCCTGAACCGCATTTTCGACACCGCCGTTGGCGTGATTGCCGCGCTGCTGGTAAACTATTTTCTCCCGCGGGAGCGCGTGACCGCCCTTTGGGACGGTTTGCTGCGCCGCCTGGGCCGATGAAAGAGGCTGCATTTTGCAGAAAGATTCCTTTATAAAACAATATGCGGCGGGACTGAACCCCCAGCAGCTGGCCGCCGTACAGGCCGTACACGGGCCGGTGCTGCTGCTGGCCGTGCCGGGCAGCGGCAAAACCACCGTACTGGTGACCCGCCTGGGCTACATGGTGCTGTGCTGCGATGTACCCCCGGCGCAGATTTTGACGATGACCTACACGGTAGCCGCCACCCACGAGATGCGCGGCCGCTTTGCCGCCCGCTTTGGGGCGGAACTGGCCGGGCAGATGACGTTCCGCACCATCAACGGGCTTTCGGCGGTGATTTTGCAGTATTACAGCCGGGTCTACAGCCGCCGCCAGCCCGAACTGCTGACCAACGAGGGCGACATCACCCGGATGCTGACCGACATCTGGCAGCAGGTGAACCGGGAGTTCCCCACCGAAAGCACACTGAAAGAACTGCGGACGGCCATCACCTACATTAAAAATATGGCGCTGACCCATGAAGAAATAGAAGGCTTGGAAACCGACCTGACCAACCTGCCGGAACTGTACCACCGCTACCAGGTCGCATTGAAGCGCGCCGGTCAGATGGACTATGACGATCAGATGGTATTTGCGCTACAAATTTTGCAGGCCGTGCCGCCGGTGCTGGCATATTTCCAGCAGCGGTACAAATATTTTTGCGTGGATGAGTCTCAGGATACCTCCAAAATCCAGCATGAGATCATCCGTTTGTTGGCAGGGCGCAGTTTGAACCTGTTTATGGTGGGCGATGAGGACCAGAGCATCTACGGGTTCCGCGCCGCCTACCCCCAGGCGCTGATGGACTTTGAGCAGGTCTACCCCGGCGCGCAGGTGCTGCTGATGGAGGAGAATTATCGCTCCAGCGACGAGATTGTGGCTGCGGCCAACGCCTTTGTGGCCCGCAGCCGCTACCGCCGCCCCAAAACCCTGCGAGCGACCCAGGGAGCACAGTGCCCCATCGAGATACGGCACATCACCCGCCGGGAGGAGCAAATCAACTGGCTGTTTGAGGAAGCCCGGCGCGGCGGTGGGGAGACGGCAGTGCTGTTCCGCAACAACGAAAGCGCACTACCGCTGGTAGACCTGTGCGAGCGGCGGGGTGTGCCCTACCGCTTTAAAAAGGCCGACCTGACGTTTTTCACCCACAAAATTGTGCTGGATGCCGTGGATTTTTTGCGCTTTGCCTACGAGCCGACCAACGGCGAACGGTTTTTGCGAATCTACTATAAGTTTGGGCTGGCGCTCTCCCGCCAAAAAACGCTGGCGGCCTGCGGGGCCAGTGCCCGCAGCGGGCGGCCGATTTTGGAGGAACTGATCCGCGACCCCGAGACGAAAACCCGGATGCTGGAATCGCTGGGGGATATTTACGCTGCGTTCAAGCGCATCCCGCGGCTGAACGCCACCGATGCCATGGATGCCGTACGCCACGGCTGCGGCTACGGCGCGTACCTGAACCAAAAAGGCATGGACACCGGCAAGCTGGCGATTTTGAAAATGCTGGCCGAACAGGAGCCCAACGCCCTGCGGCTGCTGGATCGGCTGGAAGAACTGCGGATGCTGATGGCGGCCAAAGCTGATGCAAACAGCGATGTGCCGTTTGTTTTGTCCACGATACACTCCAGCAAGGGGCTGGAATATGACCGGGTGGTGCTGCTGGATGTCTTTGACGGCGTACTGCCCGCCAAGCCGGAAATTTGCTGCCGCACCCCTGAGGACACCCGCCAGTACGAGGAGGACCGCCGCCTGTTTTACGTGGCGATGACCCGCGCACGGCACAAGCTGGTTTTGTTCGACTGCAAGATGATGCCCTCGACTTTTGTGCAGGAAGTCATCTTCAACCTGCCGGAAAGCCGAGCCGAGCGGGAGCGGGCCAAGCGGGAAACCAACCGGGTGCTGGGGCGGAATAAGCCCGCCGCGCCGAAACCCACCCTGCCGCCGGTGGATATTGCCGCCGTTACCCGCGTGGGGGCGGCCGTCCAGCACGCCGTATTCGGGCGGGGCGTTGTAACTGAGTTTGACGGACGGTTTGTGACGGTAGAATTTTCCGGCATGCGCATTAAGAAATTAGATGCCGCATTGGTTGCAGAAAAGCATTTATTGTGGTTATTACAAGGCACCTAGGGGCAAGCCCCTCCCTACCGTACCACCGGTAAATGGGTGTAGGGACGAATACTGTTCGCCCGTGCAATTTTGTGGTAACGCAAGATTTACGGCCACGCAGCCGCGCAACACGAAAGGTACAACATGAAAAGAATATTACTCCTAGCCACTGGCGGTACCATCGCCAGTAAAACCACCGCCGCTGGTGGTCTGGCCCCGGCCATCACCTCGGAAGAATTGCTTTCTTTCGTGCCGGAACTGGCGAAACTCTGCGAGATCGATGCCATTCAGCTGTTCTGTTTGGACTCCACCAATGTTGGCCCTGAACAATGGCAGCAGCTGGTCCATGCCATCCGCCAAAACTATGATGCCTACGATGGTTTCGTCATTGCCCATGGCACCGACACCATGGCCTACACCGCCGCCGCGCTGAGTTATATGATCCAGAACAGTGCCAAACCGGTGGTGCTGACCGGCAGCCAGAAATCCATCTATAATCGCGATACCGATGCCCGCAACAACCTGTACCGCACTTTTTTGTACGCCAGCAGTAATTTTGCCTGGGGTGTGCAGCTGGTGTTTGACAACAAGGTCATCCTGGGCACCCGCGCCCGCAAGACCCGCACCAAAAGTTTCAACGCCTTTTCCAGCATCGACTACCCCGAAACCGCCGTGTTCCGGGATATGCGGCTCATCCCCTTTCTGCGCCGCCCCGATGCGATGCCGCCCGTGCAGTTTTACGAGCAGCTGGACCCCGCCGTGTTCGTGCTGCGGCTGGTGCCCGGCATGCGGGCGGACATCATCCCGCTGCTGGCACCCCACTACCGCGCCCTGGTGGTGGAAAGCTTCGGCGTGGGTGGCCTGCCCGGCGGCGAGCATGGCGAGATGTACACCCGCCTGCAGGATTGGTGCGCCAGCGGCCGCCTGGCGGTGTTTACCACCCAGGTCCCTCACGAAGGGTGCGATCTGGCGGTATACGAGGTGGGCCGCTCGGTAAAAGAACTGCCCGGCGTACTGGAAGCCAAGGACATGACCCCCGAAGCCGTGGCCGTAAAGCTGATGTGGGCGCTGGGCCAGACTGGCGACCGCGCCGAGGCCATGCGGCTATTCATCACGCCAGTGGAATGGGACATTGTATAATATGTATAAAAACACCCCGCCGGGGCTGTACGCAATGCACAGTCCCGGCGGGGTGCTTTGTATCAGGAATCGCTTTTATAACGAGAAACGCGTTTTAGAACTTAGTCGTTCAGCAGGGCAATCTTGCGGATAGAAGGATCGTGGGTATCGTTAAAGTCGAAAGCCGCCTGGGCATCGGTCAGCTTGAAAGTGTGGCTGATGGAGCCGTTCAGGTCGATCTTGCCCTTGTTGATGAGGTCGATGACCGTCTGGAAGCGGTGGTTCTGCAGGCGGCTGCCGCGCACATCCAGCTCCTTGCTGGTGATGACAAACTGGTTGATTTCATCGGGGGCGATGCTGAAGCCCATGGTGATGACGCGGCCAGCGTTGCCAGCGGCCTTGCAGGCGGTCAGGAAGCTGCCATGGAAGCAGGCGCAGTCGATGACGACCGTCGGGCCGTAGCCATCGGTCAGTTCCTTGGCACGGGTGACAATATCCTCGGTCTTGGAGTTGATGACATCGGTAGCGCCGTTGTGAAGAGCGGCCTCCAGCTTGGGCTCGTCAATATCCACAACGATGACCTTGCGGGGGCTGTACAGGTTGACGATGCGCAGCATGCTGCTGCCCAGTGCGCCAGCGCCGATGATCATGACGGTGTCCTGGAACTCCAGCTGGGCGCGGCTGCAAGCCTGTACGGCGATGGTGGTAGGCTCGATCATGACGGCATCCTGGTAGCTCAGGCTGTCGGGCAGAACGTAAACATCGCTTTCGGGCACGGCCATGTACTCACGATAGCCGCCATCGATGTGAACGCCGCGGACTTTCAGGTGCTCGCAGACGTTGGGACGCCCCTTACGGCAGGCGTAGCAGGTGCCGCAGGCAGTGACCTGATCCACGATAACGCGGTCGCCGACCTTAATCTTCTTGGCGTTATCGCCGACTTCCTCCACCACACCAACAATCTCGTGGCCGATGACGCGGGGATAGGTGGCAGCGGCGTTGGTGCCATGGTAGATGCCCACGTCAGAGCCGCAGATGCCAGCGGCCTTGATCTTGACCAGGACGTTGTTCTTAGCGTCGATGGTGGGCTTATCCATATCGATGATGCGGAGATCATTGGACTTTACGATCTGAACTGCTTTCATGTGTAAACCTCCCGGGTTTCTCATGTACAGAAATGACTTGGTTTCTCTCACCTAATAGACTGACATGCTGACATGTCAGTTCTAACATCGTCATTGTAGCATGGTGGGTGTGGAATGTCAACACCTGTTTTGCAATTCATCAAAATGACAAAAGCCATGGGGAGTTTTTGCACAAAGTGTATAAAGGCAGACACGCCACAGGTTGTAAGGGCGAACAATGTTCGCCCACGGGCGGATATGAAATCCGCCCACACATCGAAGATTATCGAATTTTCAAGCCGCCGTAGGGGAGCATTCCATATGCTCCCGCAAGTGAGTGGCCTGGCAAATCGCGGCGAGCGAGCAATGCTCGCCCCTACACAGTTTACACAGTACTTTGTGGCATTTACCGCTTGCAGTCCCCTGCCGGATGTGTTACAATGGCAGTAAGTCATCTGGCATGCTGACATGTCAGTTATAGAATAAGAAGCACATCATGCCCAGCCTGACCAACAAAATGCAGGACAATTCCATCCGGGAGAATGTCTACCGCGTTATCCGAGAAAATATCACCTCGCTGCAGCTGGCACCCGGCACCATGGTAAGTACGCAGGAACTGGCCGCCAAACTGCAGGTCAGCCGTACGCCGGTACGGGAGGCGTTCATTCGCCTGCAGAAAGAGGACCTGGTGGAGATTACACCGCAGAAAGGCACGATGGTCTCCCGCATCGACCCAACCCGTGCCGAGAAAGAGTGGTTCATCCGAGAGAGCCTGGAAACTGCCATTCTGCCGTTGTTTTTGCAGAACTGCACCGAGCTGGATCTAAAAGAACTGGAACTGCTGATCGAAAAGCAGAAAGCCTGTTTTACCGGGTTGAAGCCGTTGGAATTTATCGCGCTGGACAACCAGTTTCATCAGCGATTCTTTGAGATCGCGGGCCAGGATCTGAGTTGGGACGTGGTGGCATCCACGAATCCCCATTATAACCGCCTGCGTGTGCTGACGGTGCAGAACGCCGCCACCTTTGACGGTGCGGTGCGCCAGCACGAGGTAATGATGGACCAGATCCGCCACCGGGACATCGATGCCCTGCGCCGGGAATTGACCGACCATGTGCGGAAAATTATCGCGGAAAAAGACGTTTTAGTTCAGTTGTACCCGGACTATTTTGCAACACCCCCGCAGGAAATGCGGCTGTGAGTATACAGGGCTCTGTTCTTTTTGATAAGAAAAGAACCAAAAGAATTTTTAATTCCAAATGGGAGATACAGTCTACGACCGTATCTCCCGTTTTTGTTTAAAATTTCTTTGTTTTAGAATTTCTTTGCTCCTTCCTTTGTAAAGAAAGGACAGCAATCCACGCAGTGCTCACTGCAGGATTTCTTTCAAGGTCCGCATCAACCTCGGTATTTCAATCGGTTTTGAAATATGTCCGTTCATGCCGGCTTCCAGGGCGGCGCGTTTATCCTCGGCAAAGGCGTTGCCCGTCATGACCAGGATGGGGATGGATGCCTGAGCGGGGTCGGACCGGGCGCAGATGCGGCGGGTAACCTCGTCCAGTTGATTTTCGATCTACTCGCACTGCGACCATTCCAACTCGTCATACAGCAGAATCTTGTGGCTTTTATGCGCGACTTTTGGTACGCCCGCCATAGTTTGCCCCGTTTCTGTAGTGTATATTTTTCTCTACAATGTCAACTTTTGTCGACTCTATTGTTTCTAATTATAACAGGATGTAACAGGGTTTGCCCGCTGTGTTGTAAGAATTTTTACTTATTTGGGCAGCACCTTTCTCGGCCGCCTTTTATTAGCCCTGCAGCCTCGGAGTATTAAACTTGACCCTGCGGTGTGCTATACTTTCATTGTATACTTATGCACTGCGTGATGATTTTACATAAACCTACCGAGGTAACATTGCAGGAGATGGGACTGCTGAACACTGTGAAGCAAAATCCCCATGTGACAGCTCTGCCCCGTGTGGAATACTTTGATTTCATGAAATTGCTGGAGGGTGCGGCGTTCGTCATCACAGACAGCGGCAGCAACCAGGAAGAATTGAGTTATATGGGCAAGCCCTGCCTGATTCTGCGTACCCATACCGAGCGCAGCGATGGTCTTGGCCAAAACGTGGTCATGTACCATGAAAGCATGCAGGTGGTGGACGATTTTATCGCACATTGCCCTGACTACCAGCGCCCGCCCATCGTCCCTGCCCAGTCCCCCGCCCGGATGATTGCTACGGCACTTATAAAGGAGTAAGAATATGTCTCCTCTAATCAGTGTTATTATGCCCGCTTACAACGCCGAGCGCACGATTGAACGGGCGCTGCGCAGCATCCGTATGCAGACGATTGCCGACCAAATCGAGATTTTGGTCATTGACGGCGGCAGCACCGATGCAACGCGAGAAATTGCCAAACAGTACGGTGCTGTGATTTTAGAAAACCCTCACCGTTTACCGGAGCCGGCAAAGCTGATCGGTATCCAGCAGGCAAAGGGACGGTATGTTGTAAAGCAGGATACCGATGAGGAACTGATCGACCCTCATCAGCTGGAGCGGCGCATTGAATTTTTCTCTCGTCATCCACAAGTTCGCTGTATCGTCTGTGATGAACTGCGCCCTGATTTGAGCGGCGGTATCTCCACGCACTATCTCTGCACCTATGGTGACCCGTTCACCTTCTTCGTCTATCGCCAAAAGGAAAATATTCTGCGCACTTTTAAAAGTGCCGTTGCAGAGCGTGACGGCGATACCTGCGTGCTCCGCTTCGCTCCCGGTGACCTGATGCCGATTGGTGATGGCGCTACCACCATCTTTGACCTACAATGGGTCAAGGAACATTTCACTGACTGGAATACCCAGCAGTTCATCTGTGCAACATCCAGCCGTATTTTTGCCGAGACCGGCTGCTGCGGCTGTATCGCTGGTGATGATGTCATCCACCACACCCGCGCCACATTCAGCGGGTATCTGGCCAAGCTGCGGTTCCGGGTCACCAACAACCTTTTCCACAAGGAGGAAAGCGGCTTCAGCGCGCGGGCTTCCCAGCAGCCGCGCTCCCGCTATACTTCCCATAAGTACCTGTTTGTGCTGTACGCCGTCACGCTGGTTAGTCCCCTGGTGGACAGCATCCGCCTGGCGCTGCACCACAAGGATGCCACCATGCTGCATTTTGTGTGTATGTGTATTATACCTGCCTGTGCATCGCCTGGTATCTCCTGCGCGCCCTGCTTGGCCGCCCGCCAGAGAATAAGACTTACGGAAAATAATTCTATAAAACAGTAGAGCAATGCTGCGATACATCGCAAATTATCGTTCATCAGTTTATGTAATATTCTATCATACTTTCGGCATTTGGTACACGGTTTGGTACATGAACTGCGTGATAAAACGGGATTACCAATGCGCTCAGACTGCTCAAATTGCTACCAGAATGAGTCGAAAAGAACCGTGCAGCACTCCTGCACGGTTATCTTTTTTGCTTCTCAATCTCCTCTTTGGGGGTCCTAGAGGCAAGTAGCCCCTCGGCCGGGGTTCGCTGCCTCGGAACAGCGAGACTTTTTTTCTTTCCCTTTTTGGTCACAAAAAAGGAACGCCTTGTGAAAGTATCCCATTATAAAAGGCCCTGCCTCAAGGTAAGCAGGGCCGCGTAAAGCAGTACTTATTCGATAGTAATCGACCAGGCAAATGTCTTGCTCTCGCCAGGGTTCAGTTCCTCGTGCTTGCCCGCCTCATTGACGGAGTTTGCCCAACCGTTCCAGGGTTCCATGCAGACGAAGCTTTCGGCGTTCTGCTGCCAGAGGACACCCTTACCGAAAGTAGCCTCATCAAAGGCGACCGTGATCTTGTGACCGTTGCCGGAATCCGTCAGGGTCATGGGGCTCTTTACGCCGGTCAGCAGGCAGATGGAGTCCGCCGCATCGTCCTTTTTGGTCAGGGTGATCTGGGCGGGGGCGGCAGGCTGCTCGCCCTTGGCATTCTCGCTGCAGGTAGCGGCGATAATATCAAAGCTGACATTTTCCAGCTTGGTCACGCCAAAATACGGATGGAAGCCCACGCTGAATGGCATCGGCTTATCGCCCTTATTCTCCACGGTCAGTGCCAGGCCCGCCTTGTTGCCCGCCAGCGTGTAGCGCATGGTCAGGGCAAACTCAAACGGATAGACGAACTTGGTCAGGCCGTTGGGGGCCAGGCTCAGCTCGATGGCATCCTCGGTGGCGGACTTGACCCGCCAGGGCAGCAGGTCGGCCAGGCCATGGACCTCGATGGGATACTCGCTGCTACCGAAGTGATGCGCACCGCCATCCGGCTTACCACAGTTGGGGAACAGGATGGGCACACCGCAGCGGGGACGGTCGGTGGATTCAAAGTTCTTATCCCGCAGCCAGAGGTATTCCTCCCCTGCTTTGGTGAAAGATGTTGCCATGCCGCCCTTTTCCGGGGTGACGGTCAGGGCGTAGTCGCCGTCCGTCAGGGTCAGGGTCTTGTAGCTGATGCCGTACTTCTCGTAGACACCCTCGTTCAATTTAGTCATATTACAACCTTCTGTACAATTTTGGACCATCGCGCAATTTTTCGCGTCGCATCGGCGCTCATCTTCACGCTATAGACCCCATTATTTAAAGTTTCTTCGGTTCCTTCTTTTCAAAGAAGGAACAAAAACCTCGTACTTACAGCACAACACCGTCCTTGAAGATGGAAATCTCGCGGAAGCCCTTCTTCTCGGCGCAGGTCTGCTTGCCGGAAGCGACATCCAGCACCAGCTGGTACAGGTCAGCACCGGCCTCGTCCAGGGTACGCTCACCGTCCGCGACCACACCGGCATTGAAGTCGATCCAGGTCTTTTTCTTGGCGGCCAGCTGGCTGTTGGTGGCGATCTTCAGGGTCGGGGCGGGGGCACCAAACGGCGTACCGCGGCCGGTGGAGAACAACACCATGTGGACACCGGCGGCGGTCAGCGCGGTGGCGGAGACCAGGTCGTTGCCGGGACCGTACAGCATGTTCAGACCCTTGGTGGTGACAGGCTCGCCATAATCGATGACATCCATGATGGGGGCAGAGCCGCCTTTCTGGACGCAGCCGCAGGACTTGTCCTCCAGCGTGGTGATGCCGCCCTGCTTGTTGCCCGGGCTGGGGTTGTCGTAGACGACCTCGTTGTGGCTGATGAAGTACTCCTTGAAGCCGTTGATCATCTTGACAGCTTTCTCAAAGACCTGCTGGTTCTGGCAACGATCCATCAGGAAGCCCTCGGCACCGAACATCTCGGGCACCTCGGTCAGCACAGTGGAACCGCCGCGGGCGCACAGCATATCGCTGAAGCGGCCGATGGTGGGGTTGGCGGTGATGCCGGACAGGCCATCGGAGCCGCCGCACTTCATGCCGACCACCAGCTCGCTGGCGGGGATTGGCTCGCGCTGGAACTGGGCAGCGTAGGCGGCCAGCTCTTTGAGGATCTCGCGGCCTGCCACCAGCTCGTCCTCGACATCCTGGCAGGTCAGGAACTTGACGCGGTCGGCATCGTAGTCACCCAGTTCTTCCAGGAACTGCTCGTGGGTCAGGTTCTCACAGCCCAGAGAGAGTACCAGCACCGCACCGGCATTGGGGTGGCGGACCAGCGAGGCCAGCAGCTTGCGGGTCTGGGCATGGTCATGGCCGGTCTGAGAGCAGCCGAACGGATGGGTGAAAGTATACAGGCCATCGATGGAGCCGGTAACCAGATCCTGGTTGTCCCGCACAAGGGCCTTGGCGCAGTCGTTGACGCAGCCAACGGTGGGGATGATCCAGATCTCGTTGCGGATGGCGGCACGGCCGTCCTTGCGGCGGTAGCCCATAAAAGTCTCCGGGGCAGCCGGGGTTAGGGGGTGTACATCAGGATGGTAGCTGTACTCGATCTCGCCGGACAGGTTGGTCTTGATGTTATGGGTGTGCATCCAGGTGCCGGGCACGGCATCGGCGGTAGCATGGCCGATGGGGAAGCCGTACTTGATGACGTTCTCGCCTGCCTTGATGGGGGCGATGGCCATCTTGTGGCCCTGGGGGATATCCTCGACAGCGGTAACGGTGGTGTTATCTACGGGGACAGCGGTGCCCTTGGCGATGGGATGCAGGGCAACGACCACGTTATCTTTGGGGTTGATCTTAATAGCGATAGGCATAATAAGAGTTCTCCTTTGCCTCATAATAAAAACCGGGGCCGGAGGGCATCCTCCGGCCCCAGTGGGGTTTGCTTTGTACGGTTCTACGCAGGAATTACAGGCAGCTCTTGTAAGCAGCCAGGGCACCCTGCTCGCGGATCATGGTCAGGTTCTTGACGGTAGCATCCTCGAAACCGGCGATTTTGGTCAGATCCTGGCCCCACATCTGCTCGTTGGTCATAACGGCATGGACCAGGGTCGGGATGTCGTCGTTCTTGTGCTCGTTGTAGAACTCCAGGACCCAGCGGTCATCGGAAACAGTGTACTCGTTGCCCTTAGCGCGCTTGCAGACCAGGCCCTTGTCGTTCAGTTCCTGGATATCGTTGCTGTAGAAAGCAATGTAAGCGGCAAAGCTCATGGTCAGGCAGGTGGGCAGCTTACCGTTCTTCTCGATGTACTCGAGGAAAGAGGGCATGTTACGGGCGCGCCACTTGGAGGTGGAGTTCAGGGAGATGCTCATCAGCTCGTGGTTGACGAACGGGTTGTTGAAGCGGTCCTCCACAGCAGCGGCGAACTTCTTGCAGTCGTCCTGATCCAGGGGCAGGATGGGCACGACCTCATCCAGCAGCATCTTGTTCATGTAGCCCAGGATGGTGTCATCGTGCATGCAGTCGCGCACGATGTCGTAGCCGCCCAGGTAAGCGCCCAGAACGAAACCGGTGTGGGCACCGTTCAGGATGCGGACCTTGCGCTTCTTGTACGGGCTCATATCGGGGGTAACAAAGACGTGATCTTCCAGGCCAGCCTTGCGGAAAGGCAGCACATCATTCAGCTTGGTGTCACCCTCGATGACCCAAACGCCAAAGACTTCGCCAACGTCCAGCAGGGGATCAGCGTAGCCGTGCTTTTCTTCCAGCTCAGCAACTTCCTTCGGGTCGCGGATGCGGCCGGGAACGATGCGGTCGACCAGAGAGCCGCAGAAAGTGCAGTCCTCGTTGACGTACTTCTTGAAGCCGTCCTCCAGGCCCCACTGCTCGATGTACTGGTTGACGCACTTCAGCAGTTCCTTGCCGTTGTTGTCGATCAGCTCGCAGGCCAGCATGATGATGCCTTTCTTGCCTGCCTTATAGCGGTGATACAGCACCTGGGTCAGCTTGCCGGGGAAGCTGGACGCGGGAACATCCTCCAGCTTGCAGGCGGGATCGTAAACGATGCCAGCCTCAGTGGTGTTGGAGACGACTATCTCCAGGTCGTCGCTGGCAGCAACGGCCATCATCTTCTCGTAATCCTCTTTCTCATACGGGTTCAGGCAGCGGGACACGCTGGAAATAACGCGCTTGTCATCAACCTTTTTGCCGTTTTCGCTACCGCGCAGATACAGGGTGTAGAGACCCTCCTGCTCGTTGATCATCTTAGCCAGGCCGGGGGCGATGGGCTGGACCAGCACGCACTTGCCGTTCCAGTCAGCTTTTTCGTTGGCCAGGTCGAACCAGTAGTCAACGAAAGCACGCAGGAAGTTGCCCTCACCGAACTGCAGAACCTTTTCGGGGGCATCCTTTAGGATATAACCGTCATAACCGGACTTTTCCAGGACTTCGTAATTCAGAGTCTCCATATCGCTTTCTCCTTATCACATCTTAGTTTCGATATGTGCTAAGCGCATATCTTGCTAATTATCATTGTAGATATTTTTTCGTGACTCGTCAAGCAAAATTTCGAGCAAAGCGCACATATTTTGCAAGTTATTTTTTTATCTAACCCCTCTTGGCATCTTGCACAGGAAAAGCTTGCATTTTTTGGCTACTTTTCGCCTGTATCGCGCAATTTTTACACCTTGTTGAACCGCTCTAAATTATGTATAATAATAGCAGAGTATGTGCTTTTAACCTCCGCTAGGTTTGCAAGGATTGTTTGTTATTTAACCAACAAAGAAGCACATTCCGACCATCATTTTACTATCTCATAAGGAGCGTCTGTACATGAAAGCTTTTATGGACCAGGACTTTTTGCTGGAAACCCCTACCGCCCAGCATCTGTATCACGATTACTCGGCCAAGCTGCCCATCGTGGACTATCACTGCCACATTCCCCCGCAGGAGATCTACGAAAACCGCCGCTTTGAGAACATCGCCCAGGTGTGGCTGGGCGGCCATCAGGTTCTGGCCGATGGCTCTGATTACTACTTTGGCGACCACTACAAGTGGCGCGTGATGCGTTCCAACGGCGTACCCGAAGAGTACATCACCGGTGACAAGCCCGACCGCGAGCGTTTTCAGAAGTTTGCCGAGGCCCTGCCCATGGCCATTGGCAACCCGATGTACACGTGGTGCCACCTGGAACTGAAGAAGTACTTCGGCTACGAGGGTGTGCTGAACGGCGACACCGCTGAGGAAGTCTGGAACCTGTGCAACGAAAAGTTGCAGAACGACCCGAAGCTGACCGTCCGCGGCCTGATCGAGCAGAGCAACGTTGCCATGGTCGGCACCACCGATGACCCCATCGATTCTCTGGAGTGGCACAAGAAGATCAAGGCCGATCCTTCCATCAAGGTTGTCGTGGCTCCCTCCTACCGCCCCGACAAGGCCCTGAACATCCGCAAGGAAGGTTTTGTGGATTACATCCACAAGCTGGAGAATGTGGTTGGTCGCAAGTTTGCCTGCGCCGACTGCGTTGTCAGCGCCCTGGACGAGCGCCTGCAGTTCTTCGTAGAGATGGGCTGCCGCGCTTCTGACCACGGTCTGGATTATATCCCCTACGTGGACACCAACGCCGAGAAGGCTACCGTCGCTTTCAAGAAAGCCATGGCCGGTGAGGAACTGACCAAGGAGGAGGGCGACGAGTACACCACCTACGTACTGCTGGCCCTGGGCCGCCTGTACAAGAAGTACAATGTGGCTATGCAGCTGCACTACAGCTGCCTGCGCAACGTCAACGAGAAGATGTACCGCAAGCTGGGCCCCGATACCGGCTACGATATGATCGCCGTGACCGATTGCAGCGCTACCATCAGCAGCCTGCTGAGCAAGCTGACTGAGACCGATGAGTGCCCGAAGGTCATTCTGTACAGCCTGAACCCCGCCGACTTCGACATGCTGGGCACCCTGATGGGACCCTTCCAGGATGACGAGATCCCCGGCAAGATCCAGCTGGGCTCCGCTTGGTGGTTCTGCGATACTGACGACGGCATGTACCAGCAGATGAAGACCCTGGCTCGCCTGGGCCTGCTGGGCAACTTCATTGGTATGCTGACTGACAGCCGCAGCTTCCTGAGCTATACCCGCCACGAGCTGTTCCGCCGCCTGATGTGCAACCTGATCGGCAACTGGGTCGAGAACGGCCAGTATCCCAACGATGAGAAGGCCCTGAAGCAGATCGTTGAGGGCATCAGCTACTACAACGCTAAGCGTTACTTCAACCTGTAAGAGAGTGCGGTTGTTCTTTCTTTGCAAAGAAAGAACCAAAGAAACTTTAAATAAGTAAATACAAAATGCCTCTACCTGGGGATGGTTCAGAACCAACCTGGGCAGGGGCGTTTTTATGTTGTAGATGCTTAAAGGCTCCCTTGTGTAAAGGGTGACTCCCCACAGTGTGGGGAGATGTCGCAAAGCGACAGAGGGGCTCGGGCTCGAAGAGCTGTCACCGAAGGTGACTGAGGGATTGTAGCTTTGCGGATGCAGACTGAGTTATCTGGTACACGGGACAATCCCTCCGTCACGGCTACGCCGTGCCACCTCCCTTTGCACAAGGGAGGCTTTACTCTACTTTCCTTACTTTTTCTTCCCCAACAATTCCTTACGGATATACGCAAAGCAGGCATCCTCGCCCTGGTCGCGTAAAATCAGCAGGCAGGTTTCCAGCTGTTTGCGGGTTTCTGGGTGCAGGATGTAATGGTCCTTGCTGTGGTCATAGTACTCCCACGCGGCGGCATCGGTGTAGTCTTTGCCTTTGTAGTTTTTGCTGGCGGCAATGCGGTCGCACACCATCTCGGCCACATACTTTTCCGGCATGCGCATACCGGCCATGGCGTGGTCACCATCCGGCGCGTAGTCGATCCAATATTCCAGGTGGTGCTTGTTGCGGCCCTTATGGTGCAGCCAGGCGGCGCTGTAGCCCTCTTTCTGCCGCTGGGCGTTGTTGGGGCTGCAGGTTCCCTTCCAGTATTTGGCACCGGCCCAGAATTCCACCGGGGCCAGCTTGCTTAAATCGTGGGTAAGGCCCTGCCAGTACAGCCCGCAGCGGAAGCAGTTTTTCATCACCAGCATTTTGTGGTGGTGGATCGTTTTGTAATGTTTAATGGGATGCCACAAGGTCGGGTTTCCTCCTGAACAGCAAAGATGCAATTTCTTTTGTCATGACCACCAGCGCCAGGCAGCTGACAGGCACCAGCGCAAAGTGCCACAGCATCGGCACCAGGTGGGTATGTATGGCGGCGTGGGCTTTGGAAAGCACCATCCACGACACCGGCGCGGCCAGGCTGAGCACCCAGGCCGTGGCCAGCGGGGCCAGTTTTGCCAATTGCCCACGGCGGGCCAGCAGCACGGCGCAGATAAGCCCCTCCGCCAGCACCACCGCCAACAGCGACAGCAGCGTGACGGTGACGGAGCCGAACTGCAAAAGCGGCTCGTTGACTTCCACAAAATACAGGTGGAGCACCTCCGGGATGGTAACGGCACGCACGGCGTTATCACTGACGCTGACCCGGCTGGTGACAGCCTGGGTCATGCTGGCAAACGCCTCGGCAGCGGTGCCGAAATACTGCACCTCCTGCCAGAACCACAGCCCCAGCGCCACAGCCATGCCGCCCAGTGCCGCCGCACCGGTGCCAACCGTACGGCCCAGCCAGCGGCGGGCAGCGGGCAGGTCGCGGTCCACACAAAGGGACTGCATAAGTGCGCAGCAAAGCGGGATCTCGCACAATATCAAAAAGGTGGAGATGAACTCAAACCCACACATGCAGCGGACGAGCACCGCCAGCGCCACCAGCCCAAAGTACCAGGCAGGTGTGCGGCCCCGGTGCGCGGTAATGCGGCAGAGCAGCAGCGAGGCCAGCACCGGCAGCAGCCAGGTCCACAGGCACCAGTATAAATCTTTCATACCACGCTGGGGCCAGGGGGCAAAGACGGCAGCCAGCACCCAGACCAGCGCAGCCGCCGGGCCCGCCTGCCGCCAGACAGCCAGTGCCAGCAGCAGTTCGACCGAATAAAACAGGATGCAGTTTACGGTGTACAGCCAGGTTTCCCGCACCTCGCCGCTGGGCTGCACCACACGGAACACGCGGTTAAGCAGCCCGAACGCCCAGCCCTGCAGGCCGGACTGGTGGGTGTAGGCCTGGAAATCCCCGGCGTTGACCGGTGCATTTTCACGGAACCAGATGCGGTTCTGGCCATCGCTCCACTCTTGGGTGTACACCCCCATAAAGCCGCCAGGGGCGGATTGGTGGTTTTCCATCTGGAGCATCCGGCCAAACACCAGCGGCTGGGAGCCGGTATCCCAAAAGCCGGTAGCGTAGGTGTTGGCGTTCTGCCGCCAATGGGTCAGCAGTGCCGCCAGCAGCACCACCGCCAGCAGGGTCAGCACCCGCCGCAGCCACGCAGGCAGGCGGGTGAATGGTTGATGAATCGGCATAAATTGAATATTCCTTTGCAAGAACTAAAGCCTCCCTTGTGCAAAGGGAGGTGGCACGGCGTAAGCCGTGACGGAGGGATTGTAACCTTACGGAGATGGTTTGACGTATGGCAAGGCCACAATCCCCCACCGCCTTCGGCGGAGCCCCCTTTACACAAGGGGGCCTTTAGGGGCGTTTACCGGTCCCACTTATCGCACAAGCTGGCGATTTGGCTGGCGAACTTAGCCAGGTCCTTGTTGGCACCGCCCTGGTTGTGGCGGATGACCTCCATCAGGCGCTGGCCCATGTTGGTCAAACGGTCGTAAGCGGCGCTGGTGCGCACATTGGCTTCGGTGCGGGTCTTGATGATCTTTTGCGTGTTGCCGGTCTCGGCACAGGCGGCGCGGCCATCGCTGACGATCCAGACAGCGCCGTTGTAAGGCGCGTCCGCTTCGTAGCCTTCGGCCCGCAGCTTTTCGGCCCAGTGGGCGGCCACGGCATCCTCGCCATGATTGACAAAGATGAACTTCGGCTTTTCGTTAAAGGCATGCAGCCAATCGGCCAAGCCGTTCTTGTCAGCGTGGCCGGAAAGCCCGCTCAGCTGCCGGATGCTGGCCTTGACCTGCACCGGCTCGCCAAACAGCTTGACTTCTTGCGCGCCGTTGACCAGCGCGTTGCCCAGCGTGCCGGGACTCTGGTAGCCCACAAACAGCACAGTGCACTCCGGCCGCCAGAGGTTATACTTTAAATGGTGGCGGATACGGCCCGCGTCGCACATGCCTGCCGCCGAGATGATGACCTTGGGCACGGGGTCGCCGTTGATGGCCATGGATTCTTCCTTGGTCTCGCTGATATGCAGGCCGGGGAATTGCAGCGGGTTCTGGCCCGATTGCACCAGGGCCAGGGCTTCCTCGTCATAGCACTCGCTGAAATTTTCGCGGAAGATGGTGGTGGACTTGCTGGCCAGCGGGCTGTCCACATAAACCGGGAAGTTGCCGTGGCCGGTCACGCGGCCCTCGGCCTTGATCTGGCGCAGGAAATACAGCAGCTCCTGGGTGCGGCCCACCGCAAAGCTGGGGATGACCACGTTGCCGCCCTTATCAAAGGTAGTCTGCAATACGTCGGTCAGCTCGCCCAGGTAGTCCGGCTTGGGGCCGTGGCTGCGATCACCGTAGGTGGACTCCATAATAAGATAGTCGGCGTGGCCGGGGTTGGTGGGGTCCTTGATAAGTGGCTGGTGGGTGTTGCCGATGTCGCCGGAGAAGACGATGATTTCCGGCTGTTTGCCCGGCTCGGTAACGCGCAGCGAGATGGACGCGCTGCCCAGCAGGTGACCCACATCGGTAAAACGCATCTCGATTTTACCTGTTGGGCCGTCAAACAAGTCCTGCCACACCTCGTAAGGGCAGGGCACGAACTGCTGCATGACCTTCTCGGCATCCTCGACGGTATAGTCGGGTTCGATCATGGCGGCACCGCTGCGCATGGCCTTGCGGTTCTTCCACTCGGCCTCCTGCTCCTGGATATGGGCCGAGTCCTCCAGCATGATGGCGCAGAGGTCGCGGGTGGCGTCGGTGGTGTAGATGGGGCCGCGGTAGCCGTTTTTGTACAGGTAGGGGATGCGGCCCGAGTGGTCGATATGGGCATGGGTCAGCAGCAGGGCCTCGTAGGTGCCGGGGGCATAGGGCAGGTCGGCGTTTTCGTAGACGTCGCGGCCCTGCTCCATGCCACAGTCGATCAGGATACGATGGCCTGCGGCTTCCAGCTGGGTACAGCTGCCCGTAACTTCACGGTCAGCGCCTAAAAATGTGAGTTTCATAGAATACGCCTCCCTGTATAAAATCATTTCGTAATTTCGGTACGGCTGCACGGGCGGATATAGAATCCGCCCCTACGGCTTTTTGCCGGATGGTTGTAGGGGCGAACAGTGTTCGCCCGCGGGGCTTTACGTGGCCGCGAAATTGCACGGGCGGGCAATGCCCGCCCCTACGGCGAAAATTTATAGCCACGTAGGGGCGGATTCCATATCCGCCCGTTTTGTACGGCCTTATTTGTTATTCCGGCCCACCCCGTAGCGTGGGGCTTCGGGCAGGATGAACTCGGTAGTAAAGTTGGCGGTCAGGTCGTTCACGTTCATGCGCACATCCCAGTACACATCTCCGTAATCGCGCAACACCGTGTAATTTTCTGTGCCAATTGTAGCCAGCGTCTGGGTATCGGTAACGATGAGCACCGTATCCCCTGCCGGCTCGTACTCACTCAAAGATTCCTGATAAGTGCGGGTGATGCCGTCGGTGCTTACCAATGTGCGAGCGGTATCAGCGCTGACCGATACCAACTGCACCCGGGCCGCCTTGGGCAGCAGATCCAGCAGCGTACCGCGGCTGATATCACCATATTCCGGTTCGCCCACGTTGCCTGCCAAAGCCGTGAACTCACTGCCAGTCCAGCCTTCTGGCCAGTGATCGCGATCGTTATCGGCAATTTCTTGGTACAATGCTGCCAGATAGTTGGCGAAGCTGATGGTCTTATCCGCATCCGGGTTGGCCGCGTAGGTGAACAACGGCGTGTAGTAGACGCTCTGGTCATCGGCATCCAGCCCGGCCAGCTTGGCGGCGGCGTAGGCGTAGGCCTCGGCCCCCTGCTGCCGGGCTTCATCGGTGGTCTCGGCGGGGGTGCTGGTGTCCTTTCCGCCCACGGCCTCGGTGTCCTTGTCGGGGTCGGCCGCATCACCGCCGGTCTGGGTGTCGTCAGTCGTGGTGGTCAGGCTTTCCCAGGTGGAGCGACTGGCCTGCAGCGTATCAGCGGTCACGTTATCGGCCCCGCGCACAGCCACACCGCCGCCCTGGGTAAATACCAGGTCGAAGCGGGCCACGCCGTCCAGCCCCAGGGCCGCACCGGCGCGGTAGACTGCATCCTGTCCGCTGGTGCTGCTATTGCCGTCCACAACGGCGGTCACACCCAGGTCTTTCAGGGTGCTTTCCAGCGCGGCGGTGTCCACGCCGGGGGTAGTAATACAGACGATGGCATCCACGCCCTGGGCCTGCAGCGCAGCCACCTGCTCGCTGGCGGTTTGGGTCAGGTCGTTGGCGAAAGGCGTTTCCTCGTTGACCAGGCCGATCTTGTTGTTCACGGTGTCGGCATCGGCCAGCGAGAAGAACCCGATGCGGTAGCCCGCGCGGGTGATGACGGTGTTCATGCCGTTGGTGATGCGGTTACGGTTCCAGCTGGTGGAGCGATAGAAGATCGCTGCACCGTCAGAATCCCGCAGGTTGGCGGCCAGCGAGGGACCGCTGCCCATGTTGGCATCGCTGCGCAGGCGGGAGATACCGTAGGCCAGATCCTCGGCCCCAAAGGCCTGCAGGTCGTACCCGGCAGCGGAGAAGCTGCTGAGCATATCCATGCCGCCGGTCATGCTTGCCACGGTGGTGCCGTGCAGGCTGCCGCCCGCATCCACCAGGATGGAATCCGGCGTACTGGCTTTCAGCGCGGCCACATCGGCCAGGCTGACGGTATCGTTGGCGCGCTGGCCCGCCAAGGAGCCAGTGGCGAAAATGGGCACAGTAATGTCACCCACCCGCACCAGGCAGGTGATGCTCTCGGTGCCATCGGCCAGGGTGGCGGTGATGGTACACTCGCCGCTGTCGGCCTTGGCGCGCACCAGGCCGTGCTTATCCACGGTAGCCACGCTCTTATCGCTGGTGGTCCAGAACACTTTTTGGCCGCCGCTTTCCTCGTCCGGCTGGTTGGTGGTCAGGATCGCATAGGCATCCTTGCCGTCCAGATGCAACTCGGTCTGGCGGGTATCGTTGAGTAGGATCGGCGTGGCGGTCTTTCCGTTGCAGCTGGAGATCTCGCCAAAATCAAACGGCCGCATGACAAAATCGATGTCCACGGTCTCGCTCTCGACACCGTAGTCCGCACCGGGTTCGGAGTAGCTGCACTGCCACATATCGTAGGTGCCGGTGTAGCCCAGTTCATCGGCGAAGCGGGCGATCCAGAGGTTATCGCGCCAGGGGTCGAACGCCGCATCGTTGAAGCGGGCGCGCACCCAGTTCAGCGATGCATAAATACCCTGCTCGCCGGTGTAGCCCAGTTCAGTCAGGCGGTCAAAAAATGCTTTGGTGATGGCGGCCATCTCGTCCGGAAAAATGCCGCTGATACTCTTGTCCTCCAGGTCGTAGTAAACGGGGTAAGACAGCTGGTAGGGCGTGGCTGTGTAGTCCTCTAGCCCTTCCTGCTGCGGGGCGACCAGGCCCAGCAGGCGGGCCACGTGTTCGGCCTCGCTGCGGGCCTCGTCCTCGGTAGTGGCGTAGGAGTAAATATACGCGCCGAAGGGGATGCCTAAGCGGGTACACTCATCGGCATTACGCCGCCACTGGGGGTCATCCTGGTTCCAGCCCTGCTCCTGGCTGTCCCACTCACCGCCAAAGCCGCATCGGATGATGGCGAAGTCGATACCGTTATTTTTTGCCTTTTCCCAGTCGACCGCGCCCTGATATTTCGATACATCGATTCCTTTCAGCACAGCGGCGGGCACGGCTTCGCCGCTCTCATTAAAGTAGTAGCCCAGTTCATTCTTCTGCCAGGCAGCCGCCGGAGTACCAAAGTCCGCTTTGGCAGGCCCGGTCGGCCCCGCCGAGCAGCGGGTAAGTACCACCGCCAACACGATAACCAGCACCAGGCAGGCGGCGCAGATACCCAAAACGGCGCGGCTGTGGCGCTTTTTGCTGATTTTTCTGGGCGGTTGTTTGGGGGCGCGGGGCGGCGCACCTGCCCCACCCTGCCACTGGGCTTGCCCGGCCCCAGAAGCAGCCTTTTGCGTACGCGCCGGGCTGCGGTATACTTTGCGTTCGTCTGCCACGATGATGCCCTCTCTTTTCCTATATATAAAAGTGTATGGAAATATTTATGTATGCTAGCCGTCAAAGCTTCCCTTGCGTAAAGGGTGGTGGCTGTGCGTAAGCGCAGACGGAGGGATTGTCCTGTTTGCCTTACCAGTCGGTTCACCCCGTAAGGTCACAATCTCCCACCGCCTGCGGCGGAGTCCCCCTACACAAGAGAGCCTTTTAAGAGGATTTTAGTTAAGAATAGTGTATCATTTTGTCAAAGAAAATACAATCCAGGAGAGACAGCAGATTTTGTAAAAAAATTAGCACCCCGGCAAAACCGCTAGGGTGCAAAAAACAGCCGACCAGAAAGTCGGCTGCTGCGTATGCGTTTACAAATTAGAAATCATGCTTTTCCATCAGCTTGCGACCCATCAGCACACCCATGACGGATGCCATCATCAGGCCGCGGGTCCAGCCGGAGGAATCACCCAGGCAGTGCAGACCGGCGATGTTCGTCTCCAGGTCGGTATCCATCTTGACCTTGTTGGAGTAGAACTTCAGCTCGGGGCTGTACAGCAGGGTCTCGGGGCTGGCAAAGCCGGGCACGACCTCGTCCATCATCTTGATGAACTCGATGATGTTGACCATGGCGCGGTAAGGCATGGCTGCGGTGATGTCACCGGCCACAGCGTCTTTCAGGGTGGGGCGCACGTTGGTGCGGGCCAGTTCCTTGGCCCAGGTACGCTTGCCGTCCAGGATATCGCCGTAGCGCTGCACCAGAATGTGACCAGCGCCCAGCATGTTGGTCAGCTCGCCAACTTTCTGTGCGTAGGCGATGGGCTGGTTGAACGGCTCGGTGAAGTTATGGCTGACCAGGATAGCCAGGTTGGTATTGTTGCTTTTTTTCTCCTTGAAGCTGTGGCCGTTGACGACAGCGAGGTCGTTGTCGTAGTTTTCCTGGGCCACAAAGCCGCCGGGGTTCTGGCAGAAAGTACGCACCTTATTGTGCCAGGGGGCCGGGTAACCGATCAGCTTGCCCTCGTACAGAACCTGGTTGATCTTCTCCATGACCTCGTTGCGGCACTCCACGCGGACACCGATGTCAACGGTGCCGGGCTTGTGGGCAATGTTGTGCTCGGCGCAAAGACGCTCCAGCCAATCCGCACCACGGCGGCCGGTAGCAATGACCACCTGCTTGGCATAGACTTCCCGCACTTCGTTCTTCTCGCGGATGCGCACACCCTTGCAGACGGAATCCTCCAGGATGATGTTCTCGCACTCGGTGTTGAACAGCATCTCCACACCGGCATCGGCCAGATAGTTCTGGATGTTCAGGTAAAGCTGCTGGGCTTTCTCAGTGCCCAGATGGCGGATGGGGCAGTCGACCAGCTGCAGGCCCGCCTGGATGGCGCGCTTGCGGATATCCTTGATGTCGGGGCCTTCATAGACACCCTCGACCTTGGGGTCGGCACCAAATTCCAGGTAGATCTTATCGGTGTAGTCGATCAGCTCCTGGGCGAAATCCTCGCCGATCAGGTCGGGCAGTTCACCGCCGACCTGGTAGGACAGCGACAGCTTGCCGTCCGAGAATGCGCCCGCGCCGGAAAAGCCGGTAGTGATGGCGCAGGTCGGCTTGCAGTTTACGCAAACACCGGTTTTATCCTTAGGGCAGTGGCGCTTTTCCACAGGCTTGCCCTTTTCGATAAGCAGGATCTTGTGGGTGGTGCAGCTTTTGCGCAGCAGTTCCAGCGCGGTGAAAATACCGGCAGGGCCGGCGCCTACGATGATCAGATCATACATGGATGGGGGTTCTCTCCTTTAATTCTATGTGGGGACTATATGGGACAGGGTGTGTTCACCCGGTCAGGTTTTGTTGGGGTCCGCATCGGACACATCGGTGCTTTCGGCATCGTACACCACAGGTTCGTCGTTCCGGATCACGTCCACAATGTCGGTGCCTGCGGCCTCGGCTTCGTCCAGGGCATCGCCCAAGGCGGTCAGGGTCGCATTGACGGCAGCGTTCGCCATACGATCCAGAGTGCGCAGTTCCATGGCCGCATACAGGACGCAGCCAAGATTCAATGCACCTTCAACGATCAGCAGAACGCCACAGAGCATCACCACGCTGACAGCCGCATCAAACGGATGCCAGATCAACAGTGCGCCCAGTGCAATGGACACAATGCTGAACAGCAATAGCATCCACCATTTTTCTCCTTTGCGCCTTGCCAGGTCGATGGCCGTGCCGATGCGACTACAGCCATCCACCACGATAAAGATGCCGAACACCACCGGCAGGAAGCTGGCCACCACCTGGGGTTTAGCTAGGGTGAACAGACCCAACCCCGCCGTGATGACACCGCCCACTAGCATAAAGGGCGCGGTGAAGCCGGTGCCCCGGATGCGGGCGTACTGGATCAGGCAGACGATGCCGGTGATAAGTACCACCGCACCAAAGGCGTAGCAGATCCACAGCAAACTGGTTTCCGGCATGATGAGCAGCATCAGCCCCAACACAATATAGGCGATGCTCATCAGCATCATTCCGCTTTTGACATAGCGTAGCATAACGGTAGGCTCCTTACTTGTTCATGGCCTTGGCGGCATCCACGATCAGTTCGGCACAGGCCTCCAGGCCCAGCGCGGCGTTCAGGCACAGGTCGTAGTTTTTGGCTTCGCCCCAGCGGTTCTCGGTATAATAGTTGTAGTAGCTGGCACGGGCGCGGTCATGCTTGGCAAGCTGGCTTTCCCACATACGGTCAGGCATTTCCTTGGCATCGGGGCGTACCTTGGCGCGGGCCACGCGGTCCGCCACCGGCGCATAGACGAAAGTGCGCAGCACATTGGGGCGCTCCCGCAAAACATAGTCGCCGCAGCGGCCCAGGATCACGCAGGACCCCTGGGAGGCCAGTTCTTTGATGACGTTGCTCTGCAGGATGTACACCTGATCGGCCAGGGGCATGGTGTTGCCCATCATGTACAGGCTGTAGATCAGGCTGCCGCTGCGCTGGTTCTCGCTGGCGGCAATGGCCTCCTCGGTCAGGCCGCTCTTTTTGGCAGCGAGGGTGATCAGCTCCTTATTATACAGCGGGATACCCAACTTATCGGCCACGGCCTGGGCGATCTCACTGCCACCGGAAGCATACTCACGCGCCATTGTAATAACCATAGGTTCCTTCATAACTGATACACCTCACATTCAATTTGCTGCACGGTGGGCAGCCACCGGTACAGACTATTCCATCTATAGTATACCCTGCTTTGTGCAAAAGCGCAAGAAAAAAATCATACTATTCCCACAAAAACTGTGCAATGACCATCGCCCATAACCAGCAAAAAGCTCCCCAGGTGGGGAGCTTTTTGCTGGTTATGTTGTGAAAAATCACTTATTCTTCTTGCTGGCGGCCTTCATGCGGAGGTCGTGGTCCAGGATGCGCTTGCGGATGCGCAGGTTTTCGGGGGTGACTTCCAGCAGTTCATCGGGAGCCAGAAATTCCAGGCACCCCTCCAGGCTGAACTTGCTGACGGGCACCAGGCGCAGGGCATCATCGCTGCCGGAGGCGCGGGTGTTGGTCAGGTGCTTGGTCTTGCAGACGTTGACGGTGATGTCCTCGCCGGTCGGGGTGTAGCCGACAACCTCGCCAGCGTAGACCTTCTCGCCTGCGTTGACGATCAGGGTGCCGCGCTGCTGGGCGTTGAACAGACCGTAAGTGACGGCATCGCCGGTCTCGAAGCTGATCAGAGAGCCGGTGGAGCGGGTCTGGATGTCGCCGCACCATTCCTCGTAACCATCGAAGATGGTGTTCATGATGCCTTCACCATGGGTGTCGGTCAGGAACTGGCTGCGATAACCGAACAGGCCGCGGCTGGGCATACGGAACTCGATGCGGGAACGGCTGTTCATCATCTGCATGTTCATCAGGATGGCCTTGCGGGCACCCAGGGCGGTCATGACGTTGCCCTGGTAGACCTCGGGCACGTCGATGACAACGCGCTCCATAGGCTCCATAACCTTGCCGTCCTCCTCGTGGGTCAGAACGTGCGGGGGGCTGACCTGCAGCTCATAGCCTTCACGGCGCATGGTCTCGATGAGGATGGACAGGTGCATTTCGCCACGGCCCATGACGCGGAAAGAATCGTTGGTGGCGGAATCCTCGACCTTCAGGGCGACATCCTTCAGCAGTTCGCGCATCAGGCGGTCACGGATCTGGCGGGAGGTGACATACTTGCCCTCTTTGCCGGCAAACGGAGAATCGTTGACGGAGAAGGTCATTTCCACCGTAGGATCGTTAATCTTAACGAAGGGCAGGGGCTGCACCTTGCTGGGATCGCAGATGGTGTTGCCGATGGAGATATCGGGCAGACCGGCAAAAGCAACGATGTCGCCAGCCTTGGCGCTCTCGATGGGCTCACGGCCATTGGCCTTGAAGTCAAACAGCTTGGTGATGCGGCCGCTCATATGCACATCGGGGTTGTGCCAGTCGCACACCTGGATGGCAGAGCCGACCTTGATGACACCGTTCTGCACACGGCCAACGCCCATACGGCCCACGAAGTCGTTGTAGTCGACACTGGAAACCAGCATCTGCAGCGGCTCATCGGGTTCGCCCTCCGGCGGCTGCACGTACTTGAGGATAGTGTCGAACAGGGGCTTGAGGTCGGTGCCGGAGGAAGGATCGGTCCAGTCATAGCTGGCGGTGCCGTTACGGCCGGAGCAGAAGACCATGGGGCTGTCCAGCTGTTCATCAGTAGCGCCCAGATCCATCAGCAGTTCCAGGATCTCATCGATGACCTCGGCAATGCGGGCATCGGGACGATCGATCTTGTTGACGGCGATGACCAGAGACAGGTTCTGCTGCAGAGCCTTCTGCAGAACAAAACGGGTCTGGGGCATGCAGCCCTCGGCAGCATCGACCAGCAGCAGAACGCCGTTGACCATCTTCAGCACACGCTCGACCTCGCCGCCAAAGTCGGCGTGGCCCGGGGTATCGACGATGTTGATCTTAACACCCTCGTACTCGCAGGAGCAGTTCTTGGCCAGGATGGTGATGCCGCGCTCGCGCTCGATATCGCCGGAGTCCATGACGCGCTCGGCGACCTGCTGGTTAGCACGGAATGCACCGGACTGCTTCAGCATCTGGTCGACCAGGGTGGTTTTGCCGTGGTCAACGTGGGCGATGATCGCGACATTGCGTAAATTTTCCTGAATCATATACGTTCCCTCTCTGATTGGTTTGCGATTGAATGCCTATCTATAGGGGACCAAGCCCCAATATTCACATACTTATCTATAATACGCTATCATGTAGTATTTGTCAAGAATCGCAAAATATAAAATAGTATGCTATAATATAAAATGTTGGATAGTAATTAGAAGGGATTTTGTACAATCCGTGGGGAGGAAGCAGTTCCCCTAAACTAACTCAAGTGACACAAGAGAGGGAAAGAACACATGGCAACACAACCGATGCGCCGCATCAACATCATCGGGCACCAAAACCCCGATACTGACTCGATCTGCTCGGCCCTGGCCTATGCCTGGCTGAAAAACCGCGGCAGCCTGCAGGGCCCGTATGAGGCCCGCCGCGCCGGGCATATCAACCGCGAGACCCGCTTTGTTTTGCGGCATTTTGGCGTAGAGCCGCCGCGCCTGTGTACCGATGTCAGCCCCCAGATCAAGGACATCGACATCCGCAAGCAGGCCGGCATTGATGGCGAGATGAGTGTGCGCGCCGCCTGGAACCTGATGCGCGATGTTGAGATTGACACGCTGTGCATTGTGGACAGCGAGGGTGAGCTGCAGGGGCTTATTACCATCAAAGACATCGCCGATGCCAACATGGACCTGTTTGACACCGCCGTGCTGGCCGCCGCCAACACCCGCTGCTCCAACCTGTTGGAAACACTGGAAGCCGAACTGGTGGTGGGCAACGCCGATGCCCGCATCGACAGCGGCAACATCTGCATCGGCACCAGCCCCGAAATTATGGAAGATCTGGTCAAACCCGGCGATCTGGTGCTGGTCTCCAACCGGTACGAAGCCCAGATGTGCGCCATTGACTGCGGTGCCCGGGCCATCATCGTATGCTGCGGCTCGGCGGTGCCCCGCACCATCGTGGCCCGCGCCCAGGAAAAAGGCTGCGCCGTGCTGGCAACTCCCTACGACACCTACGCCGCCGCGCGGCTCATTTCCACTGCCGCGCCGGTGCGCCACTTTATGCGCACCAAAGAGCTGCTGAAATTCAGCGTTAATACGCCCATTGAGGATGCCCGCAAGGTCATGGCCAGTGTGCGCCACCGCTACTTCCCGATTCTGGACGAGAACGGCAAGTACTGCGGCGTGGTCAGCCGCCGTAACCTGCTGAACCTGCACCGCAAGCAGCTGATTTTAGTGGACCACAACGAGCGCCAGCAGGCCGTGGACGGCCTGGAGGAAGCCGATATTTTGGAAATCATCGATCATCACCGCATCGGTAACCTGGAGACCACCGGCCCGGTCTATTTCCGCAATGTGCCGGTGGGCTGCACGGCCACCATTTTGTACCAGATGTACGGTGAGCAGGGCATGACCCCCTCGAAAGAGATTGCCGGATTGCTGCTGTCGGCCATTTTGTCCGACACGCTGATGTTCCGCTCCCCCACCTCGACCCCGCAGGACGAAGCTGCCGCCAAGGAATTGGCCGCGCTGGCGGGCGAGGACATCCCCACCTACGCCGAGCAGATGTTTGAAGCCGGTGCCGACCTGACCGGCCGCGATGCCGAGGATGTGTTCCGCTCCGACTTCAAGGTGTTCAGCCGCGGCGATGCCAAGTTCGGCGTGGGGCAGTCGATTTACATGACCGACAAATCCCGCGCCGCCGCCGAGGAGCTGGTGGGGCCGTTCCTGCCCGAAGCCAGCCGCCGCGAGGGTATGCCGATGATCTTCTACATGTTCACCGACATGAAAACCCAGAGCACCGATCTGATGTTCTGCGGCAGCATTGCCGAGCAGATCGTGCGCGAGGCGTTCCATGTGGAGCCGAAAGACGGCAAAGCCTGGCTGCCGGGGGTCGTCAGCCGCAAAAAGCAGCTGATCCCCCCGCTGCTGGCCGCGCTGCAGGCACATCAGGAGTAACACGCTTAAGGCTCCCTCTGCGAGGGAGCTGTCAGCGAAGCTGACTGAGGGAGAGACAGTATCTTTAGCTGCTGCTAAGTCGAAGGCTCTCTCCCCCACCCGCTTCGCGGGAGCCCCCTCCCAGAGGGGGCCGCTCATAAAACAAATGCCCGTTGCATGTTTATCCCATGCAGCGGGCATTTTTATTGAATTTACAGCTTTTCCAGCGCGGCTTTCACGCGGGCGATGGTTTCTTCCTTGCCCATCATGGCGGCAAGGTCGGTGCCGCCGCCGGGGGTGCGGGCCTTGCCGGACAGGGCAATGCCCAGCGGGAACAGCAGCCAGCCGTTCTTTTTCTCCATCTGCTCGGCCAGGGTCTTGCAGGCCTCAAAGATGGCATCGCGGTTCCAGTCAGCCTGGGCTTCCAGCACCGGCAGCAGGGCGGTCAGGGCTTCTTTGGCGGATTCCGGCGTGGTCTTTTGCTTTTTGTTGCGGTACATCTCGGCATCGATAGGCAGCACCGCATCAAAGAAGTCCAGCTGCGGCGGGATATCCTCCAGCACTTCGCAGCGAGGCTGCAGGTTGGCGCAGAGCAGGTCGCGGTCGATCTCACAATGCACGGCACGGTCGATAAACGGGTCAGCCAGGCGGCGGAACTCCTCGGCCGGCAGGGCGCGGATGTAAGCGGCGTTGATGGCCCGCAGCTTGAGCGGGTCAAAGATGGCGGGAGACTTGGAAATGCGGGCGGGGTCCCAAATTTTGATCATTTCCTCAAGAGAGAAAATCTCCTGCTCACCCTCGGGTGCCCAGCCCAGCAGCAGCAGATAGTTCAGCACGGCGGCGGGCAGGTAGCCTTTAGCCACCAGATCCTGGTAGCTGGCATCGCCGTTGCGCTTGGACAACTTGTTCTGGGCATCTTTCATGACCGGCGGGCAGTGTACATAGATGGGCTTTTCCCAGCCGAATGCCTCGTACAGCAGGTTGTACTTGGGGGTGGAGGACAGATACTCGCTGCCACGGATGACGTGGGTGATGCCCATCAGGTGGTCGTCCACAACATTGGCAAAGTTGTAGGTGGGCATGCCATCGGTCTTGATCAAAATCTGGTCGTCCAGTTCCTTGACATCGACCTCGATATGGCCGTAGACCACATCGTCAAAGCCAGCCACGCCGGACTCGGGGATCTTCTGGCGGATGACGTAAGGCTCACCGGCGGCCAGCTTGGCATCGATCTCCTCCTGGGTCAGGTGGCGGCAGTGGCCGTCATAGTGGGTCATCTCACCGGCGGCGCGCTGGGCCTCGTGCATCTCGTTCAGGCGTTCCTCGGTGCAGAAGCAGTAGTAGGCCTTGCCCTCTTTGACCAGCTGCTCGGCATACTGTTTGAACATGCCCATGCGCTGGCTCTGGACGTAGGGGCCAACCGGGCCGCCGATATCGGGGCCTTCGTCCCAGGTCAGGCCGGTGGCGCGCAGGGTGCCGTAGATGATATCGGTAGCGCCCTCGACCAGGCGGCCCTGGTCGGTATCCTCGATACGCAGAATGAACGTACCATCGTTATGACGTGCCTGCAGATAGGTGTACAGTGCGGTGCGCAGGTTGCCGACGTGCATATAGCCCGTGGGCGACGGCGCAAACCGGGTACGAACGTTAGACATGGTGAAAACCCCTTTTATTTTGAATTAGTATCCTGTAAATAGGTGCGATGCTTAAAAGCCTCCCTCTGCGAGACAGACTCCCCCGATACGGGGGAGGTGGCGCAAAGCGCCAGAAGGGGAGCGGTGGCGCGCAGCGCCGGAGGGAGAGAGCCTTGCCTTTATCCAATTTTGGACATTGGCCAATTTCTCTCCCCCACCCGCTTCGCGGGAGCCCCCTCACAGAGGGGGCCGATGTTTATGTTCGCGGTGCTTTTTAAACGACTTCATTATAAAGCGCGAATTGCCGGGTGTCAACCTTACACCAGATACGGCTCAAACCGGTGCAGGTCATCGATCTTGACGGTGGCACGGTAGTAAACGCCGTCCTCGCGGTATTCTTCCTCGGCCACGCTGCCACGGCTGCGCAGGATGTCAGCCAGGGCCAGCTTATCGTAGGGCAGCAATACCTCAATGCCCCGCACCCGGTGGGCCAGCACGTCATCAATTTTAGCCAGCAGGGCGGGCAGGCCCACGCCGGTCTTGGCGCTGGTCAAGAGTATATCCGGGTCAAAGGACATAAGGTTGGCGGTATCGCACTTATTGTACACCACCAGCTGGGGGATACCCTCACAGTCGAGACTGCCCAGCACTTCATCGGTGACAGCCAGCTGCTCGGCGGCCTGGTCGTCCCCGGCATCGGCCACTTTTACGATGACATCCGCATAGGCGGCTTCTTCCAGCGTACTCTTGAACGCTTCCACCAAATGGTGGGGCAGGCGGCTGACGAAGCCGACCGTATCTACCAAGATAATTTGCAGGCCGCTGGGCAGGGTCAACTTGCGGGCGGTGGGGTCCAGCGTGGCAAACAGCATGTCCGCTTCAAAGATCTGCTCGCCGCACAGGGCGTTCAGCAGGCTGGACTTGCCCACGTTGGTGTAGCCCACCAGCGCCACCACGGGGACGTTATTTTTCTGGCGGGCGCGGCGGGTCTCGCCCCGGCGCTTTTCCATCTCTTTCAGGCGGCCTTCCAGATGCTCGATGCGGTGGTGCAGGTGGCGGCGGTCCAGTTCCAGCTTGGTCTCACCGGCACCACGGCGGGCACCGCCGCCGCCCCCACCGCCGCCGCCCTGGCGGCTCAGGGATTCGCCCAGGCCCTGCAGGCGGGGCAGCTGGTAGCGCAGGGTAGCCAATTCGGTTTGCAGTTTGCCCTCGTTTGTGGTGGCGCGGGCGCGGAAAATTTCCAAAATCAGCATCGTGCGATCCAGCACTTCCACCTGCAAAGCGGCGGACAGGTTGCGGATCTGGCTGCCGGTGAGTTCACCGTCAAAAATGGCCGCAGCGGCGTTCAAATTCTGGCAGATCAACCGTGCTTCGGAGACCTTGCCCTCGCCCAGCAGGGTAGCTGCTTCGGGGGTAGCGCGCTTCTGCGTGACCTCGGCCACGGCCTCCATGCCGTTGGCATCGGCCAGTGCCCGCAGTTCGTCCAGGCTGCGGGCCATATCGTACTTGCCCTGGTCCAGCGCCAGCAGTACAACGGGCAGTTTCTCGCCGTCCTGCTGTTTCTGGGCCGTGGTGCCAAAGTCTAAATCGATGGTATTCTCGCTCATAGTTCCTCTTTTACCAGGTGGTAGGCACGGCAGGGCACCGCCGTGCCGTCAAATTTGTGGTCGATCACATCGTGGTCGTAGACAAAGCCCGCCTTTTGCAGCACGGCACCGCTGGCCACATTCTCGTTGGCGTGGTCGGCCGCCAGCCAGGGGGCATCCACGGTGTTGAACCAGTAGTCCCGCACAGCACAGAGGGCCTCGGTCATATAGCCGTTGTTCCACCACTTGCGGCCCAGGGCATAGCCCACTTCCCAGGCGGAGCCAAGGCGCTCGGTGTTCAGGTGCCAGCCGGTTTTCAGTTCCGGCGCGGGGAACAGGCTGATGGTGCCCATCAGCACACCGCTGCGCTTATTTTCCACACCCCACTGGTAAAATTTCGGGTCATCGTAGTGTTTTTCCCACTCGTTCAGCGTTTCGGCGGTCTCGGCCCAGCTGCGGTGGGCGTTCCAGCGCAGATATTTGGTCACTTCGGGGTCGCTGGCCCAGTTGTTGAACATCATTTCGCTGTCATCCACGGTCAGCCGCCGCAGCAGCAGCCGCCCGGTCTCCAATTCCTGTGTACCGCAATGTTTCATGGTTTTCCTCACTTCTTTAACAGGCCGCGCAGAATGCCCAGCCCCATATTCCACAGTTTCAGCAGTTGGGCGCGGTAGAGGGTGCAGTAGATGAACAGCACCGCGCCGGTGAACACGAATTTCAGGATAAAATGCTGCCACAGCAGCGTACCGGCCGCCGTGACGGCGAACGCCAGCAAAAAGCCGGAAATGGTTTTGGCAAAGCTGGGGATGGTACGGTAGTACATCTGCCCGGTGACGCTGCGGTACAAAAACGCCAGGCCGTTGCTGGCGGCCAACGCAAAGGCCGCGCCGGTCATGCCAAAGCGGGGCACGAACGCCGCGCACAATCCCAAATTGGACAGCGCGCCGATACCGATGCCGATGGTATCGTGCCAGGGTTTGCGGGCAATGGAGTTGCCGTAGACCGTGCCCTCGCACAGGATATTGAACACCACCGCCAGCATCAGCAGCGGGAAGATGGTCAGGCACTCTTTTTTGTTGGGGAAGATGAGGAACACGATGTCCTCAAACATCACCAAAACGCAGAAAAAGCCGAAGATCAGCAGGTTCAGCACATCATGCACACGGCCGATGCGCTCCTGTTCCTCGCGGTAATGGGCGTACACATAGGGGCCCCAGTAGGTGGAGAAGCCCGCCTGGATAGCGGTGACCAGCTGGGCCAGGCTGTAGCCGAAGGCGAACAAGCCCTGGGCGCTTTCGCCGCACTCGTTGCCCACAAAGGACAGGCAGATGCCGCTGGACAGGCTGAACAGAATTTGCGCCGGGGCCAGGGCGATGCCGTAAGGCACGGCCACCTTGGCGATGCCGCCGAATTTTTCGGCCGGCAGCGGGCTGAAGAACGCGCTGCGGTACTTATACCCAAAGGCGATGACCACCACGCCAAAGCTGATGATGGCCGCCATAGCCAGCAGGTAGACGTTGGAGGTAAAGAAGCCGGGCAGCAGGTAGATCAGGTTGAAACAGCCCTGCATCCACAGCGTTTCGGCGGTGTAGGCTTTCAAATCGTTTTCCAGCCGCAGCAGCACGTTCAGGTAGCGCACCAGCATATACAGCGCGGCGTTCACGAACAGCAGCGGCACCAGACCCTGACCGTCCGCACCAAAGCCGAAAGCCACCGCCATAGGCCGGGCAGCAAACAGGCTGCACACGGCCCCCAGCACCAGCATGAACACCACCGACATCCGGGTGCAGGCGGAAAACAGCTGGCGCGGCTCGGCCTCGGCGGGCGGCTCATGGTAAAAGCGCAGCAGGGTCTGGTCCAGGCCGAGGATGCCCAGGTTCATCACAGTGGCGGTGTAGGTCATAAAGGTGACCGGCGCACCCAGTACCTCGGCAGGCAGCAGGCCCTTGACGATGAGCGCCAGGCCGGTGATGGCAAAACCCAGGTAGGTCGCCACCGAGTATTTCATTACGTTGCCGGCAAAGGATTCCCCGGCGGATTTTTTATCTGGCATACTTCGAGGTCCTTTCCTTCCTTCTTTGAAAAGAAGGAAGCGAAGAAACTTTAAACTTATTTCACATATGGTCTGATACGCGCGGTCATGGCTTCCACCTGCTCCGGCGTGACGTGGGCCTTGTCCACGTAGCCGTAGATACGCTGTGCGAAGTTCGCCAGTGGCGGGCAGAACGCGAACACCCGCTTCGGCTCCCAGCCGCGGCGGTAGAGGAAATGCACCCCCGCCAGGGCGCAGAATTTCAGCAGGTTAAAATGCGGGGTAAAGCCCTCGCCCATCGGCTCGTCCCGAGGCGGATTTTTGTAGATATCCTCCAGCAGATTGGCCATGCGGATGTAGGCCGCTGTTTCGCTGGGGTCAAAGTAACCCTCGATGACCTCTTTTGCAATGGGGAACGGCGGATTATCCTGCTGCATGGCGGCAGCAAAATCCGTGTAGGTAGTGATGTAAGCGGCATCCTTATAAATGACCGGGTCATACTCATGCTCGATGGGCACAGGGCGCAGGATGTGGCAACTTTTGCCCGCCATATACACCTCGGCGATGGCAGTGCTCATCCAGATGGAGATAGAGTCTGCCGCCACGATCCACTGCTTGACAGAATCGGCAAAAATGACATGGAAGTTGGGGCACTTTTTCGCCAGTTCTTCCAGCACGGGACTGTTCCACTCACTGGGGTGGCGGCGGTAGACAAGCTCCACCTCCGGGTGGGCGGTGAGGTACTGCTCAAACCAGGAGAGCGTTTCTTTCATCGATACATGGTTGGTTTTGGCAAAACCGGTAAAGTCCGTACCCGCCATTTTAGAAAGCTCGGCTACCTCATCATCGTTCATGCTGGCGTAGCCGAAGCTGGAAATATACAGGTGCAGTTTTTTGTTGGGGTCCAGGCCGAACTCGCGGCAAAGGGTTTCTTTATCTTTAAAGTAGCCCTTAAATTCAGGCCGTAAAAAATCCATCATAACCGCGCCGGTCACGGGAGTGTTTTTGGCATCCATGCCGTGGATCTGCAGACGGGTGGCGGTACGCTTGCCCCAGCAGGTCTGCACACAGCGCTTGGCATTGCCGTTCATGTTGAACCAGTTGCCCTCCTCTTGCGTGTCGGAAAGCATCTGCTCCCAATGCAGGTTGATGATCTTGTTGCATTTGCCGATATTGTTGTAGACGTGGCTGTTGATGGCCTCGTTATCATACATGCAACTGGCTACCAGCACTTCCGGCTTATCTTTGCCGAAAAGCCGCAGGTGCTTGGGGTCCAGCAGTTGGCGGATCTCGGCTTTATAGCCACGGCGCTCCAACTCCAGCTTAAGCAGTAGGTCACTCTCATATTCGCGTACAGTGTGCTCGTACAAAATCAGGAAGTCTAATGCCATGGTTTGCCTCACCTATCGCAGCTTGCTGCGTTTGTAGGGGCGAACATTGTTCGCCCGTTGCCGTTCGTAATTTACGCGGCCTTTCCGGGAAAGCGCTATAGCGTCAAGTTGGCGGGCGAACACTGTTCGCCCCTACATCCCTTTCCCGGTATATCGCTAAAATCTATCGGCTGCCATTACCCTATATCGGTAAACAATTCCTCGGTCCACTGCGGCAGGCCGTACTTTTCGTCCAGGTGGAAGCCGTCAAAGAACTGCGTATCATCGTTGGTAATGCAGCTGCCGTTCCACTCGTAATCCAGCAGGGTGCAGCCGGTCTCGGCGGCAATGGCATGCAGGCGGGGCAGCACATTACCCTGCATGGCCTCGGTAATACCGAACTGGTCGCACACCTCGGTGCGCACATTTTCGGCCATGGGCGGCAGCACAATGGTCAAGTGGATGTCCTCGCTCCGGCAGCGGGCGGCCAGTTCACCCAGGCGTTCCAGCTGGGCTTCGTTCAGCGCCCAGCTGCGGCACTTGGGGGTGATGGTGGCCGGGTAGTCGTACAGTTTGCGGTGCAGCGGCAGGGTGGTGCCGTCATCCGCCAGGTAGTCGGCAGCGGTCCAGTCACCGGATTCGATGGTGTCGGGGGTGCCTTTTAAAGTGTCCATCGCCACAGTCAGGGCGTTGACGTTATATTCGAGATTCAGGCAGTAGGCCAGGGGGTTGTTCAGCGTTTCTTCCAGCGCCTGGAAGCGATCGGTGTTGTACCCGGCGTTGAGAGTGTAGAACGAGACTTCCACCAGCAGGCTGCCCACCTGATTGCCGGAATCCAGCACGTAATCAGCCAGGTCTAGCGTTTCTTTTAGCGATGCACCGCCGAATGCCAGGTTTTGCCACGCCTTGCCGCTAACGGCGGCCACGGTGTCCATATCAAAGTGGGCCAGGCGACTGTCGCCTAAGATCAAGTTGGCGCCCGGCTCCTGCTGGTAGGCCCGCACCCTGGCCACCGGCTGGCTGGACGTAGCGGAGGCTTTCAGCCCGAAGTAGTTGTTCGGCTCAAACGCCGCAAAAAACGCAAACCACACCACGATTGGGATGCAGAGCAGTGCGAGTTTTTTTAGGATATTGTGCATAGGGTGAAAACCTCCTTTCTACGATGATTTTTGCATTTTATAGGGGCGAGCATCGCTCGCCCGCGGGCGGATATAGAATCCGCCCCTACGGAGCGTGGATTCATGGGATGCGGCGCGTTAGAAGTTTGCATACATACCAAACCCGGATGCCCCGCCGAAGCCGCCGCTTTGCATGATGTAGCCGATGAGCAGGCAAATCACCAGCAGGTAGTACACTCCCCAGCGGTGCTTCTCGTTGGCAATGCAAAGCTCGGACGGCTTATTTTTATAGGTAAAGGCGCGGCGGGCATCCAGGGCAAACCCCAGGGCCAGCGTGACCACCACAAAAGCGTAGTAGGCCGCCACCATAATGGTATTGGCGTAGAACCCATTGTAGGCTGCGCCGTACAACTCTGCTCCAAAGCGGGCCGGGGACCAGCCGGTGAACCAGCCGCCTAGGTAGGCGAAGGCATCCCCCGCCGTTAAGTCCGCACCGGACATGCCCACGCAGAAGAACACCATACTGATGGTCCACAGCACAAACACGCCTGTGCGTTTGGCCCACAGCGTTTTGGCCGGGGCTTTCTTTTTGGGCTTACCAAAGCGGCGGTGCATTAGTTCCTCGCCCAGACGGTAGCAGGCCTGCATCAGGCCCCAGATGACGAAAGGCAGCGTGTTGCCGTGCCAGAAGCCAGAGACAAAAAACACCGTGAACACGCAGAATTCAGCAGGCAGACGCTGCATTTTACCACCCGTCAGGCCCGAAACATCGGCCCAGGCCAGGGGCATGAACAGATAGTCCTGCAGCCAAGAGGAAAAGCTGATGTGCCAGCGGCTCCAGAAGCCGGAAAAGTTGGTGGCAAAAAACGGGGTCTTGAAGTTTTCGGGCAGGTCCAGCCCCAGCAGCAGGCCCACGGCCCGCGCGGTCTCGGAGTAGCCGGAAAAGTTAAAATACAGCTGGAACGTGTAAAAAATTGCCGCCAAAATCAGCATCGGCCCGCCGTAGCTGCGGTAGTTGGGGAATACTTCGTCCACCACCAGGCCCAGCACGTCACTGATGGCTACCATTTTAAACAGGCCCAGCGCCAGCAGCCGCAAAGCGCGCACCGTGCGGGCGGCATCAAAGCGGTGTTCCTGTTTCAGCTGGGGCAGCAGGTCCCCAGCGCGGCAGATGGGGCCTTGCGTAATCGTTGCAAAAAAGTTGAGGTAGAGCACACAGTCGATGAAATTGGTTTCGACCTCGCAGTCGCCCCGGGCGGCATCAATCAAGTAGCTGATGGCCGCAAAGCTGTAAAAGCTGATGCCCAGCGGCATCGCCACAGTCTGCCAGCCGCCTTCGGTTGCAAAAGCGCCGTTATATTTAAAGAAAGCAAGGATCGCCAGCAGGCCGATCACACCCACCCGCAGCGCCGCCGTTTTATGCCGTTGCATCGCCCGGCCACATGCGTAGGTACACACAGCGATGGCGATGGTGACAGGCAGCATGGTGGGCATGGCCTTGGCGTAAAAGTACCAGCTGGCCGCCAGCAGAAACGGGTTCTGCCAGCGCTGCGGCAGGTGCAGGTACACCGCAGCCACGATCAGCAAAAAGCCGAAAAAGCCAAAGCTTTGCAGACTCATACGGCACACCTCCCCAGAATAGTGATTGTAACATCTTATTATACACAATTTTAGAGTGTGGCGCAAGCCTTGATGGGGGTGATATACTATATTTAGTAAGCGCGAATCCAAAGCCTCCTTTGTGTAAAGGGAGGTGGATGCGCGAAGCGCAGACGGAGGGATTGCGGCCTTGCCTGGAAATCAGCTTGCCCTCGTGAGGTCACAATCCCCCAGTCACCTTCGGTGACAGCCCCCTTTGCACAAGGGGGCCATTTGCCCTACATCCTACACAAAGGAGCTATACTATGACCTGGTCCGATGGAAAATGCCGGTGCCGGTGGGCTAACCCGGCCAACCCGCGGTACATCCGCTACCACGATACAGAATGGGGCGTACCCGTACACGATGACCGCAAGCTGTTTGAGATGCTGATTTTGGAGGGCTTCCAGGCCGGGCTTTCGTGGGAGTGTGTGCTGAACAAGCAGGAAGCTTTCCTCCGGGCGTTTGACGATTTCGACCGGGCCAAAGTCGCCGCCTACGATGAGGCCAAACTGGCCGCCTTGTACGCCGACCCCGGCATCATCCGCAACCGGCGCAAAATTGCGGCGGCTGTGGGCAACGCTGCCGCGTTTGCCGCCATTCGGCAGGAGTACGGCAGCTTTGACCGCTATCTCTGGCAGTGGACCGGCGGCCAAACGCTGGTGGAGTGCGGGCCGACCACCTCTCCCCTGTCGGATGCCATCTCAAAAGATTTAAAAAAGCGCGGCATGAAGTTTGTCGGCTCCACGATCATTTACGCCTATTTGCAGGCGGTGGGTGTGCTGTACGCCCATGAACCGGGCTGCTTTTTAGAGAAAAAAGCGTTGTAGTGGCCCCTAAATCTTGGCAAGTTTTGCACCTTTTCGCCTGTTGCTTTCTGTGTTACAATATTAGGCAAAGATAGAGGAACAGCAACGAAAACCATTGCATCATCGAAAGGGATTCCAATGTTTGAGACGCATGTTTTTGCACGCAGTACCGCACATTCCACCGTGCTGTACTGGGATAAGCCCGCAGCCGCCAAGGCTGGGGCACAATATACCGTTTACCTGGACGGCCAGCCTGTGGCCACCTGCGACCGCACCCATTTTACCCTGACCGATCTGCGCAGCCAGAGCGACTACCAGGCAGACGTGTTTTTCGGCCGCCAGTGTGTGGGCAGCTGCGCGTTCCGCACCACGCCGGTCAAGCACCGCATCGATGTGACCGAGGCCCCGTTCTGGGCCAAGGGCGATGGCAAAACCAAAAACACCGCCGCCCTGCAGCGCGCCATTGATGCCTGCAGCGCTGGGGACGCTGTGTACATCCCCGCCGGCATCTACCTGACCGGTGCCCTGCGGCTGCACAGCAACATGGAGCTGTACCTGGACGAGGGTGCGATTTTGCAGGGCACGGCGGAGATCGTGGACTACCAGCCCCGCATCCCCAGCCGGTTTGAGGGCACCGAGATGCGCTGCTATTCCAGCCTTTTGAACCTGGGCACACTGGATCATACCGCCGGACCGAACTGCGAAAACGTGGTCATCCGCGGCAAGGGCACCATCGCCAGCGGCGGCTGTGAACTTGCCGAGAAAATTATTGCCGATGAACAGGAGCACCTGAAAGACTACCTGACCGAGCATGCCGTCCTGGTGGCCGAGTGCGAGAACGAGCAGACGATCCCCGGCCGGGTGCGGCCCCGCTTACTCAACATGAGCAACTGCCGCAACGTATGGGTACACGGCCTGACGCTGAAAAACGGGGCCAGCTGGAACCTGCATATGATCTACAGCGACAATATCATCACAGACCACTGCCGCTTTGTTTCGGAGGGCGTGTGGAACGGCGATGGCTGGGACCCGGATTCCAGCACCAACTGCACCCTGTTCGCCTGCGAGTTTGCCACCGGCGATGATGCTGTAGCCATCAAGTCCGGCAAGAACCCCGAGGGAAACAAAATTGACCGTCCCAGCGCCCATATTTATGTGTTTGACTGCCGCAGCACCGCCGGACACGGCATCTGCCTGGGCAGCGAAATGAGCGGCGGCATCGAGGATGTGCAGATTTGGGACTGCGATTTGACCAACAGCTGGTCGGGCATTGAGATCAAGGCCACGCCCAAGCGCGGCGGCTTTGTGCGGGGTGTTTCGGTGCGGGACTGCACCGCGCCGCGCCTGCTGGTACACGCCGTGTCCTACAACGATGACGGCGAGGCGGCCCCCAGCCAGCCGGTGTTCAGCCATTTGAGCTTTGAGCGGCTGACCCTGACCGGCCGCGGCCTGCGGGACGGCAGCTTTGAGAATGTGGAGCCGATTGAACTGGCAGGCTTTGACGCGCCGGGGCACGAACTGCGGGACATGGTGCTGGACGGCATCACCGTGGAGAACGAGACCGGCACCATGACCCTGCCGGTGCAGTTCTGCCGTGGGCTGACCATCCGGGACCTGACCTGCGTGGCCCGCAAATAATTTTGGCTTCTATTAGGTGGATGTGTTTTCGTTTTCCGCCTACAAAATAAAACGTATTTAGGAGGTTTATTATGGAACTTTCTGAACTGACTGCCCAGGCCCGCAAGGCCACCGAAGAATTATTGGAAGCTGCCCACCTGGAAACCGGCGACATCTTTGTTGTTGGCTGTTCCAGCAGCGAGATCCGCGGCGGGCGCATCGGCCATGATTCCAGCATGGAGGTTGCCGCCGCTGTGCTGGCGGGTGTGCTGCCCCCGCTGCAGGAGCAGGGTGTCCACCTGGCCGCCCAGTGTTGCGAGCATCTGAACCGCTCCATCGTGATTGAGCGGGAAGTCGCCAAACAGTACGGCTACCAGATCGTAGCCGCCATCCCCCAGCCCCACGCGGGCGGCAGCTGGGCCACCAACTGCTGGCGCACCTTTAAGGACCCCGTGCTGGTGGAGGAAGTAAAGGCCGCCGCCGGTATGGACATCGGCGGTACGCTGATCGGCATGCACCTGCGCCGGGTGGCTGTGCCGGTGCGCCTGTCGCTGGATCATATCGGCGAAGCAATTTTGCTGTGCGCCCGCACCCGCCCGCCGTTTATTGGCGGCAGCCGCGCGGTGTACAGTGACACGGAGGTACGTTGATGGACGAAGCACAGAAGCAGGCAATGGCCGAGGCCGTTGCCAAGATCCGGGAAAATATGACCGCTGCCGCCAAGGCCGCAGGGCGCGACCCCAGCGAGGTGCTGCTGTGCGCCGCCTGCAAGACTCGCACGGTGGAAGAAGTGCGCTACAGCGCCGACCTGCCCATTGACCTGTTTGGTGAAAACCACGTGCAGGAATTGGTGGAAAAGACCGATGCCGGGGCCTATAGCGGCAAGCCTGGGCATTTCATCGGCCACTTGCAGACCAACAAGGTCAACAAGGTGGTGGGCCGCGCCGCGCTGATCCAGAGTGTGGACAGCACCCGGTTGCTGGATAAGATCGAGGCAGCTGCCGAGCGGCTGGGCATCACCCAGGAAATTTTGATGGAGATCAACATCGGTGCCGAGGAAAGCAAAAGCGGCGTTGGCCCGGACGATCTGTGGCCGCTGCTGGATGCTGCCGCCGCGAAAGCCCATATTAAGGTGCGCGGGTTGATGGCGATCCCCCCGGCCGATGCCGATGACACCGCCACCCGCCGCTTTTTTGCCGAGATGCGGGAACTGCTGGCGAAAGCCGCTGCCCGTGGGTACGAGAACGCGCAGATGGATATTTTGTCCATGGGCATGAGCCACGACTACGCCGCCGCCATCGCCGAAGGCGCAACCATTGTGCGCGTAGGCACGGCAATTTATGGTGCGCGGGATTATAGTAAAAAGTAAGCAATCAACATACAAAGAGCGATGCAGCCATACCACTGCATCGCTCTTTTGGTTTACTTAATTGAAAGTTTCTTTACCTACTTTCTTTTCAAAGAAAGTAGGTAAGCGTTAGTCCTCGTCGGCGAAGTTGCCGAGGGCCTTAGCCTGCTCGATGACCTTGGATTCCAGCATCTGGGGCAGGGTCTCGTAGCAGACGAAATCGAAGGTATACCAGCCACGGCCCTGGGTCAGCTGGCGCAGGAAGGTGGTGAAGTCCTGCATCTCGGCGATGGGCACCTCGGCCTCCACAACCTGCAGGCCGTCCTCATCGGGGTTCATGCCCAGCACACGGCCGCGGCGCTTGGTGACCTCGCCCATGATATCGCCGGTGTTGTCCGCCGGGACATGGGCCTGCAGGGAACCGATGGGCTCCAGCAGCACGGGGCCAGCCTCGGGGATGGCGGCCTTGTAGGCCAGCTTGGCGGCCATAATGAACGCCATTTCACTGGAATCCACAGGATGATAGCTGCCGTCCAGCAGGGTGGCTTTCAGGCCGACCATCGGATAACCGGCCAACACGCCGTGCTCAGCAGCCTGGCGGACACCTTTTTCCACAGCGGGGAAGAAGTTCTTCGGCACACTGCCGCCGAACACGTTCTCGGCGAACTCGATACCCTCGCCCTCGACAGGCTCGAACTGAATCCAGACATCGCCGAACTGGCCGTGGCCGCCGGTCTGCTTCTTGTGGCGGCCCTGGGCCTTGCAGCTCTTGCGGATGGACTCACGGTAAGGTACGCGCGGGGTTTCCAGCGTGATCTCCACGCCGAACTTATTCTTCAGCTTGGCAAGGGCCACTTCCAGGTGCTGGGTGCCCAGGCCGCTGATGATCTGCTGCTTGGTCTCGGGGTCGACCACAAAGGTGATGGCGGGATCTTCCTCGATCAGGCGGGCCAGCGCGCCGCTGACCTTGCCCTCGTCACCCTTTTTGGCGACCTTGACGGCCATGCGGTAGCAACCGGTGGGATAGGCGGGTGCGGGCAGCGCCACCACGCGGGCGGGGTCGCACAGGGTATCGCCGGTCTTGGCGGTAGCCAGCTTGGAGACAACGCCGATGTCGCCGGTGGTGATGGCGGCGGTGTCGGTCTGCTTTTTGCCGCAGACGATGAGGGTCTTGCCCATGCGCTCCGGCTGGCCGGTGCGGGCGTTGACGGTGTTGCTGGTGGCGGTCAGCTTGCCGGACAACACTTTAATAAAGCTCATCTTGCCCACGAACGGGTCAGCCACCGTCTTAAAGACGTAGGCGCACAGCGGGGCGGCGGGGGCGGCGGTGATGTCAACGGTGTTGCCGTCCTTATCCTCGCCCACGGCTGCGGCGGTATCCGCGCCGGGCAGCAGGACATTCATGTTGTACAGCAGCATATCCAGCGCCTGGTTGTTGACGGCGCTGCCGCAGAACACAGGGGTGATCTGGCCGCTGCGAACACCGGCGGCCATGCCCTGGACGATCTCCTCGGTGGTGAAAGGCTCACCCTCGAAGAATTTTTCCATCAGGGCTTCGTCCGTCTCGGCAATGGCCTCGCTCATGGCCTGGATCAGGCCCTCGAAGCGGTGGCCGATATCGGGCAGGTCGATCTGGACCTGCTTGCCGCCCTCGTACTTAAAGGCTTTCTGGCTGAACAGGTTGATGTAGGCGACCGTGCCATCATCCAGGCGGACGGGCACGACGCAGGGGCAGACGCTGGGGCCGAACTTGATCTTCATCTGCTCCAGGATCTTGAAGTAGTCGGCGTTTTCCAGGTCGGCTTTGGTGACAAAGATCATCCGCGCCTTGTTGTGCTTGAGGGCCAGCTGATAGGCTTTCTCGGCACCAACGGTCACGCCGGAACGGCCGGACACGCAGATCAGTACGCTTTCGGCAGCCATGATGCCCTCGGCTGCGCCGGTCTCGAAATCGAACAGGCCGGGCACATCGATGAGGTTATATTTGATGCCCTCATACTCAACGGGGACGATGCTGGAATTCAGCGATGCCTTGCGGCGAACCTCTTCGGGGGCAAAGTCGCTGGCGGTGGTGCCGTCCTCAACACGGCCCATGCGCTCGGTCGCGCCGCTCATGTACAGCAGGGCTTCGGTCAGCGTCGTTTTGCCGCAGCCAGCGTGGCCGGCGACCAGAATGTTGCGGATGTCTTTGCTTGCATAGTCCATGGAACAATCAAACCTCTTTTCGCGCCGGGGGCCCGCCATGCGCTGCGTACCCACTGCGGCGTTTTAAATTTTACAGAGAGCAGGCTCTCTTCGTGGTGAATTTGAACACATCTCACCGATTGATACTACTTTACCACACATTCGCAGAATTTTAAACAGTTTTTTTGAAATTTCTGAAAATATTTTGTGAAAACGGATATTAAATAGTTTTTACGGGGGTATGCGCGGGCACGGCTCAGCAGACAGCGGCATGGGGGCGGCCAAGCCCCCCAGCAGCATCGTGGCGGCCGCCACTCCCCTGCCACAGTAGGGCCGTCCCGCGGACACCGGGCAGGATGGCGGGCAGTTGTACGTTTGTATGCGTTTTTTCAGATAAGTAGCCATACCAAGTTTTTCCCCTTATAAGTATGTCAATCGCCAGCATTACCATACCATGCCCGGACATTTGTTTTTACCACAGAGCGGGAACCCGATAAAGCTTTGCAAGCAGCAATAAACTCTCCGCCTGGGACACGCCGCGCCGAAAAAACACCGCGAAGCCTTTTTTTCAGCGCAGACCTATGCTACAATACAGATAATTGAGGGAAAGATGGGAAAGGAAGCGTTTTATGGAGATCCATCATTGCGAGAACCCAGTCTGCCGGTTTGTGACCCGCCATGCGGTCCCCGACCTGTGCCCGCTGTGCGGCGGGGCGTTCTTTCTGCCCAGCGATGGCAGCGATTTAGTCGCGGCAGACTGGGTTGCCCTGGGCATGGAATCCCGGTCCGATGGCCGTTTTGAGGATGCCTTTGCCGATTTTGAGAAAGCCGCCGCCGAGGGCGATGCCGCCGGGCAGTGCATGCTGGGCCTGGCCTACGAGACCGGCGAAGGTGTGGCTCAAAGCTGGCTGGATGCCGTGCTGCTCTACCGCGCCGCCGCAGGCCAGGGCAACGCCCAGGCCCAGTGCAACCTGGGCTGGTGCTATGAGTTTGGCAAAGGCGTACCCCAGGATGCCAAAGCGGCGGCCCGCTGGTATGGCGAAGCCGCCCTGCAGCGGGACCCCCGGGCCGAGTGCTGCCTGGCCATCTGCTACACCAACGGCACCGGCGTGACCGCTGACCCCGTGCGCGCCGTGCAGCTGTATACCCTGTCCGCCCAGGCGGGGTTTGTGCCCGCCATGCGAAACCTGGCGCAGATGCACCATTTAGGCCGTGGCACCGCCAAAAACGAGGAAGCCGCCCTGGCCTGGTACCAAAAAGCCGCCGCCCAGGACGATGCCCGCGCCCTGTTTATGTGCGGCCAATTTTACGAGAAAGGCTTCGGCGTAGAGGTGAACGCCCCGCTGGCGGCCGACTTTTACCTGCGTGCCTCCAAGCTGGGGTATGCCCCGGCACAGGCCTGCTATGCCATCTGCCTGGAATGCGGCCGTGGTGTAGCCGCCAACCCCACTGAGGCCGTACAGTGGTATACCCGCGCCGCCCGGCAGGGGGATGCCCAGGCACAATTTGCCCTGGCCGTCTGCTACGAGCAGGGCACCGGCACCCCCCAAAGCTGGGGGGATGCCATCCGCTGGTACAGCATGGCCGCCGCGCAAGAGCTGCCCCAGGCGCTGTTGAATCTGGGCATCTGTTACGAGCGGGGCAAAGGCGTGCGCCGTGACCCGGAGGAAGCCCTTCACCTGTATCACCACGCGGCGCGGGAGGGTCTGCCTGCCGCCGAGAACCGCATCGGCGGGCTATACGAGCGCGGCGATGGCGTGGAGCAAAACTGGTCCACCGCCACAGCCCATTACCGCCGCGCCGCCGAAGCAAACTACGCACCAGCCCAGTGCAACCTGGGCTGGTGTTACGAGTACGGCCAGGGCGTTCCGGAAGATCTTGTACAGGCCGCCGCTTGGTACGGTAAGTCTGCCGCCCAGGGCTTTGCCCGCGCCCAATGCTGCCTGGGCTGGTGCTATGAGTTTGGCAAAGGCGTGGAACTGGACGAGGCCCGCGCGGTAGAGCTGTACCGTGCCGCCGCCGAGCAGGGCCTGCCCCGCGCCCAGTGCTGCCTGGGTTATTGCACCGAAAAAGGCATCGGCACCGAGGCCGACCCCGCAGCCGCAGCCGAGTGGTACCGCCGCTCGGCCGAGGGTGGATATTCCCGGGGAATGTACAACTATGCTTGTTGTTTTGAGAACGGCACCGGCGTGGAAAAGAACCTGGCTCTGGCCCAGCAATGGTACGAGCGCGCCGCCAAAGAGGGCCTGCCCGATGCCATGTACGAGTTGGGTATCTGGTACGAGGATGGCCGCTGCGGCCCCAAAGACACCGCCCAGGCCCTGGCCTGGTACAAAAAAGCCGCCGAAACCGGCCACGACCGCGCCCGCAAAGCCGTGGAACGGATGGAACGGATGGTGTAACAAATCGGAATTTATAAAGGAAGTTATAAAATGGAGATCCATCGAATCACACAATCGAATGACCCCTTGTACCAAAAGGCCATTGAACTTTACAAAATCAGTTTTCCATCCCACGAACAGCGCGAAAAGCCTTCACAGCTTCACATTTTACAGCAAGATGCCTACCATTTTGATATTATTTTCGATAACGGAGAATTTGTGGGTGAAATTCTGTATTGGGATATTAGTGGAGTTTTTTATATTGAACATTTCTGCGTTTTGCCATCTCAGCGGAACAAGCACTACGGACAAAAGATTTTGAACGCCTACCAAGCAACTCCTTTAATTCTTGAAATAGACCCGCCCGTGGACGAAATATCCATTCGCCGAAAAGTATTCTACGAACGCTGTGGCTTTGTGGAAAATCCCTATCGGCATATACACCCGCCCTATCATGCAGAAAATCATGGGCATGAACTCGTCATTATGAGTTCGCCCGGAATGTTGGATGCTGATGAATATGGGTGTTTCAACCATTATTTGCGGGACACTGTGATGAAGAACGTATATTGACAACTTCCAGTTTGTTAAATTGTAAGGCTGCAAGGAGGGGTCAAGACCCCTCCCTACGGTGCCAACAGTATAGGTGTAGGTATTACAATGATGCGTGACAAGGGATAAAAAAGAATAGCGAACAGGAAG
>CAVAGJ010000013.1:0-71867 GCA_963588145.1 Coriobacteriaceae bacterium
GGTTGGCGTCGCTCATTGTGCGCCTTTAGGCGCGGCTGGTATTGATGCCCCTATGGGGCTGTTTTGCAAACCCCACGTTCAACGTGGGGTTATGATTTGCACCACGTTTGCACCATGATTTTCTGCACCCAATTTGCACCATAAGCGCACCAAAATCCCCATAAACAGGGCTGTATATCGTGTATGCACCATGATTGCACCACGCATAATATACATTTTTGAACGTTTTAAAGCGCGTGTGAACAAAGAAAAAACCGCTTAGCTACGCGGCTAAGCGGTTTTTCTGCGATTCGACGCCCGATGCATAAAAAATCCGAGTGGCGAGAGTCGAACTCACGGCCTCTTGAACCCCATTTAGCTGACGAAAGTGTTAAATGAAAATGAAACGTTCTGATTGATGCTAAAATGTGCCAACTAATCAACGTGAAAACGTTGATTTCAAACCGGGGAACTAGAAAAAACGCCTTTGCACGAAAAAAGCAAAAATCTCAAATTAAAGAAAACCGTTAGAAAAGCGTTAGAAACCTACAATTACAGAAAAAATTGATAGCAAACCTTGCGGCGGGGGGCTGGGGGCAGCGCCCCCAGATTGGCGGCAAGCGAGCAGCAGGCATTTGCCCTGCCGCGAGTGTAAAATGCTCGCGCGGCAGGGCAGAACCTGCTGGGAGCGAATAATGTGTTCTTTATTGGCCTTTGCGACTTTTGCGGTAGTTGCCTATTTATGTGCTGCTATAAGTCTGCTCGCTGCCGCCGTCCCCCGCAAGGTTTGCTATTACACAAAGAAATGCGCCAGTCAAAACGACTGACGCACTTTTTATTTTATGTCTCTGGTGATGGTAAGAACCCGCCCTAAAATTTTGTGCTTTGCTGGGTCGTATGGCAACGAATCGAAGCCGCGCTCAAAAGCTACCAGCACAGTATGGCCGTCTACAACTTCCATACGCCTACATTCCATGCCGTTGCATTGAAAGGCTACAATGTCCCCTGCCTTATATGATGAATCAGCCTGTAGCCGTATTCTGTCGCCCTTGCAGATGGTCGGAGACATTGCATCAGTGTTAATTACAAACTCTGGAGGGGCAGTGACATTGACGGTTGTAGAGCCGTCTGCATTTTGCATCAATGTTCCGAAGGTATCTTTATTAAATTGTGGCAGATTTGTCTGCTGGGCAAGCTGCAAGACGCTTTCGGATAGGGGCATATGCTGAATTTGTTCGTCCATAAGGGATTTCATTTCGGGTGTAAGGTCATTGCCTGTAAGGCCGAACATGGTTGCTGTGGTAATGCGTAGAACGTACTGAATCGCCTTTGCAATAGGTTCGGGGGCTTCATCTAATGCCCGTTCCACAATAAGTAGATTTTCATCTTTTCCCAGTGCCTTGGCAATGGCACGGGAAACCTCGTCAGAGGGCATCCGCTTGCCCGCTCCATTGCGCAGCATACTCAAATAAGAGGGCGTGATAGAAACACCATAGTCTGCACACTTTTGGGCTACATCTTTGGCCGTCATGCCAGATTCTTCGATTAACTGGTTAAGTAGTTTTGCATAGGGCATAGTTCTCACCTCGGCATCATCTTACCACGAAATAACAAATTTGTAAATACACTTGACAAAATTGTTATTTACGGTATAATCGAGTTGACAGTAATGTTAATTGCTGCGAAACAAACCGGTGAATTGCAAAGGCTAGTATTACCTTTGCAATTCACGTCAACTGTGTACAGCCTTAAAGGAGGTATGAAAATGGCACGTTCTGCCGCATCCCGAAAATATCAAATTACCATCAATAACCCACAAAAGCACGGCTTCACCCATGAACACATCAAGGGGCTACTGCCACAGTTTTTAAGCCTGCTTTACTGGTGTATGTGCGATGAAACAGGAGCGGAAGGAACGCCACACACGCATTTGTATCTTGTCTTTAAAAATGCTGTGATGTTCAGCACCTTGCAGCAGCGCTTTTACGGGGCACACATTGAAATGGCAAACGGCAGCAACCAAGAAAACCGCGACTATATCCGCAAGGAAGGTCGCTGGCAGGATGATGCAAAGCATGAAACAAACCATATAGAAACATTTGAAGAATCTGGGACAATGCCGCCAGACCGAGCAGTAAAGGGCAAGAGAGATTGCGAACGAATCCTTGAAATGATAAAGCAGGGAGAAAGCAACGCAAAGATTTTAGAAGAAATCCCATCTGCAATAACAAAAATCAACTACATAGAGCAGGCGCGGCAAGCATTGAAAAATGAGGAATACAAGGACACCTTTCGCCAGCTGGATACCACCTACATCTACGGTGAAACAGGCATCGGCAAAACGCGCGGTATTATGGAGAAGTACGGCTATTCTAATGTCTACCGCGTCACAGACTATGCCCACCCCTTTGACGGCTACAAAGGGCAAGATGTGCTGATTTTTGAGGAATTCCGCAGCAGCTTGCCTATTAAGGACATGCTCGTCTATCTGGATGGCTACCCTGTTGCCTTGCCCTGTCGCTATGCAAACAAAGAAGCCTGCTTCACAAAGGTTTATATTTTGACAAATATTCCACTGGAAAAGCAATATTGCAATATCCAACGGGAAGAACCTGAAACATGGGATGCCTTTTGCCGTAGAATCAATCATGTGCAGCGTATGCGGCCCAAAGAAAATTTTGTCCCTATCCCCGATGATGTCCCCACACCTTGGAAGGAGTAACTGAATTTATAAATGTTTAATCAATACCCTGATGTACTTACCGTTCCGCAAGTGGCCGAAGCCCTGCGAATTGGTAGGGGTGCAGCATATAAACTCGTCAATGAAAAGATTATTGGAAGTGTTCGAATCGGTAAGAAAATCCGAGTGCCGAAACAGTGCCTGATTGAATACGTGCAATCGGCGCGATATAATATTAGTCTGTAATTGTAGGCAATTCTATCTGTCTCTGAAAGGAGTAATTACAATGACAGCCAGCCTGCAAGTTAAATGCAATAAATTCTACGTTGTTCTAAATTCAGTGCAAAACGGAAAAAGAAAAATAAAATGGATTTGCACAGGTCTGACCGTAAAAGGCAACAAGAAAAAAGCCGAACAGTTTATGCGGGAACTTCTCGCAAAAGAAACAGTACTGACCGAAAAGCCTAAAAGCGATTTGCTCTTTAGTGATGAAATTCGCCGTTGGCTACAAGAGGTGCGGCTTCGTGTGGATGAAGTTACCTTGCAGGGCTATGAGAGCCGCGCAAACGGCCATATTCTGCCGTATTTTGATGACATGGGAATCAAGCTGGTAGATGTAGACCGTGCGGTTCTACAAGCGTATATCAGCGTTAAGAGCGTGTGCGGGCGCAAGGATGGGCGCGGGGGCTTGGCCCCCGCCAGCCTGCGCCAGCACAAAAACGTGCTATTTCAGACACTGAAAATGGCTGTGCGAGATGGCTTGATATCCTCGAATCCCTGCGAACAGGTGATTCTTCCACAAGCAACGCGCTTTCAAGGCAAATACTACTCGGTAGAACAGCTGAACCGTCTGCTGGATGCAACGAAAGATGAACGGTTACATCCGCTCGTCTATATCACCTCGGTATATGGTCTGCGCCGCAGTGAACTGCTAGGTCTGAAATGGGATAGCATCGACTTTGAACGCCAGATGCTTACCATACGCCATACGGTCGTAAAGGTGACTAAGGAGGTAGAAAAGGACAAAACCAAAAACGCATCCAGTTTTCGTAGCTTTCCACTTACTCCTGCGGCAAGAGAGATCTTTATGGAAATGAAGCAGACGGAAGAAGTGAATAGAAAGCTGTTCGGGAAAGAGTATCACCAGAATGATTACGTTTTCAAATGGGAAGATGGTCGGCCTTATTCGCCTGATTATATCAGTCATGGTTTTAGCCGGCTACTGAAAAAATACAACTTCCCTCACATCCGCTTCCATGAACTGCGTCATAGCTGTGCAAGTATGTTGCTTACACAGGGCTACGGTTTGAAGGATGTGCAGGAATGGCTGGGCCACGCTGATATAAAGATGACAGCGAATATTTATGGTCACCTGGATACGAAAAGAAAGCAAGGAATTGCAGCAAATATGCAGAATCTTTTACCGACTGGATGACATCCGTTAGAAATCCGTTAGAAAGGCACCTGTTTGTGTCAAGAAAAACACAAAACAAAAAACGCCAGATTCGTAAGAATCTGACGTTTTATCGCTGGTTCTAACAGCCAACTGTTTGGTCCGAGTGGCGAGAGTCGAACTCACGGCCTCTTGAACCCCATTCAAGCGCGCTACCAAACTGCGCTACACCCGGTCACACTGGGCTGTCTCGAATCAGCTTGTTTATTATAGCTGACAATAGGAGAAATGTCAACACTTTTTTTAAAAAAATTCAAAAAAAGAAACCCTTTCCCTAAAAATATCGCCACCAGGTTGTTTTCTGGCGGCGGTATTTTTGGTGTGTTAGGATAAATCCTGCCACGAGGCTACGCTACTGCGCACCAGAGCGCGCTTTAGGCGGGCTTCGGCCAGTTCCAATTCGCGGGTGTCTACGTCTTTCTGAGCCAGAATCGCTTCAGCGCGGGCTTTGCTGCGCTCGGCACGTTCTTTATCGATGGCATCGGCCCATTCAAAGGTAGTGGCCATCAGGCGGCACTCGCCGCCGATCATGCTGAGCATGCCGCCCATACAGGCGGCCCGGTGGATAGAGCCGTCCTCCAGCGTAATGTGGGCTTCCCCCATGCCGAGGGCCGTACAGTAATCGATATGCTTCGCCAACAGCTGGATCTGGCCGTTGATCGTGCGGCAGGAGACAGCCGAAACGCTGCCATCAAAGGCAACGCCGTCCGGCGTAAGGATCTTCAGCGGGAAAACTGCCATCTGCCCGCCCCCTTACCGCTGTTTGGCCTTTGCCAGAACATCATCGATGGTGCCGGCAAACAGGAAGCAGCTTTCGGGAATGGAATCGCATTCGCCGTTCAGAATCATCTTAAAGCCGCGCAGGGTCTCTTTCAGCGGCACATACTGGCCGGGCATACCGGTGAACTGCTCAGCAACATGGAAAGACTGGGACAGGAAACGCTGCACCTTACGGGCGCGGCTGACCGTGATCTTATCATCTTCCGACAGTTCATCCATACCCATGATGGCAATGATGTCCTGCAGGTCTTTGTAGCGCTGCAGCACCTGCTGTACGGCGCGGGCAACCTCGTAGTGCTCCTGGCCGACAACTTCGGGCGACAGGATACGGGAGGTAGAATCCAGCGGGTCGACAGCGGGATAGATGCCCTGGGAGGCAATGTCACGGCTCAAAACCGTGGTGGCATCCAGGTGGGTAAAGGTCGTGGCAGGGGCCGGGTCGGTCAGGTCGTCTGCGGGCACGTAGACGGCCTGTACGGAGGTGATAGAGCCCTTGCGGGTAGAAGTGATACGCTCCTGCAAAGCGCCCATTTCGGTGGCCAGCGTGGGCTGGTAGCCAACGGCAGAGGGCATACGGCCCAGCAGAGCCGAGACCTCGGAACCGGCCTGAGTGAATCGGAAGATGTTATCAATGAAAAGCAGCACGTCCTGATGTTTGACATCACGGAAATACTCCGCCATCGTCAGGCCGGACAGGGCCACACGCATACGGGCTCCCGGCGGCTCGTTCATCTGGCCATAGACCAGGGCCGTCTTGCTGAGAACGCCGCTTTCGCGCATTTCGCCGTACAGGTCGTTGCCCTCACGGGTGCGCTCGCCAACACCGGTAAAGACGGAGTAGCCGTTATGGGCGGTGGCGATGTTATAAATCAGCTCCTGGATCAGAACGGTCTTACCGACACCGGCACCGCCGAACAGACCGATCTTACCGCCCTTGGCATAGGGGCAAATCAGGTCAACGACTTTGATGCCGGTCTCCAGAATTTCGGTGGAGGATTCCTGCTCGTCAAAAGCAGGGGCGGCACGGTGGATGGGCCAATGTTCTACATTTTCGGGTGCGGGCTGCTCATCGACAGGCTCGCCCAGCAGGTTGAATACGCGGCCCAGGCAGGCATCGCCTACCGGCACATTGATGGGGCCGCCGGTATCGACGGCATCGGCACCGCGGACCAGGCCGTCCGTGGCGGCCATGGCGATGCAGCGGGCAACATTATCACCGATATGCTGGGCTACTTCAACGACCAGCTTTTTCCCGTGATTGTCAAGTTCTATCGCATTCAGCAGGGCAGGCAATTCGCCGTCCTTGAAGCGGATGTCCAAGACTGGGCCGGTGATCTGCACCACCTTTCCGATGTGTTTTTCTGGCATAGCACACACTCCTTTGTGGGCTTTTTAAGATTCTGCGTCGGCACCGGCCACGATCTCGGTGATCTCCTGGGTAATGGCAGCCTGGCGGGCGCGGTTATAGTACAGGTTCAAATGCTCGATCATCTCACCGGCATTCTTGGTGGCGGCATCCATCGAGGTGCGGCGGGCACCCTGCTCGCTGGCAACGCTCTCGCACAAGGCACCATACACAACACCGGCCAGATACTCCGGGATGATGGCATCAAATACGGCAGCGCTGTCCGGCTCATAGAGCATCAGGCTTTCATGCTCCTGCCCCGGTTTGGGGCGCGGCGCATCGAAAGGCAGGACCGGCAGGATGGACGCGGTCTGGGTCAGCATGGAGACAAACTGGGTGAATGCGATGCGGATCTCATCAAACTCCCCTGCCAGGAACTTCTGGCAGACAAGGCGCGAGATCTCGAAGCAATCACTGACAGAGATATCCCCTGCCACCGCAAACGAGGTGGTCAAGATCGAAGCATTATGGCGCTCGAAATATTCGACCGCCTTTTTACCGATGGGCAATACGCAATAACCCTGCTCCGGGGCATCGGCGGCATCTGCCTCCACCTCTTTAAGGATGTTGGCATTGTAGCCGCCAGCCAGGCCGCGGTCGCCGGCAATTACGATATACAGGCGGCGATGGGGTTCGCGCTTGGCAAGATACGGGCTGCTGAATTCAGAATCCGCAGCGGCAATATCAAACAGGGTGGCATACAGCGTCTCAAAGTAGGGGCGGCTGTGTTCTACCCGCTCCTTGGCGCGGCGCAGCTTGCTGGAAGCAACCAACTCCATTGCCTTGGTGATTTGCATGGTGCTTTCGACACTTTTAATGCGAAGCTTGATCTCTTTCATCGAGCCAGCCATCGGCAACACCCCCCTTTGCAGTTTATTTTTCTTTAATGAATTGTTCGGTGTAAGCGGCCAACGCCTGTTTCAGCGCTTCCTCGGTATCGGGCTTGAGGTCGCCGGTGGTGCGGATGGTCTCCATCACATCATTGGCGGCGGCGTTGTCGTCCAGATACTGGTACAGGCCCTGCTCGTAGGCACCGATGTCGGATACGGCAATATCTTTCAGATAACCGTGAATGGTGGCGTACAGGATGGCGACCTGCTTCTCCACAGGCACGGGGCTGTTGCGGTCCTGCTTGAGGATCTCCACAATGCGCTCGCCCTGGGCCAGGCGGGCCTTGGTATCGGCATCCAGGTCAGAGCCGAACTGGGCAAAGCCCTGCAGCTCACGATACTGGGAGTAGATCAGCTTCAGTGTACCGGCAACTTTCTTCATCGCCTTGATCTGGGCGTTGCCGCCGACACGGGAAACCGAGATGCCGGGGTTGACGGCAGGACGGATACCAGCGTGGAACAACTCAGTCTCCAGGAAGATCTGACCATCGGTGATGGAGATAACGTTGGTCGGGATATAGGCGGAAACGTCACCTGCCTGGGTCTCGATGATGGGCAGTGCGGTCAAAGAACCACCGCCCTTTTCATCGCTCAATTTGGCAGCGCGCTCCAGCAGACGGCTGTGCAGATAGAAAACGTCACCAGGGTAGGCTTCACGTCCCGGCGGACGGCGTATCAGCAGCGACAAGGCACGGTAAGCAACGGCATGCTTGGACAGATCATCATAGATGATGAGGACATGCTTGCCTTTCTGCATGAAATACTCGCCCATAGCGCAGCCTGCGTAGGGGGCGATATACTGCAGCGGAGACAGCTCCGAGGCCGTGGCGCAGACGATGGTCGTGTAGGCCATGGCACCGTTCTTTTCGAGGTTCTCTACAAGAGAAGCAACGGTAGAACGTTTCTGGCCGATGGCAACGTAGATGCACAGAACGTCCTTGCCCTTTTGGTTGATGATGGTATCGGTGGCAATGACAGTCTTGCCGGTCTGGCGGTCGCCGATAATCAGCTCACGCTGGCCGCGGCCGATGGGGATCATCGAGTCGATGGCCTTGATGCCGGTCTGCAGCGGCTGTTTGACGGGCTGACGGTCCAGGATGCCGGGAGCCGGGGATTCGATAGCACGGTAATCGGCAGCTTCGATGGGGCCTTTGCCATCGATGGGCTGGCCCAGGGCGTTGACGACACGCCCAATCATCCCTTCGCCGACAGGGACGGAAACGACCTTGCCGGTGCGGTGGATGCTGCTGCCTTCTTTGATCCCGCTGTCATCGCCCAGCAGAACGATGGAAACGCTGTTTTCTTCCAGGTTCTGGGCCATGCCGTAGGCACCGCTCTCAAACTGGACCAGCTCACCGGCCATGCAGTTGTCCAGGCCAGCGGCACGGGAAATGCCGTCGCCGACCATTGTGACAGTGCCGGTCTCGCTCTGCTCGATCGCATTCTGGTAGTATTTGATCTGGGAGCGGATGATGCGGGAGATTTGTTCGGGTTTTAGTTGCACTGTTAGGTTCACCACACAATCTGTAAAATGAGGTGCTTTTACATCTTAATTAAAGTACGACGCTGCCGATACTGTCGCGCAGCAGTTCCAGGCGGCGCTGTACCGTGCCGTCCAGACGGGTGCCGTTCAGATCCAGGCGCAGGCCGCCCAAGATCGAAGGATCGACTTTGGCAGTCAGACGCACCGTTTTGCCGGTCATCTCCTGCAATTTGGCAAGCAACTTCTCGCGGGAGTTATCGTTCAACGGCACGGCGGAAACAACGGTTACTTCGATGATGCCGTGGTCGGCGTTGTAGCGGTCACGGTAAGCGCGGACACAGCCGGGCAGTTCTGCCAGCAGGTTTTCCTCGCACAGCAGCTTTAAAAAATTTACCAGGTACGGGTGTGCTTCGGCAAAAGCCTTGTCAAGAAGCGCACAGCGTTCTTTTTGGGGTACGCCGGGGGTGGAAAGCAGGCGCAGATAGGCAGGCTCCTGGTTAAAGCAATCCAGGGTCACATCCAGTTCCGCCAACAGCTGATCGGTCAGTTGTTCTTCTGCCGCCAGGTCGTACAGGCTGCCGCCGTAGCGTTTGGCAAGTTCGGTCACGAGGCATCCCCCACATTCCGAATAAATTCATCGATCAGGGCCTGGTGATCAGCTTCGTTGATCTCGCGCTCGACCACCTTACCGGCGATTTCCACGGCCATGCCGCCGATCTCGTTCTTCAGGTCGTTCACGGCCTTCTTGCGCTCCTGCGCAATGTCGGCCTCGGCTGCCGCACGGATGGACGCGGCCTCATTGCGGGCTTCGTTGAGGATGTCCTCCTCTCGCTTCTGGGCACGTACAGTGGCGTCCCGCAGCAGCGAATCGCGCTCGTCCTTGATGCTTTGCAGGTGGGCCTGATACTCCTGCTCCAGCGCAGCCGCCTTTTGCTTGGCGGCATCTGCATCGGCATACATCGTATCAATTTCCTGCTGGCGGTCATCGATCATCTTTTTTACCGGCTTGAACAGGAAATGTTTCAGCACAGCAAAGGTGATGAGCATGTTGCAGAAGGTGAACAGCGCAGTCCATGGGTTGACACCGACAAAACTTTCAAAGCCTGTCATGGGTCGTCCCCTCCTTTCGTGTCAGACCTTCTTAGAAAATGAACAGCAGGACCAGTGCAACGACCAGAGAGTAAATACCGGTCGACTCGGTGATGGCGCAGCCCAGGATCATGTTGGTACGCAGGGTGTTGGCCATTTCGGGCTGGCGGGCCATGCCTTCCAGGGCCTTGCCAACGGCGTTGCCCTCACCAAGTGCGGGGCCGATAGCGCCGATACCCATGCAGAGACCTGCACCGATCGCGCAGGCGGCCTTAATGATTGCTGTTTCCATAGAAGTTTCCTCCTGTTATAAAAAATTGGTTTTGGATTTATACTTCCTCCGGAGGCGGGCAGGCATTGCCGATGTAAACCATCGTCAGCAGGCCGAAAACCAGCGCCTGAACGCCACCAGAGAATACATCAAAATAAAGGCTGAGGATGCCGGGAATACCGACTTCCAGATACGGCACGCCGGTCAGGTTCAAAATGCCCAGCAGGCCGGTCACGGCAAACACGACGCCAAAAATCTTTTTGGCCAGCTTTTTGTCTTTGATGCCCAGCACCAGCAAAACGATGCCCAGCACCAGTACCACAGCGCCGACGATAAAGCTTTTGCCAACCAGCCCCAGCACCATGGCCGAGCAGGCCGCCAGTGCCGAGTAGAGCAGGCTTGTCAGCACGCCGCCGCCCGCAATGTTGCCAAAGTGACGGAATGCCATTGAGACAGGCTGTGCGATCTCAGAGATAATGTTCATCGGGGTCATGACGGCGACGGGCTCGGTAAAGCCTTTCAGCCAGCCGAGAAAACCGTTCTGCTTGATAGAGCAGCCCCAGCAGATGACGCTGGTCATCAGTGCCCAGGTAACGGTGGTGGAAAGATCTGCCGTGGCCGAGCGCAGGATGCCGGTCATGCCGATGAGCGTGCCGAACAGCGACGAGAGGAACAGCGCGCCGATGTAAGGCGTCCAGTAAGCGTTGTGCTTGCCCATGGTGTCCTCGACCATGCCGTAAAGCATCGAGACACCTTTTTCCACCAGCATCTGCCGGCGGCTGGGCCGTTTTTGCAGGTTGCGCCCCAGCACAATGCCTGCGATGCAGAGGATCAGCATGACCACGAACGAGGATGCCGCGGTCTGCGTGATAGGGATGCCGCCCAGGATCGGAATCGTAAAGTAGATCTTAGGGCCATTCATGGTGCAGTATCACCGCCTTTTTTATCATTCCGGAAAAATTCCAGTACTTTGATCGCCACCTGCGCAAACAAAAGCGGCAGCAGGGCGGCGACAGGGTCACAGATCTTGGCGCGGAAAAGCACGATATAAATCAGGGCCAGCACCAGCGGGCGTACCACGCTGGACGTCTGGATCTCCAGCTGCGCTTTCTGCGGGCTGCCACCGTTGGCGGCCCGGTCCAGCGCGTTGGAAACGGTAATGCTCAGGGATAAAAAGTTGCCTACGGCCAAAAGCCAACCGAAAACAGCCCCCAGCAGGACCAGGCGGTCCAATCGGCCCATCAGTGCGTACACTGCCAGCATAACAGCAATGCAAACCAGCAAGGCGGCGGCCAATCCGCCTACCTGCCGCAGTACATCGCGGTTTTTCTGCATGGTAGGGATCACCTCGCAATTGTGAAATCAGTGGTTGTTAAAAGAGATCGGCGGCGGGGTGCGGGGCGTGTCCTCTTTCCCCTCGCGGTCGATGCTTTTTAAGTTGCTGCGCAGGCTGCCGACGGAACCGGCTAGCCCCAGCAGCAGGCCGACCAGCACGACCCAGCCGCCCAAAGCAAACCGGTTCTTGAGCCAGACGGCCCCCAGCAAAAACAATACGGGCGGCAGTGCTACCGAAAGCCCGAACTGCGTCAGCCAGACGAGGTGCCGGGTGATCTGATACAGGTTCTTCATAACAAACCCCCGTCGTTTGCCTTATGATGCCCTTAGTATACACCCAAATTGCTTATTTTTCAACAGTTATTTTTCACGTGTATGATTAAGAATTGTACGTTTTACTCATTTTGGCCGATTTTTGTACAAAACATGCAAAAAGCGCATAACAAATTATGCAACCTGCTATGCGCTTGCAATTTATTGCAGTGGTTCGTCATCGGCCTGCGGCAGATGGATGATGCCCAGCTGTAAAAACACGGGGTAAAGGTAGCTGGCCCCGAAACAGCCGATCTTTTTGGGGCCGGTGATCGCCTCCCCCGCGGCTTCCCTGGCTTCGATACGCGCCAGGGCGTTGGCAACGGTGGAAATGGTGATGGACTTGCTTCTGCGGTCCACAAACAGCTCCCCGCCGTGGATCAGGTAGTGGAAAGGCAGGCCTTTGGCGGTGTAAAAGGTCTCCCCTTCGTGGGCTTGCAGCGTGGTCCAGACTTCCTGCGGCGTTGGCATGGCATCATCCCCTTTTTATAAAGGATAGCACGGCTTTCGACACCATGCAACGGGAACCGACAAAACAAAACAGCCCCTTATCCGCAAAGATAAGGAGCTGTTGTTATAAGGTTATTTCTTTTCGCCGAAGCGGTACTCAGTGCCGTTTTTCAGGCGCTCGATGTTCGAGCGGTGCAGCCAGATGACCATGGCGGCCATGATGACGCAGCACACGGTGCTGAACACGATGGTAGGCAGGTTTGCGCCGCGGGCAATCAGGTTGATGAGAGTCCCCACGGGGTACAGCGCAGCAATGATGATGCTGCCCAAAGACACAATATGGGTGATGGCAACTTCGATCAGGAAGATGACCAGCAGGGCCGCACAGACCAGCGGCTCGGTAGCCAGCGCAGCACCGGCACCCACCAGCACACCCTTGCCACCCTTGAAGCCGAAGAAGATCGGGCGGCTGTGGCCGATCATGCAGAAGATGGCGGCGAGGTACGCACCGCAGACGGGGTCCAGCGGGTTCTGCCAGGCTGCGCCCGTGCCGGAAAGCAGGGCATCAAAGATGAACCGACCCAGATTGACGGCGGCCACGCTTTTGCCCACATCGCCGATGGTGGTAAACACGGCGGGCAGTTTGCCGTAGGTGCGCAGCACGTTGGTCATGCCGGCGTTGCCGCTGCCATGGTCGCGCACATCATCATTGAACATGACCTTGGAGATCAGTACACCGAACAGGATGCTGCCCAAAAGATACCCGCCCAGGGCAGTGAGCACACAGGCCAGAATGATATTCATCACCATGGGTCACACCTTCCCCGCCTTGACCGCGCCGTCGCCGTGTTCGCGGGTGATCATCTTGATGGGGGTGCCGGTCAGACCGAAGGTCTCGCGGATCTGGTTCTCCAGATAACGCTGATACGAGAAATGGAACAGTGCTTTCTGGTTGACGAAACAGACGAACGTCGGCGGACGGGTGGAGATCTGGGTGATATAGAACACCTTCAGGCGCTTGCCCTTGTCAGACGGCGGCTGGACCTTGGCGGTGGCGCGGGCCAGCATCTCGTTCAAAGCGCCGGTGGGCACGCGGGTGCCGTTCTGGATGTCCACAAAGTGGATGGTCTCGAACAGCTTGTCCACACGCTGGCCGGTCTTGGCGCTGATGAAGACGATGGGCGCATAGGACATGAAGCTGAAATCTTCTTCCAGCTTTTTGCGCATGGCGTCCATGGTGTAGCTGTCCTTCTCGACGGCGTCCCACTTGTTGACGGCGATGATGCAGGCCTTGCCCTGCTCGTGGGCGTAACCGGCGACCTTGGAGTCCTGCTCGGTAAAGCCGACGGTGGCGTCGATCATGATGACACAGACGCGGCTGCGTTCGACGGCGGCCAGGCTGCGCAGAACGCTGTAACGCTCAACGCCGCTTTCCACCTTGCCTTTTTTGCGCAGGCCGGCGGTATCGGTAAAGACAAACTTGCCGTACTTGTTCTCCACCATCGTGTCGATGGCGTCGCGGGTGGTGCCGGCCTCGTTGGCTACGATCAGGCGGTTCTCGCCCAGGATGTGGTTGATGAGGCTGGATTTGCCCACGTTGGGGCGGCCGATGACGGCAACGGTGATGCGGTCATCGGTATCCTCGTTTTCCTCCTCAAAGTTGAGGTGGGCGCAGACGGCGTCCAGCAGGTCGCCGGTGCCGTGGCCGTGTACGCCGGAAACGGGAATCAGCTCGCCCAGGCCCAGGCTGTAGAAATCGTACAGCTCTAGGGGGGGCTCGCCGACCTTGTCGCACTTGTTGACGGCCAGCACCACGGGCTTGCCGCTGCGCATCAGCATGCTGGCAACGTCCTGGTCCTGCGGGGTCACACCGGCAGACAGCTCGGTGACCATGACGATGCAGTCTGCGGAATCGATGGCCAGCTGGGCCTGCTCCCGCATGTGGGCCAGCAGGCCGTCGTCGATGCGGGGCTCGATACCGCCGGTATCTACCAGCAGGAACTTGTGACCGCTCCACTCGCAGTCGCAGAAAATACGGTCGCGGGTAACGCCGGGGGTGTCCTCGACGATGGCGAGACGCTGGCCGGTCAATTTATTGAAAATTGTGGATTTGCCCACGTTGGGGCGGCCCACAATGGCTACGATCGGTTTTGCCATATCAGCTTTCCTCCCTCTTCTCTTTCTTCATAAGTTTCATCTTGCGCTTGTGTGCGCTTAAATACGCGCGGCAGCATCCGGCCCCGTCGGTGGGGATGCAGATGGCACGGCAGCCCAGAGCTTCGCTTAGCTGCGGCAGCGTAATATCGTCGAGAAAACGATCTTTTTCATCCCGCAGCATCACTTCCGGTACGGCGAGCGTATCGCTGTGCAGGCCGTCCTTGCACTGCTTGATGATGTCGGTGCCCGTTACCAGGCCCGCCACGCTGACGTTGCCGCCGAAGTAATCGTTGCGGATGGCATGCACGGTAATCTTCACCTGCGGGTAGCGCTGCGTCAGCGCCTTGGCGCAATCCTCGATCAGCGGGGCGGCCAGCGTGCCGGTGACAACATCTAGGCTGTGGGGCAGCACCAGGCCGCGGTAGTTTTCCAGCTCCTCTAAAAAGGTATCGTGGTACTGACGCCACATGCCCACGCCGTCCTCCAGCTGGGCGAATTCATCGTAGAATTCGGCTGCGGGGATCTCCCGCTCGGCGGTCAGATACCATTCGTCGCTGGGGTAGATGATGCTGCGGCCGTACTCGGCGCGGCACTTTTGGCTGAACTCTTCCAGAATATCCAGCGTGGCGGCGGCGCTTTCCTTATCATAAGGCGTCAGCTTGTACAGCTTGTCGCGGTAGTCGGTGACACCGGCAGGCACAGCGGCAATGCTGCCCACCTGGGGGCGCAGCGCCAGCAGGTCGGTCAACGTACGGCGCAGTTCATCGCCATCATTGATGCCGCGGCAGAGCACCAGCTGGCAGTTCAACTCGATGCCGCCGGCAGCCAGCTTGGGCAGATACTTCAGCACTTCCCCGCCCCGTTTGTTGGCCAGCATCCGCACCCGCAGCTCCGGGCTGGTAGTGTGTACCGAGACAAAGATCGGGCTGATGTGCATCTGGATGATGCGGTCAATCTCGTGGTCCGTCAGGTTGGTCAGTGTGATATAGTTGCCAAACAGGAATGACAAACGCTCGTCATCATCCTTAAAATACAGCGGGGCGCGCATGCCGGGCGGCAGCTGATCGATAAAGCAGAACATGCAATGATTGGAGCAGCTGTGTTTTTCATCGCCCAGATAGGTTTTGAAGTTGCAGCCCAGAGGTTCATACTCCCCTTTTTGCACTTGAATGGTGCGGTGCTGTTCGTTCTCGCATATTTCCAGCGAGAAAGCAGCCGGGGTGGTGTAGAACTGGTAGTCCAGCGCATCGTTCAGGGGGTGGCCGTCAATGGCCAGCAGCGCACAGCCCAAAGAAAGCCCCAGCTTTTGCGCGGGCGAACCCTCATCGATTTTGGTTACGTACAAAGGCATGCGTCAAGCCCCCTTTCGTTAAAAATAGTGCAATAATAAAAAATGGGGAAGGCATCGCCCTCCCCACGCAAGAGACTTACGCCTCTTTCTTGATGACTTCCTGGCCTTTGTAGTAGCCACACTTGCCGCAAACCTTATGGGGAACCTTCAGTTCGCCACACTGCGGGCACTTCACCAGCGTCGGCGCCTCCAGTTTCCAGACATTAGAACGACGTTTGTCGCGGCGAGCTTGAGAATGCTTTCTCTTAGGTACGATAGCCATAATCGGACACCTCCTTGGTGAAATTCAACTGAGTAGTTGTTTTAGTATGCTAAGCCGGGCATCTACGGGCGCAGCGCCTGCTGCAGGCTTGCAGGTACAACCTGCGGCCTTCTTTTTGCCGCAAACGGGGCATAGACCTTGACAATCAGCACTGCACAGCAGTACTGCCGGAACCTCGAAAATCAGTTCTTGATAGACCAACTCATCGAGATCAATGCAGCCTTGTTTGTTACATGGCAGCTCAAAATCCGGGTTCTCTAAATCCCTTGGCAGGATCAGGTAGTCACGCTTAAAGCAGTAGTCTTGAGTGAGTGGTTCGAGACAGCGGGCGCACTCAGCATGAATCTGTGCCTTTACACACAATAGCAACGCCACGCCATCATCGGTGGGCGTGGCCGTAAAGTCACATTCAGCTGGGGCTACCAACGTATAGCCGCCAAAATCGGACTGCATAAGGTCTGCCTGAAAATGCGCCTCGTAAGGCTTCCAGGCACCCTCTAGAAAAGCTCGAAGATCAAATTGCATAGTACACCTCAAAAGGTTGCTTAAACAGTATACACAAGTACAAGGGGCTTGTCAACAGTTAAAACACAAAAAATTGTGATTTTTTGTGTTTTAACCAAAAAATCAGGGCGGGAAAACTTCACCGCCCTGAAAAGTTCTTTGGTAAGTTATGCCTATCAGATCACGTACTTCTTCAGGCTCTCCGGTAACTCGGCAGCATCAGCGGAAACGGTGACAACGACTTCGATGTTGGGAGTAATCTTGTCGATAGATTCCAGCACCTTGGCGGCGGCGACCATATCGTGATCAATGATGCGCAGAATGCCATCAATGAACAACTCGGTGATGTCGTAGTTACCAGCCAGGACACCAGCCACGAAGCCGTACAGCATGTCAGCACCGACAACGCCATACTCATCCACGTCAACCAGACGGGCAGCGTGGTTGATCTCGGTGGTGAGCTTCATGCACTTCTCGATGACAACGATGTTGCCGGAAGTGGTTTTGGTGGCATTGTCGATCATGTCAATCATGGTTTTGGTCTTGCCGGAGCCCTTGGTTCCAACGATCAGTTTCAGCATAGGGGTTACCTCCTTGTATTCGTAAGACGCCATATTCCAGGCGTGTATTCCATTAGTTTTTCAGACTGACTTCCAGTTCGGCCTTACGGTCCTCGTAACCGGGCTTGCCCAGCAGGGCGAACATATTCTTCTTGTAGCTTTCAACGCCGGGTTGGTCAAAGGGGTTGACGCTCAGCAGATAGCCGGAAACAGCGCAGGCGCGCCAGAAGAAGTAGATGAGTTCGCCAACATCGTGGGCAGACAGACTGTCCACTTCGATCAGGCCCAGGGGGACGCCGCCATCGGTATGGGCGAGGATAGTGCCCTCCATAGCCTTACGGTTGACGACACTCATGTTCTGGTTGGCCAGGAAGTTCAGGCCATCGAAGTTGCCTTCCAACTTGTCAATGAAGAAGTCCTTGCGGGTATTCTTGACATCAACGTAAGTCTCGAACATGATGCGGCTGCCATCCTGCAGGAACTGACCCATGGAGTGCAGGTCGGTGGAGAAGATGCAGGAAGTGGGCATCAGGCCCTTCTGGTCTTTGCCCTCGCTCTCGCCGAACAGCTGCTTGTACCACTCGTTCATCATGGTGAAGTCTGGCTCAAAGCAGGCTAGTGTCTCCACGCTCTTGCCCTTGCGGTACAGAATGTTGCGGGTCATGGCGTAACGGTAAGCATCATTGTCAATGCTACACTGGCCGAATTTCTTCAGGCCATCAGCAGCGCCCTGCATCAGTTCGTCAATGTCGATACCGGCGCAGGCGATGGGCAGCAAGCCGACAGCGGTCAGGACAGAGTAGCGGCCGCCAACGTCATCGGGAACAACGAAAGTGGGCCAGCCCTGCTCGGTAGCCAGTTGCTTGAGGGTACCCTTGGTGCGGTCAGTCGTGGCGTAAATACGCTTATTGGCTTCCTCCACACCAACGGAATCTTCCAGCAGCTTGCGCAGAACGCGGAAAGCCAGTGCGGTCTCGGTAGTCGTGCCGGACTTGGAGATGACGTTGATGGAGAAACTCTTGCCCTTCGTCAGCTTAATAATGTCGTTCAGGGCGGTGGGAGAAATCGTGTTGCCGCAGAAGTAGATTTTCGGTCCATTGGAAATCTCGTTGTGGTACAGGCCCTTGACAGCCTCCACAACAGCACGTGCGCCCAAATAAGAGCCACCGATACCGGCGACCAGCAGCACATCGGAATCCGAACGGATCTTCTGTGCGGCCTCTTTGATACGAGCGAACTCTTCCTTGTCATAAGTAACAGGCAGGTCAAGCCAACCCAAGAAGTCATTGCCGAAACCGGTCTTGGTCTCCAGCTGCTTATGGGCTAACTCGACCTGCGGGTAGATTGCCTCATATTCTTCAGGACGGATGAATTTTGCAAGATGCTTGCCATTAAATGCAACAGCCATCTTTTACTCCTCCTTTGTTTATTTTTATACACCCATGATACCGTTTTAAGTCGGTATTGTCAAGCAAAAGCCGGTGCTTTTTTACGACTTTTTCATTTATTTTGCACAAAATCTCCCTGGTAAAGCAGCAAACTGTCGACAAGCCGTCCGAAACAATAACGGAAACTCGACGCATCCACACCCTGTGCGGCACTGATGGGAAAGCTGGCCTGCACTTCCCCGTCGCTGCTCAGCTGTACAGTGCCCAGCGATGTGCCCTACTCCACGGGGCGGCCAGCTTTTGGGGGCGTTTCTATAACTGCGCAGCATGGTAAGTAGTGCCAGCAACAGGCACGGGATCAGAGTAAAGGCGGATTTTTTCATGGCAGCGACACCAGCGGCAGTTCGTTTGCCAGATACTTGTGCATCGGAAGGTGGTTTTAGTATTGCGCTTTGGCGGCGTTTCCTTTATAATTAAAAAATATCATAGAAATGTATCACAGGAAAACGAGGAACATAGAAACTATGCGGGTTACTTTTTATACTTTGGGCTGCAAGGTGAACCAGAACGAGACCGGTGCCCTAGCACAGCTGTTTGAGGAAAATGGCTACACGGTCGTCCCCAACGAGGAATCGGCCGATGTGTACGTTGTCAACAGCTGCACCGTGACCAATTTCGGCGACCAGAAAAGTCGTAAATGGCTGCGCCGCGCTAAACGTGAGAATCCCAGTGCGGTCACGGTATTGACGGGTTGCTACCCGCAGGCTTTCCCCGAGGAAGCGGCAGAGATCAAGGAGGCGGACGTGGTGACCGGCTCTGGCAACCGCCACGCTATTTTGGCCGATGTGACCCGTGTGCTGAACGGCGAGGATGAGCGGGTGGTGGACATCCGCCCTCACCAGAAGGGCGAAAAGTTCGAAGAACTTCCCATGGATAAGTTTGCCGAGCACACTCGCGCCTTTGTTAAAGTCGAGGATGGTTGCAACCGCCAGTGTGCCTACTGCGTTATCCCCCGTGCCCGCGGCCCGGTGCGCAGCCGTGACGAAGAAAGCATCCAGGAAGAACTGCGCCGCTTGGCAGCCGCTGGCTATAAAGAGGTCGTGTTGACGGCTATCAGCCTACCTAGTTATGGCACCGACAGCGGCACCAGTCTGGTGGAGCTGATAGAGAAAGCTGCCGAGGTTGAGGGCATCGAGCGCATCCGTCTGGGTAGCCTCGACCCCGACATGCTGCACGATGAGGCCATCACCCGGATGGCAGCGGTGAAGAAACTTTGCCCGCAGTTCCATCTAAGCCTGCAAAGCGGCTGCAATAAGACCCTGCACGCCATGCGCCGCCCCTACACCACTGCCCAGTTTGCGGACATTGCCGCCAAGCTGCGGGCAGCGTTCGGCGAGGAAAATGTCAGCTTTACCACCGATGTGATCGTGGGCTTCCCCGGTGAGACTGAGGAGGACTTTGAAGCAAGTATGGCTTTTGTGACCGGCCAGCGCTTTTTGAAGGTACACGTTTTCCCCTACTCCCGCCGCGAGGGAACTCCGGCCTACGACTTCCCCGGCCAGCTGCCGGAACATGAAAAAGAGGACCGCAGCCGCCGTATGACCGCTGCGGTGGAGGAAGTACGTGCCGCCGAGGTGGCCGCCATGCAGGGCCGTACCGCCAGTGTGCTGCTGGAAACGCCGCTGTCCGCCACCCTGTTTACCGGCTATACCAAACAGTACCTGCCGGTGCTGGTCAGCGCACCGGGCCACAAGACCGGCAATATTGTAAATGTGACGCTGGGGGCCTGGGATGGCCGCCGCTGCCGGGCTGAAATTGTGGAAAAATGATGACGGCGCACGGATTTTGCGATACAGTTTGATTAAAATTGCGGGAAATTTGAGATTTCCCGCTTTTTGTTGCCTGACCTCTTGCCAAATCGGCTGGCTTTTGGTAAAATTTTAACAGGAGCGGCTGCGCCCGCTCAAGAAGGGTGCTTCCCCTGTACCCGCGAGCAGAAAACAGGTGGAAATCCCCTTTCGCTATGGAGCATTGAACGGAGCAAAAAAGGAGCAATCAAATTATGAGAGGCATTTACACCCCCGTAACGGATATCCGTCGCAAGGTGTTCACTGAAGTTGCCCGTATGGCTTACAACGCCAACGAGCTGTCTGACTATGCGCAGCTGATGCGTGAGCTGCCCTTTAAGATCATCCCCGGCGAGGAAAAGTCGCTGCGCAGCAGCATCTTCCTGGAGAGAGCCATCGTGTCCGAGCGTATCCGCCTGGCGATGGGCTTCTCCCTGCGTCCGCTGGATGAAAGCGTGCCCGCCACTGAGGGTTTGGAGCACGGCATCATCGCGGACAAGTACTATGAGCCGCCGCTGATCAACGTGATCAAGTTTGCCTGTAATGGCTGCCCCGAAAAGGTCATCAAAGTCACCGAGATGTGCCAGGGCTGCCTTGCCCACCCCTGCCAGGAAGTCTGCCCCAAGCACGCCATCAGCTTCCGCAACGGCAAGAGCCACATTGACCAGAGCCTGTGCGTGAAGTGCGGCCGCTGTGTCAACAGCTGCCCCTACAGCGCCATCGTCAAGACCGAGCGCCCCTGCGCTGCTGCCTGCGGCATGGGTGCCATCCACTCTGACGAGCATGGCCGTGCTGAGATCGATTACGATAAGTGCGTATCCTGCGGCATGTGCCTGGTCAACTGCCCTTTCGGCGCTATTGTCGATAAGGGCCAGATCTTCCAGCTGATCCAGTCCATCAAGCGCGGTGACGAGGTTATCGCCATCGTGGCCCCCGCCTTCATCAACCAGTTCCCCGGCATGACCCCATCCAAGCTGAAGGAAGCCATGCGTCAGCTGGGCTTTGCTGATGTGGCCGAGGTCGCCATCGGTGCTGACCTGTGCACCATCGATGAGGCTAAGGACTTCATGGAAGAAGTTCCCGCCAAGATCCCCTTCATGGGCACCTCCTGCTGCCCTGCCTGGAGTGTTATGGCGAAGAAGCTGTTCCCCCAGCAGGCCGAGTGCATCAGCATGGCTATGACCCCGATGGTCCTGACTGCCCGCCTGCTGAAGAAAGAGAAGCCCGAGGCCCGTATCTGCTTCGTTGGCCCCTGCGCCGCCAAGAAGCTGGAAGCCAGCCGCCGTTCTGTCCGCAGTGAGGTCGACTTCGTGCTGACCTTCGAGGAACTGATGGGTCTGTTCGAGGCTAAGGAAGTGGACTTCGCTTCCCTGCCCAACAACCCCGAAGATGCTTTCAACAGCGCCAGCGCTGATGCACGTGGCTTTGCTGCTTCCGGCGGTGTTGCCCAGGCTGTTGTCAACGCCATCAAGAAGATGGATCCGGACCGCGAGGTCAAGGTGATGAGCGCCCAGGGCCTGGCCGACTGCAAGAAGATGATGATGATGGCTAAGGCCGGCAAGTACAATGGCTACCTGCTGGAAGGCATGGCCTGCCCCGGCGGCTGCATTGCCGGTGCCGGCACGCTGGCTGACCCTGCCAAGAGCGCCATGATGCTGAATAAGTACAAGAACGAGGCCGCCATGAAGGTGGCTACCGAGACTCCGTATCAGGATTCTCTGGATCTGCTGAAGTACTAAGCTGCAATAACAAAATCCCCGCACACGAGAAATCGTGTGCGGGGATTTTTGCGTAATGGCAGGTTTATTTGTGGTACTTCATACCGGCGTTGATGGTGCAGGCGCGGTAGAGCTGCTCGGTCAGTACCAGGCGGGCCAGCTGGTGGGGCAGTGTAATGCGGCCCATGCTGATGCGGGCTTGCGAAGCCTTTTTGACGCGCTCGTCCAACCCGTGGGAGGAGCCGATCACAAAGGCAATATCCCCCGCCCCGCTCCCGGCGCGTTCCGCCAGCAACGCGGCCAGGTCCTCGCTGGAGATCTGCTTGCCCTCCACACAGAGTGCCACCAGATAGGCACTCTTGCGCACTGAGGCTAAAATCGCATCGGCCTCTTTCTGCAGGGCTTTGGCGATCTGCTTATCGCTGGCGTTTTTGTCGGCGATCGCAGCTTCCGGCAGTTCGATGATGCGGAAGTCGCAGAAACCGCCTAGGCGTTTCTGATACTCGGCCACACCGGCGGCAAAATAAGCGGCGTTCATTTTGCCGACACAAATTAAATCAATGTTCTGCATGCAGGATTTCCTTTTAAATTTAAAACTCGATGTATGGGCTGATGTCGTTGCGCTCCTGCGCCTGGATCAGCACATCGCGCCCCGGCTGGATACCGGCGGCCAGCAGTACATTGTATACGGTAGTCAGCGCCAGTTCCGGCGAGTTGTTGGTCTGACTCAAATGGCACAGTGCAAACTTTTTGCAGCCTTCTTGTATGAGGTCCAAAATTTCCGCTGCGCAGGCCTTGTTATCCAGGTGGCCGCGGTCACTAGCGATGCGCTGCTTTAAGTAGTAAGGGTACGGCCCGCCGTGCAGGCTGAAAGCATCGTAGTTGGCTTCCAATGCGACCAGGTCACAACCCATAAGATTATCCTGCACCACAGGGGTCAGGATGCCAAGGTCGGTGGCGATAGCCATGTAGCGGCCATTCGGGGTCTCGATGCGGTAGCCGCAGCAGGGCACATCGTGACTGGTGGGAAAAGAATTGACTTTGAACGGACCGATATCAAATAGGGTCCCGCCATCCATAGCCGTAGTCTCCACAGCCAGGGGCAGTATCCCACGGGAATCCAGCGCGTCCAGCGTGTTAGCGTTGCTGTATACAGGGATGGGATACTTTTTCAAAAAGGTGTCCAGCCCAGCCACATGGTCGGAGTGCTCGTGGGTAACTAAAATGCCAGCGCAATCGCTGATGGCCAGATCCAGCCGGCGCAGCGCGGTCAGGGTGGTGCGGCAGCTTTTGCCCATGTCCACCAACAGGTATGCGTTCCCCTCCCAGATCAGGCCGCAGTTGCCCGAGGAGCCGGAATACAGGGTGGTAAATAAAGCCATGTTTTTCCCTCGTGTTCAGTCCAGAAAAAATGGGCCGCAGAAGCGACCCATAAAGGATGTGGTTACATTGCCCGCGAAATGCTGCTGGCGGGAATTTCTACGCGGCGGATATCGGCGCCGAGAAGCTGCAGCTTTTCTACAATGTTCTCGTAGCCGCGCTCAATGTGGATGGTCTCATCGATCTCGCTGACACCATCAGCGGCCAGCGCAGCAACCACCATGGCAGCGCCGGCGCGCAGGTCGGTGGCTCGCAACGGCGCGGGGCGCAGTTCCTTGATGCCCTCGATGACAGCAACCTGACCGTCCACTTGGATGTTGGCACCCATGTGGATCAACTCGTCCACATAGCGGAAACGGTTCTCCCAGATGCCCTCGGTCACGATAGAGGTGCCATCAGCCAGGGTGAGCAACGCGGTCATCAACGGTTGCATGTCGGTCGGGAAACCAGGATGCGGCATCGTTTTGACTTTCAGCGGATGCAACGGGCCGGTGCGTGTGATACGCAGGGCATCATCGTATTCCTGAATCGTGCAACCAGCCGCGCGCAACTTGGCAGTGATCGGCTCCAGATGCTTGGGGATGACGTTGCGCAGCGTTACATCGCCCTTAGTGATAGCGGCCGCCACCATGTAGCTGCCTGCCTCGATCTGGTCCGGGATGATGGAATAGTTGCAGCCGTGCATCTTTTTGACACCGTGGATCTTGATAACATCCGTACCGGCGCCGTGCACGTCAGCACCCATCATATTCAAAAAGTTGGCAAGGTCTACAATGTGCGGCTCACGGGCTACATTTTCCAGAATGGTCGTACCCTCGGCCAGCACAGCGGCAAGCATGGCGTTCATCGTAGCGCCGACAGATACCGTATCAAAGAACACATGTCCGCCTACCAGGTGATCAGCCTTAACATGGATCTGGCCGTACTCCACCGAATCTTCGGCACCAAAGGCAGTGAAAGCCTTCAGGTGCTGGTCGATGGGACGGGGACCGAGGTTGCAACCACCGGGCATAGCGACCTGGCCTGCACCAAAGCGGCCCAGCAACGCGCCCAGAAAGTAGTAGCTGGCCCGCATCTGGCGGGAAAGTTCGTTCGACACCTCGGTGCAGTCAATGTGGGTAGAGTCAATTTCGTAGGTGCTGCGGCTGACCATGCGGATGTTGGCACCCAGCTCGCTTAGAATTTGCAGCGAGGCCATAACATCGCTGATACAGGGCAGGTTTTCAATCAGACATTTATCGGCGGCAAGAATGGTGGCCGGCAAAATGGCAACGGCAGCATTTTTGGCGCCGCCGATGTTGACATCGCCATGCAGCGGGGTCCCCCCGCGTATCACGAATTTTTCCAAGTGTAGCTCTCCTTTGTGCAGGTGCGGGCCTGGCATCCCTCTCGCCGGGGCAAGGCACCCATGCGCACTTTCATATATTATACACTATTTTGTGGCATTTGAAAAGTGGGGCACAAGACATTTGCAAAATATTTGTGAAAGTCTGTTGCAGGCACAAGGTGTGCGCTGCAATATTGTGGAGTTCGACAAAATTACATGCCGCCGAACAACGTCTGAGCGCTGAACAGGACGTTGTTGTAGTACATCTCAAAGTGGCAGTGATTGCCGGTAGAGTTGCCAGTAGAGCCAACCTCGCCGATCTGATCCATCTTACTGACGGCCTGGCCCTGGCTGACCAGGATGCGGGACATATGGGCGTATAGCGTCTTGTAGCCGTTGCCGTGGTCGATCTCGACATAGTTGCCATAAGAATAGTGCCAACCGGCGGCGATGACGGTGCCGGAGTCGGAGGCATAGATCGGCGTACCGTAGGCAGCGCAGATGTCCGCGCCGCGGTGGCCGTTGCCCATCCAGCGGCTGACGTATTTGTAGCCGGGCACAGGCCAGACGAAGGAGCCGGAGCCAAGCTTCGCGACCATGCCGTTCTTCAGCTTAGTGCCGGTAACGGCGATTTGGGTGACAGGCTCCTTCAGCACGTTGTAAGCAACGGCCTGGCGGTCAGTGACCTCGCCGTCGATCATCGTGATCTCATAGGTGACCTCCTCAAGGCCGTCCGAGCCCTCTTGCAGGGTGACAGTCTTGCCGAAGTCGTATTCATCAGATTCAGACTTTTCAGTGCTGAACGGGATTGCAACGGTTTCGGTCTCGGTCTGCACGACCTTGACTTTCAGTAGTTCGGCCGAAGAAGCGCCCGTCAGCAGTTCGGTGCCAGCGGGGATCTCCTGATCCAGGCTTTGCAGGTCAGGGTTCATCTGAGCCAGCGAGTCAAAGGTGACACCGGTGGTATCCACCACACTCTGCACGGTGTCGCCCTCCTCGGCTACATAGGTGTGTACGCCGGAGCCCTCGTTCAGGGCGGAGAGCACATCGCTGTAGGACATGATGGATTCCTGTAGATACACGCCGTCCAGCAGGCGGATATCATGGACAAAATCGGTGCGAATGGACGAATCCATGTGGTTTTCAAAGGGGGCTTTGATGCTTTCTAGATAGGTGCGCAGGTGATCGCCCTCGGTGGTAACAAACCGCAGAGATCCATCAATGTACACAGCTGTGCCGTCTACGATCTCATCGCTGGCGGTCTGCAAAATGGCGTTGGCAATTTCGCTTCCCGTCATGGTATCGTCAGAAATTGTCAGGCTGTAAGTGGGCGAAACTTCCCACTGGGTGTCCGGCACAGAAGCACCGGCTTCCTCCAGCATGGATTTGGCTGTGTTGATACGGGACTGCACATCCTCGCGGGCGTTCTCAAAAATTTGCTCGCTGGCCACGTAGCCGACACTTTCGCCGTTGACCTGGACGTTCAGCACGAAGCGAAGCCCCAGGCCGTTGCGGACGATGACGATCAACCCGGCCGCAGCAACGGCGGGCAGCACGTAGGTGATGGCGTTCCAGAGAAGCGTGTAGTATTTGCGGATGCCGCTGCGGACGTAAGCCTTTTTGGCGGCGCGGATCTGGTCGCTGCCTGCATCGGAAAGTTCCTGCGGCAGTTCCCGGATGTGGCGGATGCCGGAAGCCATCCGGGTGAAGGGGCTGATCAGATCTTCACAGAAAGTAATGATGCCCAGCAAAACCGGGCGCAGCACAACCATAAGCAGGTTGGCAATGGTGGAGACGATGCCCTTGGCGACCGCATGTGCCTTGCGGTAGGCGCACACAAAAATGTACTCGACCCAGAAGCCATACATGTACAGCAGGTCGCCGATCAGATTGCTGCGGGAAGAATGTGCCTTATGGGTGCTGGCGGACGATGGCCCGCGGTGATTTTTCTTTTTGCCTTTTTTATCGATTTGCGCGGAATTCAAAATCTTGCTGCTCCTTTTAGACGACCAAAACGGTCGATGCTAAGTAGTCCAGATGAAGTTAGAGGAAAATTCAGAGTTCTTGCAGATCCCAGTTGCCGAAAAGTCCCTCACTGCGGGCCAAAGCGGCCATATCCGGCGGCAATTCGCTCTGGATGCGGATCGCCTGTTTGCTGACCGGGTGGGCGAACCGCAACACGGCGCAGTGCAGTGCATGCCGGGACAGGATGCTGTCCGTGCCGCCGTACAGGGTATCCCCCGCCAGCGGATGACCAATGTAGGCCATGTGTACACGAATCTGGTGGGTGCGGCCGGTACAGGGGGTGCAGGCCACCAAGCTGTGGCTGGTGCCAGCAGCCAGTACGTTGTATCGGGTCAGGCTGTATTTGCCATCCTCCCGTACACAGCGGCCGATGATGGAATCACCACGGCGCGCGATGGGGGCTTCCACCTGGCCGGGGCCTAACGGTAAAATCCCCTGCACAATGGCCAGGTAGCATTTTTTGGTGCTGTCAGCCAGCAGTGGTGCGGCGAACGCGTTCTGCGCGCAAAGCACCAGGCCGCTGGTATTTTTGTCAATGCGGTTTACCGGGCGGAACACGCCGGTCCTACCCTGCTGCTGCAAATGGTACAGCCAGCCGTTGGCCAGGGTGCCGTCCGGGTAATTTAAAGTGGGATGTACAGCAATACCGGCGGGCTTTTCCAGCACGGCAGCAAACTCGTCCTCATAGGCAATGGCAAACGGGACAGGTTGCGGCGTGACGCTGGTCGGTGGCTCCGGCGGCAGCGCAAAGGTGATCTGCTGGCCGGGATGTACAGGCTGGTCGGTGTGGAGCGGGGCTCCATCAGCGAAAAAGCCATCGCCGTTATATTTGACGGATTTGATCAGACTGGCGGTGACACCCTGCGTACGCAGGAAGATTCCCAGCCGTTGACCGTCCGCCTCGGGAGGGACAATATAACGCAGAACGGTCAAAAAACAGACCCTCCCTTATGTAATACTGCAATTATGTAATACTGCAAAGCATGTGTGCAACTCGTACACTCATACTTTGGTATTATACCACAAAGGAGAGCCTGATGCAATTCCCAATCTCTGGAACAAAAAAGCCGCCTCAGCCAAACGGCAAAGACGGCTTACAAGATTATGGATTAGACGGGATGGGATTTGTTCTCGTAGTCAGCATGCAGAGCATCGACACCCTGCAGGCGGGCATTGCGCTTCTCGAAGAACTTGGGCGCGACCTGCGGGAACATAGCGTAGGTCAGAACGTCCTCCTCCTGGATGGCGTACTTGGCAGCCTTGGCCTTCAGCTTCTCCATCTCGGGCTCCAGCGTGTCGGCGAAGCGGCAGGTGATGGGTTCCTCGCCCTTCAGGATAAAGTCGCTGAACTCCTTCTTGATGGGAGCGGGAGTCTTGCCGTAATCGCCATGGACCAGACCCTTGAACTCCTTGGTGACCATCTTGTAGCGCTCACCCATGATGACGTTGAAGACAGCCTGGGTACCAACGATCTGGCTGGTCGGAGTGACCAGCGGCGGGTAACCGGCATCCTCACGGACGCGGGGGATCTCCTCCAGAACATCCTGGAGCTTGTCTTCCTTGCCGGCATCCTTCAGCTGCTTCAGCATGTTGGAGAACATGCCGCCCGGGACCTGGTACAGCAGGGTGTTGGCATCAACGCCCAAGGACTTCTGGTTGATCTGGCCGTTGGCGATGTACTTCTCGCGCAGCTTGTTGAAGTAAGCGCGGACGACATTCAGCTGGTTCAGATCCAGGCCGGTGTCATAGGCGGTGCCCTGCAGGGCGGCGACCAGGCTCTCGGTGGGCATATGAGAGGTGCCCAGAGCCAGGGGGCTCATGGCGGTATCGACGATGTCAGCACCAGCTTCGATGCCCTTCAGGATGGACATGGAAGCCAGACCGGCGGTGTAATGGCTATGGATGTCCACAGGGATCTTGATGGTCTTCTTCAGCTCGGAGACCAGGTCAGCGCAGGTGTAGGGCTTCAGCAGGCCAGCCATATCCTTGATGCAGATGGAGTCAGCACCCATCTCCTCCAGGGTCTTGGCATAGTTGGCGAAGTACTCGTTGTTATGTACGGGGCTCAGGGTGTAGCTGATGCAGGCCTGAACGTGAGCGCCCTCTTTGTTGGCAGCCTTGATGGCGGTCTGCAGGTTGCGCGGATCGTTCAGGGCGTCGAAAATACGGATGACATCGATGCCGTTGGCAACGGACTTCTGTACGAAGTACTCGACAGCGTCATCGGCGTAAGGACGGTAGCCCAGCATGTTCTGGCCGCGGAACAGCATCTGCAGTTTCTGATGGGGCAGCTCTTTGCGCAGGATGCGCAGGCGCTCCCAGGGATCCTCGTCCAGGAAACGGATGCAGGAGTCGAACGTGGCGCCGCCCCAGCACTCAACGGAGAAGTACGGGATCTTGTCCATCTCGGGCAGGATCGGACGCATCTCGTCCATCGTCATACGGGTAGCAAGCAGGGACTGGTGCGCGTCGCGCAGAACGACCTCGGTGATTTTAATAGGTTTCTTAGCCAATGTCATTCACCTGCCCTTTCTTAGTTCATGGTGCAGAGCAGATCGCCGGAGTTGACGACATCGCCCTTGCGCACATTCACGCTGGCAACGGTGCCATCCTGCGGAGCGCTGATCTCGTTCTCCATCTTCATGGCTTCCAGGATCACCAGAGTGTCGCCAGCCTTGACGGAATCGCCAGCCTTGACCTTGACGTCCAGGATGTTGCCCGGCATGGGAGCAGTAACGGTGACGGAACCGGCAGCGCCAGCGGGAGCGGCAGGAGCAGCGGGTGCAGCAACCGGAGCCGGGGCAGCGGCGGGAGCAGCAGCAACAGGAGCGGAAGCGGCGGCACCGGTGCCTTCCTCGACGGTGACATTATAAGCAACGCCGTTGACAGTGACAATCAGGTTTTTCATAGGAATTTCCTCCTTAAAGATCGTGGTCGTTATGTTCAGCTTAAACGCAGATTACAGCGTGATGTTGCCATGCTTCTTAGCCAGGCGAACAGCGCGCTTGCTGGCCAGCATATCCAGGGCCTGGGCAACAGCGCTGCGGGCAGAAGCAGCATCGGCGACGGTATCAGCGGCACCGTTGGCAACAGCGGCCTGGGCACTGCAGACGTCCTTGGCGTAAGCAGCAGCCTTTGCCTTCGTAGCGGCAACGATGTTATCGGAAGCGAAGATCTCGTCCTTGTACAGAACGGTGACGGCAGCCTCGGGAGCCAGAGGGGCAACGGTGCAGCCCTGGACAGCAACGCGCCAGTCAGCGGAAGCGGCGAACACGGTGTAAGCGGGGCCGACAGCCTCACCGGCCAGAACGGCAACCTTGACCGTGGTGGCCTCGGCGTAAACGCCGGCCATACGGGCGGCCTGGCGGATGCCACCGGCCTGGTCGTCACCCTCGTTCTTGCCAAAACCCTTGGTGTTGACGACGGTCACAACGGGGATGCTGTAGGCATCGCACAGGCGGACGAAGCGGGCAGCCTTGGCAGTGCACTTATGGCACAGGGCGGCCTTCTCGGTGGCAACGATACCGACGGAGCTGCCGTTGATAGTAGCCAGGGAGGTGACAATGTTCTTGCCGTAGCCCTTGTACAGCTCGACAGCGCTGCCCTCGTCAGCCAGAGCGGCGACGGCGTCAGCGGCGGTGTACTTGGCGGTGTTCAGCGCAGCAGAAGGAGCGCTGAAGTCGAACAGAGCGGGACCGGCCAGGTTGTTGGCGGGCAGCAGAGCGGCGATGGAAGCGGCCTGCTTGGCGGCGGCAACAGCGTCAGCGGCGGTCACAGCGGCAACGCCAGCCTTGGCGGCGAACGCTGCAGAGCCAGCACCGGCGACCTTATCCTCGGCATTGAACGGAGCGTTCAGGAACAGTTCGGCATCCTCAGCCATGATGCACAGGTCGGCAGAAGCGGCATTGATGGCATTGGTGCCAGCGCAGATGCCGGTAACAACGGCAATCTGCGGTACAACGCCGGAAACGCGGGCAATCTCAGCAGTCAGGCGGGCGGTAGCGTTCAGCAGATCCAAGCCGCCCGCCAGCTTAGCGCCAGTGGAGTCATAGAAAGTGACGACCGGGGCACCGGTCTCGGCGGCCATCTCCAGTACGCGGATATTCTTTTCAATATCCTGCACACCAACGGGGGTGCCGTCCTCAAATACGACGTAGACACTCTGACCGTTTGCGTTGCCGTAAGCGGCGCTTACAGAGCCATCAGTAAACAGCGGAGAATATGCGCCGTCATCAAAAAATGCTGCAAGGATCGTTGCCTTGCCGGGTTTGTTTGCTGCCATACAGCTTCCTCCCTAATTTGTAAAACTGACTGTTTTTAGTGAAGAACTCACAAAAAAATCCGAGATTTGAGTTAATTATACTACTTTGTGGAAAAATCTACAAGTAGAAATTGCGGCTCTTTTTGAAAAAATACACAATTTTTTGTACAAAAAACGCTTTCGAACAACGTTACACCCTAAATGTGGGCTTAGTCCTGATCTTTGCGGGTACGCAGTGGGCCGGGACGACGGGGCGCGGTGCGGGCAGGGGTCTCGGAACGGTAGTTTTTATGCTGGGCGGCGTTGCGCAGGGCGTTAATCTCGCTCTTTTTCAGCTCGCGGTATTCGCCCGGCTGCAGCATACCCAGCTTGACCGGGCCTTCGGCAGTGCGGCGCAGGCGGACGACCTGCAGACCAACGGCCGAGCACATGCGGCGGATCTGGCGGTTACGGCCCTCGTGCAGGGTGATCTCCAATACGGTGCGGCCCGGCTCGTCCACGACAACGTGAATTACGCAGGGCTGGGTTTTGACACCATCGTCCAGCACTACGCCGGAGGACATCTGGATGATCTGCTCCTCCGTAGCACGAGGGTTGACGGTGACGCGGTACAGCTTGCCTACCCCACCGGACGGGTGGGTCAACAGGTTGATGAAAGCACCGTCATCAGTCATCAGCAGCAGACCTTCGCTGTCCTTATCTAGGCGGCCCACCGGGCGCAGCATGGCCGGAACATCAGAGACAAGATCCATAACGGTCTTGCGACCGCGGTCATCGGCCCGGGTAGTCAAAAAGCCGCGGGGCTTGTGCAGCATAATATAGGTATACTGCCGCTTGCGCACGATGCGGACGGTCTGGCCATCGATGGCGACCTTGTCGTAATCGGGGTCCATCTTGTCACCCAGGCCTACCGGGTGACCATTTACTTTTACTTTGCCAGCTGCGATCAGGCGCTCTGCCTCACGGCGGGAGCAGATGCCCTGATCGGCCAGCACTTTTTGAACGCGCTGTTCTGCCATGCTTACTCCTTATTTCTTGTGCTTATGCGTTGCCCGTTTCGGCGGGCTTTTCCTTTTTGATCATTGCGGTGATCTTGTCCACCAGTTCCGGCAAAGCGGCAATGGCGTTATCCACGGCGGTGACTTTCTCCACCAGCTGCACTGTACGGACGTTGCCGCCGGAAACCACCAGGAATGCAACGGGCGTGACCGACACACCGGCACCAGTGCCGCCGCCGAACATCTGCTTGGACGACTGGGGGGCTACATCGGAACCGCCCGATGCAAAACCGAAGGTGACGCGAGAGACCGGGATAATGGTGGTGGTGTCGTCCACGTGGATAGGATCGCCGATGATGGTGCTGGTATCCACCATATCGCGGATCTTTTCAATGGTAACGCCCATCAGACCTTGAATCGGATGCTCTGCCATGGGAAACTCCTCCTTTTATAAAAGCAAAATGCAATTAGGTTCAGTTGGTATGTGCGGGCTGCAGCTGCGGGTCTTTGCCCAGACGGAACAAAAGCCGAATCAGCAGCCAGAGAAGCAAAAACGGGTGGGTGTGCAGCCTGCCGGAGATCTGCCGCCCTCCCCTGCACTGGCCGGTGAAATCCGGTTTCAGCTGCAAATGGTCGCATTGCAGGCAGATGATTTGCTGCAAAAATGCCAGCAGATTGTTGGCGGCAGTCATCGCGGTACCGTAGAGTTCGGCCGTCTGGGCCGCATCCTCGCCGGTGATGGTCCAGAATACGGTGAGATGCTGCACTTTGATGTGCCACGCCAGGAAACGCCCGGCCCAGCGCAGATGCCCGAACATACAGCGGGCAAAGGCGGCCGGGTCATGGGTGAGCAAATTAAGGGCAGTCTCGATACGCTCCGAAATATGGAATGGCAGGCCGCCAGATTTGGGCTGCTCGTCTGTGGACTTTGCAGCGGGTGCTGATGCCTGGGCTGGAGTTGCGGCGGCAGGCTGCGGAGGCTGCTGAACAGGGGCGGCTGTGCTTGCGGATGCAGCTGTCGAAGCTAGCTGCGTCTTGGGTGGTGGTGCCGGTTCAGCGGTAGGCTGTGCTGCGGGCGCTGGCTGCGGCGCTGCGGGACGCTGTGCGGCTGTATCCTTTGCAGAGGCCCGCGGCCATAGGGTAAAATGCAGCGGGCCATACCAAGCTGTAAGTGACGGTTTGCCCGATTGGTACGCAAATCGCAGTTCCACCGGTAAAATCAGCAGCACCACCAGCAGTGCCAACAGGAAAAGAAGCAGCCAGCCTACGAATTTGAGCACCACCAATAGGACGGTGAGCACAATGGTCATAGGCAATCACTTCCATTCCAGCTGTTCGCCATCCTCGGCGGTGTCGGTCTCCGGCTCGGCGGGCTCGGCGTCCCCCGCTTCGCCGTGCAGCGGCGGCAGGTCGGCCAGCGAACCCAGGCCAAATACCCGCAGGAAACTATCGGTGACCTGGAACGCGATGGGCTTGCCGGGCAGGTCCAAGCGCCCGGCTTCCTCGATCAGTCCTTTTTCCAGCAGTTTAGCCACGATGGAAGAAGAATCCACGCCACGCACCTGCTCGATAAAGCTGCGGGAGACCGGTTGGTTGTAGGCGATGACCGACAGCACTTCCAGCGCGGCGGGCGAAAGTGGCGCGTTGCGGCGGGTGTCCAGAATACGCTTGACCATCTCGCCGTAGTACGGGCGGGTAGCCATCTGCCAGCGGTTGGGGTCGAAGTAGAGGATCGCCATACCGCTTTCTTCCTCATCCAGCTTTTTCTGCAGCTTTTTCAAAAGGCGCACGGCTTCCTCCGGCTCAACGCGCAAAGCATCGGCCAGGCGCGCGGCCTCGACGGGGTCGGCATGGGCAAACAGCATGGCTTCCAGCGCGCCGATCTTTTGTTGTTCATTCATGGGCGGAAGCCTCCTTGTTTCTGCGGTGGGTGCGGTCCAGGTTCAGCTGGCCGCCATCGTCTACTTTGACGCGCCCGGCGCGGATGAGTTCCAGCAGCGCCAGGAAAGTAGCTACATGGGTGCTGCGGCTGTCCTCGGGGTTGAAAAGCTGGTTCATTTTTTGCAGGGTGCCTTTCAGCAGCCCGCGCAGCATGTGGGAAACGCGGCTGGATACCGAGACAAACGGCGCGGTGACCAGCGGCTCAAACCGCTCCTGCGTGGGCTTACGCTTGCGAAGGTTGCGGCCCATCAGGTTGAACCAGGCAGTGACCAGCAGATTGGGGTCGTGGCGGCGGGTGTACTCGGCTGCACCTACCAGCGGCATAGGCTGGCGCACGGCAGTGTACAGGTCGCGGGCACGGCTGCCCAGCTTGGCGGCAACCTCCTTGCAGGCGCTGTACTCGATCAAGCGGCCGGTCAGTTCGGCTTTCATGCGCTCGGCTTCGGGGCTGCGGGGCAGCAGCAGGGCACTTTTCATCTGCACCAGATGGGCGGCCATGTCAATAAACTCGCTGGCTACCTCTATGCGGTTATCCTGCAGGTTGCGGATGGTGGCCGTGTACTGGTCGATGAGCTCCATGATGTTGATGTCATAGAGGTTCATCTTATTTTTGCCCACCAGGTACAGCAGCAAATCAAGCGGGCCTTCAAAATCTTCTATTTTAAAAGTAAGAACTTCCGGCAAAAAATCAATACCCCCACAGTAACTCTACAAAGCCTGTCCCTTCAATAAGGAAAGACCACAGCTGATTGACGATCGCGGACAGCGGCCGATTCAACAGCCCCAGGAACGTGAGCGCCAGCACGGCCAGCATGATATAGCGCTCGTACTTCATCAGTTTAAAATACAGATTTTCCGGCAAAAACAGCAGGAAAATACGGCTGCCGTCAAAAGGCGGTACCGGGATCAGATTGAACACAGCCAGGCTCAGGTTCATCGTAATCATGTAAAAAAGGAACATCTCAACAAAAGGTAATGCGTCCCCTACGCCGCTGTAATAGCATATTTTATACAGGATCATCGACACCCAGGCCAGCAGCAGGTTGCTGATCGGCCCGGCGGCGGCCGAAACAGCCATGCCGACTTTCGGATTTTTATAATTGTACGGGTTGATGCTGACCGGCTTGGCCCAGCCAACGCCGCCAACCAGCATGCACAAGGCACCCAGCGGGTCAAAATGGCGCATGGGATTCAGCGAAAGACGGCCGGCCCGCACGGCGGTGTCGTCCCCCAGCCAGTGGCTGACCAAAGCATGGGCAGACTCATGAAATGGGATGGTGAGCAGGACGACCAACGCCCGGCAGATATACATCATGATCTGTGTAGTTGACAGCAGACCGTTCAAAGGCAAACACCACCCCATTAAAATCTCGTCTTATTATACCGTACAAATGCCCCCAAAACAAGCCCCGCAGGGCGGCGGATGGCGGATTTTCGCTTCGATTTTGAGCAGCTGCAAGAAAATATAATATTTTTCAAACTTTTTTGCACAAAACCCTTGCAATTTACAAAAATCCACGCTATAATATTTAAGCTATTGAAAAGGAGGTGCAAGCAATTATGGCCAAATGTTCTTGCTGTGGCAAGGGTGTCACGTTCGGTATCAAGGTTTCCCACTCTCATCGTCGGAGCAACCGTACCTGGAACCCCAATGTCAAGCGCGTGAAGGCGATCGTCGAGGGTTCCCCGAAGTATATCTACGCCTGCACCCGCTGCCTGCGCTCTGGTAAAGTTACCCGCGCGGTCTGATTGGACAGAAAAAATGCCGGTCACATTGCGTGACCGGCTTTTTCTCTGCTATTTTACGAGTTAAACAAAAAAGGAGCCGACCATGCTGCCCCAGGACCCTATTATTTTGTTAAGCTATGTCAATACCCAGCTGCGTGACCGAGATGCCAGCCTTGCGGCATTCTGCGATCGGGAAAATGCAGACGAAACGGCCCTGCGGGAACGTCTGCAGGAAGTTGGCTACACCTACGATGCAGACGCAAACCGTTTTGTCTGACCCCCTGCAACAGGATGTGCCCCGGCGTTATAGAGGAGAGGAAGTTATACCCGCCATGAATTTTGTATTTATCAGCCCGCATTTCCCCAAAACCTATTGGAACTTCTGCGAGCGGCTGCATCGCAATGGTGTCAATGTGCTGGGCATCGGCGATGCACCGTTTGACGAGATCCCCTGGCAGCTGAAGCATTGCCTGACCGAGTACTATCGCGTGAATGACCTGGGCAATTACGATGAAATGCTGCGGGCTGTCGCCTATTTTACGTTCCATTACGGCAAGATCGACTGGCTGGAATCCAACAACGAGTATTGGCTGGAAATGGATGCCCAGATGCGCACCGACTTTAACATTACCACCGGCGCACAGAACGACTTCATCGAGCGCATCAAATACAAGAGCAAGATGAAGGAAAGCTACATCGCGGCCGGTGTGCCGGTGGCGCGCCACCATATGGTCAGCACACTGGCGGCGGCTAAGGCGTTTGTCAAAGAGGTGGGCTACCCGGTCATCGTCAAGCCTGATAACGGCTGCGGCGCAGAGGCTACCTACAAACTGCGCAACCTGAAGGAACTGAAAGAATTCTACGCCGAGCCCCACGCCGTGCCCTATATTATGGAAGAATTCATCAACGGTACCATCGTCAGCTTTGATGGCGTGGCCGACAGTCATTGCGTACCGCTGTTCTACACCTCCAATGTATTCCCTACCCCGATGCTGGATATCGTGAGCGAACAGGGCGATTTGAGCTACTGGACGCAAAAGACCGTGCCTGCCGCGCTGAAAGATGTGGGCTTCCGCACGATCAAGGCGTTCGGTGCCAAGAGCCGTTTCTTCCACTGCGAGTTCTTCCAGCTGAACGAGGACAAGCCGGGTCTGGGCAAAAAGGGAGACTATGTGGCATTGGAAGTCAATATGCGCCCGGCGGGCGGCTACACCCCGGATATGATCAACTATGCCAACTCGGTAGATTGCTACCAGATCTGGGCAGATATGGTCTGCTATGATGAGGTGCGTAACCTGGAACTGGACGGCCCCAAGTACTACTGCGTTTACGCAGGCCGCCGTGATTGCCACACCTATAAGCACAGCAACGAGCAGATCATGGCGCGCTATGGAAGCCGAATGACGATGCACGAGCGCATCCCCGAGGCGCTGCGCCTGGATATGGGCGATGAGATGTATACTGCCACCGTGCGTTCCAGCGCCGAGCGGGACGCTTTCATCCGCTACGTGCAGGAAAAAGCCTGATTTTATAATTTATAAAGATATAAGAAAGCCGGGTATCCGATGAGAAAGTCGGATAGCCGGTTTTTGTTTAGCGTTTAGTTATCGTAATCAGCGATGGTGACAGAGTTTTTGCTGTAGTATGGGGTCAGGCCCCACAGGTCCGGGCCGGGGGCAACATCGGTGTAAAACAGCAGCCAGGGGCGTTCCTCCTCAGTCAAGGGGCGGATCACCGCGTCTGGCTGGTCGGTGTCGGTCAAAATCGCTTCGCGCTCATCCAGCACCTGGGCAAAGCGCGCGGCCTCGCCGTCAACCAACTCGTAGGCAGCTTCCAGCGTGGCAGCAAAGTGGTTGTCCTGCCCCTCTTTTACCGTGTGGCTGCCGATGCATGCCATACAGACCAGCAGTGCGGCGCAAACCAGCGGCAGGTGCTTCCCTGCTTTGCCAAGCTGGCGGATAGCGGGCGTAAGGCTGATATTGCGGATGCGTTCCAGCCAGCCCAAAAGTAAAAACTCGGTAACGGCCAGGCCCAGGATAAAGGTCATCCAGACCACATTCAGCAGCCGCCCCGCGCCGATGCCGCCCATGGTGTAGGACGGCAGGAAGATCATGGCCCACATCAGTACAAAAGTGATAGCCGCACCCGCCAGCGGATGGCGGAACACCCGGTCCGGCAGGTTGGTGCTTTGGGCCAGGTGCCGCAGTGGCAGCGCCAGCAACAGCAGCAGGCAAAGCAGTGGTACATCCAGCCAGCGGATCCATTCCAGCGCCGCCAGCGCAAAGCTTTTCAGCACGGCTTCAATAAAGCCTGCCCCCGCAAACCCGGCGGTACGCACCCGTGTGCCAGGGGCTGTTACGTTGATAAGCAGCCCCGCCACAGCAGCGAGAAAAGCGGGCAGATGATAAAATCTGCGCTGCCGCGCGCAGAGCACCACGGCCAGCAGCAAAACCAATACATTTAAAAGCCCAGCTACCTGGTGCCCGCCGCCGATGATAAAGCTAATCACGACCCCGGCGGCACAGTACAGCATACGCTGCTTACGGGGCAGCTGCGGGGCAAAGCACAGCCCAAACGCCAGCCCGGCGTTGAGCACGGCCAGCGAGAAAAACGGCAGGTAGTTCATGGCACCGTTGAACCAGTACAGGCCTTCCACCGGGGCGGGCATACCCTCGATAAAGGCAAAACAGACCAGCAGTGCCAGCGCCCAGGGCAGGTGCTTTTGTGCCGGTTCCAAGCGGTGCACCACACAGCGGCATGCCCCATACAGGCAGAAAAACAACGGCACAAGGACGCATAGCAGTGTCAGCCCATACCAGGCGTTGCCGAAAATGGCAGGTTGCCAGGCCAGCAAAAAGCCGGAAACATACAGCCCTTGCCAGTTTTCAAAATAGTAAACGTTTGTGTCCCAGGCGGCTTTCAACAGACGCGGCAGGTCAAAACCGTACTGCTGCACTACCGCGTGTGTGCGGGCTGCGTAGATGTAATCGTCTGCCGAGGGCCGCGCAAACACGGTCAGCACAAAAACCGGAACCAGCAGCAACCCAATGAACAGGGCCAGCCGCTGCAACCAACGCTTTTGCGCCGCAGAATCATGCCAAAAATCCATACACGCGCACCCGTTACGGGTTGCCCAGCGTCATCTGCAGGAAGTAGGTCCACTGCTTCTCCCACCAGACCCAGTCGTGGGCGACATCGTAGCCCCAGATGTCCACGATGGGGTGGATGCCCTTGCTTTCCAAAATGCCCTGCAGTTCCAGTGTGGAGGCCAGCAGGTCGCCCTCCCAGGCACCCTGGCCGCAGCACATAATAAACTTATCGGCTTTGTTGAACAACTCCATGTAAGGATGGTCGGTCGGAAAATTGCGCATGTAATCGCAGGGAGAGTTGCGGTAGACGAGGTCATCCATGTAATCGCCAAAGAACATGCGGGAAGAATACAGACCGCTCAGGGCGATGGTGCCGTTGAACAGGTCGGGACGGCGCAGGAAGAAGTTGACGGCATGGCCGCCGCCCATGCTGGCACCGCCTACCAGGATCTTGCCGGTGTGGTCCTCGCCACCCTGCTCACGGTTGATCTCCAGCAGGCGCGGGGTCAATTCCTCGCAGATATAATTGTACCAGCGCTCTTGCATCTCGATGCGCGGGCGCTCGGAACCGTGGTTGTCCCAGCTTTCGGGGTCGATGCTGTCAGCCGTGAAGATCTGCAGCTTGCCGCTGTCGATCCAGGGCGCGGCAAGGTTGCACATGTTGCGGTCTTCCCAGTCAAAAAAGCGGCCGCTCTGGCACGGGAAAATGATGATGGGCCGTCCGGCATGGCCGTAGACCTTGAACTCCATAAAGCGGTCCAGATACCGGCTGTATTCCTTATAATAGCGGATCTGCATGGCAGTTCCCTCCTGATTTTATTTGTAGAAAAATTTCTTGTTCAGATCCAGCAGCCCAACCATGGCATGCATGGGGCCGGATGTGGACGTTTTGAACACCCAGTAGTACGCAAGGGCCAATGCCTCGCGCAGGTAACAGGGCAGCACACTGCGCCACGGCGTGTGGGCAGGCAGCGCGGCGGCCGTGGTAAAACCGGCCCGTGCCGCATACCGCCCGGCGCGGTAGCAGTGGAATGCGTTGGAAACGTAGACGATGGGCGTATCGGCGCTATAGCCGCGCTCTTTTAAAATATCCAGCGAGAACGCAAAGTTCTCCTCGGTGGAAGTGGACTTATTCTCGGCTAAAACGCGGTCAGCGGGCAGGCCCTTTTCAAGCAGATAATCCCGCATGGCCTGGCCCTCGGGCACCCACTCGTCCCGGCCCTGCCCGCCGCTGGTGACGATAAGCAGGTCGGGATATTCCACCGCATATTCGTAGGCTTTGTCCAGCCGGTAACGCAGCAGCATACTAGGTTTATCTTTGCGCAGGCCTGCACCTAAAACGATCATGACCTGTTCCTGCCCGGTGGCCGGGTTGGCATAACCGCTGACGGCCACAAAACCAATTACGGCCAGATAAATCACCAGCAAAACGCCCAGCACAAGGCCCACGACCCGGCCAGCCCCAATGCGGAACCAAGCGGCCAACGGCTTATGCCAGATGGCGTAGGCGGTGACGGCGGCCGTCAGCATCCAGACCATCAGGTTGCCCATATTGAAGTTGCTTAAAAACACCAGCATGAGCGAATAGACGATCAGCGCTGCGGCCAGAATCCACAAGAGAAGGACACCCATCTTACTTGCGAATCTCATCGTACACACCGCAGCCAGCTGCGCAGTAGTCGACATCCAGCGCCTTGCAGACGGTATCGGCGATGGTGGCAAAGCTGTAGCGGGTGTGCAGGTTTACGCCGGGCTTGATCTCGCTGCCATAGACGAGGAACGGCACATGTTCACGGGTATGGTCGGTGGTCTTGATGTAGCTGGGGTCGCAGCCGTGGTCAGCCGTGACCATCAGGATATCATCAGGGCGCATCTTGGCCATGAACTGGGGCAGCCAGTCGTTGAACTCGGCAGCAGCGGCGGCGTAACCGCCTACATCGCGGCGGTGGCCGTACAGCATGTCAAAGTCGACCAGGTTGACGAAAGCCAGGCCCTCAAAATCGCGGTCGGCCAGGTCCAGCGTGACCTGCAGCCCATCGGTGTTGCCGCTGGTGCGGATGGTCTCGCCGATGCCCTTGCCGGCAAAAATGTCGTGAATCTTGCCCACGCCGATGGTGGACTTACCGGCGGCCTGGATGGCATCCAGCATTGTATCGCGCGGGGGCACCAGGCTGTAGTCGTGGCGGCGCGGGGTGCGGGTAAAGTTGGCGGCGCAGTCGCCCACAAACGGGCGGGCAATGACGCGGCCCACGCCGTACTTGCCCACCAGCAGTTCACGGGCCTGGGCGCAGATCTCATACAGCTTCTCCACCGGGACGAGGGCCTCGTTGGCGGCAATCTGGAACACGCTGTCGGCAGAGGTATAGACGATCAGAGCGCCGGTTTTTATGTGCTCCTCGCCGTAGTCGCGGATGACTTCGGTGCCGGAATAAGGCTTGTTGCAAAGCACCTGGTAGCCGGTTTTTGCGGTGAAAGCATCCAGCAGATCTTTCGGGAAGCCGTCCGGGAAAGTGGGCAGCGGGTCAGCACTCAGCAGACCCGCAATCTCCCAGTGGCCGATGGTGGTATCCTTACCGGCGCTGGCCTCGCGCAGGCGGGCGAAGCAGCCGATGGGCTCGGCCGCGGGGAAGCCGCAGGTTACGCCGTCCAGGTTGAACATGCCCAGCTTGGCCAGGTTGTCGCCCTTAAAATTCGGATGGTTGGCAATAGCACCCAGGGTGTTGGTTTCGGCATCGCCAAACTGTGGGGCATCCGGTTCGGCACCAACGCCAAAGCTATCAAGAACAATTAAAAAAACACGTTTTGCCATAGGTTTGTCTCCTGTCTGTATCGTAAACATTTTGTGTGTTGTGAACACGTGGAATATAATTATCTAAGATTATACCTTATTTTAGGTGGATTGTAAACAGAAAGCCAATTGCACAGAAGTGAAAACGTGGACAAAATTTGTACTGTAAAATGCGCGTAAAGCGGGTTTAGGTACTTGTACAAAAACCGGAATTTGTAGTATAATAAACTCGATTAATGTTCAGATTTCTGCAATGGAGGTCATTATATATGCGTAAAACCAAAATCGTTTGCACAATGGGCCCTTCTACCGAAAAGCCGGGCATTCTGCGCCAGCTGATGGAGAACGGCATGAACGTTGCCCGTTTCAACTTTTCCCACGGTGATTATGAGGAGCATAAGGGCCGCTTTGATGCGCTGCGCGCTCTGAGCAAGGAACTGGACCTGCCGGTTGCTGCCATGCTGGATACCAAAGGCCCTGAGATTCGCCTGGGCACTTTCAAGAACGGCGTGGAGAAGTTGGTCACCGGCCAGAAGTTCACCCTGACTTCCCGCGAAATCGAGGGCACCAACGAGATTTGCTCTGTCTCCTACAAGGAACTGCCCCGCGATGTTGCCGCTGGCGGCCGCATTATGCTGGACGATGGTCTGATCGAGTTGAGCATCGATGAAGTGAGCGACACCGACATCGTATGCACCGTCAAGAATGACGGCACCATCAAGACCAAGAAAGGGGTCAACGTCCCTGGCGTGCATCTGTCCATGCCCTATATGAGCACCCGCGACCGCAACGATATTCTGTTCGGCATCGAGCAGGGATTTGACCTGATTTCTGCCAGCTTTGTGCGTAATGCCCAGGATATTATGGAAATCCGCCATCTGCTGGACGAGCACAACAGCAACATCCGCATCATCGCCAAGATCGAGAACCAGGAAGGCATCGACAACATCGATGAGATCCTGACTGTGGCTGATGGCATCATGGTCGCCCGCGGCGATATGGGCGTAGAGATTGACTTCGCTGAGATCCCCTCCATCCAGAAGAACCTGATCGACCGTGCTATGAGCGCTGGTAAGATTTGCATCACCGCTACCCAGATGCTGGACTCCATGATTGTGAACCCGCGCCCCACCCGTGCCGAGATTACCGACGTTGCCAACGCTATCTATGACGGTACCGGCGCTGTTATGCTGTCCGGCGAGACCGCCGCAGGTAAGTACCCGGTCGAGGCCTTGAAAGCCATGGCTACCATCGCCGAGGCTACAGAATCTGACTCCAACTTCGACTCTCTGGTTCACCACACCCGTGGAGAGAACAGCCGCCTGTCTGTCAGCGCTGCTGTGGGTCACGCTGCCTGCACAACCGCCAACGATATTGACGCTACCGCTATCATCACCGCCTCCAAGAGCGGCGAGACGGCTCGCCTGCTGAGTCGTTTCCGCCCGGATGCCCAGATTATCGCCTGTGTGCTGGATGAGACCACCCGCCGCCAGCTGAACGTCTATCGTGGTGTTACCCCCCTGCAGATGGAGTACGCTCACTCTACCGACGAGCTAATCAGCATGTCCGTTGAAAAGGCGAAGAATGCCGGTTTGATCCAGGACGGCGACCTGGTCGTTGTTACTGCGGGTGTTCCCGTTGGCATCTCTGGCACCACCAACATGATTAAGGTCCACATGGTAGGTGACAGCCTGCTGGCCGGTGTCGGCATTGGCAACCGCAACGCCAAGGGTGAGGTCTGCGTCTGCCGTAGTGCCGCCGAGGCTACCAAGAAGTTCAAGCACGGCCAGATCCTGGTCGTGCCCTTCACCACCAACGATGAACTGCCCTTCATCCGTGAAGCAGCCGGTGTCATCACCGAGGAAGCTGGTGCCAACAGCCACTCTGCTATCGTGGGCCTGACTCTGAACAAGGCTGTTATCGTGGGTGCGACCAACGCGACCCGCACCCTGAAAGATGGCATGGTCATCTCGATGGACTGCACCCGTGGCACTGTTCAGCTGATGGCTGACTAAGGAGCGGACGATGGAACGCATTGCAAGTTTCTGCGTTGACCACACCAAGCTGCAGCCGGGCATGTATCTCTCCCGCCAGGATGGCGCGAACGGCGAGATCCTGACCTGGGACATCCGCATGAAGCAGCCCAACAAGGGCAGCTACCTTTCCCCCTCTGCTGCCCACACGCTGGAGCACCTGTTTGCGACCTATGCCCGCAACAGCAAGTACAGCAGCGGCGTGGTCTACGTTGGCCCCATGGGTTGCCTGACTGGCTTTTACCTGCTGACAACCGGCCTGACTCCGGCCGAAGCCTTGGACTTGACCAGCTGCGCCTTTGACTGGATGGCCAAGTATGAGGGAGAGATCCCCGGTGCTTCGGCAGTGGAATGTGGCAACTATTTGATGATGGACCCCATTGCCGCTAAGGCGGAGGCTGCCGCCATGTTGCCGGTGCTGGAAAAGCTGGGTGCCAATCAGCTGCATTACTGATAAACAAACACAAAAATCCCGCCGCACTCCAAATTGAAAGTGCGGCGGGACTTTTTAGCTTTTTAAAAGAAAGATCAGATCAGAGCGGCGGTGATCAGAGCCATCTTGTAGACTTCCTCGGCATTGCAGCCACGGGACAGGTCGTTGATGGGGGCGTTCAGACCCTGCAGGATGGGGCCGTAAGCCTCAAAGCCGCCCAGGCGCTGGGCAATCTTGTAGCCGATGTTGCCAGCGTTGATGTTGGGGAAGATGAAGGTGTTAGCGTAGCCGGCAACCTTGGAGCCGGGAGCCTTCAGCTGGCCGACTTCGGGGGCGACGGCAGCGTCAAACTGCAGTTCGCCATCGACCTTCAGCTCGGGATGAGCTTCCTGGACGCGGGCGGTAGCATTGCGCATCTTGTCAACGGTCTCGCCCTTGCCGGAACCCTTGGTGGAGTAGGACAGCAGAGCAACGCGGGGATCGATGCCAAAGACCTCAGCGGTGTGTGCGGTCTCGACAGTGGACTCAACAATCTCGTCCTCGGAAGGATCGATGTTGATGGCGCAGTCGCCCATGGCGATGCTCTCATCGCCGCGCATCAGGATGAAGCAGGAGCTGACGGACTTGATGCCGGGCTTGCACTTGATCAGCTGCAGAGCAGGACGGACGGTGTCAGCAGTGGAGTAAGTAGCGCCGCCCAGCAGGCAGTCGGCCTTGCCCATCTTGACCAGCATGGTGCCGAAGTAGTTGCCCTTGGACAGGGCGGCGCGGCACTGCTCGTCGGTCATCTTGCCCTTGCGCAGCTCCACCATCTTGGCGACCATAGCGTCAAATTCATGATAAGCGGTCGGATCGATGATCTCGGCACCGGTGATGTCAAAATTGCCCTCGGCGGCCTTCTTAATGGCCTCAGGCTCGCCAAGCAGGATGACCTTCAGGGTCTTGCCTGCCAGCAGGCGGCTGGCGGCGGACAGGATGCGAGCATCGGTGCCCTCGGTAAAGACGATGGACTTCGGCTCGGCCTGCAGTTTCTTTTCAAAATTCTCAAAAATGGACATACAAACTACCTCCATATTTTAGCGCAGGGCAACCCCTGCGCAACACTTACACAGTCATTATAGCACCCAAAACAGGCTTTGCAAAGGAAATGCGCGATGGCTGCCGCAAGTGGACAAAATTCGTGCGCCATTGGCTAAAATGACAAAATAATTCACAAAGTTAATTATATATCAAGCTGCTTTGACGAAAAAATATCAAATCCACCCTGCCAGCAGCCACCACCCTACTGCCAGCTGCGCGGTCAGAATTAGGGGCATGCCAATTACAAAGTACCAATGGCGGGTCTTGTGATGGAGCAGGTACATGCCCAAAAGCGCACCCACACTGCCGCCCACGAGGGCCGCCGCAAACAGGGTACGCTCCGGGATACGCCACAGATGCCGTCTGGCCCGGCGCTTGTCCTCTGCCATCAAAAACAGCGACAGCAGATTGATGATAATGAAATACACAAACAAAATTTTCATGGCATCATTATACCATAAATCTCAAAAATATGGTAGAATACAAAGTAAAATATAAAAGTGAGGATGCAATCATGAAACGCATTTTTGTCACCGGCGCAGGTGGTTTTGTAGGCGCACGTGCCTGCCGCTTTTTGCAGGGAAAATATGAGGTGCTGACCCCGCCCAAGGGGTGGATGGCCAGCTGCACCGAGCCGCAGCTGATGCAGACCCTTGCCGAAGCACGACCAGATGCAATCCTGCACACGGCCGCAATCTCGGACACCGGCTACACAGAAAAGCACCCGGAGGAAGCCTGCCGCGCCAACGTAGAGCTGCCGCTTTGGCTGGCACACGCCGCTGCGCAGTGCGGGGCTAAACTGGTAGGATTCAGTTCTGACCAGGTCTACGCCGGAGTACAGAAGCCCGGCCCGCTGCCGGAAGCGATGGAACTCTCCCCTGCTAACGTCTACGGCCGCCAGAAGCTGGAGATGGAGCAGCGTGTGCTAGATGCCTGCCCGGATGCTGTGCTGCTGCGCGCGACCTGGATGTACGACTTGCCCAGCTACGGCCTGCCCATCCGGGACAACCTGCCACTGAACCTGGTAAAAGCAGCGCTGCATGGAGAAAAACTGCGCTTTTCCAGTCAGGATTACCGCGGCATCACCTACGTGCGGCAGGCGGTAGAAAACCTGGTACCTGCAGCCAGCCTACCCGGCGGCGTCTACAATTACGGCAGCGAAAACAGCGAGAATATGGTAACGACAGCCCGGGCTTTTGCTGAAGCGTTGCGGCTGACCGATGTGGAACGCCTGATCGAAGCCGTAGATTGGCAGAGAAATCTTGCGATGGATTGCGGGAAACTGCGAAAATGTGGTATTGAGTTTGATACCACGCAGGAGGGCATTTACCACTGCCTGCGGGATTATGGCGTTTTGGTTGAATAATACAAAAAGTTCTGGGTTTAGTTGTTCTTGAATATAAAAATCAAGCGGTGATTTGAAATTGAAATATATGCTTTTTCAGACGCGATGAGCAAAATGGGTGGTAGTTATGGATGAAATAATGGCTTTTATAATGCTTTTCGGCGGAATTATGCTGTTCCTGTTTTATTTGGGATACAGCAACGGCGAAAAATCTGCAAAAACAGATTTACCACAGCGAGAAGAGGAACTTAAAAAGCAACGGGCTAAGCTTGAATTAGATCAAAAAGATTATGAAGAAAAGGTTAAAGCGTTTCAAAGTAGCGTATACATGAAAAATCTCGAGTTCAACCGCCGCGAAAAGCATATCAGTGAAACGGAAATCCAACTTCAAAAAGAAGAAAAATTTCTTGATAAATCCAAAGAAGAAATTCGCTTATCCTCTGAATGGTTGGCCAAAGTCTACGCAGATCTCGATGCTCAAAAGGCTCAGTGGGCATCTGAACAACTCGTAAACAAAGCTCATCCGGCTTATGTCGCTGCTGAAAAAGTTAAAGAGTTTGGTCGCCTGCGCCAACAGGCCGTTTTAAGTGCAAAGACAGCTCAATATCAGCTGGACTATTTTCTATCGGTGTTCCCCTGGCTGGAAGATTATCTGGAATTGCGCCCAGAAGAAGCAACAAAACTACTTTTAGATGCACCAGTACCTGATGACGAATATACTGCTGTTCGTGAGTGGCTGTCGCCTGACGAATATACGTTACTTTCTGAAACAGAAAAGTGGCAGCTTGCACTTGATCGATATAACAAACGCAAGAAATCAAAGTGGCAAATTGGTATTGACTATGAGCGTTATATCGGCTACTTATTAGAGCAAAAAGGCTACACTGTTCATTACAATGGTGCAACCGAAGGTGTAGAAGATATGGGGCGAGACTTGATTGCCGAAAACGACACACATTACCTGATTGTTCAATGTAAGCGATGGGCCAGGGAAAAAGTCATCCATGAAAAACATATTTTCCAGCTATATGGAACGACAGTGTTGCAAAAACTCAATCATAGAACGAACAAGAAAGTTATCGGAATTTTCGTAACAACAGCTGATGTTTCTAACTTGGCTATTGAATGTGCAGACTATCTTGATATACAGGTATTTACAGAAATTCCATACAAAGACTATCCTCAAATTAAATGCAATTATTCAAAATCTGGCGAACGTATTTACCACTTGCCTTTTGATCAACAATATGACCGAACGCTTATAAGACCATATAGTAGTGACTTTTATGCCTCGACTGTACAGGAAGCTGAGACAAAGGGTTTCCGACATGCTTTCCGATGGCACGGTGAAAATAAGGATTAATATAGACAAGATAGAATCAAATAATCTATATTATACTGCTTTCGGACGGGCCTTGATGTGCGATACAGTTATTCAAAATTGCTCGATATTATACATGGAAAAGAATTAACCCATAGAAAGCTGTCATCAAACATTGCTGTGGCGACATTTTCTATGGGCTAATTCTATAGGTGAACAGTTTCTGTTCACAATCTGCTGGTGGAGCTGACGGGAGTCGAACCCGTGTCCGAAAAGAAATCAGTTAGAGTATCTCCGGGCGCAGTATGTTTATTGGATTTCCCTTGGTGCGGGCGAGCATACACGCACTACACCTTGGTAGCTTCGTTAATACCTGACGGGCTGCCAAGCTCAGGCCCGTTCATGTTCAGTACCTAATCGACGCCCTGGCCCTGCACGGTACTGATGCAGGCAGGACGGTCGCGCCTAATTAGGCAGCGACGGCAACAGAATAATCGTTGTCAGTTAATTTAAGTTTGGCGCTTTTATCGTGGTGCACCGCCACGGCCCGCTGCTCACGCCTCTCTCCCCCCGTCGAAACCTTTACAGCCCCGCATATTCGGTGGGGGCAAGGCCCCACCGGGAAGGTTAGCTTGAAACAGACTTTTTTGCTGCATTTATCGGGATTTCAGTGCGCGCTCAATATCGCGCTTGGCATCACGTGCGGCAGCAGTAGCACGTTTGTCATACAGTTTTTTGCCCTTGCACAGGCCCAATTCCAGCTTGACGCGCCCTTTTTTAAAGTAGAGCGAAAGCGGAACCAGCGTGTACCCCTGCAGCTTGATCTGCTGCCCCAGGCGGCGAATCTCGCTTTTATGGGCCAGCAGACGGCGGGGACGGCGCGGATCTTTGTTAAAGATGTTGCCATGGTCGTAGGGGCTGATGTGCATGCCCTTTACGATCAGTTCACCGTCATCAATGTCGGCCCAAGAGTCTTTTAAGTTCGCACCGCCGGCGCGCAGGCTTTTGACCTCGGTGCCGACCAGTTCGATTCCCGTCTCCAGGGCTTCCACCACAAAGTACTCGTGGCGAGCCTCACGGTTCAAGGCAATCACTTTTTTGCCGGATTTTTCCTCTGCCATGAAACTCACCTCTTTCCTCTCTGGCGGGATTTAAAGTATAGCGCGTCCACGCGAAAAAGTCAAGCGCATCCTGTCACAGCTCGCCACGGCCCTGCATGGCGCGGTACAGGGTGGTTTCATCGGCATATTCCAGGCTGGAACCAACCGGCAGACCATAAGCCAGGCGGGTGGTCTTGATGCCCATCGGCTTGATAAGCTTAGCCAGATACATGGCAGTGGCTTCGCCTTCCACCGTCGGGCTGGTGGCCATGATGACCTCCTTGACGGTGTCGTTCAGGCGGGCCAGCAGCTCCTTGATGCAAAGTTGCTCGGCTCCGATGCCATCCATGGGCGAAATCAGGCCATGCAGCACATGGTACAGACCATTATACTCGTGGGTACGCTCAATAGACTTGATATCACGCGGGCTTTCCACTACACAGATCACACTGCGGTCACGCTTTTGGGAAAGGCAGATCTTGCAGATCTCGCCTGCGGTGTAATCCTGGCAGATGCGGCAGCGATGCAGATCCTTTTTAGCATGCTCAATGGCCTGGGCCAGTTCCATGGCCTGCTCGCTGGACATGCCCATGACCTCGTAGGCCATGCGGGTAGCACCCTTGCGGCCGATGCCGGGAAAGCGGGCAAACTGATCCACCAGATTTTCCAGCGGCTCTAAATTCTGCGGCATAGATACGGCCTCTTAGCCCAGACCGGGAATGTTCAGCCCGCCGGTCATCTTGGCCATTTCCTCCTCGGATTCCTTGTCAACGGCAGCAACAGCGCTGTTGACAGCGGCGGCGATGAGATCTTCGAGCATTTCAATATCCTCGGGGTCGACAGCCTCGGGCTTAATCTTGACAGAAGTGATCTCGTGCTTGCCGGTCATGGTAACTGTGACCATCTCACCGCTGGCGGTGCCGGTGTACTCCTTGGCTTCTAGTTCTTCCTGCTTGGCACGGATCTCGTCCTGCATTTTCTGGACCTGGCGCATCATGGCGTTGGGATCGGGGCGGCCGTAGCCTTTGGGCAGTCTTGCTTTCATGGATATATCCTCCAAATTCTTATTTGTCTTCGATTTTAATATCAACACCGAGGGCCTGCATGCTTTTCAGCGTTTGATCGATGGAAACGGCAGGCGTATCGGAAGCATCATTCTTGGGTTCCTCATAGGGGCCGATGTTGCAATGGATATGAGAAACGCGGTAGATGGATTCTTTCAGTTTTTTGCTGACCTCGCGGTTGCTGCGGATGTAATCGCGGAACGCGTCACTGCACTCAAACAGCACACGGCGGCCATCGTAGTAAGCGCGGGTGTTGCGCAAAAAGGAAATCAGCATCGCATCGGTTTCTTCCAGATCCGCCAGCACGGCGGGCCAGTAACCGAACGGCTCCAGCGGCCCGGCTTCTTTGGGCGGTTCCCGCCGGCGGGGCGCTGGCTGCGCAGCGGCAGGAGCAGCGGGGGCTGTGGGCTGAGAAACCGGCGGCAGTTCTGGCTGCAAAAACTCCGGGTCAGGCGGCAGCGGCGGATCGTCCATCTGCACGGGCGGAACCACAGAAGCAGACGCAACGGCAGGATGCTGTACCGGCGGCACCATGGCTGGTGCTGGCACAGGGGCGGATGCAAAAGGCTGCGGCGCAGCAACTGCAACCGGCTGGCTGGCAATCGGTGCCTGCACAACGGCGGCTGACATGGGCTGCGTCAAAGAGAAAACAGCCAGTTCCAGTTCAATGCGCTGATCGGTGCCACGGCTCATTTTTTCCAGCGCCGCACCAAAGGCGTTGATAGCACGGATGGCATCGGCCTGCGGGAAATCCTTGCGCTGCAAATAGGCGGCTTCTTCTTCCGGCGAAGTGCCCGTCAACAGCGAGGTGCCGCCCGGCAGAGCGCAAAGCATTAAGTTGCGGTAATGGCCTGCCAGTTCCATGCAAAGGCGGCGCATATCCACACTCTGCTGGCGCAGGGCAGCAATCTTTTCCAGCGCGGCAACGGAATCCTGGGCCGCGATGGCATCGCTGATCTCAAACAGATACCCACGGTCGGTCACACCGGCCATGCGGCGGACAAGGGCCTCATCGACCGTATTATCCACACCGGCACAGGTGTCCAGAATAGATAGCGCGTCACGCATGGCACCATCGGCCAGGCGGCCGATCAACTGGGCTGCGTTGGGGTCCAAGTCGATCTTCTCCTGCTCGGCCACATAGTGCAGACGACCGGCAATGTCATCGGCCGTAATGCGCGCAAAATCGTAGCGCTGGCAGCGGCTTAAGATCGTGACCGGGACTTTCTGCACCTCGGTGGTGGCGAGGATAAAGATGACATGCTCGGGAGGTTCCTCCATGGTTTTCAGCAGGGCGTTGAATGCCTGCGTGGAAAGCATGTGAACCTCATCGATGATATACACTTTATAGCGGCAGACCGAGGGCAGATAGGCAACCTCATCGCGCAAATCGCGGATATCATCGACACCGTTGTTGGAAGCGGCATCCATCTCGATAATATCCATGATGGCACCGGAGTCGATGCCTTTGCAGACTTCGCACTGGCAGCAGGGGTCAGGGCTGGAATGGTCCAGACAGTTGACCGCCTTAGCAAAAATCTTGGCGCAGGTAGTTTTGCCTGTGCCGCGGGTGCCGGTAAAAAGGTAGGCGTGGCCGATGCGCCCGGCGGCAATCTGGTTCTGCAAAGCCGTTACGATCGGGGTCTGGCCGACAACATCCGCAAAACGCTGCGGACGCCACTTGCGGTACAGTGCGCGGTACATCAATGCCACCTCCCAGCAAAACAGTAAAAAGGCGGGCAGAGCACGCGGCTGCGCTGCTTGGCGTACAGATGCAGGCTTGCCGCGGCACTGTGCAAACGCTGCTTAATGCTGCTCGGTTCCCCGCCTGACATGGTTCACAGGCTGCCCACGCACGGGGCCTGCATCTGTACGCGAAACAGCGCAATTCAGCCCTGTCCGCTTTTAGTATTGTACAATATTTTCGGGATAAATGCAAGGGGTATTTTATACTCTGCCAAAGCCTTAGCCCAAAAGCTGCTTGGCAAGGTCGGCGCTGGCCTTGGCATCTTTGCAGTAGTAATCGGCACCAATGTCTTTGGCGTAGCTGGGGGTCAGCACCGCGCCGCCAACCATGACTTTGCAGTCCAGTTTGGCGGCATGCAGGGCCTCGATGGTAGCCTGCATGTTTGGCACGGTGGTGGTCATCAGGGCCGAAAGGCCAACCAGCTTGGCACCGGTCTGGCGCACGGCCTCGACTACACGCTCCGGTGGCACATCACGGCCTAAGTCCAGCACATCGTAACCGTAATTCTCAAGAATGACGCGTACAATGTTTTTGCCGATGTCGTGTACATCGCCCTTAACGGTGGCGATGACGATCTTGCCCTTGCTACCCTGGGCCTGGCCGGAGGTGGCAATTTTGGCTTTGATGGCTTCAAACGCGGCCTGGGCAGCGGTGGCTGCCTGCAGCAGCTGCGGCAGGAAAACGATGCCCTTTTCAAAGCCATCGCCCACGGCATCCAGTGCCGGAATCAGCGAAGTGTTGACGACATCCAGCGGCTCCCGCAAGATCAGGGCCGCATCGGCAGCAGCGCGGGCTTCGGTTTTCAGGCCGCGGCGTACCGCTTCAAACAGGGCATCGCCGCCCACAGCTGCATTTTGAACGGCAGCAGCAGGTGCAGACTTGCTGACCTGGCTTGTCTGGATCTGCACATCCGCATAAGCAGCTACATAGTCGGTGCTCTGTGGATCCTGGGAGGTCAGCACACGGTAGGCACGGACAGCGGCCATCATCTCGGGGGTGTTGGGGTTCATGATGGCAAGGTCCAGCCCGGCCACCATGGCCATAGTCAGGAAAGTGGTGTTCAGGTAGCCACGGCAGGGCAAACCAAAGCTGATGTTGGAAACGCCCAGCACAGTGCGCACACCCAGCTCTTTTTTGCAGCGGGTCAGGGCTTCCAGCGTTTGGACGGCCCCCTCCTGCTGGGCGCTGGCGGTCAGGGTCAGGCAGTCAATGTAAATATCCTCGTTGGGGATACCGGCGGCGTTGGCGGCTTTGACGATACGCTGGGCAATGGCAAAGCGGCCCTCAGCCGTGGCAGGGATGCCGTGCTCGTCCAGTGCCAGGCCGACCACGGCGGCACCGTATTTTTTGCACAGCGGCAGGATCTTATCCAAGGTGCTCTGCTCGCCATTGACCGAGTTGACGATGGGCTTACCGTTATAAATGCGCAGTGCGCGGGAGAGTGCATCCGGGTTGGAGGAATCCAACTGCAGGGGTAGATCAGTGACGGCCTGCAGGTCGCGGACCAGCTGTTCCAAGGTGGCAGGCTCATCGATACCGGGCAGACCGGCGTTGACATCCAACACTTCGGCACCGGCTTCGGCCTGGGCAACGGCCTGGGCGCAGGGATAGGAACTGTCCCCCTCCCGCAGGGCCTGCTGCAGCCGTTTTTTGCCGGTGGGATTGATGCGCTCGCCTACTACGGTGATGCCGGTCACATCCACAAAGCGGACCGGTGTACACAGGCAACTGCGGCGCAGTGGGATCTTCTGGGCAGGGGTAAGCGGGCTGAAAGTCTCTTTTAATTTGGCGATGTATTCCGGCGTGGTGCCGCAGCAGCCGCCCACCATCGAAATGCCGGTGGCGGCGTATTCGCGCATCTGCTCGGCAAAGCCGTTGGCATCCAGATTGTAGCTGCCGTCCGGGTTGGGCAGCCCTGCGTTGGGCTTGACGAAAACCGGCAGCCCGGCGGGCACACTGCGGCAAAGGCGCTGGGCAAAGGGCAGGATCTCGGCAGGACCTAACGAGCAGTTGATGCCGATGGCATCCGCGCCAAGACCGGCGGCGGTGACGGCGTAGCTTTCCACCGTGCAGCCGGTAAAGGTACGGCCGCGGCTTTCGAAACTCATCGAGGCAAAGACCGGCAAATCGCAGTTTTCTTTGGCGGCCAAAATGGCGGCCTTTAATTCGTAAAGGTCGGTCATCGTCTCCAAAAAGACGAGATCGGCCCCGGCGGCTGCGCCTGCACGGATGACCTGGGCAAATTCCTCGTAGGCATCCTCAAAGGCCAGTGTGCCGGCGGGGGCCAGCAGTTCGCCCAGGGGGCCGATGTCCAGCGCTACCAGCGCACCGGTCTCCTGCCCGGCGCGGCGGGCGCAGGCGATGGAAGCCGAGACAACTTCCTCCACACTATGGCCGCAGCCTGCCAGCTTTTTGGCGTTGGCACCAAAGGTATTGGCCAGCAGAATATCGGCCCCGGCGGCTACATAGTCGCGGTGGATGGCCGTTAAGACATCCGGCATTTCCAGCGCTGCCAGCTCCGGCTTTTGGCCGGGCTGCAAGCCGCGCTGCTGCAGCTGAGTGCCCATGCCGCCATCCAGAAAGACAAAGCGGCGGCGGTCGAATACTTCTTGAATCTGCACAGATACTCCCCCAAAACGTCTTATTTAGCAAAGCAGGTGGTGCCCTGCTTGCGGAAGGCACAAGTCTCCCGCAGGTGGCAGGTGGTACAGCCTGCCAGGGTGCCGGTCACGGGGTGATCAGCAATGCCTAAAATGGCGGTGGTGCTTTTGCGCGGTGCCAGCAGGTGCTGGGGCGTAACGGCCAGGCCGCAGCCGCGCACAGTGTCCACGGCCGGGCAAAGTTCATCGTTCAGCTCCAGCGGACAGTCCCCGTAACCGGGGGCGTAGCGGCCTGTAAGGTATAGATGCTCGGCGGCAAATTTATCGCGCCATTCGGCTTCCAGCGTATCGCAGATCTGTTCCAGCAAGACCGAGGACAAGGCATCGGCGGCCGCAGCCATGGCAATATCGGTCAGTTCCAGCCGCCGCAAAAGGGAATCTACCTGGGAACCCAGGGTGGCGGCCATCAGCAGCACAGCATCGCATCCCTGCAGGTGGCGCGTCAAATCGGTGCCGCAGTCCAGTTCCGGCGGCGGAAACACCGCCCGCGGAAGCCGCCGCACAGCAGCCCGCGGTGTGGCAGCCGCCAGGATCTTTGCTTCGGCACGGTCCAGCAGCGCGGTGGTGGCAGTGTCCGGCTGCCAGCCGGATGCCCCCATGTAACGCAGCGCTGTGGCGCGGTTTATGGAAGATGGCTTGGCCCGCTCCATTACAGCAGATCCTTGATGCCCTCGTAGACCTTAGCAGCTACGTTGGCATCGTTCATGGCGTAGAGATGCACACCGTCAGCGCCGCCCTCAATCAGGTCGCGCAGCTGTTTGACGGCGTACTCGATACCGGCCTCGTAGAGAGAGTCCGGGTCATCCTGCCAGCGGGAGACCATGCGGGTGAACCCCGAAGGCAGGCTGGCGGAAGAAAGGGCCACGGTGCGCTCGATCTGGCTGCGCTTGACGATGGGCATAACACCGGCGGAGACCGGCAGCGTTACCCCGGCGCGGCGGGCCAGGTTGAGGAAGCGGTAGAAGTGCATGTTATCAAAGAACAGCTGGGTCAGTAGATGCTCGGCACCGTTGGCCTGTTTGATGCGCAGATTTTCCACGTCCTGCTGCAGTGTGTCGGCCTCGGGATGACCCTCAGGGTAGCAGGCACCGTGGACCGAGAAGCCGGGTTTCTTCCATTTAATAAAGGCGGTCAGATCACTGGCATGCTTGAAGTCCGGGCTTTCGGGACGGGTCGGGGTGCGGTCGCCGCGCAGAGCCAGCACATCACGCACACCGGCCTGTTCCAACTCGTCCAGGATGCGAGCGGCGCTGGCCTGGTCATTGCCCATGCAGATCAGGTGAGCCAGAGCCGGTACACCGACCTCGTGCTGGATATAATCGGCCACTTCCACGGTGGAAACACCGCCGGCGGAACCACCCGCGCCAAAGGTGACGCTGATAAAATCCGGGTTCAGGTCGCGCATGGCCTGCAGGGTGGTTTTCATCTTGTCCATCTGGGTGGTCTGCTTCGGCGGGAAGCACTCGATGGAAAAGACGCAGCGCTTGTTCTGGAATTTTTCCGTGATCGTCATAGTAGGCTCCTTTATGTTTTGTAGACTTCATGCGGCGGCATCCAGCACATCGGCGGATGCAACACTGAGGGTATCGTTCTGATAAGTAAAGGTGATGGTGCCCATGGTATCGGTGCGGTAGATTTCGGCCCCGGCATCGGTCAAACGCTGCAGGGCGTGGGCGTGGGGATGGCCGTAATCGTTGTTCAGCCCGCAGCTGATGGCTGCAACCTGCGGCTGCACGACCTGCAAAAAGGCTTCGGTGCTGGAAGTGGACGATCCGTGATGCCCGGCCTTGAACAAAGTGGCATGCAGGGCTTTTCCGTAGCGGTCCACAAGCCGCTGTTCGGCGGCAGCTTCGGCATCGCCGGTGGAAAGATAGCGGAAATTGCCCGCTTCAAACATCGTACACAGCGAGGCGTTGTTGACATGGGCAGAGGAATCATCAGTGTCATACAACTCCGATTCCCCGCCCTGCAAAACCGTCAGGGTGCCGCTGCCCAGCGGGTAGACGGTGCCATCCTCGGCGGTGATTACGGTTGTCCCCTGCTCGGCAGCCAAATCAAACAATCCGCGCGGCCAATCGGAGGTTTCGCCGCTGGCCTGGGCATCCCAGGGCGGTATCAGTAATTGCCCAACGGCAAAATTGCGGATCACTTCCCGAGCACCGCCGGTGTGATCGGCGTGGGGATGAGTCAAAACCAGATAGTTCAGCTTGGAGATACCGGCTAGCTGCAAATCGCGGACCAGGTCACCTTTGGAATCGGACGGCCCGGTGTCGATTAGGCAGTACGCGCCGTCCTGACCAATCAGCACGGCATCGCCCTGCCCTACGTCCAGCACGGTAACAGTGGTCGGACTTTGGGCCAGCAGATCTGCATCCGGCGCATCGAGAGAAACCCCGGCGGCACGGTATAAATCCGACCAGCTGCCGCGAAATTCTACAAAGTAAGCGGCAGCGGCCAGCAGCAAAACAGCCAGGAAAAGCAGGACCCTGCGCCAGGGCAGGCGGCGCTTAGAGGAAGATTTTTCAGGCTTCATCATACTGTCCGTTCAGCTTACGTTCTTCCCACTGGGCTTTGCTGACCAGCACGGCGCGGGGTTTGGCACCTTCGTAGGGGCCAATGATCTTCTCCTGCTCCATCTGGTCCATGATGCGGGCGGCGCGGGCATAGCCTAGTTTGCAGCGGCGCTGCAGCAGGCTGGTGCTGGCCTGCCCGGCATCGATAACACATTCAACGGCCTGCTCAAACATCGGGTCAAGCGCACCGCCGGCATCGCCGTCATCATCGCTGCCCTTCTTGCTGCCCTTTTCGGCAACGGCGCGGCGCTCCATCTCGGCAATCATTTCCTCGTCATACTGGGTGGAGGAAGTGGACTTGATAAAACTCAGCACAGCGCCGATCTCCTCATCGGTGACGAAGGTGCCCTGCACACGTACGGGCTTGGAAGCGCCCACCGGCAGGAACAGCATATCGCCGTAGCCCAACAGCTTTTCGGCACCGGACGCATCCAGGATGGTGCGGGAGTCGATCTGGCTGGAAACCGCAAACGCGATACGGCTGGGGATGTTGGCCTTGATCAGGCCAGTGATAACGTCAACACTGGGGCGCTGGGTGGCAACGATCAGATGGATACCGGCGGCACGGGCTTTCTGCGCGATACGGCAGATGTAGTCCTCGACCTCTTTGCCGGCGACCATCATCAGGTCGGCCAACTCGTCAATGACAATGGCAATGTAAGGCAGATGCTCCAGCCCGGTCTGGGCGGCCAGCTTGTTGTAGGCCTTGATCTCACGGACGTTGTTCTCGGCAAACAGCTTGTAGCGGCGTTCCATCTCGGCCACGCTGGCACCCAGGGCACCGGCGGCCTTGCGGGGCTCGGTGACGACAGGCATCAGCAGGTGCGGGATGCCGTTGTACTCAGCCAGCTCAACGACCTTGGGGTCGATAAGGATAAGCTTGACATCCTCGGGGCTGGAACGGAACAGGAAGCTGATGATGATGGAGTTGACGCAGACGGATTTACCACTGCCGGTAGAACCGGCAATCAGCAAGTGGGGCATCTTGCACAGGTCGGCGACCTGGGCTGCACCGGCAATGTCCTTGCCCAGGGCCATGGTCAGGGGGCTGCGCATGTTGATGTAGTTCTGGGATTCAAACACCGCACGGATATTGACGGTGGAGCGAATCTTGTTGGGAACCTCAATGCCGACGGCGGGCTTGCCGGGGATGGGGGCCTCGATACGCACACCGGCGGTGGCCAGGTTCAGGGCAATATCATCGGCCAGGCTGGTGATGCGGCTGACTTTGATGCCAGCCTGGGGCTGCAGCTCGTACCGGGTAACAGAGGGACCGCGGCAGATATCCAGCATCGTGGTCTTAACGCCGAAGCTGTCCAGCGTGTTGACCAGGATGTCGGCATTCTTCTTCATCTCGCGAGCAGCCCCGGCTTCGTCATCGGGGCGGGTTGCGTTGAACAGATTCAGCGAGGGATAGCAGTACGGCTCCACAGGCTCGGCCTGCATGGCGGCCAGGTTCATAGCGTTAGGGTCAGCCTTGGCGGCGGACGGCGGCGAACTGATGGGCGCGGAAGCCGAGTTGCCAACGCTGGTGCTGACCTGCAGGTGGGCGGCCTCACCGCGCTGGGGCACTACAAACGAACTTTCAGTGCCGGTGGGCTGCTGGGGCTGGGCAATCGTGGCTGCGGCGGCAACAACAGCGGCAGCGGGCGCAACAGCGGCAGCCTGCGGCGCGGGGGTGACAGGCTGGGCGTTGAGCACCTCGGAGATGGGACGGCCGCTGTTCCAGGCATCGCTGACAGCCTCGTTGATGGAAAAGCTGCCACCGATGGTCGGGATGGCCGGGGCGGCGCTGGCGGTAGGCGCATTATACGGCTCCTCGGCAGGGGTGTCATCGGAAAAATGGTCCTGCTCGCTGTCCGCGGACATAGCATCTTCCACCGGTACCAGCGGGATATCAAAGGTGGGTTCCGGCGTGAGGGGCACAGAGAATTCCGACTCCTGCGGCAGGTCCAGCGTGGTCTCGGAACTGACATCCTGCACGCCACAATAGGGGGCATGGCCGCTGACGGCGCGGCTGATCAGGCTGTCCAGTTCGTCCACGACGGCTTCTTCAGGGACGGTTTCTTCGGGAACATCCAGCTTCAACTCAAACTCGTCTGCGGTAGGTTGCGCGGCAGGCAGCTCCTCGGCTGGGGCAGCGTGATAGTGGGAAGTATCGGAAAGATGGGACAGAGGGTCCATGCCGAAAGTACCACCAGGGCCGATGTTGACTGGCTCCAGCGGGTCATGCTCGATGGCGGCTTTGGCGGCAGAAGCGGTCGCTCCGGGGCCGAGGTCTACATCAAAGGAGGCACGGGGCTGCGTCTCGGTGGCGGAAGAACCATAGCTGGCCGGGGTATATCCTGCGGCTGCTGCATAGGCGGCGTATGTGGGGGCCGGAGTGTAACTGGGGATGACCGGCGTACTGGCGATAGGCTGTGAAACCGGGGGTGTGGGCTGTACCGGCTGGCTTATAGACGTGGCCTGCGGTACCGGCTGCTGTACAGGCTGCACCGGCTGGGTGGGCTGTACCGGGATGCGTCCGGTATCGGCGATGATATCATAAGCGGGATGATGTGGGCGGTTGTCCTGCATGGGAGCCGTCAGATTTTCAATCGGCTCTTCTTCCTGCTCCTGGGCAAACAGTTGGGTATCGTAAGCCGTTTCTTCCTTGGCACGGTCTTGGCGCGCCTGCTGCAGTTTCTGGTACTGGTCGTTGGCAAACAGTACTACATCGGCGGGCGTGATAGCAAAGAAGAACATCAGCCCCAGCAGGAACACCAGCAGCATGATAACGTTGGAGGCCGGGCGGCCGAACAGAGCCAGCAACGTACCGCCGACCGGGGCACCCCAGACACCGCCCTCCCAAAAGCTGGTCTGTCCACGGGTGTACAGCATTTTGATAACCTGCCAGGGATTGGCATCGTTCAGCAATACGTTGGAGAAAATGACCGGCACACCGGCGCACAGTACACTCATCAGCGTGACTTTGCCCGCAAACAGGGTGACGTGATAGCCGGAGGCCAGCAGGTAGGCCAGATACAGCAAAAACGGCCCGACCAGATAGGTCATGACACCGAAGATGCCAAACAGCCCGCCGCGCAGGGTTTTCCACATGTTCTGGCCGGGGACCAGCACCATGGCAACGCACAGCAAGCCTAACCCGGCCAGCAGAATGCTGCGTGCCAGGTTGGGGGTCTCGGCGCGGCGCTGCGCACGGCGGGATGCCTGCGCTTTGCTGCGGGACGAGGAGGACTTACCGGATTTGCCGGAGAAAGCCCGATAGGTTGTAGAAGCCCGGCTCGAGGACGAGCGGCCTTTGCTTTTGGAAGAGGATGAGGAACGTTTTTTGTTGCCGGAACTTTTCCCGGAACGAGATTGCGCCATGTTTCTTACTACCCCACTATTCTAAAAAAGGAATTCTATTTTAAACTGGGCTGAAAGTCAGCCCGTGCGAATATTCCTTATTATTCTATCACGAAGCGCGGGGCTTGTAAATGCCAAAATCGGAGGGTGGCATATCCCCTACCCTTTTGGCAGATGGCGCAAAAAGTGGAGTTATCTGCCTGATTCTATTTCCTTATATAAATAGCACAGTGTATCACCCAGACTGCCCAGTTCATCGATCAAACCTTCTTCTACAGCCTGGCGGCCATCCAGTACAGTGCCCATGTCCATCACAGGTTTGCCGGTGTTGTGCATCAGGACCGTAAATCGGCGGGCAGTGATTTTAGAATGGCTGGCCACAAAGCCGACAATGCGTTCCTGCATCTGCAAAAATACAAAGTGCAAGAAATATTCGAATTTATAGTAAAAACATAAAAAATGCGATAAAAACGAAATTATTTTGCTCTTCCATGCACACGATGTATGGAAATCGCGAAAAAACTTAGATAAAAAATTGACAATTTCGTGTGCGCATTTTATAATAAGTTATAAATTTAGAAAGCAATGACACGCAATTCTAAGTGCTACAGCCGTTGGGGGGCCTAAACCCGCAGGGCAGGAATTGCGTGGAACTGCCTTAGCACCAGAGATTCTTTCCGGGCTTTCGTATCCCGGTATTGTGAGGTAAGTATCATGGCAATTCAAAGCAAGGTATCTCTTCCCGTTATCAAGCGCCTTCCCAAATATTACCGCTACCTGACGAACCTGTCAGCTGACGGTAAGGAAAAGATCTCGTCCAGCGAACTAGCCCATATGATGGGCACCACAGCCAGCCAGGTACGCCAGGATTTTAACTGTTTCGGCGGTTTTGGTCAGCAGGGCATCGGCTATAAGGTGGATGTACTGCGGGCGGAGATCGGTAAGCTGCTGTTTGGCGATGGCGAAAAGCTACCCACGATTCTAATTGGCGCTGGCCGCTTGGGATCTGCTGTGTCCAGTTTTATCAGTCGCGACACCAACGGCTACAAGTTGATAGGAGTGTTCGATATCAACCCGGATCTGTGCGGCAAAGAGATGGGCGGAGCGCCCATCTATCCGCTGAGCGAAATGGAAGCTTTCTGTGCTGAGCATCACCCCACCGTGGCGGTGCTTTGTGTCCCCCGCCAGAGTGCGATGGAACTTTCCGGTGAGTTGGTGGCCCACGGTATCCAGGGATTCTGGAATTTCAGCCACTATGACCTGTCGGTGGAGTATCCGAGTGTTACGGTGGAGAATGTCCACCTGGGCGACAGCCTGATGAGCCTGGGCTACCGTCTGCGCAATAAAGATTAAGATAAAGGAGCCGGTAATGGCAAAGTTATATTTCCGCTACGGTGCCATGAACAGCGGCAAGACCACTGCCCTGATGCAGGTGGCTTACAACTATAAAGAACGTGGCATGCGGGTGCTGATCTTAAAGCCTGCTGTCGATACCAAGGGGCAGGATTCCATTGTTTCCCGGTTGGGCATCAGTTGTAAAGTAGACAAGCTTGTCACGCCTGAAATGGACGTGGTGGAACTGGTTAGACAGGATTCGGCTGAACATGGTGCCCCCGCCTGCGTGCTGTGTGATGAGAGCCAATTCTTTACACCGGAGCAGGCTGAACAGCTGTTCCTGGTCACGGTGGATCTGGGTATCCCGGTGATCTGTTATGGCCTACGCGCTGACTTTATGATGCGCGGTTTCCCCGGCTCCACCCGCCTGTTGGAACTGGCCCATACCATCGAGGAACTGAAAACCATCTGTGCCTGCGGCCGCAAGGCTATCTGCAATGGGCGCAAGGTGAATGGTGAGTATGTGTTTGAGGGGGCCCAAGTGGCCATTGATACGGTGGACGATGTAGAGTATCAGAGCTTGTGTCCCCAGTGCTGGTACCGTGAGTATCGTGCGTTTTTAAAGCGCCACTCCAAAGGGTGAAAGCAGAGGCAAACAACAAGAAATGCCGCTTTTGGTGCGAATCCGTACCGAGGCGGCAATTTTTGTGCGCTTTTCAAAACGGACCAGGCATTTTTTGCTTGAGGGACTTAAGAAACGATGCAAAATTGACTTTTAAATGACAAAAAGATGACAAACGACTAAAAAATATGGAATTACGACAGATTTTGGAAAAACAAGGCAAAAATCGCAGGAGTGTCTGTACAAAACAGCTGATTACCGGGCTGACAAAATGCACAAAACATATTGACTTGGTTCGTATAATCTGACATATACGGTAATTCTTGAAACTTTAGGAGAGCAAAATACATGCGTTTTTTTGCAGAACGTACCAATTAGGCTATTTATTTTGCGTTCCGATTTTGCTATCATATAGGCAAGCGAAAGGCAGATATTGTGGTGCGGTGCCCCGCACACAACTATGCCCAAAAAGATCGCACAGTTTTTAGGAGGATAAAAACATGAAGAAAGCAATCTCTCTTGCTCTCGCCGGTGCCATGACTGCCACTCTGCTGGCAGGTTGCGGCGGCGCTGCTTCCAGCTCTGCTGCCACCAGCGGGGCTGCTTCCACTGCTGAGTCCACTACAACTTCCACCGAGGAAACCACCACCAGTGAGTCCCACGAGATCAACACCACCGATCCCATCGAGTTGACCATCAGCTGGTGGGGGGGAGACTCCCGCCACGAGGTTTACCAGAAGGCTCTGGAAGCTTTTCAGGAGAAATACCCCAACATCACTGTTTCCGCTACTTACGGTGCATGGTCCGGCTGGGAAGAAGCCCAGTCCACCGCGCTGGCTGCTAACCAGGGCGCTGATGTGATGCAGGTCAACTGGAACTGGCTGTATCAGTATAGCCCGACGGGCGAAAAGTTCGTTGACCTGCGCGACTACAGCGATGTGATCGACCTGACCCAGTGGACTGATGCTGCCAAAGAGGCCTGCATCGTAGCTGACTCTTTGCAGGCTGTGCCTATCTCGATGACCGGCCGTATCTTCTACTGGAACATGAACACTTTTAAAGAGGCTGGCATTGAAGAAGTGCCCACCACCTACGACGATCTGATCGCCGCGGGCAAGGCGTTCCAGGAAAAGCTGGGTGATGACTACTATCCCCTCGCAATCGGCCAGTATGACCGCATGATCCTGATGACTTTCTACCTCGAGTCCAAGTACGGCAAGGCATGGGTTGAGGATAACGAGTGCCAGTACACCGAGGAAGAGATCGTTGACGGTCTCGAGTTCATCCAGAGCCTGGAAGACAACCATGTTATCCCCACCCGTAAGAGCATGATCGCTGCTGGTTTTGACTCTATCGACAAGTCTCAGGAATGGATCGACGGCAAGTACGCCGGCATCTTTGAGTGGGATTCTTCTGCCAACAAGTACCAGGGCGCCTTGGCTGACAACTCCGGCTTCACCGTCGGCGAAGAGATCAAGTTCGGCGACAAGGCCAACGGCGGTTTCTCCAAGGTTTCCATGGGCATGGCTATCACCACTTCCTGCCAGCATCCTGTTGAGGCTGCTGCCCTGATCGACTTCCTGTGGAATGGCGAAGGCGCTGCCATTATGGGTTCTGAGTGTGGCATTCCCGCTTCTGCTGCCGGTCTGGCCGCTGCCGAAGCTGCTGACGCTGTTAAGCCGCTGGTTCTCGAGGCCAACACCAAGGTTCTGGCTTTCGTTGACATGCCGCTGGATCCCTACTACGAATCCAGCAAGCTGAAGGATACCACCGATGGCGTTTACACCGATGTGTTCGATGGCTACAGCTACGGCGAGTATACTGCTGAAGAAGCTGCCGAGATCCTACTGGATGGCGTTTCCGAAGTTCTGGCTGCTGCCTGATCCTCCCTGCGCTGAATAAGTTATAAAGTCGGCTCCGACCCCGCGTACATGGTGGGGCCGACTTCCTTTTTAAAAATGTAATCGCAGCTCTGCTGCCCCTGTAAAGGAGGTTTTTTGGATGAGCGCACCTGCCACCAAAACGTACCGGCGCACACCCTTTAAAAAGTGGTGCGACGAAAACACAGGCTTATTCTTCCTGATTCCCTGGATTCTAGGTTTTCTGATTTTCAAAGCCTACCCGTTCGCCAGTTCCCTATTCTACAGCTTTACTGATATGAACTTCTTCAAAGGTATCAGTCAGTACGGCATCATGAACTATGTGGAAATCTTCACCAACCGCAAGACGGTTTCGTCTTTGCTGACCACCGTGAAGTATGCTTTCATGACTGTGCCCCTCAAGCTAGTATTTGCTCTGTTCATCGCTTATATTCTGAACTTCAAAATCAAGTTTGTGAACTTGTTCCGTACGGTCTACTACATTCCCTCGATCCTGGGCGGCTCGGTTGCCATTGCCGTTCTGTGGCGCGCCCTGTTCAAAGACACCGGTGTTGTCAACACCATCCTGGGTGTCTTCGGTATTGCCGGTCCGGACTGGCTGGCTGATAAGTCCTGGGCGCTGTTCGTCATCTGTCTGCTGCGTGTATGGCAGTTCGGTTCCGCGATGGTGTTGTTCCTGGCTGCACTGAAAGGCGTGCCCGCTGATCTGTACGAGGCTGCCACCATCGACGGTGCTTCCAAGACCCGCCAGTTCTTCTCTATCACCGTGCCGATGATTACCCCTGTTATCTTCTACAACCTGGTTACCCAGATTGCACAGGCTTTCCAGGAATTCAACGGTCCCTACATCATCACCCAGGGCGGCCCGCGTAACGCTACCACCCTGGTCTCGCTGCTGGTTTACAATTACGCCTTCAAGGTCAACGAAATGGGCATGGCCTGTGCCCTGGCTTGGGTCATGTTTGTGGCAGTTGCTTTGCTGACAATCATTGCTTTCAGCAGCCAGAAGCACTGGGTCTACTACGCTGACTAAGGAGGAAACGACAAATGAAAATTTCTACTGCCCATAAGGTCGGCCGTTTCTTCCAGTACTTTGTGCTGATTTTGGTTGGCATTATCATGATCTACCCGCTGGTCTGGATGATCGGCGCCACCTTTAAAACCAACGCCGAGATCTTCTCCGGCATCGGCTTTATCACCAAGAGCCCTACCCTGCAGGGCTATATCGATGCCGTTACCCAGAACTACGGCGGCGACATCAGCATCTGGAAGGCTTTCGTGAACACATATAGCTTTGTGCTGCCCAAGGTCATCTTCACGGTGATCTCCTCGGTCATCGCAGCATATGGTTTCAGCCGCTTCCAGTTCAAGGGTCGTGACTTCCTGTTCGGCATCATGATCTCCACTCTGTTCCTGCCTCAGGTCGTTCTGAACGTGCCCCAGTACTTGATGTACAACACCTTCGGCTGGATTAACAGCCCGCTGTACCTGCCCCTGTGGGTTCCGACACTGTTCGCTACGGAGACCTACTTTGTTTACCAGTTGGTTCAGTTCATGCGTAGCATCCCTCACGACCTGGACGAGGCTGCTTCCATCGATGGCTGCGGTCCGGTCAAGATCCTGTACAAGATCATCTGCCCGATGCTCAGCCCCTCTCTGGTGGCCTGCGCTCTGTTCCAGTTCATGTGGAGCTGCAACGACTACATGGGCCCCCTGCTCTACGTGCAGACTCCCAGCAAATACCCGATGTCTATCTTCGTCAAGCTGTCTATGGACGCTGATAACGGTTTCAACTGGAACCGCATCCTGGCACTCTCCCTGATTTCTATCATTCCGCAGCTGGTCGTATTCTTCTGCGCACAGGATGCCTTCATCGATGGTATCTCCGCTGGCGCAGTCAAGGGCTGATTTAGTAAAATCACATCCCTGTTTGTGACCTGAATTATGGCTGCCCCGTACTACAGCGATGGGGTGCGGGGCAGCTTTTATTTTGAAAGCTCCTTCCCTGCTTTTGGCAGAGAGTTTGCAAATAAAAAGCCGCCCCTTCATAGATAAGGAACGGCGAAGAAGATTTACTTGTTTACCCGTTTGTAGTATTGCCGATACTGCTGTGGCGAAAGCCCGGTGGCATCTTTGAACACCCGGCGGAAATGTGCAGTGGTCAAAAAGCCGGTCTTTTCGGCAATGTCGGAAATGCTCTCGTTCGATTTTTCGATGAGGTTTTGCGCGGCCTTGATGCGCACACCGTTGATGTACTCGATCAGGCTCAGGTTGATCGACTTCTTGAACAGGCGGCTGAGGTAGTACGGACTGATATAGAACTGGCTGGCGATGCCGGTCAGAGTTAGCTTCTCGGCGTAATGTTCGGCAATATAGGCCTGGATTTGATCTACAATATGGTTGCTGACACGGCCGCTCTCCCCACCTTGGGCTTGCTGCTTGCACATTTCCTTCAGTTCCAGCAGCAAAGTGGCCAGCAGCATTTTGCGGATGGCATCGCTTTCGGGCGAAGTTTCCTCCTGCAAAGTCAATAGCTGCTGCAGCACCGAATGGATGTGGTTCTGCTGTTTGACCGTGATGTTGGAGAGCAGATGATTATGCTCCTCGCTTAAAAACGAGAAGAAATCCACATCCGGGAACAGTTCGATGAGCTTATCTAGATATTCACCGCTGAAATTCATCACGATACGGCTCGATGGGGAGTCCCCCAGCGAGGCGGTCTTGTGGATCTGGTTCTCGCCAATCAGCACAACGCTGCCAGCGTTTACGATGTAGGCAGCGTCCTCAATAAAATAGCGGCGCGTACCCTCAATCTCGTAATAGATCTCGTATTTGTGGTGGATGTGGAAACTGGGCATCTCGTAACCGGTATCCCGGTCAACACGATCGATGAAAAAGTCCACATGGGGGGAATAAGTATATTCGGAAACCATGCCGACACCTCGTCTCTGCGGATATTTTTAGTTTTGTTTCTTTAAGAATAGCACAAATTTTGCTACATTTCAAACACTTTTTATATTTATGGGGGTCCAACATGAAAATAACGCTTGTACGTTCGCTTGCACGCAGTGCAGTGTTTGAACTTGTCAATGATACCTGCTACCGTGCCCCGGCGGCCTATACGGTTTTGCTGAATGACGTGGAGGTGCTGCAGGGGGACACAAACGTCTTTTCACTCTTTTCGCTGGAGCCGGATCATACCTACCAGCTGACTGTGGCCATCGGTGATGAGCGTGAAACGCTGGAATTTACCACGGAAAAGGAAAGCTTCTTTGTAGATGCCTCCCGCTACGGTCTGGTGGCAGACGGCGAGACCGATAACACTGCTCAGCTGCAGGCGGCACTGTCTACCTGCCCGGCTGGCGGCACAGTCTACGTCCCCGCAGGCACCTACCGCACCCAGAGCCTGTTTTTGCAGAGCAACACCACCCTGTATCTGGAAAAAGGCTGCACCCTGCTGGGCGGCACCGACCGCAAGCTGTATCCCATCCTGCCGGGCGTTCTCCCCTGCTGCGATGAAAAGACCGAGCATTACCTGGCAAGCTGGGAGGGCAACCCCCTGGACAGCTTTGCCGCGCTGATCAACATCATCAACGCCGAGAATGTGACCATCACCGGCGAGGGCACGATCGATGCCAACGCACAGAACGGCGACTGGTACCAGAATCCGAAAAAGAAAAACATTGCCTGGCGCCCCCGGCTGTTCTTTACCAGCGGTGCCAAAAATGTGGTGCTGCACGGTGTGCTGGTTTGCAACAGCTACTCCTGGACGATCCACCCCACCTATTCGGAGAATGTGGACATCCTGAACATCCGCATCCGCAACAGTTCCCACAGCCCCAACACCGATGGCATTGACCCGGAAGGCTGCAAGAACGTGAATATCATCGGCAACCATGTGCATGTGGGCGATGACTGCATCGCGCTGAAATCCGGCAAGCTGTTTATGGGTATGACGACCCATACCCCCTGCGAGAACATCGTCATCCGCAACTGCTGCCTGAGCCGCGGTCATGGCGGTCTGGTCATTGGCAGTGAGATGAGCGGCGGTGTTAAGAATGTGACCGTGACCCAATGCCTAATGGATCACACCGACCGCGGCCTGCGCGTAAAGACCCGCCGCGGCCGTGGCAAGTACGCTGTCATTGATGGACTGGTGTTCCGCAACGTCATTATGGATGGCGTGTTTACGCCGTTTGTTATCAACATGTTCTATTTCTGCGACCCTGATGGCCGCAGCGACTACGTGCAGACTCACGAGGCCCTGCCTGTGGACGAAATGACCCCGAAGTTGGGCAGCCTGGAGATGGAGAACATCACAGCTACCGATGCCCAGTATGCGGGCTGCTGGTTCAGCGGACTGCCGGAACAGCCCATCGAACGCGTGAGTATGCGCAACGTGAGCATCTCCTTTGCCGAAAATGCCAAGCCCGGCCAGGCCGCCATGATGTTCGGGGCCGATGCCTCTTGCAAAGTGGGAATCCATGCTGAGAACGTGCGCAAGATTGAACTGCACAATGTAAAGATCACCGGATACGAGGGCGAATGCCTGCAACTGACCAACGTAGGAACTTTGGAGGAGGATTGATTGATGACGCATGAAGAAATTTTGACGACATTGGGCCATTATGTGGACTACCTGATCGCAGGCAGCACCGCCGAAGTCCCGCTGTGGAACATTGAGAAAGTGCGCAGCGGCAAGCCTAATAAGTGGAACTACATCGATGGCTGCATGATCACTGCCAGCCTGAGCCTGTACAAAACGACCGGCGATGAGAAATATCTGACTTTCTCCCGCAATTTCCTCGACTATTTCGTCAAGGACAACGGCGTAATTGAAACCTACGACCCGCAGGAGTATAACCTGGACAACGTGAACCAGGGCAAGAACCTGTTTACCCTCTACGATCTGACCGGCGACCAGCGTTACCGCGATGCCATTGAGACGGTGCGCAGCCAGCTGGAGACCCAACCTCGCACCAAGGGGGGCAACTTCTGGCATAAAAAGATCTATCCTTGGCAGGTCTGGCTGGATGGCACCTACATGGCCCAGCCGTTTTACATGGAGTACGAAACCCGCTGTAACGGCATGCACGGCTGCATTGACAGCTACAAGCAGTTCATGAATATCCAGAAGTACATGAAAGACCCCGCTACCGGCCTGTACTACCACGGCTACGATGAAAGCCGCGAAATGTACTGGGCGAACCCGGAAACTGGGTGCAGTGCGAACTTCTGGTTGCGTGCCATGGGGTGGTTCCTAGTGGCGATGGTGGACGTGCTGGAGCGCATGAACGAAATGCTGTACTATGAGTACCGAGCCATCATGGCTATGCTGAAAGACGCTGTGGACGCAATGCTTCAGTTCCAGGATGCTGAGACTGGTATGTTCTGGCAGGTTATTGATAAAGCAGGCGTAGAGGGCAACTATCTGGAAACCTCCGGCAGTGCCCTGTTTGCCTACGCAGTGCTGAAAGGTGTACGCTTGGGCTACTTGCCCAACCGCTACGCCGCCTTTGGTGAGAAAGCATTTTACGGTACCTGCGACCGTCACCTCGGCGGGGGTGCTGACGGCGCTTTGCAACTGGGCGGTATCTGCCTGGTGGCAGGCCTGGGCGGCGCGACCCACCGCGATGGCAGCCTGGAATACTATTTCAGTGAGCCGGTCGTGGAGAACGATGCCAAGGGCGTTGGCCCCCTGCTGTTGGCCTATACCGAGATTTTGACCGCACAGACCAAAAAGCAATAAGGAGGCACAGGATGCCGGAATTCGTTGTGGGCGCGCGCCTGCATGACTACGGAAAAGGCACGATCGATGAACTGTTGGGTCGCGTGGCGACGGATGGGTTTTCAGCCGTGCAGCTGGCCTATAAAAAATGCATCCCGTCAGTAAAAAGCTATGCGGATGTGACCGTTGAGCTTGTGGCAGATACGCTGGAAGCCCAGAAAAACTATAACGTGCAGACGGCGGTGCTGGGTACCTATGTGGAACTAGCCATCAATGATGAAAGCCGCCTGAAGAATGTGGCAGATTTCAAAAGTCAGCTGGCTATCTGCAAGGCGCTGGGGGCTGGGTGCATCGGTACCGAGACTACCAACATGGCTAAGCAGCCTGCTGGCACCACACGCGAGGAGGCCCAGGATCTGCTTTGCCGCAGCCTGGCCGAGATTTTGCCCATGGCCGAGGAGCTGGGCGTATTGGTGGCGATGGAGCCTGTGACGTATCACAGCATGAACTCCCCTGCCGCCGTGCGGCATATCCTGGATACGATGCGCAGCCCGAACCTGAAGACAATTTTTGATATGAGCAACCTGGTGGACGCAGGCAACATGAACCACCAGGCCGCTATCTGGGACCAGGTGGGGGAACTTTGGGGCGACCAGATTGTGGCGGTACACTTTAAGGGGCAAAGCTTTAAGCCGGATGGCAGTCTGCTTTCCACCAGCCTGGAGGAGTCCCGCACGGATTATGCCGGGGCTTTTGCCATGCTACACCAGATGCCCCAGAAAACACTGCCTGTGCTGCGTGAGGAGGCCGTACCTGCCCGCGCGGCCAGCGATATTGCCTTTATGAAAGGTTACTTTTAAAAATGGCAGAGCGAAAAACATTGACTGTGGCCGCTGACGGCAGCGCCATGTACCGCACCCTGACCGAAGCAGTACATGCCTGCGCAGACCATCCGCAGGAACCGGTGCGGTTTTACCTGCGGCGCGGTATGTATGCGGAGCGGCCTTTTATTGAACTGGAAGATTATATTCTGGAGGGCGAGGACCGCGAAAAGACGATCCTCACCGCTGGTGTGGGTGGGCGCGACCCATGGCCCGGCGAGGAAAAGACCGGAACGTTCCGCTCCTGGACGCTGTTTTTGGGCGGCAGAAAAGCGGAAGTAAGGAACCTGACGGTACAGAATACTGCCGGTGACGGCGCAAAAGCGGGCCAGGCCCTGGCGGTCTACGCCGATGCCAGCTATGTGCTAATGCAGGGTGTGAATCTGTATGGCAATCAGGACACTCTGTTTACCGCGCCGCTCCCTCTGCTGGAACGCGAGAAAAACGGTTTCCGCGGCCCACGCCAGGACAGCCTACGCCTGAACACCGAGCAGTATTATCAGGATTGCAGCATCCGTGGCAACATTGATTTTATTTTTGGCGGGGCTGATGCAGTGTTTGACCATTGCCAAATTAAGCCGCTGCGACATCAGACGCGGACCTGCTATATCACAGCCCCTAGTACGCCGCCAAAGCGCCGTGGCTACCTGTTTGTGAACTGTACCGTACAGGGAGACTGCCCACCGCAGAGCGTTTACCTGGGCCGTCCCTGGCGGGCTGATGCGGCCTGCTATTGGATGGACTGTGACTTGAGCGAGGAAATCCACCCAAACGGCTGGGACAACTGGCGCGATCCGGTTAACGAGCGGACTGCCCGTTTTGGTGAAACCGGAAGCACTGGCCCCGGAGTAGCCCCCTGCCGCGCCTTTGGCAGTGTAAACGATACCGAAATGCGGCGGCGGTATGAAGCCTATTTGCAGGAAATGCGGAAAATATTTGGATTATAAAAAAGGGCTGTTGCACAGGTGAAAAGGCCAAGTGCAGCAGCCTCTTTTATATCTGAATGTGCCCCAAAGCACAAAAACGCTTGCCATAGGATCCTTTAATCACCAAAAAAGATATCTCAAACAAGCCCTGCCCAATAAAGAGGGTTCTGAACCGCACCCCGTCAAGAGGACAATGAAATAAAATAAGATTTTTGCTGCCAAGAGCGTTCTGCGCTTGGCAGCTTTTTGTATCTCGAAAACCACTCGCTAGGCGAGTGGTTCAAACCTGGATTCTCGGGTTAACATGACGAGGTTGGTACCTCTATCCCAAGGGCTTCAT